>CAYPVK010000005.1:0-98304 GCA_964414185.1 uncultured Lactobacillales bacterium | reverse complement strand
TCTTGATCGCACCAAAAACACTCTTTTTTCTAAAGAGTGTTTTTTATGCTCTGAAATTTATTTTCTTAAAAATCCATAACATTGCGTTTAAAATTTCGCCGATAAAAAAAATCATTGGCAATCCTTTGTTTTTTTGATACACTTAAAAGGAAAGGAGCGAAAATTTTTAACCATCGGAGCACTTAACATGACACAATATACAGAATTACCGCCGATTTTCCAAAAAATTGCCGACAAAAATTTTAACGATTCCGTTACGAACAATTCCACAGGCGTTAATAAAATTCAAGAACAAAACGCGGCAAACGTCATATCCGATTTAGCTCAAAAATATCCCAAATGGGCTATGGCGGACGTTATGAAACTGAAACGTTCGTTTAACGATGCCAACAGTATTGCCGACGACGGGCGCACTCAAATAATCAAAGAAGAACTTTATCCGATTGCCCATGATATTAAAGGTCAAGGCGCAACGTTCGGATATCCGTTGATGACGGATGTTGCCACTTACTTATGTGAGCGCATAAAATCAAATTCGGGCAATTTTGATGCGGCGCAAATGACATTCATCAAAAAACATATTGATGCACTGGAATATATCTTAAATGAAAAAATAACCGGAACGGGCGGCGACAAAGGGGCCGCGCTGATGGCCGATTTGGCGCGGGAGGCTTAAAAACAAAAATGGACCACCAACCGCACATATTGGTTATTGACGACGATTTGCGCTTACGGAAACTGTTAAAGAAATACTTAAGCGAAAACGGTTTTGTCACCTCTGAAGCGGCAAATGCCCGAGAAGCCGTCGATTTATTGGAATTGTTTACTTTTGATTTATTGGTTATGGATGTCATGATGCCCGAAAAAAACGGCATGGATTTTACCAAAGAGTTACGCGAAAACGGTTTAATGACCCCTATTTTAATGTTGACCGCAATGGCCGACAGCGATGACCGCATCAACGGTTTGGAAAACGGCGCGGACGATTATCTTCCCAAACCGTTCGAACCGCGCGAATTGGTTTTGCGTATCAATAATATTTTAAAACGCGTCGCAATGTTAAATCCGGATGAAAACGTTTACTTCGGCCCCTATAAATTCAATGTGCAAAAAGGGCGTTTGAGCAGAGGTGACGAACCGATTGTGTTGACAAATGCCGAACAGGAATTATTGAAAGCTTTGGCCCGAAAAGCCGGAGAAACCGTTTCACGCGAAGAATTGGGACGGCTGCTTGAAACCGACAATTTACGCACAATAGATGTTCAAATTACACGCTTGCGCCGCAAAATCGAATCCGACATCAAACAACCGTCGTGCATTCAAACGGTACGCGGACAAGGCTATGCATTGGTGACCGGATGAAAATCAAAGAAAATACCCTGTTTTTATTTTTAAGCCGCTTGTGGGATTGGTTTAACCAAGGCCTTAAAATTATACGCGGCCGGATTTTTCCGCAAAGCTTGCTGAAACGTTTTATTTTAATTATTTTATTGCCGCTGATTTTATTACAGGCAATTATCGTCATTTTCTTTTATGACCGCCATTGGGACACGGTTTCCAAACGGTTGGCATTGGACATTACCGGCGAAATCCAATTTATGGCCGACGTTATCCGCCAACGCTCCGATGAAGACGGTTTGAATGTTTTGCTGCAAGGCATGAACAAAAACCTGTCATTGCGCATGTCATTTTTCCCCGAACAGGTTTTTCCCGATTCGGTGCGTTCGACCGATATGAAAGAATCTCATTTATACCGCGAAATGCGCAATTTAAAATATCCGTTTATTTTGCAAAAATTGCCGGGCAACCAACTGCTGATTACCGTTCAGCTGCCGGAAGGGGTTTTGACGACGCATGTGCCTAAAAAACGTTTTTTCACTTCAACCGTGCATGTCTTTTTGGTTTGGATGATCGGATCGTCGATTTTATTGTTTTGGATCGCGTTTTTGTTTATGAAAAACCAAGTCCGCTCAATTGTAAGGTTATCCAAGGCGTCAGAACAATTCGGCATGGGTTATGCAACGCTCAATTTTAAACCCGAAGGCGCCACCGAAGTACGTCAGGCGGGCTATTCGTTCATTTTAATGCGTGACCGCATTCAAAAATATTTAAAAGAACGCACTGCAATGCTTGCCGCCGTTTCGCATGATTTGCGCACGCCGTTGACTCGCATGAAGCTGTTGCTCAGTATGATGCCTGCCGACGAAAATACAAATGACTTGCAAACGGATATTGAAGAAATGGAAAAAATGTTAATCGGTTATTTGGATTTTGCCAAGGGGGAAGCCAAAGAAGACCCCGAGGAAATTTTGTTGAATACCTTGCTTGAAAACATCGTGCGCAAATTGGTCAAAACGGGGCAAAAAATTGACATTCATACCGAACAAAAAGTGGAAATCATGGGACGCAAAGCCGATTTATCGCGGGCCATTACCAATATTTTAACAAATGCGGGGCGCTATGCAACCTATGCCCAAGTAACGCTCGGCATACGCGATAAAATGGCTACCGTTATCGTTGACGACAACGGGCCGGGCATTCCCGAAAATAAAAGGGGCGATGTATTTAAAGCTTTTTACCGTCTTGAAAATTCGCGCAATAAGGAAACCGGGGGGATAGGTCTCGGCATGACGATTGCCAAAGACGTTGTTTTGTCGCACGGTGGTGATATCACTCTGAAATCCAGCCCGCTGAAAGGGCTCAGAGTTGTTATTTCACTGCCCGTTTCTTAAAACTAACCCGACAAAACCTGATAGACCCTGTTCAAACCGGCCTTTAAAATGGCTTCATCTTCCCGCGATTTGTGGAAAGGCAGTTTATAACGGCGTTTGAATTGCTTTTTAAAATAACGGTCATATAAAATAATTAATTGAAACAAAGCATCGACCGAACCGCTGTAAGTACCTCGTTCAATTTCTTTAAGCGTTTTTTCGTTAATATCCAAACTATCGCGGATAACCGGCATCGGCAAAATCTTTTTCCCGACAGGTTTGATTAAACTGTCCCATCCCCGATACATTCCTTTCATCGAATTATAAAAAAGGAGATGAAAACCGCCAAGGAAGTCTCCGGCAAACCTATGAAAGCAACCATCATCATGAACAATGCGCGTATTCAACGCTTTGCCAATGGCAGATTCTTTTATTTTGCCGGTTTCCGGCTCTTTTGACATATACGTTCAGAAAAACAGAGACGTGTGTCAACTTTCGTATTGCATCGGGACGCATCCGACAAAATTACCGACTTTTAAAAACAGACCGCCCCGCACACATTTTAAGCCGTTCATACCAATCTTAAAAAAATCCGGAAAGAAAAATGAAATCATTGCGCTTAACGAAACTTAAAATCTTGTAAAACAAACATATAAGCCTTGGAACAAGATACCGAAATGCAGGACGGCATCCGAACAGAAACATATGGGCGCAGAAACGGAATAATGTATTGGAAAAACCGAAACAAAATTAAAAAATCCCGACAAGGTCGATATAAAAAAAAGGCCGCTTAAAAAAGCGGCCTTTAAAACCAAAAGATTTTTTAGTACAACGTATCGCCGAATTGGCTCGGTGTGTATACGTTTTGTGCAGAGTCTGCTTGCGTAACATAGTCAACAACCGCACCGGCGATGGCAACGATAGCCAAACCGACAGCCAAAGCCGCCAACCAAGCCCATTTAACTTTACCGAAAATAGCGGCAAAGGCCAAACCGACCAAACCGAAACCGCCGACGACGAAAATCACGGAACGAACGTTTCTGAATGTCGTAACCATACGTGTCAAAACAACAGAAAAAGCATCCTTACTACCGACACCGCCGGCAGTTTGTGCTAACGCATCCGTTGCCAAGAAAGCTATAGACACGATAGCAAAAAAGGACAAATATTTAACAAAAGTATTCATAATAACCTCCTTGTTTAAGTAATTAAGCCCCGTTTCAAGAGCTTAATATTATTTTACATTGTTTTCGGTGTTTTGTCCAGTCCTTTTTTACTGTTTTTTTGAAATAACAAAAAAAATGCTAAATTGTTAGTAAAAAATTAAATATTTTTCTTTCATTCCAAAACATTCTATGCTATAAAACAGTTTCATAGGATGATATGAATTGTATAATTTTATCGGGAAAACCGCTTAAACTCTTATGAAGGGACGAACAAGCCATGGTAAAACATAAACTCTTTTTTACTTCGTCATTAGGCATCTGCATGATTTTGGGAATGCTGTGCATACATCCCGTTTATGCGGAAATTGCGCAAGGCGACGGTGACCCGAACGAAACCGCCGAACTGTTGACGGATGAAAAAGACGATACGGCCGAAGATGCCGTTGCAACCATTACCGCCGAAGGCGATTTCTTATTACCGACTTATTTGTTGCCCGTCGAAGGCGAAACCGCCTCTAATGACATGATTGAAGTCAAAGAAGGCGAAAGTACAAAAACAACAACCACCACCACGACAATGACCCGTACGACAACGCAAGAATTGCCGATCGTTTTAACATCGCAAAACGTCGGTGCGACACCTGCCCCCGTCGGTGAAGATATCAATATTGACATTGATGTCGCTTCGTTATCCGCGAATGCAACCGGCACAACATCGCCAAACGGCACACGTACGCCGAAACAACTCGGTACCGGCCACACCGCCGGCGGAACAACGACAACAACGACCACGACACGCGTAACCAAAACGGCTCGGACAACGCCGATACTTATTCCGTTGGCACCATTACCCGAAAAACCGACGGTCGAACCCACTCCCGACAAGTATGTGCGCCACGTCATTCCGTCGGAATACGCCGATCAATTCTTGAGTGCTTCCGAACAAGGGGAAAAGCCCGGTTTTATCATGCCTCAGGAAATCAAAGTATCTTTTTATAAAAACGCAACCGATTTTTCGGGACAAACTTTAAAGTGGATTAAAGCGTATGCCAAAAGCGCTTTGGCCGACCCGCGTCTTGTTGTAGAAGTCCGCGTCAGCAATCAAGACCCCGAAATTCAATACAAACGATTGGCACTTGTGCGCAATACTTTGATGAGCAACGGTTTGTCATCTCACCAAATCCGCATGCTTCAAACAAACCGCGAACCGAACAGTTTGGTTTTGCGCACCGCGCTTAAAAGCGATCCTCAACAGGTAATCGTTACCGAATCGAGCACGGGCAGAAAGATTGAAAAACAAACAACGGCATGGTAGATGCGTCAAAGTAAAAAAGGAAAATAAAAAAATAATATTGTATATTCCCCAAAAATACGATATTGTAAAAAGAAGGAGTAAAAAATGAAACCCAGTTTATTGAAACAAACCGCGTATGTGGCCGTCATTTCCTGCTCGTTGGGATTGGCAGGTTGCGCCGCAAACGACCAAGAAGACATTGTTATTGTCCCGGATTGCTACGATGAAGCCGGGATTGAATGTGTTATGGTAACGGATAATCAAACCGGCATGTATTTGCCCGAATTTTCTTCCGATACATATACGGTTACCACGACAACGTCAAATAAAAAACCGGTGGTTATTTCTGCGGGAAACGGCGATTTGGCCCGTTCAAAACCGGCCGGAGACAAAGGCGTATCCGTAAAGGACAAAGCGCAAAAGCCGCAAGTCGTTGAAATTGAAGCACAAACACAAGCCTCCGAAACGAAAGTCATCGAAACGAAAGCAGCAGATAAAACGGGAACAAAAGTTGTTGAAACAACCGTCGTGGAAACAACAACAACCGAAAGCACAAACGCGCCTGTCGTATCGGTTGTCGCTCCTTCAAAAGTTGAAGAAAAAACAATCAAAACGGTTGTCAACCAAAAATCCGCATTGGCCAAAAAAGTTGCTTATGGCGAAGAATGCCATGACTGGGAAGCAACGGCCGGTTCAACATTGCGTACTTTGTTGATGGATTGGGGTGAAAAATCCGGTTGGACGATTATTTGGAAATTGGAAAGAGATTATCATTTGGAAGCAGGCGTTGTATTCCGCGGCACATTCACGGAAGTATCCGGTGCTCTCATTCGCTCTTTTGCCAGGGCGACGCCTGCCCCCATCGGCACATTCTATAAAGGAAACAGAGTGTTGGTAATTAACACGCAGGAGGATGAAAATGCAGATTAATAAGAAACTGGGGTTATTTGTCGGTGTTGTTTTAGGGGTTTTAGCCTTAACCTCCTGTGAAAAATACACGAAAGAAACCAATGCCAAAATCGAAACGACTTTGGAACGCGCTGAAGAAGCTTTGCAACAAGCGCAAGTACCCGATATTCCGGAGCCGGTCGACACGGTCCGTTCCAAAAACGATATTTGGCTCGGTAATCAAAGCGTTAAGATTATGGAAGGTGATGCCCTGCCCGCTTGGGCTGAAAAAGATGACGGTATTACCGTTTCCATTGCCGAGGAAGAAACTTTGCCTGTTTTAGCCCAAGAATTGACGGATATGACGGGCATTTCGGTTCGTTTGGATGATTTGAAGGCCGAAAACGCCGTACCGACCGAAACGGTGCCCGTTAATTATTCGGGTAAACTCAGCGGTCTGTTGAATTATATTTCCAACCGCTATGGCGTTTGGTGGCGTTACCGCGGCGGCGTAATAACTTTCTATACGAAAGAAACACGTGTCTTTACATTGTATGCTTTACCGAATGAAACACAAATGGATGCTTCAATTCAAGGGGCGTCAATGGGGGCAAACGGTTCCACGGAAGGCAATTCTTCGTCGAATTTGTCCACTTCCGCCAATTTGGCCTTATGGGACAGCATTGAAAAAGGGATTGAACAAGTGGTCGGTGAAGAAGGGAAACTTTCTTTCAGCCGCGCAACGGGTACCGTTACCGTTACGGCCAGCCCGTTTGTCATGCGCAAAGTAGCGTCATATATTAATAACTGGAATGAAAAAATGTCCAGACAAGTTGCTATTTCGGTAAAAATTTTGCAAGTTGAAATCAATGCCGAAGACAATTACGGTTTGGATTTAAAAGCCGTTTTCAACAGCAATAAATTGTCCGGCAATTATTACAGTCCGTACTTCATTGACGCTGCGGCCGGTTCCGGCACATCCGGTGTCGCGGGCTTGCTTTCGATGACTTTGATTGATCCGAATTCCAGATGGAAAGATTCGGGTGCCATTATTCAAGCATTGTCAACTCAAGGAAAAACATCATTGGTGACCAGCTCTTCCGTTACGACGTTGAACAATAAAATTGCGCCCGTTCAAATTTCAACATCAGAAAACTATGTGAAAGAAACAAATGTTACAACAAACGGCAGCGGTACGGACAGAAATACGGAAGTCGATTATGAAACGGATACGTTGAATTACGGTTTCACGATGGAAATTTTACCGCGGATTTTGGATCACGGCCGTTTGATTGTTTTGTTCTCATTGAATTTGACGGATCTTATTTCATTGACAACATTCTCGTCTTCGGGAACAAATTCAAATAATAATAATAATTCCGATGAAGACGAAAACGAAAACGAAAACGAAGATGACGATGACAATACCGGAGATACGGACCAATCCATCGTACAATTGCCGAAAATGCAAATGCGCGGCTTTATGCAAGAAATTGCCATGCGTTCGGGTTCCACTCTTGTTTTGACCGGTTTTGAAAGCATTCAAAACCAAACGGAAACTTCCGGCATCGGCAGAGCGAAAATGAGCTTACTGGGCGGAAAATCCTATTCGAAACGCGTACGCAACGTATTGGTTATCTTGTTGACACCTGAGGTTTTGGAATCGCCTTTATCGCCCGAAACCCGGATGCGCGACTTTTAAATAGGGTAAGTTAAGTAGGAGTAAGCTTCAGTGGAAAATACAGACATTTCGCAAGCGGGCGCACCGACACAATATCAGGAACGACAAGATCTATTGGGTACCATTGTCGTCGGCGGTACGATTTATGCCGTCGGGTTGATGTGGCAATCGTTGCAAAATCCGGATGATCCGATTCCCGAAATTCGCGAAGTTATTGAAAGCGAACCGGGCTTGGATCTGTATTGTTTAAGGCCCGCATCCGCTCCCCAATACGGTGTCGGACGCAAATCAATGGGCCATCGCGAAGGGCAACCGTCTGCCGCTGCCGCCGTTGCCAGCTATTACGCCGACAAAACATCCGTTTGTGCCGTCTTTAAGGTCAAAGAAGGTTGGTGGTTTGTTTCCATCCGTAACGATTTGATTTTGTCCGAAGAAGACCGTCTGTTTACGAATGAAGAAGATGCTCAACGCGCGTTTTTTTCAATGATGGCCGTTCCGGATTGGGACATAAAAATCGCGCCTAAAAATTGGGAAATTGAAGGATCCGAAGAAGTTGAACTGGCACCCGTCGTTAAGAACGCACGCAAAATTCGTTTAGTCGAACTCAGCGCCGTAAAACGCACGCAATTTTTAATCGGCATTACCTTAGTGGTTATTGCGTTATTGGGCGGCGTTGTTTATTTGGTCAGTTCGCTGTGGGAAACCGTCTTTACTCAAGAAAAGATTGTGGCCGTACCGACACCAACTGTCATTGAACCGGTCGTGCCGGCGCCTGAAAAGCCGAAACCGTGGGAAAAATTACCGGATATAAATGTCTTTTTAAATAAATGTTGGAACAATTCGTATCAATTAAACAACCTGACAATACCGGGTTGGCAATTGGGTACGGTTGTTTGCACGCCGACCGGCATCACGACAAATTGGACAAAATCATGGAATCCGGGCGGGCGTATAGCTTGGGTAAAAAAAGCGATTGAAGAATATAAAATTTCCCGTATCGACATTCAATTAAACGAATCGGGCAATATTGCGTCGGGTCGTATCACATTTAACGATATTCCGTTGGAAGCTTCCATTCCGACGTTAACGGCTTCTCAAATCCGTGAAGAATTAACGGATATTTCGCAAGCGACCAACTTGCCCATCCAATTTTCGGTGCAAACGGTTCAAGATCCGCCAAACAATCCCGACGGTACACCGCCGCCGAATCAACAAAATTATACTTATTACGCCTTTACGGTCGTATCGGCCTATACGCCATGGGAATGGAAACCGTTCTTTGATAAGTTTTCAGGCCTGGAATTGTTAAAAATCGAGTATAACCCAGCAGTAGAATCAGTCAATAACAAATGGAAGTATGAAGGGAGAATTTATGCCAAATAAACCTTTATCATTATTAAGCGCTTTAATGCTGACCGTTGCCCTTGTCGGTATGCCGGTTAAGGCTCAGGAAGCAAACACAAATTTGGAAGCTCCGAAAGTTTTGGATGAAGCGAGCCGCGCCCTTCTTGAAAAAGAATTAAATGACGTCCCTACGGAATCCAAGCAAGTCGTCGATTTCCCCAATCGTCCGACTTTGGGTTCGTTGGAATTAGCACCTTTGCCCGGTGTTTCGGAAAGCATTATTACCGGTCCGTCTTCGATGGAACGTTCCGTTTCTCCGCGCGATTTACCGAGTGAACAATTGCTCGGGCGTATTACCAGTGAAGTTTTCCAAGAAATGGCTGACTTGGAACGCGGCAATGTCTTTTTGAAATTGCAAACGCAAAAAGAAACGCTTAAAAATGATTTGGAAAAATTAAAAGCAACTTATCGTCAAGCCCGTTTGGATGAAATTGCCAAACGCGAAGAAGTTGTTCGCAGCCGTATCAAATGGTGGCAGGAACAGGAAAAAATCCGTTTAGAAGCCGAACAAAAGAAAGAAGAAGCCGCAGCACTTGAACAAAAAATTGCCGAAGCGGAAGCTTTGCGTGAACAATTGCGTGCCGAAGCGTTGGAAAAAGCACAAGCGGCAAATGATAACACGAGCGATGCTCCGGCTATCGAAATCAATCCGATAAAAACGAATGCTGTTTTCAGCGATTTATATGTTCTGACCAGCGTAAAAGGGATTCGCGGCATATTAAAAGCTCAATTGCGTGATTTGGAAGACGATTCTGTATTGACTGTCAGTGTAGATGACAGGTTACCATCCGGTCATATTGTCAAAAAAATCACGAAAGATGCCGTTTTTGTCGTTTACGGCGATAACGAAAGTTCTCTTGTTTTAGCAGGCCCGAAAAAAGTTTCAACGCCGACGGTACCGGCCGATCCCGTTGAATAAGGATATTATTAAGGGGGTAACAATCTTTGGCTGAACAGGATAAAACGCTTTCTTCAAATTCGGAACTCGTGCCGTCTCCGGTGCGCGGGAGTTCTTTTTATGACAAAAATGCGTTTGTCGATACTGAAGCCATATTTATGGATGATGCCCCCGTTTTGCCCGAAATCGGCGGAGATACGAACGAATCGTCCGGCTTTGAACCCAATTTGCCGAAAGATTCGGACGAATATGGTTCGTTTGAAAACAACGGCGAACAAAATAATCGTTCTTTTGACGAAACACAAAATGAAATCGAAAATATATCTGATCGTCAAACGGACGATACTGTTTTCGAACAATCGAAACAGGGTGAAAATTCAATCGAATCGGACAGCGGAGAAAATATGATTAATTCACCTGATGAACCGATGCCCCCTGTCATACCGACTACGCCCGTTATCCCGCAAATGTCGGAAGACGACTCCGAAAATACGGACGATTTTACCAAAAACACCAACGAATCAAATAACGAATCCGACCATCCCATTTCCACCGATACTGTATCTTCAAATAACGTCGGGGAAGCAACAAATTTCCGGACGAAGGATTTGCACCCACAAGCAAGAGATACGTCCGATAAAGTATCGTTTCCGATTGAACGCATTAATATTCAACCGAAACCGAAAGACAACATTAAATCGCAATTGCCGCTTCAAAAAGGCAATACTCAGCAACTGAAGCGGGAAGATGCTCTCCAAAAAGTAAATTATGCTTCATCGAATTTTCTAAAGGAATTATTTTCTAACGGCAACGAATGTATTACGGCACCGGGCGGATCATATGTCATATCCGATACGACACGGTCGATGTTGGCACTTTTTTCAAACGGACGTTTTTTTGTTGCCGAAAATCATAAATATGACGGACCGCCGCTGTTGTTCGTAACCGATACGCGCCGTCGCCGTTTGCAAATCGGGCAACCCGAATATGTTCCCCAAGTTGTCATCAACAACATTTACGAATACGCCGGCAAAATGCGGTCCAAAACACCGGCGGACGTGGAAGAAACCAATCAAGAACAAGCACGTATGCAACGCGACTTTGTAACGATTGTTTCAAAAGCCGCTGCTAACCACATTTCGGATATTCACATTGTTGTGGCCGACCACACGACCGTCATGTTCCGTATGAACGGTTTGATGCAAACGGAAATGGAATATAATCGCGATTGGGGTGAAAGCTTTGTCCGCGCAGCATTTGCATCCGCCGATATTTCGGATGCCAACTACGCGCAAAATGAATATCAAGCTGCACAAAAAGTCGGAAAAACGGCATTGCGCGGCTCAAACGGCAAATTGACTTTGCCACGCAACGTACAAGGTATTCGTTTACAATTTAACCCGATTGCATTCGGTACGCGTTATGTTGTTATGCGTTTGTTGTATGATGAAGACAACGCCGAATCGGCCGGTGATTTAAGCGTTTTGGGTTTTGAACCGCAAGAAACGGAATTATTTTATCGGATGCGTGCTATTCCGACCGGCATGGTTATTGTAGCCGGCCCGACGGGTTCCGGTAAATCGACAACATTGCAACGCAATATGATTTCAATGTTGCAAGAACGCAATTACGAACTCAACCTGATTACGGTGGAAGACCCGCCGGAATACCCGATTCCGGGTGCTCGCCAAATGCCCGTGACCAATGCAACATCCGAAGAGGCTAAAGACCGCGAATTTACTAAAGCTTTGGCGGCCGCTTTGCGTTCTGACCCGGATGCATTGATGATTGGGGAAATTCGTACATTGGCCGCGGCGGACTTGGCTTTCCGCGGAGCTTTGTCGGGTCACAGCGTTTGGACGACTTTGCACGCCAATTCGGCACCGGCTATTATGATGCGTTTAAAAGATATGGGCGTGGAAGATTTTAAATTGCAAGACCCGAGTATTATGAAAGGGATGTTGTCTCAACGTTTGTTCCGTAAAATTTGCCCTTACTGCCGTATCCGGGCAAAGGACCGTTTAGATAATCCGGCGGTACAACGTTTGCGCCAAGCGTATGGCGACATGGGGGTTGAATTATCGTATTTAAGGGGTCCGGGTTGTAAGCATTGTGAATATCGCGGTGTGAAAGGGCGAACCGTCGTGGGCGAATTTTTGTTGCCCGACGCAACATTCTTGGATTTGATGATCCGCGGCGAATCCAAAAAAGCCATGGATTATTGGGTAACGGAATTAAACGGGCACACATTGCGTGAAGCAGCCCAAGCACGCATGTTAAAAGGGGTCATTGACATTGACGAAGTCGAAAGATGGACAGGTTTATTCAATGACGTTACAGTTTAAAAGGAGTTTGACCGATGGCCGAAATGCAACCGCCGAAATCCAGCCGCAGTAAAATCGCTCAAAAGGGGATGAGCCGAACGAACGTACTCAATTATTGGTACGCGCGTACCACGGTTCGTATGTATACAAGCGATCGTTTGGCCTTTTACAAAAAGCTCAGAGCCTTATTGAAAAACAGATTCTCTTTGATGGATGCATTGGACCGCATGTATCAAATTGCTTCAAAAGACGGTAAATCACCCGATGATACGATGGCAATTGCCGTTGCCGAATGGATGAAAAAAATCCAAAACGGTGAATCTTTTTCGGTTGCGTTGCGCGGTTGGGCACCGTCAACCGAAATTTTGATGCTGTCCGTCGGTGATGTCGCCAATTTGGAAGAAGCCATTGCCAACACCATTAAAGTGGTGGAAGGGATGAATCGGATGAAAGCTCCCGTTTATAATGCCGTGGGTTATCCGATGTTCTTGATGGTCATGGTTATTTTCTTGATTTGGGGTGTCGGCAAATTCATGGTGCCGCCGATGGTAGACGCTGTTCCGACATTGATTTGGACGGGGTTGGCCGGTTCTTTGGTCGGCTTGTCAAATTTTGTGGACCAACACCCTGTTATTTTGTTTGCCACGTTGCCGATTATTTTTACGGTTATCGTTTTAACTTTTCCGCGTTGGAAATCGGGTATGCGTAAAAACTTCGATAAATTTCCGCCGTGGTCCATTTACCGTATTTTTATCGGCGTGGGTTGGTTGCTTTCTTTGGCGGCTTTGGTTAAGGCCGGCACGCCTGTTTCCAAAGCATTGCGGTCTTTGCGCTCTGACGCATCGCCATATTTGCTTTACCGAATTGACAGAGCATTGATTTTCGTCAACAACGGTGATAACTTGGGCGATGCACTTTATAAAACGGGCCAAGGCTTTCCGGATGAAGAAGTTGTCGGCGATTTGCGCATTTACGCCGAATTGGATAACTTCCCCGAAGCATTGGAACACTTGTCCGACGATTGGTTGGAATCTTCGGTTCAAGATATTGAACAAAAAGCCGCCGTGTTAAACGGTATCGCGATTTTGATGATTGCGACCATTATCGCATGGGTGGTTATGGGAACGTTCGCCATGCAAGACCAAATGGTGTCCGGCATGGGGTTGGGTTCGTAACAACTGCGGCAAAATACGGGAACGCCCCTTTACGGGGCGTTTTTGTTTATAAAAATATCCGTCCGTAATAATCATCAAGAATGCAAGCTTCCCTTATCGTTTTAAAAGTTTTTTGACAAAATATCGTCCTTCGTATATAATATTTTCTTGTCAATAAAAGAGGCATCATGATTTCCGAAAATTTTTTAATTTTAAAAGGATACAAACGAACCCATCAATTCCTTGGAAATTTCAGCGTAGTCAATGTTTATGAGACGGGCGATAAAGCATATGCCGTCAAAAAACCCAAAAACGAACAAATGATTATTCCGTGGCGCGAATCGGCTCAAAAAGCTTATGATATGCAAAAAGTACTCCGCGAATTCAATACGCCGGTTCAAACTGCCGAAATAGAATCTTTTCAAGACAATACGTTAATTGAAAATTATTTACCCGGTCAACCGTTGACTAACCTTTTATATGCTTCTTTGCCGAAACAAGAACAAAATCAAATTGCCTATGATATTGCCGTTTTTTTGAATACATTACACCAATTTCATTTGGAAACAATCGAAAATAAAGTGCCGGTTACCCCCGAACCGTTGGGATACGCCAGCAGCGCAATTATCCGATATGCAATCGGCAATAAAGATTGGGATTTGTTTCAATCAAATATGCACCATATTTACGATACGAAACATTTGGGCAAGCATATTGCTTACACGCACCAAGATTTACGGCCCGGCAACGTACTTTATGACATGAGCACAAAAAGGGTGAAAATTATTGATTTCGGCGAAGCGGGCAATGATAAGGACTTATATTACGATTTTGCTCCGACCATCAGCAAAGCGGGCTTGTTACCTTGGGAATTAACACAAAAAATCATTAAAATTTATAACAGCCTTGATAAAAAAATGCCTGTCCATATTGACATGGAATTGGTTCGAGATTTACAAATCCAACAAATCTTAAAATTATTTGAATGTAAAATTTTTAAATCAAATTTGGAATTGCCTCGAATTTTTCATACGGCATCGGGAACTTCTTTCAATACCTATCAAGGCAACGTGCAAATCGGCGATATTCCCGAACAAACGGTGCAACAAGCATCCGAATTTTATGAAAATGAATTTAAACCGTTAATTAACGAACGCTTGGGTAACCGTATCGGCATTTGCAAAACGCACAATCTGCAACAAAACATTATTCAACGGTATAAATCTTATGTGCGTATACGCGAATAAACATTTTCCATAACAAAAAAGTTTTCGAAACAAATTTAAAATTTTATGACAAAATCCGTTTGTTATGTTATAATAAAATTTATAAACGCAAACGGATAAAAAACATGTCCAAATTGATTCAAATTTTAAAAAGAAAACAACATTCCGAAAAAGAAGAAAAATTTTTGGGAAAAGGATATTTTTCCACCGCTTATTTAACCGAAAAAGACGGTATGCCCATCGTAATCAAACGCCCGCGACAAGGAATAAGCAAAGAACGTTGGCAAGATGAAATGGATTTTGCTTGCGAAGGGTTAAAAAGCATCGAAAATTTGAATGTGCCCGTTTTTATTCCCAAAATCTTAAAAAAAAGTTCAAATTATGTCATTGAAGAATACGCATCGGGCGAACAATTAACATCAAAATTGTATGCTTCGCTTACCCCGGCGGAACAAAACAAAATTGCCCAAAATATCGCAGTCTTTCTCAATGAAATGCATCAAAGCCGTTTGTCGATTGAAGAAAATGTAAAACCAAGAAGCAATTTTTCGGATTGGCGTTTCGATAAAAATATTGAAAAAATAACCGGTTCTGAAATGGCATCGGTTTATCAAAAGGTTATGGATGTTTATAAATTGGACTTTATCGGTCAAACGCAATCAATCGCACACGATGATTTACGTTCCGAAAACATTTTATACGATAAAAACACCCAAAAAGTATCCGTTATTGATTTCGGGCAAATGATTTGCTGCCAAGATATTTATGCCGATTTTGCACCCACTGTAAATAAACCAGACGTTTTGCCGTGGGTATTAACCGAAAAAATTGTCGAACATTATAATTCGCTGGAAAAAAAGATTCCGATATTCATTGATATCAATTTGGTACGCGATATGCAATTGGCTCAGCTGTTTAAAATTTTTTCCGGACAAGATGAAGTTTACAAAGCATACGAAAATCCTGTTCAAGTCTCTGCTCATGCTCTCAAAACAGCTTCAAATCTTTTTGACAAAAAATTTAAACCCCTTATCACGGAACGTTTGGCAAATCGCCCGAACGACGGATATACAACGCCCGAAATGCGCTACAGGCCTTATTTTTTTAAGGGGCGACCCGTTTTACGCGAAAATTCGAGATAATATTTTCCCCTATAAAAGCATTTGCGCCAAACTTTCTGCCAGTACGGCAATACCTTATTTAATCTTTAGAGCACCTTGGCGGATAATCGCCGGTTGTTCATCCTTTACAAATACGACCGTGGAAGCCTCTCCGTTAATGGCTGCGTCATCTTCCCAAATATAATCTATACCCTTTGGAAAAGCTTGGCGAATCTCTTCAGCCGTCAAATATTCTTTTTCGCCCGAATTGTTGACACCGGTAGCGACCAACACTTTGCCCGTTTCAACCATAACATCCAATAACGGCGGATATGCCGGAATACGAATTCCGATATTGGCACTGCCTAATGTTATGCCGTCGGCCAAATCCGTGCCGGTGCGTTTTTTTAAAATCAAAGTCAACGGGCCGGGCCAATATTGGCGTGCCAAAGCTTCTTCGCGCGGAGAAAATAAAGCATATTTTTTGGCTGTTGCCAAATCGGGCACAATAATGCTTAAAGGTTTATTATCACGCTTTTTAAGTTTATAAATACGCGCGACGACGTTTTCATTTGTCGCATCACATCCCAACCCGTATACCGTTTCAGTGGGGAAAACAACGATGCCGCCATCACTGATAACCTGATTGATTTTTGCCATATGCCCTCCGATTTTTGTTGATTTTCTTTAAACAGCCATTCTATCAACTGCAAGCTGATATATAGGTTATTCAAGTTGTTTTTTCAACAAGCATTATCCATGAACCGCAATAATAACCGCCAAAACGGCATTGACAATTGTCAGTGCGATAATTCCGACAGTAGACATATATTATCCTTTTGTTGTTTAAATAAGTATAATAAACTAATGCACTATTTGCACGTAAAAAGTATGATAAAAACCATTTTAATAATTCGACAAAATTTATCGGAAAAAAACTTGTCTAAAGGCACCGTTCCCCTATTAAACAACTTTAATCCATCCAATTTAAAAAAAAAATAATTTTATCAAACAAACCCCGCTCATAGTGTACATAATTAAGTACATAAGAGCGGGGTTTGAGCAGGAATTATTTAAGGATAAAAAAGTAATTTAAAGTGATTAGAAACTAGAAGATGCGGGTCCTCATGTAGACTTACTACATGAGTGATACGCATCTTCGACGTTAATGAGTGCTTTAAATTATTTTTTATTTTTGAAAATGGACTTGCCTGCATAAACAGCCGTATCACCCAATTCTTGTTCAATACGAATCAATTGATTGTATTTGGCCAAACGGTCTGTTCTGGACATAGAACCCGTTTTGATTTGACCGCAGTTGGTGGCAACGGCGATGTCAGCGATTGTGGCATCTTCCGTTTCACCGGAACGGTGAGACAAGACGGCGGTATAACCGGCGCGTTGAGCCATTTGAACGGCCGCCAATGTTTCGGACAAGGAACCGATTTGGTTGACTTTGACCAAGATTGAATTGGCAACGCCTTTATCAACACCCATTTCCAAACGTTTCGTGTTGGTTACGAACAAATCGTCGCCGACGAGTTGGATACGGTCGCCCAATGTTTTTGTGAGCAAATCCCAACCTTCCCAATCATCTTCGGCCATACCGTCTTCAATGGATTTAATCGGATAGTTGTTGACCAAATCTTCATAGTATTTGACAAGTTCGGCTGAAGTAAATGTTTTGCCTTCGCCTTCCATGACATATTTGCCGTCTTTGTAAAATTCGGAAGAAGCGGCATCCAAAGCCAGCACAACATCTTCGCCCGGTTTGTATCCTGCTGTTTTAATGGATTCAACGATGAAATCCAACGCTTCTTTGGCTGAACCGATGTTCGGGGCAAACCCGCCTTCATCACCGACGTTGGTGTTCATGCCGGCTTTTTTCAGGTTAGCGCGCAAAGCGTGGAAAACTTCACTGCCCATGCGAATCGCTTCGGCAATGGAAGTCGCGCCGACGGGCATAATCATGAATTCTTGAATATCAATCGGATTGTCGGCATGTTGTCCGCCATTGATGATGTTCATCATCGGAACCGGCAAAACACGGGCAGCCGTGCCGCCGATATAACGGTAAAGCGGCAAACCTGCTGAATCGGCCGAGGCTTTGGCAATGGCCAAAGAAACGCCCAAAATAGCGTTTGCGCCCAAACGGCCTTTGTTTTCCGTGCCGTCCAAAGCAATCATTTCGGCATCGATTTCTTCTTGTTCAGCCGCATCAAATCCGACAATAGCGTCATAGATTTCCGTGTTGACATTATTGACAGCCTTTAAAACGCCTTTGCCGCCGAAACGGGCTTTGTCGCCGTCGCGCAATTCAACCGCTTCGTGAACACCCGTTGAAGCACCGCTCGGCACAGATGCACGCCCGAACGAACCGTCATCCAATACGACATCGACTTCAACCGTCGGGTTGCCGCGTGAATCAATAATTTCTCTTGCCATTAAATCAATAATTTCAGCCATTTTATTTTCCTTTCATATGCTGTTTGAGATTTAACCTTATCCGAACATAAACCATATTCCCTAACTTCGCTGCTGACAACGCACCTCATTAAGTTTATTTGCGTTCATGTTCAGCCATTTTCTTTTTCCCTTTTTTTTAACTAATTATCAAAAAATTCTATTTCCCCTTTGCAATCGCATCATATTGCATAAGTTTTCTTAAAACGCCTTCCAACTCTTTCAAAGGTATCATATTCGGACCGTCCGACGGGGCCGTATCGGGTGTTTCATGCGTTTCGATAAATATTCCCGCAATTCCCGTCGTGATGGCCGCGTTTGCCAAAATGGGCGCAAATTCACGCTGTCCGCCACTGGAAGTCCCCTGCCCGCCCGGTTGTTGCACCGAATGCGTTGCGTCAAAAATAACCGGATAGCCTGTTTGTTTCATAATCGGCAACGAACGCATATCCACAACCAATGTATTGTAACCGAATGATACCCCGCGTTCTGTCAATAAAATATTTTCATTACCCGTACTGGCAATTTTAGCGGCGACGTTTTTCATGTCCCAAGGTGCCAAAAATTGCCCTTTTTTTACATTAATGATTTTGCCCGTTTTGCCGGCAGCCAACAATAAATCCGTTTGGCGGCATAAAAAAGCGGGAATTTGCAAAATATCCATGACTTCCGCCGCCGGCGCACATTGCCATGGTTCGTGAATATCCGTAATAACGGCGCATCCCAATTTGGCCTTAATATCGGCAAAAGCTTGCAATCCGGCTTCCAACCCCATACCGCGTTTGCCATTTACGCTGGTGCGATTGGCCTTGTCAAAACTGGCTTTAAAAACAAATCCCAATCCAAGCTTGTTTGTCATTTCCTGTAAGGCCGAAGCCATTTCCATGCCATGCGCGGCACTTTCCATTTGGCAAGGGCCTGCGATTAAAACAAACGGTGCTTCATTTGAAAAAACGATATTATTTAATTTAATTTGTTTTTGCATATTATCCTCAAAAGAATCAGGGGATAGATTTCGGACTTTATAACCTAATGTCCGAAATCCTTATATTTTTATTCGTCGGCAGGAAACGCGCCATTATCAATTGTCGGGTCACCGCCTTGAACCGTCGGCACTTCCGGCAAAGCGGGCGCTTCAATTTGAATATCCATTGACGGTTTTTTTTCGTTTATGTCGATTTGCGCTTCGGATGTAGCCGTCGGCGCTTGATATTCGGCAACGGGTTTTGCCATTGCCAAACGAACGGGAGCTGCGGCCGGCAAACCTTTAGCTGCCGTCGGTTCCGATGCAGGTTGCGGCATGGCGGGGACACTTTGTTCCGTCGGCAAAATTGACACGGGTTCTTCCACCGTCGCTTTTTTCGCAATCACGACCAAAGCCAAATTAACGATGACAAACAAAGCAAAAAACCACCACGTCAACCGCGTAAGCATATTGCCCGTCTGACGCCCCGTGAACATCGAATTGCCTCCGCCGCCCCCCAAAGCGCCCAAAGCGCCGCCTTCCGATCGTTGCAACAAGACAAGGATTGTTAATCCGATTGCCAAAATAATATCAATTGCCAATAATACTGATGCCATATGTGGTTCTCCTTTAATTTACAGTTCTTAAATGGTTTTCACTCAATTTTTTATTTTAAACAAGGCCTCAACTTCGCAGCACTTGCCTTTAACAATTCAGCCAAATGTTTTAGGGCGATGTTGGCATTAACATCTGCTTCAACACCTTCCAGCCGACGGCAGGTTGCGCGCCCTTTCAATATATAGTTATTAAATTCCCCCTCCATCAAGGCTTCGCTTGTTGCATCGGAAAACGCAACATTTGCCAAATATTTGGTATCTAACATCGGGATTTCATAAGAATGAAATTGTTCTAACTGTTTTTTTTGTATTTTATCAAATACATAACCGATTTCTTGCAGATTGCGCAAAAAATCCGCTTCAATGACCGCTTTGGTAATTTGTTTTTGATCCAAATCATACACGTAAACGGTAGACCAACAAACGGCATTTTGGTAATTTTGAGAATACCCCATCCCCTTTTGGGCCGCTTCGTGATCGACCAAACGGTTTTTAATTTTTACCAGCGGTTCTTTTAACCCTTTCAACTCAATTTTTTCGGGCAAATCAAACATACATTGCTTTACCTTCTGCGTATCAATGCGCCCATGAGGATTTTTATCCGCAACGACAGCCGGCGTTTCTTGTTTCACTTTTTGTGCGTCAAAAACAGGCACCGCCGCCGCGGGCGCCGAATACAAAATGCACAAAAGAAGCAAAGCTAGCGTTTTTTTCATCTGTTCCCTATTTTAACGCTGTATTTTAAGCAGCGTCCTCTCCCAAGTATCGCCCAAAAATATGCGGTCTATAATTGGCTGGAAGCGATGCCCCAAAAATCGCCGACATTCAAGCTGGCACCGCCGATTAAAGCACCGTCAACGTTTTCAACCGCCAACAACTCTTTAGCATTGGACGGTTTAACCGAACCGCCGTATAAAATGCGCATACCGTCGGCAACATCGGCACCGAGCAACTTAGCCAATTCTTCGCGAATGGCTTTATGTACTTCAGCAACATCGGCAGTTGTCGGCACTTTCCCCGTTCCGATAGCCCAAACGGGTTCATAAGCAATCACACAATTTTCGGCCGTAGCCCCCGTCGGCACGGAACCGCGAATTTGTTCGGCAACAACCGACAAAGCCTTGCCCGCTTCACGTTCGGATTCGGTTTCGCCGATGCAAATAACGACGGTCAAATCCTGTGCCATGGCGTTTTGAGCCTTTTGTTTGACGATTTCATTCGTTTCACCGTGCATTGTGCGGCGTTCCGAATGGCCGACCAATGTAAAATCAGCCCCCAAATCGGCAACCATTTGTGCCGACACATCGCCCGTAAACGCACCAAACGATTTCGGCGTTTGCGCGACATCTTGAGCCCCGATAAACAAACCGGCATGCGGCACATCACATACTATGCCCAAAACCGACATCGGCGGACAAACCAAAACATCAAACGGCAAAGTACCCGCTTTGGCAATTTCGTCGGCGATTCCTTGTACCAAAGCAATCCCGTCGGCCTTTAAACAATTCATTTTCCAATTTCCGGCAATCAATTTTTTGCGCATAAAAACTCCTTTTTTTAGATTATATTGTTTTTTTAGCACACTTGCCCCGTCTTTTCAAGTTATTTCGCACCTTGACAAAAAATAAAAAAATGTTAAAATAATCGTATTACGAATTGCCGTTAAAAGCTTTGATTTTATTATTAAAATTGAAAGAGTTGATTATGAATCAGACAACCGACGCCCCTCAAAAAGAACACGATTACGATTATATTACATATAATTTCGATTTGGCAAACGCCAAACCGGACGAAGTAAGTGTTTATTACATTAAGCTGTTGATGGGCGGGGTGAATACTTTTTTAAGCGGCATTATCAATGACAATTTAGATGTTGATTCCGTTCCCATTGATTATGAACATGTTGATTTAAAAAAACAATTTAAAGGAAGAACTCTTTTTTCCACGGCAATCGGCGGCGATTATTTGAACCAAACCGACGGAATTTTAAAATACCTTGAACGCGCTTACGGTGCAACACGGCAAGACCCCGACAATTTAAAAAATCGTGATTTTTTGCGTGCTGCCTTAAAAACGGATGATAACGAAGTTATAAAAAAGATAACCGAATTAATGCCTTATGAACGCAAAGGCGTCTATGAAGACCTGTTGAACGAGCAAGATTTTTCAAAAGCGCAACAGAATGCCGATATTATCCGCCGCATAACGGCTTTGTTGCCGTCGGATTTCAAACAAAGCGGTTCATGGTTCGGCGAATTTATCAAAATGGGACAATTTTATTTGGCCGAAAAATATTTAAAACCTTATGAAAATCAATACACGGATGCAAATGTTTTAATCGCGGATTTGTCATTGGATGATGTCCAAGTTTCAAAAGTGCTCAAAGAAACGGCATCAAAAAATCCCAAAAGCGTTTACGGGCGCATTCACGGTATTTTAAAAAAAATATTGCCGACCGATTTATATTTGGGATATATTTTGAACAAAGAACGTTACGATTTAAATTTTGAAGATAAACATTCCGAAGGAAGTATCGATTTAAAAAAAGTGCGGAACAATACCGAAAATCAATCTGCAAAAGGGGAAAACGCCACAGCGGTGGGCAACCCGGGAAACGCAGTAAAAATAAAAAGCAATTCTTCAAATTCCGACCCGTTCGCATTGTTTACATGGGCTCAAAGGCAAAGGGGAAGGAAATAAATAAATTTCCCCCTTAAAAGAAAAGCAAACATCGTCGCAAAAAGTTTTTTTACACACTGCTGCGGCACACAAAAGTAAAGACAGGTAAAAAATGAAAAAATTTGCAATCTATTGTTTAATTTTGTTGTTTTCTTCGGCCGCTTTGGCCATGGGTATGAATACGTTGGACAGAAAAGCGCGCACATTGCCCATCAGGCAAGCTCAAACAAAAGAACAATTAGTCGAACAATTAACGGGCGGTTTGGATTCCGATGAAGCAAAAGCGCGTATTTTAGCCTCTTGGATGGTTTTTCAAATTCAACGCAACGGCTTTGAATATCAAAAGTTAATTAAAGCATCAAATGTGGGGAAACCGGCCGATCCGCCGTTGCCGAACGATATTTTCAAAACGCGTATCGGCACGCCGCAAGAATTTGCAACTTTATATGCCGAATTATCGTCCATGGCCGGATTAAACGTTACCACAATTACGGGATACGCCGGTTGGCGCGTACCATCGAACCGTTATGAAAAACCGGTAATGCAAGCTTTGGAACCCGCTTTGAATACCGTCAACCGCAACAGCGCTGCCAATCGTTTGCAACGGTATGCCGCCGCTTGGAATGCCGTCAAAATCGACGATGAATGGAAATTGGTTGACACTTATTGGATGATAGACGGCGAATTGCGTACCGGTAATGAAATGAGCGAAAGCCAATTCAAACGCTTTTTGGAAAAACGCATGAAAAAAACACCGTCTTTGTCTACGGTAACGCAAAGCAAACGGCTGAACGATATGTTTTTCTTTTCACGCCCGCGAACATTTATCAAAACGCATTTTCCCGACGACGATGAATGGCAATTATTACCTTCTCCCAAATCTTGGAGTTCATTTACAAGGTAATTCAATGAAAACGGGAAGCCGTTATTCGGATTCGATTCAACACTAAAAAAAGGGAGGAAAAGAGCCTCCCTTTTTTTGTTTTGGAATCAATGTTAAATTCTCATTCCCCTTGGTGCACCGGTTTTTCGGAAGGACAAGCCGAAAGTGTTTCTTTCATAGTGGGAATCAAATCATCCGCGGCAATATTTCTTTGTTCACCCGTTGTCATATTTTTAAGAGATACGGACATATTTTTTTCTTCATCTTCGCCCAAAATCAACACATACGGCACTTTAATCTTATTGGCATATGCCATTTTATTTTTAAACTTGGTATCGGCAAAATAAACTTCGGTTTTAACGCCCGCGCCCCGCAACATTGTGGCCACTTTTAATGCATAGCGCGTATCGTTTGTCATAGGGACAATCAAAACGTCGGCCGGCGTGGTAGTACCGATTTTAAGCATTCCCGCCCCGCGTAAAAAGTCGAACAAGCGGCTCAGGCCGATACTCATCCCGACACCGGGATATTTGCGGTCGGTATAATTTTCCGCCAAATTTTCATAGCGGCCCCCCGAACAAATCGATCCCCATTCTTCATGACCGATGACATTCGTTTCATAAACGGTACCCGTGTAATAATCAAGCCCGCGCGCAATCGTCAAATCAATTTTAAAGTGGCTTTCGGGCGTACCCAAATTGATCATCGCTTCGGCAACTTTTTCAAGTTCATCCACCCCTTGGGTAAACATATCGTTTTGAATGCCAAGCCCCCTTAGCGCATCAATAACTTCAACCGAAGTACCCTTAATATCAATCAAGGATCGGATGGCATCACATTTCGTTTTATCCAAGCCCAAATCCGTTAACCCTTCCATCACATTTTGAATACCGATTTTATCGATTTTGTCAATCAAGCGCAAAATGTCAACTTGTTTATCCGCCAAACCGATTGATTCATAAAAACCTTTTAAAACTTTGCGGTTGTTCAATCGGATAATAAAGTGTTCAAGCCCTAAATTTTTAAAGGTTTGATAAATAATGCTCGGCAATTCGGCATCGGCCAAAACAGACAATTTTTCGCTGCCGATAATATCGATGTCGGCTTGATAAAATTCGCGCAAACGGCCGCGTTGGGGACGTTCTCCGCGATAAGATTTCGAAATCTGGCAACGACGGAACGGGAATGCCAAATCGTTTTGGTGAGCCGCAACATAGCGTGCCAACGGCACCGTCAAATCAAAACGCAAAGAAATATCCGTATCGCCTTTTTGAAAACGGTAAATTTGTTTTTCCGTTTCGCCGCCCGCTTTGGCCAATAACACTTCGCTGAGTTCCATCACGGGGGTATCAAGCGAAACAAACCCATACGTTTGATAAGTTTGTTCAATGATGTGTTTCATTTGATCAAAAACAATTTGTTCGGCGGGCAATAATTCCATAAACCCGGACATAATTTTCGGAGAGACTTTATTTTTCATAGATATTCTTTCTGTTTATTTGAAAATTTTATTTTGATTTTTTTGTTTGTAAAGTGGCCGTTCTAATTTCTGCATGGCAACAAAGGCCGGCTTTGTCAAAGTAAACCAATACCGCATGGGAATCCCCTTGCGCATAAGACCACAGCGTATATTCTTCTTCCGCACGCATTGCCGCCGGCCCCCCCATTATGCTGCGGATTTGCCCGCGGTTTTTGCCGACAAATTCATCAACCGTTTGAGGAGCATCATTTTCCGCGCCGTCCGACGGTACCGGTTTTGTTGCACATGCCGACAACATTAATAATGCACACGCGGCACATAAAATTTTAAACTTCATTAACTATACCTCTAAATCATAATAACTTTGTGTTTTATATATTTCCCCATTTTCATGGGCATAATCAAAAGCGGTCTTCCCGGACAAACTGCGCATGGTCTTATCTGCGCCCGCTTTCAACAAAACGTCAATCACAGCCGGATTGGGATTATGTTGCGCCGCGCGCATCAACGGTGTTTTTCCTTTCACATCCGCCGCATTGACATCTGCACCGGCCGCCGACAAAACACGAATAACATCCGGATTCGTATTGTTGCAAGCGGCAATATGCAACGCCGTCCGCCTTTTTCTGTATTCGGTGGCAAATACATCGGCACCCGAACTGACCAAAGCCGCCATAATAGCGGCATTCGTATTGAATTCGGCCGCCGCCATCAAAGCCGTATAACCGTTTTCATCGGTTACATTGACATCGGACTTTTCCAAAACCCGCTCAACCATATCCACCGATTTGGCATGTCGGACAAGCCCTATCAACGGTGTTTGCCCAAATATATTCGGCTGATTTAAATCTACGGGGGGAGACGCCGGAGATGCCTTTGGCGTATGGGGTTTCTTTTTTAAAGAAAACCATGTGCCGCGACGGTACAAATCCATAAAAAACAAAAACAAATATACGCACAAGACAATTGCCAGCCCGGTATAAAACAAAATCAAATAGGCAATATACTTCAGTTCCATATATTTATCCCCCTTCCTTACATAAGAAACATCGCTTTCAAACGCAAGGATTATAAATCATCGCCTTCATTATAATTTGTTTTTTCAGGGGTTTCAACAAAAAAGTTTTGTTCCAAAATCTTTTACCCAATTCTTCACATACGTTCTTAACCACGACGGCATCATCAACAATATAAACTTCGTATGTTTTATTCTTCCACAAATCCGATTTTTCGACCACATCGCCGATACAATCTCCGAAACCGTATTTTGCCATTATCGTCAAATCCGCATTGGCACAATTAAGAGAGCTGAATGCGATTTTTTTGCCCTTGGTATACCAAGCGGTATTATAAAACAATTCGCGTGCATTGTATTTTTTCGGATTTTGCCCGTTACGTCGCAACCACGTGTCGGTTACAAGCTTGCTTTGCGTCAAATTTGAAACCATTAACGTTCCGTCTTCTTTGCGCACCGCTATGGCACGGCCGCCTTCAGATACCAATACGTCGGGTTTGTCCACCGTATAAAAAGAAAAAATACCCAAACACACAATGACAAGGCCGATCCACCGGATTTTCGTCACACACAAAAATAAGATTAAGAATCCGAATGTCATGACCCATAAACCCCAATTGTCAAAACCGGGCACCGTCAAATCGGCATAAGGCAACGTTGTAATCCAACGGCACACTTTTTCAATGATGTCAAAAAACCAACCCGATATTTTTAAAAACGGCGCATCCCACCCCAACGGCATTAACAAAACAGCCGCCAATAACAACGGCATAATGACAAACGAAAACAAAACGGAAGTCATTAAATTGCCCAAAACGCTGTACAACGCGTATTGGTTAAAATGATAAATCGAATACGGTGCCGTGGCGATTGATGCAAGCAAGCTGACCATAACCGTTCCCAAGACCAACAGCCACATTTTATAAATCCAATAACCGCGCAAATGCGAAAACGTCAACCGGTGCATTAAAACATCGTACAAGGTAACCAATGCAAATACCGCCATAAAAGAAAGTTGGAAACTAACCCCTATCAACGTTTCGGGCCACAAAAACAATATTAAAATCCCGGCCATCATCGTCGTACGCAACGATATGGATTGGCGGTCAAACATGACTGCCAACAAAACAAAAGCGATCATAAAAAAAGATCTGACCGCCGGAACTTGCATTCCCGAAATCAATAAATAAAACCCGACAACCAATAAGGATAAAAAGGCGGCGATTTTTTTGGTGTTCACACGTCCGTCCAAAATCGGGAATAACGATAATAATCCGCGTATCAGGAAAAACACCAACCCGGCCAATAAAGTTAAATGGAATCCTGAAACCGATAAAACATGAACAATACCCGATTGGCGGTATAAATCGTATATTTCTTCGGTAACGGTACCTTGTTCGCCGACAATCAACGGAATGGCCACCGCGGCGGATTCGGGCGGCAAAACTTCCATAACGCGCAGCATAATCGTTTGGCGCAACCGTTCTAATTTTTGGTCAATCCCGCGAGCCCGCTTCGGATGATATTCTTCCAACTCTGTCAATTTGCCTGTCGCGCCCAACCGCTTAAACCAAGCTTCCCGCGCAAAATTATAGGCGCCGATTTGAACCGGCAACATCGGCGCATACAAATGCGCATAACCCGAAATTTCGTCGCCGACTTTCAGCATAGGATATTGCTCTTTGAAATTTACGCGCACCAAATGCGGCGTTTCATAAGGGTTTAACATCCCGATTTGCAAATCCCCAAGCGTAATTCGTTGACCGTCATTTCGCGGTTCGACTTTAACCACCGTTCCCGAAATTTCGGTGTCGAACAAAGGGTCGCCGAGCACCGGCGCCGCGACCAAATAAGCTTTAACGGTGACGACACAAAAACCCAAAGCACAAAAGAACAGATAACTTAAAATCAACCGCGAAAAATATTCCTTGCGTCCCAAAAACAAAAGCACGCCCGACATAAAGGCGCACAAAACGGACAACCAAATATCGGGTTCACAAGGCAATGCAAAATAAATCCCGATGCCCAGCGCAAAAAACACACCGCACCATAACCATAAGTGCGGCAATTCCGGGTAAAGTGATTCTTTTACTTTTTCGCTCATGCTCATGGCTTAAGTTATAACATAAAATCTTATGTTCATACAACAAAATTGTAAGCATGAATATTTAAAATCAATCGCTTATAATTTAACCATTTTGACTAAAAAATAACCTTGACTTGCTGCATTTGTTATGTTATCATCCACGCGCCGATAAGGTATCGGCAGAGTCTGAAAACTCTTTAACAAGATTCGCTCACTTCAAATGGGCGGATGGTGTCGAATAATACGATTTTTGTGAATAAGACACACTGTTCTTGTTACAGTTTTCAGCTCCGCCCACCTAAAACAATTTAGGTGGGAATTTTGTATCCGAAAAGTATTGGATAATTATCCGAACCTTTTTCGGAAATTAACAACATTGCCAAATTTTTTTAATTAAATTTTAGGCAATTTGACAAAAAAGGAGTTTAAAATGATGAAACAAAGTACACGTACACGCTTGCACGTACAAGAATTCAAAAAAATTTAGGGCGCTTATTATACGAATGCCGTTTACAAAAGGGATTAAGGCTCAGCCAAGTCGCCCGTGGTTTCGAATGGGATTTACCTTTGTTGGAAAAAATGGAAATGGGCAAAATTGATATGAAACATTTTTGGAAAATAATTTGCCTGATGTGTTTATACGGGTTTAAATTGCGTTTGGACGCTCAAATCCACATACCGCCGAAAAACGGTTTTTGTATCGAAACGGGCGAAAAGGCGGATTGTTAAACATAGCCTCTATGATTTAAATCCTTTCGCGGGGAGTTGCCTTGGCAACGCCCTTTTTATCAACCTATTTGCCTGATAAATTCCCCACTTACGGCAATGCCATGACAACCGATTAAATATTAACCCTTTTGTATATCCGATAAAAAAGACGCCGATAAACGGCGCTTTTTTTTCATTCGGAACTTGAATAAAAAGCTACAAAATAAAATCGGACGGGATATCGGCATTTACCTTTGCATCGACTTTTGTTACCATGTTGTTCAACATATTTTCCCAAGCTTTTTCTTTTTCATTAATCGTGCTTTTTTGCGGAATAGACGCTTCTTCCCAACCGGCAACTTCCTGAGCATGTACAACAACGCCGTTCTTTTCAAATTGCACCGCAACATCGTACGCCAAACGATATTTGACATTGTCATAGGTATACCAATTATCGGCCGGTTGCATTTCTTCCGTCATGGACGCATCGCGAATAACGATTTTTGCCGTAGTGGGCGACGACATCGACAAAGCCGTATAACGGTTATTCGCCCAAGTATATAATGCTTCTTCCGGGCGCATCGGCATTTTATATTCCATATGCGGTGCACGGTCGTTTCGAACAACCACGGATTGGATATTGATATCTCCCGCCGCCAAATCAATTTGGGGTTCATCGGTAAAATCTTTCACCTTAAACGATTGTTCGGGGGTAGCGGTACAAGCGTTCAATATTAAACAGGCAACAACAGCAATTAAAATTTTTTTCATTTAAAATCATCCTCGGTAAAAATATATTGTTCATTACAAAATTGGCATCCGGCGGTAATTTTGCCGTCTTGAAACAAATCAGCTCTTTCGGCCGGCGAAAGCTTTTTCAAAAAGTCCAACATTTTGCCGCGATAACAACGGCATTCATGGGACGGGATATTATCGGGAAACACCTTTAATTCATTGGCGTGAAACAATCGGAATAAAATTTCATCCGGCGTCAATTTGCCCGAAAACAATTCAATATCTTTGACCGATTGCATCAAAACGCTTAATGTTTCAAACAAATCGTCTTGCTTTTCCTTTGAAACATCCGTTTTAATCGGCATTTGTTGCAACAAAATCAACCGCGTTTCACCTTTTTGCCGGCGCAACACCAAATCCGTCTTAATTTGTTCGGATAAATTAAAATATTCCTTGACCGTATCGCCAAGCGTTTGGCCCGTTAATTGCACAATGCCTTGATACAGTTCGCTTGCAACAAAAGCCGCCGAAAAAATCATCTGCCCGTTGCCGAAAGCCGTCTTGATATCTTTTGAATCCGCGGGCAATGCCTTTTCATCATATACCGCATAACCGCGGATTTTATGGTCTTTCGTCACATCGACAAAAGCCGTGGTTATCGGTCCGCCGCCTTTAATTTGCAATGAAAAAGTGCCGTCATATTTAATGCCGGCGGACAAAGCCAATGCCAATACGGCCATTTGGCCCAAATAATCTTTAACCACCTTGGGATATTTGTGATGCGCCGTCATGGCCGCCACCGTTTCGTCGGCGGCAATAAAAAAGCCTCGGAACAATCCGTCTTCCAAAATAAAAGGTTTGATAATATCCATTTGATTTTCCTTTTCGTATTTTGTATTATGTTTGAAAGGAGAGATTTTGTCAATGCCAAAACATAAAATTTTATCGTCTGATTTCAATTTTGACAATCCGTTGACCGCCGGTGATGACGCCGCAAAGGTACCCGCGCCCGATTCACAAGAAAAATTCAAACGGAATCAATCGGATAAAACAAGTTCTCTTTCAAAAAATAATGCCGTTAAACCCATTACTTACCGCAGATTATATAATGTGACGCTGTACTACCTGTCAAGATTCGATGCGTCGGCGGGCAAAGTGCGCAACATGTTGAAACGCAAATTGTTACGTACGAAAATGAAAGGCGGCATTATTGCACCCGAAGCCGACGAATGGATTGAACAAATCATTGCGCGTATGAAAGAATTGCAATACATTGATGATTCAAGGTACGGCGAAAACCAAGTGCGCCAATTATCCGCCCAAGGCAAATCCACCCGATTCATCGGCATGAAATTGGCGGCGGCGGGATTGGATGCGGATACGATACAAATGTTGATTGAGACGGCGCCGTGCGACGAAATGAATCGCGCGTTGCGTTTGGTACAACGGAAAAAAATGGGCTATTTGCGCGACGAATCTCTGCGTGCGGATTATTATAAAAAAGATTTGGCCGCTTTGGGACGTGCCGGTTTTTCTTATGAAACCGCCGTTAAAGCCCTTAAAGGGGAAATTGAAGATTAATTTTTCCGTTCGGACAAATTCGCCGAACATTTTTACCTGTACAGTTATTGCGCGACAAAAAGCGATACGGCAAAAATCGCTTTATCACGGCAATTACCCGTCTTCGGTGTGCAGTAATGCCGAAATGCTTAAGGGTATGACAATCAATGCGGGCCCCCAGGCGGCAAGAACCATCGGAAGGCTTTGCGATAAGCCCAAAACATTGGTGATACGGGTAAGGAAATAAAGAAGAAAACCGCACGAAATGGCGAAAATAAGGCGCAAAAGGATTTTGCCTTGGCGATTGGTAGTCGGCAACGCAAAAACGGCCGCGATGAATATCATGGCAACCATGGTAGCGGGATAAGCGATTAATTCATGATAATACATGCGGTGATTGACGGTTGAAAAACCCGAATCTTTCAAGAACTTGATAAATTTCGGGAAACGCCAAAAAGACATTGTTTGCGGCTCATCAAATTTTTCCAAAATACGTTCAAGGTTTAAATCGGTAATGAAAGACAATTCTTTTTGAACTTCGCCTTCTTCTTTGATAGGGTTAACAACCAACGGGTCTTTAAGCGTCAAAACGCCGTCGCCGAGCACGGCCGTATCGGCATCGGATTGGCGCAAAAATTCATTTTTGTCGCTGAGTTCAAAAACGGTTACTTTGTCCAGCAAAACAGTGTTATTTTCACCTTGGCGCACACGCGAAGCCCGTACGACAACCGAACCGTACGGACGGCTTTCACGCAACCATAATCCGTCTTCGGACCAATTAAAAGGATTTGAATTGGTCATGCCGACCGCTTCTTCCAACCGTTCATATTTTTTGGCGGTAAGAGCGGCAAAAGGGTTAAAAATGGTCATATCAAACACACCGATAACAAGGGTAGCCAAAACAATCGGCAAAATAAAATTCCAAACGGACATCCCGACGGCGCGCATGACAATTAATTCGGATGAACGCGAAAATTTCAAAAAGAAAATAATGGCGGCAATCAACGTAACAAACGGCAAAATAATATGAATCATTTGCGGCGATTTCAATAATGCCAACACGCCGATATCCAAAAACGCGACACCGTCCCGTTTAGATGCACCGCGCAACAGTTCAATGGTATCGAACAACAAAATAATCGCCGTCAACACAAACAGCGTCGCAAAAAAAATCACAATAAAATGTTTTAAAATATAGCGGAACAATATTAAATTCATTTTGGCCTTCATTTCATATGAAAGTCACAATAGCAAAAAAAAACAAAAAAGTCATTCTTTTTTTTCAATTTTCACGGATACGTTCCGCAAGCTGCAACTTTACCCTTTAGGCTTAAGGGTAATCAACGTTATTTCCGACGGCGTTAAGAATCGAAACGGAAAGCCGCGCCACAAACCGGTTCCCGGGTGCACATACAATTTTGTTTGCCCGACATCATATAAACCGTTTACAAATCCGCCGTTCATGCGTGCAACCAACGGGGCCAACGGTTTAATTTGTCCGCCGTGCGTATGGCCCGATATTTGCAGAACAACCAAATCTTCCGGAATTTTCAAAACGATATCGGGATAATGTGCCAACAAAATAACGGGGCGCCCCGATTTCATATTATCCAACAAATGCGGGTTTTCGTAAATGCCCGCCACTAAAACGGGATTATCGCCCAAATCGGCACCCACCCATTTATCGTTGATGACCTGAACGCCATGCTTGTCAAAATAATCCTGCCATGCTTTGGCGCCCCGATACGTTTCATGATTGCCGAATACATAATATACGCCGCCTTTTGCCTTTAAATCAAACAACGGTTTAACTTGGTCTTTTAAATAATCAACCGATGCGTCAATTATATCGCCCGTGACAAAAATCATATCGGCATTCAAAGCATTCGTTTTTTCTACCGTTTTTTCCAACCATTTTTTTTCATATGCCGAATTCGTAACGATATGCAAATCGGATAAAACGGCAATCGTAGCCGGTTTAAAATTTTCGGGCAACAATTCCGATTCGACGGTAACGGCTTTAACGGCGGGAACCTTAACGGCTTCGTAAAATCCGTACAATGCGATAACAGCGGCAACAACCGTTACGACGGGAACTTTCCATGCCAATGACACATGCATAAAGACCAGCGGGATACTGACGATATCCGCCGCCAATGCAATGACAAAAAAACAAAACAGCAAAATTTGGATAAAGCCCGTAGCCGTCGTAAACCAATAATCGGACGGATTAAATGAATGGTTGAAATAAGACAAAGCCGCGGTCAGCCATATTTTTTGCGACAACAACAAAATAACGGCCGCCATTGCCAACTTTATCACATTATTGACATGCAACGGTCCCAATAAACTGATAATAATATAGACGGCCATAAACAAATTAATAAGCGAAGCGACGACAAAAAACATTTTATTTCCCCTTTTCATTCTTTTTTATAAATATTACATCATTTTATGCCATAAAAATCAAACATTTTTAAAAAGAAATTTACAGGCATGAAAATAGTGTTGAAATTTTTACATGGCAACGGGGAAAAATACAATACATGACAAAACCGCTTTTAAAATAACGGTTTCGGGGAATTTATAAACCCAAATTATGTTTGAAAAAATTTAATTTTTGTTAAAAACAACAAAAAAATAAAAAATACGCAAAAAAAAGGTTGACTTACGGATTTTTTTATGCATAATTCAGTCTATCTGTTTTACAGATTATGAGTGTGTAGCTCAGCCGGTAGAGCATCTGACTTTTAATCAGAGGGCCCAGGGTTCGAATCCCTGCACGCTCACCATTTTAAGCCTTTGATTTATCAAAGGCTTTTTTTGTTTATTTTTTAAAATTGTTCTTGCTTGGCTTTTGCCGATTCTAAACATTTTTTTGAGCTTTCGAAAAATTTTGAAGTCTCTTTTATCCCCCCTGCCCTAAATCATTTCCGATTCGCAAATACGCCTTTTGCCCCGTTAAAATGATTTAAAAGTCGGGGATATCCTATCAAACACCCCATTCGACATATCGATATTTAAATAATTTTATCTGCGAAAGACAGCGCTTTTTTTGCCAAACCACAACCAACAAACGAAAGCAAAAAGAATAAGGCGGGAAACCGGCATTGCCAGCCAAACACCGTCCAAACCGAACCAATACGGCAAAGTAAACAGGCATAAGGGCAAAGCAAAAAAAGCATCGCCGTAAATTAACAAAGACGAATCCAACACTTTTCCCGTTGCTTGATAATAATATCCGGCAACGCGAACAACCCCCAGCAAAATAAATGCCGTAGAGCTGATAATCAAACCATGGGAAGCCAAAATTGCCGCTTCACCGCTTAAATTAAACCAAGCCGGGAAAATATTATGTCCTGCCAATGAAACCAGCATCAAAATAATTCCCAAAACAAAAGCCGTAAAATATCCCATGGTGCCTATAATATTTTGACGGCGGTATTTTTTTCCACCATAAAGATAAGCCGCCAACGGTTGTACGCCGAGAGACAAACCGGTCATCAAAAGCGATCCCAAAGATTCAACCGCGCCGATAAAAGTATACGCGGCCAAACCATTGATTCCGCCATATTTAAGAGATTGATAATTATGAAAAAACAACATGGCGATAATAGACAGCTGATTGCCCAAAGAGGGAAAACCGTTGATTATAATTTCTTTTAAATATGCCGTTTTCAATTTGAACATATTCCAACCGTAACGCAAATCCGTATATTTTGTGGCGAAATAAACCAATCCCGCAACGGCGATAATCGATTCGGAAACAACCGTTGCATACGCCGCGCCCGCAATACCGCCGTTTAAAGGGAAAATAAAGATGTAATCAAGCAAAATATTTAAAAACAAACCGCCAATTGTCAGCCACATCGACAATACGGGACGGCCGTCATTGCGAATAACCGACGACACCGCCATCATCAACATACACGCCAAAGCACCGTAAATAATTATCCGAGAATAGCATATCGCACCGGGCAACAATTCTTCTTCGGCACCGAATAAACGCAAAATGTCAACAAGGAAATAAATTATTATTCCCATCAGGATAAAACCGAAAATGACTTGAAAACACAACATATTCCCAAAAATCAACCGCGCTTTTGACAAATTATCGCTGCCGCGGGATTGCGAAATGATAATGGCACCCCCTGTCCCGAGCATATCGCCGATAGCTCCGAACAACATCACCAACGGCCAAGTAACGGCAACGGATGCCAATCCCAATTCTCCGGTAGCTTGCCCGATAAAAATCGTATCGACAATACTGTAAGAACCGACAATCAACATACCGACCATTGACGGCAGCACATAAGATAAAAATAATTTTGTATTCCTGTTTAAAGCCATATTCATTTTCTTTATCCGTTAAATAAAAAAAGCCGATAAGAAAAACGGGCGCACCCGCCATCTTATCCGGCTTATCCGTTGCGACGAACATCCTCCGATGAGTAAAGGGAAGCTATAACAAAACAAATGAAAAATCAAGTTTTTTTTGAAGATTATCCTGAATTTTCCAATAAAATTTTCGTAAAAAATTATTTTTTGCGCAACTTTTCGCCAAATGAGCCGTATCAATAAAAAACAACACAAAAACGATAATTGTACTTGACTATTAAAAAATTTAATGATTAAATTATTGAATGATTGTGCACAAAATTTCGGTACAAGGTTTAGAACCAACAAAAAGGTAAAAAGGACGAAAATGAACGTTAACGAAGTCGTTTCGGAATTTATAAAAATGGCCGGCAACCACCGCCGGTTCGGCAAAATGCTATGGAATTGTGTTGAAGAACCGAAAGAAAGGCCGCCAAAGATTTTTATGTTGGACGATTTGCGCGAAGTGGGTAAAGCAAGATTAAAAGATATTGCACTTCAAACCGGCCATTCAACCCAAAATTTGTGCAGCCTGTACAACGGCTTGGTCAAAGAAGGCCTTGTCGGGCGCGAAATCGATAAAAACGATCGGCGCAACACATATTATTTTTTGACCGGGAAAGGGGAAAAAACGCTTGATGAAAACCAAAGCAAAGCCAGAAATGTCATATCGGCCACCTTTTCCAAATTATCCGAGAAGGATTTAAACGAACTTAAATCATGTCTTGAAAACATTAACCGCATTATTGAAAAAGTATTGTAAAGGCTTGTCATGAATTTTTTAAAGAAACATACGAAATTTTTTATTTACAGTTTGATAATTTTAGTTATCGGCTTTTATGCCTACAAATATTTCGCGCCGGCGGATACCATTGAATATATTACCGATACCGTCAAGCGACAAAATATTCAAAAAGTCGTCAACGCAACGGGCGAAGTACGGGCCATCGAATTGGTAACGGTCGGTGCACAGGCTTCCGGGAAAATCGAAAAATTGTATGTCAAAGTCGGCGACCAAGTCAAAAAGGGAGACATGATTGCCCAAATCGATTTGACGACACAACAAAACGAAGTGGACAGCACAAAAGCCAAATTAACCAGTTATGAAGCGCAATTAAATGCTGCGGATATATCGCTTAAAATCGCAAAAAAACAATATGAACGTATGCAATCCCTTAACAAACAAAATGCCGCATCGGCGGAAGATTTGGAAAACGCAAACGATGCATACGAAAGCGCGAAATCAAAAGTCATCGAATTGCAATCGGCGATTAAAGAAACCAAAATTGCTCTCAGCACCGCCGAAACAAACTTAGGTTATACAAAAATCACCGCACCGCTTGACGGAACGGTTGTATCCGTCCCCGTCAAAGAAGGACAAACGGTCAACGCCGCCATGAATACGCCGACAATCGTACAAATTGCGGATTTGGCGGAAATGGAAATTTTGATTGAAATTTCCGAAGGTGACATCAACAATATAAAACCGGGCGTAAAAGTGACTTATCATACTTTGGCCGATTTGGACAAAACATATGAAACAATTTTGAAATCTATCGACCCGGGATTGACATTGCTGACTAACGGGGAATACGCCGAAGTAGTCGGGTCAAGCGAAGCCATTTATTATTACGGCCGTTTAATCGTTCCGAATGCAGACGGGAAATTGCGTATCGGCATGACCACGCAAAACGTTATTTATGTCGAAAATGCCGAAAATGTTTTGACAGTGCCTTCCATCGCCGTCAAAGGCAGCGGAAATGATAAATATGTCGAAATATTAACCGATGAAGGGACGCAAAAACGGCATATCAAAACCGGCATTTCCGACGGATTAAACATTGCCGTTACGGAAGGCGTTCAAGAAGGGGAAAAAATTGTCATAGCTGCCCTATCTTCTTCTCAAATTTCGGATAAAACGGCATCAATCAGAGGCCCGAGAGGATTTTAGCACATGAACATTATTGAACTGAAAAAAATCAATAAATTTTTCGGGAGCGGCGCAAATCGCGTACATGTGCTGAAAGACATTGATTTAAGCATTGAAAAGGGCGATTTTGTTGCCATTATCGGGCAATCGGGTTCGGGCAAATCCACAATGATGAACATTATCGGATGCTTGGACGTGCCGACAACCGGTTCGTACAAAATCAACGGTGTCGAAGCGGGCAAAATGAACAAAGACCAATTGGCGGATTTACGTTGCAAAACATTCGGTTTTATTTTCCAACGCTATAATTTATTATCATCTTTAAAAGCGACCGACAATACCGCTCTGCCCGCCATTTATTTGGGCTTAAGCGCGCAAGACAGAACAAAACGCGCCATTGAGCTTTTGAAAAAATTAAATATGGGTGACAAATTAAATAACCGCCCCAACGAACTGTCCGGCGGCCAACAACAACGCGTCAGCATTGCAAGAGCATTGATGAACGGCGGCGAAATCATTTTGGCGGACGAACCGACGGGCGCACTTGATTCTCAAAGCGGAAAAATGGTCATGGAAATCATTAAAAGTTTGCATGAACAAGGCCATACGATTATCCTTGTTACGCATGATACTTCCATTGCGTCCCAAGCCAGCCGAATCATCGAAATCAAAGACGGGCAAATCGTCAAGGATGAACGCAAAGCAAACAAATTTTCGGAATTAAAGGATAAAATCAATAAAATTCAAAAACACAAATTTGAAGCGCTTAAAGACGGATTTTTCGAATCACTTAACATGTCCATGCATGCAATCTTAGCCAACAAAATGCGTTCTTTATTGACAATGTTGGGTATCATTATCGGCATTGCGTCAGTGGTATGCGTCGTGGCGCTCGGCAATGCAAGCCAAGCCAAAATCATGGAACGCATCAATCAAATGGGAACAAACACGATTGACATTATGCCGGGGACCGGTTTCGGCGACATGCGGTCGGGCAAAGTCAAAACATTGAAGGTCAGCGATTCGAATTATTTGGCCAAACAAGGGTTTATTGACAATTCGACACCGAACGTATCGGCAAGCGGCACGTTGGTTTACGGGAACCTTTCCGCAACGGCGTCCTTGCGCGGCGTCGGCGAATCGTACTTTGAAGTAAAAGGACGCAAGATAGCCCAAGGCCGAATTTTCACGAAAGATGAAGTGAATCAAATGGCATCGGTTGCCGTTATCGACGATAATACATTAAATGAAATTTTTCCCGACAATCCGAATCCTGTCGGCGAAATAATTATCATCAACAAAAAACCGTTGAAAGTCATCGGCATTACCGAAAAAGACAACAATTCCGGGCCTATGAGCGAAACAATGAACATATGGACGCCTTATACGACGGCTATGTATAAAATCAACGGGAATGACGACATCAATTCCATAACGGTAAAAGTGTCCGACTTTATTAATTCGCAAGTGGCCGAAGAAAGCATTGAACACATTTTAACATCATTGCACGGCAAAAAAGATTTCTTTATGATTAATACCGACAGCATTAAACAAACAATCGAAAGCACAACCAATACCATGCGGTTGTTGATTGCTTCGATTGCCGTTATTTCGTTGATTGTCGGCGGTATCGGCGTGATGAACATCATGTTGGTATCGGTAACCGAACGCACGAAAGAAATCGGCATCCGCATGGCAATCGGTGCGAAACAAGCGGATATTTTGCAACAATTTTTAATTGAAGCTGTTTTAATTTGTATTGTCGGCGGCGCTTTCGGCGTGGGATTGTCATTATTAATCGGATGGGCGTTCAATACCTTTTCGGAAAGTTTCGGTATGGATTTTTCCACATCGTCAATGGTTTTTGCATTGGTTTGTTCAAGTGCCATCGGCATTATTTTCGGATACATGCCGGCCAAAAACGCTTCCAATTTAAACCCCATAGATGCTTTAGCGAGTGAATGATAGGATAATAAAATGACGCGACACAACACCTTTCAAATAAAACAAAAACTTTTGGGTTCGGCTCTAAGCATTTGCCTGGTTTTAACGGCTGCATGCACCGTTACGCCCTATACCGAACCGGACATAGCGCAAAAATTAAATTATACGTCCGAAGTACGTGAATCTTACAGTGTTGACGAAACATGGTGGCAAGGATACGACAACCCCGAATTATCCGCTTTGGTTGATAAAGCTTTAACCAATAATCCGGATTATTTAAAGGCGGCAATCAATATTGAAAAAGAATTGGCTCGTTTAAGTTTAACAACCAGCGATTTATTTCCGACGCTCAGCGGTTCATTGGGTACTTCGGGTCAAAAAGGGCTCAATAAAGGGCACGAATCCAAAACTAATTTTTCGGGCGAATTTGCATTAAATTACGAAGCGGATTTATACGGCAAAATCAGAGATGCCCGAACGGCTCAGGAATTTGAATACCAAGCTACTTTTTTGGATCGCCAAAGCGCAAAATTGTCGTTAATTAATTCGACGATAGATTTATATTTCAACCTGACCTATTTAAACAACGCAATCAAACTTGCCGAACGAAATATTAAATCTTATCAAGATACATTAAAAATTACCGAACAAAAATATAAAAGCGGCAAAGTCGACAATTTGGAAGTGGCACAAGCACGCCAAAGTTTGCTCAGCGAAAAAAACAAATTATTGACGTTAACGACAACGTTTAAAGAAACAGAGCAAAGTTTAAAAAATATTGTTGCCGCCGGACCCGATGACACATTGGATTTGAAATATGAAAATCTAATCAATCAAAAAATATTGTCGGTTGATATGAATGTACCGTTATCGGTTTTGGCAAATCGTCCGGATTTGATGGCCGCACAATACCGTTTGGAAAAAGCGTTTAAAAATTTAAATGCGCAAGAAAAAAATTACTATCCGACCGTATCATTACAAGGTGCCATCAGTTCAAGTTCCGACAAAGCGCGCAGCACGTTTGATTTCCCGATTGTGTTCGGTTCGGTCGGTGTTGATTTGCCGTTTTTGGATTACAACCGAATCAAAAACAACATTAAAATTTCCAAAGCGGATTATGAAATAACGTTGATTGAATTTAATGATACGCTGAACCAAGCGTTAAATGAAACGGCTTATTATTATTACGCTTATGAAAAATCTTTGGAAATTTTCAAAAACCTTGAAGCGAATTACAAAAACGCGGTTAAAATTACCAAATACTACCAAATCCGTTATGATAACGGCAAAGCGGAATTTAAAGATTTGCTTGAAGCCATTAACAAAGAAAATACAATGCGTCAAGAATTGGTCGCGCAAAAGTATCAAATTATCAAATACGAAAATTACATTTATAAATCCACCGCGGGCAAATATAAAAAAATCGCTTAATCAGGCGAACAAAATCGGTATGTTATGCCGAAATGTTTTTCCGTTCGACCGAAATGATAAAAAATAAATCAAAGGTATGCGTTGTTTTATTTTTTTTCTCGCCGATGATTTAGAATCGTCGGCGTTTTTTTACGGCATTTCTATTCGATACTTGTACCAATCGGCAAAAATATATATAGTTAAAAATATGATAAGGAGGAAAATATGCATTATTTATGGATTTTGATATGTGCCGCTTTCATAAACGCCGTTTCGCTGACAGCGGCAGCCAAACCGTTTAACCTGATGGTTATGGGGGATTCTTTAAGTGCCGGTTACGGTTTAAACGCGATGGATTCATTTTATTCAAAATTGGGCAAGGCGCTAAAAAGCAAAGGCTATAACAACCTTACTGTCATCAACTTCAGCCGTTCGGGCGAAACAACGGCGGGCGGCGTTCAAAAACTTTCAACAGCTTTGGCTCAAAAACCCGATGCGGTCATTTTGGAACTGGGCATTAATGACGCTTTGCGCGACGAACCGATCGAAACGATTAACGGCAATTTGGAACAGCTGATTCAAACGTTTCAAAATTATGATATTCCCGTTTTGTTGGTCGGCATGCAGGCACCGCTGATTAAACCCGCCCCGTATCAACAACAATTCAAAAAAATGTATGCGGATTTGGCCCAAAAACATAACCTGGTTTTTTATCCGTTTTTCATGGACGGCGTTTTTAAAGGGACTTCGTTGATAACATTGCAAATGCCTAACAAAAACGTATTGGCAGACCACATTCACCCGAGTGCGAAAGGCGTTGACATCATGGTTCAAAAAATATTGCCGACCGTTCAAAAGTTCATTGACAAAATTTATCGGCCATAATCAACCGTCAACAATAAATAAACTTTAACAAATGAAATAAAGGACGTTTAAACGGCGCCTTTTTTTTCTTGCAAGATTACATAACTCTATTCGGCCGCACCCGCAATTTTTAAAATATCGGCACAAACCGCACTGGCGGTTGCCAAAGACCCCGCGCCTTGGCCTTGCAAAAACAACGGGCCGACCTTATCGCCCGTAATTTGAATGCCGTTGAAAACGCCACTGACAGCCGCAAGCTGCGTGCCGATTTCAACAGCCGTCGGTTTAACGGCAACAAAAATATCATTACCTTGCTTTTCAACCGTTCCGATTAATTTAATACGCTTGCCCGCCAAATGGGCCGCTTCAATCTGAGCCAAATCGATTTTCGTGATACCGACACGTGTAACGTCTTTGACATCCACCCATTTGCCATACGCCAAATACGCCAAAATAATCATTTTATAAACACTGTCGTACCCTTCGACGTCGCCGCTCGGATCCGCTTCGGCATAACCCAACTTCTGGGCATCAGCCAAAATCGTTTCAAAGGGCAACTTTTCTTGTTCCATCCGCGTTAAAATGTAGTTGCATGTACCGTTGACAATGCCTTCGATTTTTAAAATCTTATTGGCCGTTAAATCATTTTGCAAAACGCTTAAAACCGGAATACCGCCGCCCACGCCGGCTTCAAACATCAAACGGCGGTGCGATTGTACCGCCGCCGCAATCAATTCTTTGCCGCGCGTTGCCAACAAAGCTTTATTGGCCGTAACGACATGTTTGCCGTTTTTTAAAGCTTTTAAAATAATATCAAACGCCGCGCCCGTACCGCCGATAAGTTCAACAACGACGTCGATATCGGGATTTTCGATTAATTCGTCCGCATCAACGGTTTTTATCGGCACCCGTTCCAGATACAAATCATTTTTATCCGCAATCTGCGTATCGGCTACACCCGCGACAACCGCATTTATTTTTGTTTTGCGTTTGATTTCTTCGGCATTTCCGATTAACGTTTGGACGGTACCGCGCCCGACCGTGCCGTACCCGATAACGCCGATGTTTATTTTCTTTTCCATGTTTGTTTTCCTTTTAAACCGCTGTCAATGCCTTTATACATAATCGGATAAAAAAAACCTGCCCGTTTCCCCAAGCAAGCTTTCCCGACAATTAACGCCTTGATTATTGACGGTTAATTAACGTAATTTCCACTCGTCTGTTTTGTTCGCGCCCGGCGGCCGTTGCATTGGAAGCAATCGGATTTTGAGAACCCAACCCATCCGTTACGATACGGTTGCCGTCAACGCCTTGCAAGCGCAAATAATTCGAAACGGCATTGGCGCGGCGCAACGATAATGCATTATTGGTAGCGGCACTGCCCGTCGAATCGGTATACCCGATGATTTCCACCATTGTTTTGTCGTATTCGTTAATAACCTTAGCAACGGAATTTAAAACCGGTTGAAACCCGGGACGAATGGTCGCTTGGTTTGTATCAAACGTTACATTGCCCGGCATAATCAAATAAACGCGGCCGCCTTCCTGTGCTACCTGTACGCCGGTGCCTTGCAATTCTTCACGCAATTTGCGCGCTTGAATGTCCATATAGGCACCACCCCCGACACCGACCAAAGCACCGGCGCCGGCGCCGATTAAAGCGCCTTTTTTACCGCCCGCCAAAGCGCCGATTCCCGCACCGGCGGCCGCACCGATACCCGTTCCCCAAGCGGTCTTGGATACTTTGCTTTCGCCCGTATACGGGTCGGTTGCACAAGCGGTCAACAACGATGCCAATACCAATGTCAATAAAATTTTACGCATTTTTCCTCCTTTTCCTTTTTAACGGTTTCTGCCCTAAGGCTTTCAATAAATTTGTAAAACATACTACCATATTTCGGCTTAAAATCAAGGGGGATAAATATTTTTTAACAATTGTCAAAATGCCTCTTGAATTTTAAAAAATTTATGCCTATGTGCTCATAGAAAGTTCAGATTTTTAGGGGGAGAAAATCATAATGACAAACACAGACACAAGTAAAGACCGGTTGCCGCTTATCGGCGACAAAGCGCCTGCCTTTACGGCCGAAACGACTCAGGGCATGATTGATTTTCCTAAAGATTTCATCGGAGAATGGGTCATTTTATTCAGCCATCCGGCCGATTTTACACCCGTTTGTACGACGGAATTCATGACTTTTTCAAAACTGGCCGATCAATTCAAAGCATTAAATACCGAATTAATCGGGTTGTCGGTTGACAGCCTTTCCAGCCATATCGCTTGGTTGCACGAAATTGAAAAACAAGTTAAATTTAACGGCATGGAAAACATGCGTATCAATTTCCCGCTGATTGCCGATTTAAGTATGCATATCGCCAAAAAATACGGCATGATTCATCCGGGCTCCAGCGATACGAAAGCCGTCCGCGCCGTGTTCTTTATCGACCCGAAAGGAATAATCCGAACGATTTTGTATTATCCTGCCTCAACGGGACGCAATTTTGAAGAGATTAAACGGATTTTAATGAGTTTGCAAGTCGCCGACGAATTCGGCCGTTCCACACCCGCCGATTGGCAACCGGGCGACGATGTCATCGTTCCGAATCCGTCCACATTGGACGGTGCCGATAAATGTTCGGGCAAAAACAAACAAACCTCTTGCGCTTGGTTTTTATCGACTGAACCGCTGCAAAAAGAAAAAATCGATGAAAAATTAAAAAAGAAACAAAAAACAAATAAGCGCACAAGTTAGATCCTTTAACGAGGGTCTTAGGGAATGCCTCTTTGGTTTTCATATCTCCCCAAAGAGGCATTTTCGTATCCGTCGTACCCAAAAAAACATAAAAAATAACTTGTAAACACATAAAATTTCAGGCACAATAAACCGTCCGAACAACAAGGAGGCAAACACTATGATTCCGGAGCTTGAAATTTGGCGCGAAAAATGCGCCCATTGCCAAAAATGCGGTTTAGCTCTTTCTCGGACAAATACGGTTTTTTCCGACGGCAATCCGGCCGCCAAAATGATGTTGATCGGGGAAGCCCCCGGTTTTTATGAAGACCAACAAGGCAAACCGTTCATCGGGAAAGCGGGCCAATTATTGGATAAAATATTTGAATCCGTCGACTTTTCACGCGAAAAAGACATTTATATTTGCAATACCATCAAATGCCGCCCGCCTGACAACCGCGACCCGACACCGCAGGAAAAAGACGCCTGCCGTGAATTTTTGGATGCACAATTGGAAATTATCAAACCGCGCATTATTTTGCTGTGCGGCAAAGTGGCTTTAAAATCATTCGTTGATACGGATTTGGGCATTACAAAAGTTCGCGGTCAATGGTTTGACGGCCCGAACGGCGCCAAAATGATGCCGATATTCCACCCGTCGTATTTATTGCGTAACCAGCAACGTACACCGGGCAGTCCGAAATGGTTGATGTGGCAGGATATCCGAGAAATCCGCCGTGTTTATGACGAATTGGAACAAGAATAAATATTTCGGTAAAACTTATTTTATTTTATTGGCCAAATCAATGCGGTCGATATATCCGATTTGTGCAAGCAATTCTTCGGCTTCATTGAAAAAAGCGCCCGTTTGCCCGATATTATGCGCATCGTCATTAATCATTAATTTAATGTGATAGGGCAACATTTCTTCCAAAAAGGCACGCGTGGGATAAAACAAGGCACCGTGGCGTTTGCCGCCCGTATTTAATTCCGTTGCGATTTGATGTTTTTGCATTAACTCAAACACGCGTACCTTTTCATCCGTATATGCTTTTTTGGCAATACCGCGGTGTTCGAATAAATCCATATGCCCGACAAAAGCAAAATAACCGCTTTGGACCGCCGCCGCCGTCGTATCCCAAAAACTGTCCAACAATTCGTCATCATATTGAACATTGGAGCTTGTGTGGAATAACGATATGCGTTTGCTTTCGTCCGCATTTCGCAAATAATGCGTTGACGTTAATAAATAATCATAGGGACAATGTGCCAAAATTTTTTCAAAATCATGGCGCCATCGCGCACTTTTGTAAAAATCGACTTCAAATCCGAACAAAACTTTTATTTTCGCCTGCGCGGCGGCTTCCTGAACTTTATCATAACACCGCTTCCAATAATCAATTGCTTTGTTCACGGTGGACATATCCCACGGCGAATGGTCATCATTATCGGGGTGATAGCTGAAATGGTCGGTAATGCCGATAGATTGAAAACCAAGCTCTTGTGCCTGTTCAATCATTTCAAGCGGCGTATTTTTTCCGTCCGAATTGGTTGTATGGCAATGATAACTGAATTTTTGCATACTTTTCTCCCAAAAAAATCAAACTTCTACGGCCCACGGAATGCCATGCAAATCTTTGCCATTGAACAATACATCGGACATATACGTGGCAACACGAATTTCATTAAACAGATTGACATACTTGTCATGGCCCGCTTTGGCAACTTTTTGGCGTGAAACGGGATTGTTCAGATAAAATTTGATTTTATCATATAATTCATCCACCGTTTCGTAAAAGGCCATTTCGTCATCATTAAAAAAATCTTTATAACCCGAACGACCTTCCAAAAAGGCAAGTGCGCCATTACCGACAATATGCGCAAGCCTGTCGGATTGGTATAAATAAACATCGTTGATATGGCTGACGGATAAACCCATCGCGCTTTGTTCACAAGCATTTTGATAATCGGCCCCGCGCAATTTCGGCGTTCCGATTAATCCCGGGAACAAACCGTTTAAGGCGGGCATGGCCACGCCGATACTGCGGGCAATGTCGTCCATGTTCATCCAATTGCCGCAAACTTTTCGTTTTAACGTCGGATTGGCGGCAAACAACAAATCATACGGCAATGTTTCCTTTTCATAGGCGACACCCGTTTCTATACTTTTATCGACAATATTGGGAAAGAATCCGACAAAGTTCGTATCCGTTTTCAATTTCTTTAAGGCATTTTTGTCGCCCGTCGTCATTAATATGGCATCCGTCACCGCACTTTGTTTTTTAAGGCGCGCCATCATAAATGCACAATCGTCATTGAAACGTTTGTCCGCACCCGCATCCGGAACAATGGCATCAACACACCATTCCAAAATGCGAATACCCGGAAACAATTTTTTAATTTCCGAAAAAGTGTCCAAATCAATCGTATCGACATGGCCCATCACAATGGCGTCGGGTTTAACCGCTTTGCAAAATCTTATTAAATGTTCATTTAACTTTTTCCTGCCCCAAAAGTTCATATGCCCGAATCCGAACATACGGCATAAATCTCGGTCCGAATAATCAATGACGTTATGCCCGATGCGCGCCAAGCCGTTTGAAATTTTACGTTGCATGGCATTTTGAGACGGTCCGACGGTTTTAAGCATATTAAAATTGGCAATGTGCAATATTTTGGCCATTTTGAAACCCTGTTTTAAATTACGGTTTAAACGGAAAAGCGTTGTACAATTTTTTCTTAATCTCTTCAACATCGGACATTTTTATTTTATAATCGTCGTACACATCTTTTAAATCACGTTCATAAAAAGATTCTTCCGGTGTCAAATACTTGGCCGCCATACCGTCCAACCCGAAAGCGGAATAATAATCCCTGAATTTAAACCCGGTACCATTGATTTGGTCGGATACTTCAATCCATTTATTGGGAATGCCCAAAGAATCGGCAGCAATCAATCCGTGCATGGCGGTGGAAATGACACAGTTGCATGCTGCAATTCTTTTCAAAACTTTCATGGGGTCTTGGGACAAGTCAATAATCACGGAATTGTTGACGGCATCATTTATTTTTTCAAAAATCGGATTTTTAAAATCCGCTACATGGGGAATAATGCCCAATTCATACTTTTTCGGAACTTTCCTGTCCAACAGCTCGGATAACAACAAACCGCCATCGCCAAGCGGGATATCCAATTCTTTGCCTAAAATTTTTTCGCACTTTTGTTTCGTCAAACGACCGCGAACGGCATAAATGTCAATATTTCTTTTGAAATACTTGCGCTCTTCGTCGGCAATGAAACCCGAACTCCAAACATGCAAAAAAGGATAAAACATCTTTTGAACGGACGATACCAAATTTTCTGCCGTAAACCTTTGCATAATACTGCCGACGGCAATCAATTCCGCTTGTGTTTTCGGAACACTTTTGCAAGCGATGCCGAAAACGCGCTCAACCAATATCGGATTGACCGCATCCCCAAAGTTTTTACCCTTGCAATAGAATAAGTTAATTATGTTATCGCGCATTCGTTTTCTCCGGCAATGTGAATTTTTGCATCAGTAATTTAAAATTGTTTCCCGCCTGCTCGGGTCGGTAAATCAACTCTTCGCGCGGCGTTTTCATATCATAAAAATAAAACCCTTCATACAGTTCACACATATTTTCAATAATCGGTATCGCCCCGCAAATAACGGCTTCGAAAAAACGATAGGTCCAAATAAAATCGCCGTCCGGGCATAAAACAAAGCCGCTGGAAAGCAATTCGTCATAATAGGGTACATCCCATGCCTTTTGCGGAAACTGGCGCCCGTTTGAACTCCAAACGATTTTAACGTTGTTGTCATCATAGCCCGCTTCTTTTTCCAAATCCACATCCGCATCATAAGTATTTTTCAACCATTGTTTTAAAGCGGCAATACGCTGAGGCGTTTTAAATTCCGAAAAAGTAATCGTATCGGTATTCGCCCACCCGCCACGGCACTTAGCCAACATCTGCCGCGGAAATACCAACGGACGTGTTACGTCCCCGACTGTGACTGACGGTTTTTGATGATCGAACGATATGTCTTTTCTCATTCGCACCTGCCAAGAATGCGCATAATATGTGACATCCAGCTCAAAATAAGAATTCAGATAATCAAATATGCTTTTTGAAGCAAGCGGCATTTGCATTTCGGGATTCATTTCCAATACAGACATTGCCAAACGAATGGTTTGAATATGTTTTAACGTCAAAGGAAACCCTTCGGGCTTTATTGTACCGTTTCGATTAAACAGGTTTGATATAAAATTCATTCTTTGTCCTTTTGCCCTTCTTTATATTCATGCCATTTGGCAATTTTTAAGAAACGAAAATACGCCAAAGTGACGGCATTGATAAATCCGAACTTGCCTTGCAAAAACATCCGTTTCATAAAATAATAACGCATGAACTGATACGGAAATTCGATACCTAAACGAAAAGCGGAATATCTTTTGCCGGTTGCTATTGCGGTTTTTAACAACTCATCGGTGTAATCGTTATATTTGTCCCACGTTTTTTTAAGCGATAAATATGAATAATGATAAACTTTCCCTTTCAATCGACCGACTTGAACACCTTGTTTCACAATCACACGGTCATGCGTTAAATCATCGGGCATCGTTGCATATTTTTTGTGATATAAACGCACCAACTCATAACTTTTGGCAAATGCAGACGGTTTTTTATCCCCCGGATACATGTCCGCGATTTTAATACAATATGCTTTACAATCGGGATGCAATTTCACGTTATTGATTTCATCAATCAATTTATCGGATAATACTTCATCCGCATCCAAAGACAATACATAATCGTATTTACATTGATTTTGCGCATACCGTTTTTGCGACGAAATATTTTTCCATTTGTGAAAAATAACTTTTGCCCCGTAACTTTCGGCAATTTCACATGTTTTATCCGACGAACCGGAATCCACCACGATAATTTCATCCGCTATTTTTTTCGCCGCCGCCAATGTTTTCCCGAGACGTTGTTCTTCATTTAACGTAACAATATAAACCGATAACTTTTCCATCTTTTTCCTTTAATCACTGCTGTTTGAATAGTAGCATGATAACAATGTTTTATGCAAGGAAAAATTGGACAGTTGCCTTTTGCCCGTAATTTTTCCTTACAAAAAAAGCCCTAACAAAAAGGGCTTTTAAAATTAAAAAAACGCATTTTATATATAATCGGACAGATAACTTTTAATATCGGTTATTTCCTGAACAAATGCATCCACAACCTGTATATCGGTTTCGCTGCCTTGAGGTTCATGCCCGTCTTTGAAATCAGATTTCAACCGTTTTTGAACGCCTTTAATCGTAAAACCTTCTTTATACAGGTAATCGCGAATCTGAGCCAATAAAACGACATCTTCGGCGCGATAATACCGCCGGCCGCCCATACGTTTAATCGGTTTTATCTGATGAAATTGAGTTTCCCAAAAACGCAAAACCGATGCTTGGACTTGCAACAAATCCGCAACTTCCGTAATCGTTCTGTAAGCATTATCGGCCTTCATCATGGAATTCTCTTAAAATTTTTATCCCGTTATATTCAGCATAAAGCCCCTTTTAAAGAATTTGACGCTTTAAAAGAAACAACGGTTCTTGAACAAATCGGATGATTTTCGCCCGTTTTCGGGTTGCGTCCCATACGTTGTTTTTTGGCATGCGGTGTAAAAGTCGCGAATTTGGCTATTTTAACTTCTTCGCCGGCTTGCAACGCATCAATCACATTTTGTATAATTTGTTCAATCAGCTTAAAAGCTTCTGCATGGGAAAAACCCAATTCACGATAAATCGCTTCGGCAATGTCTGCACGAGTAATGGTTTTAGTAGTCATTTTATTTCCTTTTTAAGAATTTATATACGCAATATCACCTAGAAGATGACATATCTTTTTTATATTTGCAAGTGTTTTTATAATCGACCGTCAAAAGGCTTAATTAAAACCTGATTAAACCTCCCGCCCATGTAAAACCACCGCCCATTGATTCAAGCAACAACAAGTCGCCCTTTTTGATTTGACCCGACTTAACTCCGAAATCCAAAGCCAGCGGGATTGAAGCGGCCGACGTATTGCCGTGTGTCGGCAATGACAACACAACTTTTTGCATCGGCATACTCAACTTTTTAGCCGTCCCTTCAATAATACGCGAATTCGCCTGATGAGGTACCAAACAATCAATATCTTGCGATTCAACGCCCGCCTCGGTCATTACCTGACGCGCAATGTCCGCCAAATTGGTAACGGCATGGCGGAACACTTCCCGCCCTTCCATATAAATATATCCGGCCGTACCGGTCGTTGATGGGCCGCCCGTTGTTTTCAATATATCGTGATACGTACCGTCCGACCGCAAAGCCGTTGCCAAAATACCGGTATCTTTGCTTGTCCCGTCGCCTTCAGATGCCTGTAATATCACGGCACCTGCTCCATCACCGAACAAAACGCACGTATTGCGATCCGTCCAATCAACGATTTTAGATAACGTTTCCGCTCCTATAACCAAAACGGTTTGCACAGCCTTTGAACGAATATAATTATCCGCCGTCGCCAACGCAAACATAAATCCCGAACACACGGCTTGAATATCAAAAGCGAACCCATGCGTCATACCCAATGCTTTTTGCACTTTGGTCGCCGTAGCGGGCAACGTTTCATCCGGCGTTGTCGTAGCCAAAATTATCATATCCAAATCTTTGACAGCCATGCCGGCATTGTCAAGTGCATTTAAGGCCGCCTTAACGGCTAAATCAGAAGTGTATTCACTTTTCGCGGCGATATGGCGCGATTTAATGCCGGTCCGTTCGGTAATCCATGCGTCAGACGTATCGACAATTCTTTCCAAATCGGAATTAGTCAACACTCTGGATGGCAGATAACTGCCGATACCTGCGATTTCTGAGCGGATCATAAACTCCCCATCATTAATTATTTAGGCAACAGTTTCGCCGTTTTCCGAATCGGTCATGCTCATAACATGTTCCAATTCATCCGTGATTTTTGAACAAAGGTTGTTTTGAGCCAAATTAATTGCCGTTTCAATAGCATGCGAAAATGCAAAAGCATCCGCACCGCCATGACTTTTGACCGAAATACCGTTTAACCCCAAAAACATGGCGCCGTTATACATACGCGGATCCATTTTTTTCTTTAAAGTCCGCAATCCGGGCAAAGCCAACAAAAATCCGATTTTGGACAAAACAGATTTTTTAATGATATCTTTTAAAGTCGTTGTAATCAGTTTCGCCGTCCCTTCAACGGTTTTCAAAGCAACATTGCCCGAAAAACCGTCGGTTACAATAACGTTGGTCGTGCCCAAACCGATATCATTGCCTTCGACAAATCCGTAAAAATTAATTTTCTTGCCGAAACTTTTCAAAACCCCCGCCGCTTCGCGGATTTCTTCACGGCCTTTGGTTTCTTCCGACCCGATGTTTAACAAACCGACACTCGGGCGATCTTTTTTGAACATGATACGATAAAACACATCGCCCATAATGGCAAATTCCACCAAATTTTGCGAATTGCATTCCGCATTGGCACCCAAATCAAGTGCCACAATCGGCCCGGACAAAGACGGTAAAATCGCCGCAATCGCCGGTCGGTCAATACCCGCCGCCGTACCAAGGCAAATTTTGCTCATCGCCATCAAAACACCCGTGTTACCGGCGGATACAACCGCTCCGGAATACCCGTTACGAACGGACATAATCGCTTTCCACATGCTGCTTTCCCGACCGGAACGAATCGCATGCGACGGTTTATCTTCCGCCTTAATAACCGCATCGGTATGATGAATTTTATACCGTTCGGCGGGAATTTTGTATTTCTCGATAAGCGGCATCAGTTTTTCTTCATTACCATACAGGAAAAAGAAGACGTTCTCGTTCTTTTTCAAGGCAATGCTAACCCCTTCAATAATTGAGTCAGGGGCATTATCGCCCCCCATAGCATCTACTGAAATAACCAGAGTATCACTCAAAGTGAAATCCTTCCTTAAACGGTTTTTTCTTTTACGATAATTTCTTTTTTATTATAATAACCGCAAGCATCACAAACATGGTGCGGACGAACAAATTCACCGCATTGAGGGCATTCGGCATACGTATTGGATGCCAAAGCTTCGTGTGAACGGCGCATGTTCTTTTTTGACTTTGAAGTTTTCTTTTTAGGTACAGCCATTGTAATTCTCTCTTTTCTACAGTTTTCATTGCGGTTTGTTCTAAAAAAAACAAACCCACATTTCACATAAGGACTTTCTTATACCACATTTATAAAAAAAAGCAAGCAATATTTTTATATGCCCGTTTGATAAATATCATTTTTCAACCGGTTTTCAATCCGTTATTTTTATATCCCGAACCATTTTTTCGCTACGACACACACTTTCGACACCCGAAGCGCGACTTTTTCCGAATTCCGCTTCCCCTGTTGCTGACAACTGCCGCTTTTCCTTGCGTTACGCATTTTTAACGAGAATCCCGTTTGCGCTATTTGGCAATAATTTGTTGTTTTTTCAAAATATCTTCCGGAACGGCCTGCGGCGTCGTCATGCGAATATATTTTGTCAGGTTCTCTTCCAAATTTTCACGAACGGTTTTAATTTGTTGTCCGGGTATTAAACGGCCGTCCAATGAAATATTGACGGTTGTCATGTTTTCATCCGTATCGGAAGAGTTAAGCGAAATCGTACCGGTACGAACAACGTAACGCGTTGCATCGCCGAAATAGGCTTTAAGCTTTTTATTCGTCAGTTTCGACAAATCCATATCGCCGTCGGACATTTTGATTTCGGCATTTTTAATATTGGCACGGCCGTCGCGGAATTCAATCGGCAACAACACACTGCCACGGCCGCTTATAAGCATTCCGTCCAAATCCAATCCGCCGTTAGCATCCGTCCAATTGACCGAATTGTTTTTGAAAAAAACCGTCACGTTTGTTGTTTTGCGAGGAATCAACGCCGAATCGGCCTTCAAAGGAACATTCGATAACGTTGCATCGGCTTTATTAAGTTTAAAGAATTGGCTGTCCGCCTTACCGTCGAGCACAATATTTTGCAAAACAATCGGCCCTTTAAAATCAGAAATAAAAATTTTCTGACCCGAAGGCGTTACTAACGGTTCCAAACTTTGCAATGTTAAAACGGTGTTAAGCCCTTCAACCGACCAACCGTTAACGCCGAAGCCGACATCCTTTAACGAAACATACAACGGCCCCGTGATTTGTCTGGCATTTTTCCAATAAACGGTACCGAGTGCACCGATTTTCCCTTTGGCATTTTGCATAAATTCAGGGAATAACGATGAAACTCGATTCAACGGTGTATTAATTTGGCTTAAATCAAATTCATGCAAGAAAACGTTCCCTCTGAATTCGCCCGACAACAATCGTGCGGCACCGGAAAAAGACAAACGTATTGCATTGTCCGACATGCTGATTAAAGCTTTTGTATCCAAACCCGTTTGCTCCAATGTCAATTTAAACGGCTGTCTGAAAATTTCACTTTCGGTCAATTCAACATTGCCGGCATTAATTTCTATACGGGCACGTTCATTGAATAAATCGGTACTTTTGAATGCGACTTTTGAAGCCGAAAATTCGGGCGTTTTAATACTGGTATCCTGCACATTGACGGACATTGTCTGAGTCCCTTGGGCCAAATTGATCTCCCCTTTGTACGCCCCCGACGGTATCGTCAAAGAAACGGGAGATATTTGAGAATTGCGGAATCCCGAAAAATTCATCCTTTCCACCGAAACATCAAACGCAACACGGTTATTGCGCCACATAACAGTCTGACGGTTATTGGGAGCAAGCAAGAAAGAGTATTCTCCGGACGAACGAATCGTATCCCCGTTAAACAATAATGATGATTCGCGAATAAAAACGGGGGAAGAACGTTTGATTCTATAGCCGCACATCATTTCTTTACATTTCAACTGGCCGTTTAAGGTAGCACTGAAATTAGACAGGTTGAGACCTTGTTTTTGGAAATTTTGCACAACAATTTTAATTGTTTTATCCGACAGAATTTGATTTTCTTTCGTAATCGCAATGCCGTCAAAATTCAAAGAAGCCGTCATCTGCACATCTTTTTCTTTGCCGTACGAGTCAGAGCTGGCATACGAAAAATCAAGCGTTCCTTTGTAGAGATCATTGTTCGAACGATCTAAATTCAATTGCAATTTTTTGGCATTGTCGCCGTATGACATTGTGGCATCGCCTTGAATACGAACAATTCTCATATTCTTTGTCAAAACATCAATTTTTCCCGAAATATTTTCGGGCGAACGGCGCGGCAATGTCAATGTCCCGGCCTTAATTTCAAACGTAAACGTCATTTCCTTGATATTGCCGTTAATATCAAGCGTACCCACGGCATTGACATTTTTTTCTTTGATATAAATCGGCATCGAAATTTTGGAATCTTTTTCATAAATACCCGTCAACGAAAAAGAAACCGGCAATGTAAAATCTTGGCCGTTAATTTCCAAAACGGCATTTTGAATCATTAAATTGTCCACTTTGACGGTTTTTGTCAACGGACTGTGATTCAACGTAACAAGCGTTTTGGGCAATGTTCCCAACTCAAACCCTTTTTTAGATGCTTTGATTTTAATACGCACACCATCCAAAGTTACCGATTTGACACGGCGTTTGATAAAATCGGAAAAAGTGGAATGAATCGACATTTTCTTAATCGTAAACATATCGTCGACACCGACCAAATCGTCCAGCTCAATCAACGAAAATGTATAATTGTCGACTTTAAAATCTTTAACCTTAATCCCCTGGCGTTCCAAATTTTCCTGCAAAACGGCGGGAAATTGGATATAGGTATAAACAAGCAAAATCAACATCGCCAAACCGCCCGCGTAAATCACGCTCATAATCCCGGCCCAAACAAAAGCCAGAACATCAAAAATTTTATGGTATTTGCGTCTGGCGTCGTCCAATATGAAAGTCATCTTCATAAACAAGACGACAAATTCCATCATATAAGAATGCGAAGATTTGGAACGTTTGGCTTCCTCTTCGGCATCATTAGCGGAAATTTGCGCCAATAAATCATTTTCGGGTTGCTGCTGAATTTCTTCGGGTTCCAACGACGACGAAGCATCAAACGGCGGCTCGGCAGGCTGCGGCGGCTGCGGTGCAAAAAATTGATTATCCTGCCCGCTTGGATATCTGTTCGAAAACTGCTTGTCGAAATCGTCCATCTTCGCCCCCTCATAATTAAATTTTTTTTCAATCATAACCATATTTTTAATCAGCGTCAAGCATTTGATTAAAATCTTTTTCCGAAATGACGGCAATGCCCAAATCCGCCGCTTTTTTCAACTTACTGCCCGCATCTTCGCCCGCCACGACATAATCCGTTTTGGCGGAAACGGAGCCGGAAACTTTGGCACCCGCCGCCAACGCTTTGGCTTTGGCTTCCGCACGGCTCATATCGGCAAGCGACCCCGTAAAAACAACGACCTTACCGCTTAACGGCGTCGTTTTTTCCGAACCGGCATCAAAATCTTCAATCGGGATTATTTGCGTCAACTGCCCCAATAACGCCGTATTATGCGCCTCGGCAAAAAAATCAACGATATATTCCGCCATAACCGGGCCGACTCCTTCAATACGCGTCAAAGATTCCAATGCATCGGGTGCCCGAACGGCCGCATAAAAATCATGCCATGAAATAAATGTTTTGGCCAACAAACGCGCCGTCGCTTCGCCGACTTCCCGAATGCCTATGGCATAAATAAAACGTTCCAACGGCACGCCTTGTTTGACTTTATTAATCGCAGCAAATAAATTGCCGGCCGATTTTGCGCCCCAACCGTCACGGTTTATCAGCTCTTCCTTGTGATTTTGTTCCAAGTTCATCAGATCGACGGCATTTTTAATCCATCCGAGTTCATAAAACAATTCAATATTTTTATTGCCGAGCCCGTCGATGTCAAGGGCTGTTTTGGATACGAAATGTTTTAAACTTTCCATCACCTGAGCAGGGCAAATCAATCCGCCCGTACAAAACGTCACGGCATCTTCGCCTTCGCGCATGGCATGCGACCCGCAAACGGGACAAACCGTCGGAAATTCATAAGGTTTACTGTCCGCCGAACGTTTATCTTTTAACACTTCGACAATCTGAGGTATCACATCGCCCGCGCGTTGAATGACGACCGTGTCGCCTTCGCGAATATCCTTACGGGCAATTTCATCGGCATTGTGTAAAGTCGCATGTTGGACAATGACGCCGCCCACATTAACCGGTTCCACGTCGGCAACGGGCGTCATAGCTCCCGTGCGCCCGACTTGCACACGGATTTTATTGAGTTTGGTTATCGCTTTTTCGGCCGGAAATTTATGAGCGATTTCCCACCGCGGCGAACGCGTAATAAATCCCAAACGGTCTTGCAACGCTATATCGTTGACTTTATAAACAACCCCGTCAATGTCATAGGGCAGCTTTGAACGTTTTTCAATCATATCGCGGTAGTATTGTACCATTTCATCGGGTGTCGTGCAAATACGGATTTCGGGACTGACCGGGAATCCCCAAGTGCGCAAAGATGCCAAAAAATCCGAATGCTTTTGCCATTTTTTGCCAACTACAAAACCATACGTATATGCCAAAATGCTTAATTTGCGCGAAGCGGTAACACGCGGATCCAATTGTCTGAGCGAACCGGCGGCGGCATTGCGCGGATTGGCAAACGTTTTTTTGCCCTGCGCCGTTTGCTCGGCATTTAAGGCCATAAAATCTTCCTTGGACATATATACTTCGCCGCGCACATCTAAAATTTCGGGAATCAAATCTGCCTCTTCTTCCCGTTTTTGATTGAATAAATCGCCGATAGGCGCATTTTTGTCAAAGTCATCGGCCTTGTTTTTCAAAATTTTCGGCAGTTCCCCGATTGTCATCAAATTGGCGGTAATATCTTCCCCGACCGTGCCGTCACCGCGCGTTGCGCCGATCGTAAAAACACCGTTTTGATAAATCGCGCTGTAAGCCAACCCGTCAATTTTGGGTTCGGCAACCATTTCAATGTTTTTATCGTCGCCCCACCCCAAAAAACGTTTGATTTTATCCATATATTCATAAATTTGTTCTTCTTCGAATATATTGGAAATAGACAACATCGGCACACGATGCGTGACTTTTTTAAAACCTTCCGCCGCTTTAAATCCGACACGCAAGCTCGGCGAATTTTTTCGGATTAAATCCGGAAACAATTCTTCGATACGTTCATTGCGCCGTTTTAAAGCGTCATATTCCGCATCGCTTAAAAGCGGCGCATCATTGGTATGATAAGCTTCGTCCAACTTGGCAATTTCGCCGGCCAAACGTTCAAGTTCCAAGGCCGCTTCTTGTCCGGTTAATTCCTCGGGTTTTTTCATGTCTTCCTCACCTGCCCATTTTATGCTTGCTTTATTTTGCGCAAAGAGGTGTTTTTTTCAACAGCTCTTCGGCCATCTTGCGCCCCGAATCCGTTACTACGGCGCCCGACAACATGCGCGCTATTTCCGACAATCTTTGTTCGTCTTTCACGACATCCACTTCGGTTACGACACCGCCGTCTTTATCCTTTTTGCCGACAACCATATGATGCCGGCCGTAAGAGGCCACCTGCGGCGAATGGGTTACCACCAATACTTGGCAGTTTTGCGCCAATTTTGCAAGCCTTTGGCCGACGGCGTCCGCCGTTGCACCACCGATGCCGGTATCGACTTCGTCAAAAACCAAAGTAGCAATTTCTTCCGCTTCGGCCAAATTGACTTTCAATGCCAACATAAACCGCGCCAATTCCCCGCCGGAAGCAATTTTATGAATCGGCGCGTAATCGGTACCCGCATTGGTTGATACCAAAAATAAAACGGTATCGATGCCCTTGTCGGATCCGTCTTCGATATCGCCCGACGTAACTTGCGTCATAAAGGACGCTTTGGACAATTTTAAATCGGGCAACTCTTTGGCAACCGCTGCATTTAATTTTGCCGCCGCGGCTTTGCGTTTGGCACTTAACGCATCGGCTTGTTTTTTATAAGCCAAACGCGCCTCTTCTTCTTGTTTTTTCAGCGTAATAATTTCTTCTTGCCCTTTATCCAAAGAGCCCGCTTTTTCTTCCAGTTCGTTTAACAAAACGGGCAATTCGGCCACACTGACACGGTGTTTGCGCGCAACGTCTTTAAGGGCAAACAATCTGTCATCCACGCTTGTTAAATTTTCTTCATTGTTCAAATCCGCCGTTTTGTTTTCCAAATCGCCGATACTTTGATTCAAGGCTTCTTGTGCCTGAGTTAACGCTTCAATAACATCCGCAAACGCTCCGTCGGACAACGCGTCGGCCTTTTCAAGCTGAACCAAAGCTTTTGTCATTTGTTCGTTCGCACCGTTCGTTTCATCATTCATAAACCCGAAAGCCGCCGATAACGCGCCCATGATTTTTTCGGCATTCATCAAAGCCGCCCGCTTTTGGGTCAATTCTTCTTCTTCGCCATCTTGAGGGTTTAACTCTCTTAACTCGTCAATGCTGTCACGGATGAATTCTTCTTCCTTCAGCGCGGCAGCCAAGGCATCTTCGGCCGCACGGCATTTCTTTTTGCAATCTTGCCAATCTCCGTAAGCACGACGCATCAGGGCAACATCCGATTTTAAACGGCCATACGAATCCAAAACATCCAAATGAGTCGCGGGATTTAACAAATGGTGCGATGCAAATTGCCCGTGGATTTCAAGCAACGTTTCCCCGACTGTTTTAAGCATGCCAACACCGACCGGTTCGCCGTTAATGTAAGCTTTACTTTTGCCATCCGCCGTTACAACACGTTTTAAAATAATTTCATCGCCCGTTTCAAAATCATGCGCCTTTAAAATTTTTTGCGCCGGATGAGAAGGCGGCACACAAAAACACGCCGTTACGCTTAATTGGGGTGTTCCTTTGCGCACCAATGAACTGTCTGCCCGCGCACCGACGGCCAAAGACAAAGAATCAAGCAAAATTGATTTGCCGGCACCCGTTTCACCCGTAAAGACACAAAGCCCCTTTTGAAAATCCAAATCCAGTTTTTCAATTAAAACGACATTGCGAATGGATAAAGACGTTAACATTCGTTTTTATTTTGCCTTACCGTATTTCTGCAACAAAGAAAGCGTCCGTTTTGCCCATTTGCTGCCTTTATATAAATTTTCCTGCGCAAGTGCCAATTCACGCGCTTGTTTCATCATGCCGAGCGATACATAACAAGCCGCCAACCGGTAATAAGCTTCATCCGCCTGGTTGGTTGACGCATAATACGTGATAACGTTTTGGAATCGGTTCATCGCGGCCAAGTACTCATGCGTTTTTAAATAATACCGGCCGACGGCCATTTCTTTACCCGCCAAATTGTCCTCAATCAACCCGAGCTTGGCCGTTGCATCGGCAACATACACGGAATCGGGAAAACGGGCAATTAATTCTTGGAACGTATCTTTGGCATCGATTGCCATTTGTTGTTCACGGGCAATATCGCTCATTTGTTCATAATAGCACAAACCTTTTAAATAATAAGCGTACGGCGTATTTTTATTGCCGGGGTGCAACTGGATAAACCTGTCCAATGCCAAAATCGCATCGTCATATTGGTTTTTGCGGTAAAAAGCATACGCCGCCATGATTTGCGAACGCGCCGCCCATTCGGAATAAGGGTGTTGGCGTTCGATTTCATCGAAATAACGCGCCGCTTCGTCATAATCGGTTTCATCAAACAGGCGCATCCCCTCTTTATACAATTCTTCGGGCGGACGGTCGGGGATCGTGTTGTCGGCGGCACAAGCAGACAAAAACACGCCCAAAAATCCAATCAACAGCCATTTTTTCATCATGAAATTTTCCCTTTTTCTTATCTATCCACATCTTAGAGATATTTTTAAATAATTTCAACTTTTTTATTTAAAATTAACAAATTCGTGTCACGATAAGATACAAATGCTTTTGTTGAAAACTTACTTTTTTCGGATTTAATTTCGACAAAGGCGGCATTCGGAAAAACAAATGCGCAAAAAAAAGGTGATGTGCCGACATTTATACCCTTAATTTTTGAACCGTTTCGACCAAATGCGGGACAAGGGTCTTATAAACGCCGACAAAGAGCGTGCGGGCATCAACTTTTTTTCGTCACAAACATGCATATCTTTCAAAACGGCATCGGATAACATTTTAAACCCTTTGTGAATATACCTTGTCAAGCGGGCGTTTTTAAGTTCAGGATGCAATTCAAAATAAGCGCTTTGAATTTCATAAAAAGCTTTAGTATGATGTGTCGCCAATTCTTGTTCCCTGTCCGCCGATTGCGAAATGCGCTCTAAGGTTTCCTGATAATTTTCCCGCCAATAAATGTCATTGCGCAACAACGGGTTTAAAGAAAATGCCATCTTTTTTGTTTTTTGTAAAATTTCGAAAATATCGGGCATAAAACAATACGCCACGCTTTGCCCGGTTAAATAAGCGCCCGCTTCATTTAAAAACCTTAAAGTAAATAAATCATACGCATTTAAATGATACGCTTCATCGGCATGTTGCAATTCATCCGTTAAATCGCGCCCGTCCGCTTGCCGAACTTCATTCAACACATCTTGTTCCAAATAATAATGAGCAATATGCATCAATTCATGCGCGACAGCTTCCATCGTTTCATAGTATGGGCATTTTAACAATGTATCGGGTGTAATGTCGGCTAATTCCAAATGTCCCCAAGAAATGCCGTGCACTCCCGCAAACGGGCCATCCGGTTCGGCTTTTAAACTGACCAACGTTACATTTTGGGTCAATTGCATCAAAATTTGGCGCCCGATATTTATTTGGTATAAATTATCCAATGCTTCGCAAAGCGCCCGATACCGTTTTTTATTTTGTGCAGGTGTTGCTTTTTCAAATCCGGCGATTAAACAAGATTGAGCGTTTTTCTTTAAAATTTCCACATGCGCCTTTAATTCGCCATTCGGTGCGATGAAATTTTCTTCTTCTTTAAAAATCAAATCAGCATAAGGCCCTTTATACATACGCGTTACCTTGTTTATGATTAATTACATACTTAAAAATTTTTAAAATTTTACCGTTTCATATATGCGCTTAACGCCCTTTTCGCCCGAGGCCGCCACCATTGCGGGAGGAATTTTGCATCCCGTCGAAATCAATTCTCCGACCCTTTTTGCAATTGATTTTTTATAAAGAGATTCAATATTTTTCAATAACGATTCTTCTTTTAAAGCCGGATATGCCGATAAAAAATACGGGATAGCCTTTTGCTTGAAATAATCCGAATGCGCATGTTCGGATTGTACCAATAAAAAGGGAGAAATATGCCGTTTTTCACAAATTGACAAAATAAACATATCGGGATAAACCGCACGATAACGTTTCATCAAAAGCTTGACTGACCGTCAACGGACGACTGTTCGATTTGCACGGCAACAATTCCATTTCGCGCGCTTCATGAACCATTTGCGACGCTTGCATCCATGCCATTATTTCATCCAGTATTTTAATGGTGAAAAAATCGGCTTCTGTTTCTTCAAAATTTTTACCGTAAATGTTTCGATGGTTAACCAAATGCGTATATTCATGCCCGACGGTATCAACCGTTTCGGCTAACGAGCGTTTATACAAACTTTTGTCATCAGAAAAAATAATTTGTCGTTTATTACCGCACATTTGAGCCATTGACGGCAACTTTGACACGGCATATGAAGCCGATTCGGGGATTGTCAACAATGTTTGCCGTCCGGTCGGCGTTTGTGCCAAAACTTCAAACGCTCGGATAATTGCCGTAAATTCTTTTTTGTTCCGTCTGACAATCCGCACTATACGGAACCGTTGTGTACCGATACGCACTTGTTCTTTGGAATATACCGGCCGTTTCTTTGCCGAAGCATCTGCATCCGTTTGCGAAAATTGTTGCAAAGTCGTGCCGAGACGATTCCCCTTTTGGGAAACATGAATATTTGAAGGGGCAAACGGCACACAGATACGCCCGCTTTGCGTCACTTGGGCAAAACCGTTTTCTTGAAGAGCATTTTGAATATGCGATGGATTGTTTGAATTTAGTAAAAGAAGTTTATTTAATTTTGTCATGTTTTTTATCATGACTTTATTTTTACACATAATGAAAGTTTTTTTTGCTTAAAATTCGTCCATTTCGATTTGACATCAAAAAAAAAGATGCTTAGACTGTTCTTATCAATCAACAAAAGGAGGAACTTATGCCAAAAAAATTATTGCCGACAACAAATAAAAAAGTCATTCAATGGGTCCAAGAAATGGCGGATTTATGCGAACCCGATGCCGTTTATTGGTGTGACGGGTCAGAAAAAGAATATAAAAAAATCTGTGACGGACTCGTTGCATCGGGCACTTTTATCAAACTCAACGAAAAATTGCGCCCGAACAGTTTTTTGGCCCGATCCAATCCGAAAGACGTTGCGCGGGTCGAATCGCGCACGTTCATATGCTGTGAAAAAGAAATTGATGCCGGCCCGACGAACAATTGGGCGGATCCCAAAAAGATGAAAGCCACTTTAACAAAATTGATGAAAGGGTGCATGCACGGCCGTACAATGTATGTCATTCCGTTTTCAATGGGGCCGTTGGGGTCAAAAATCGCCCAAATCGGTATTGAAATTACCGATTCGCCGTATGTGGTCGCCAATATGCGCATCATGACACGCATGGGCAAAGCCGTATGGAAAGTCCTTGGGAACGGCGATTTTGTCAAATGTATGCACTCGGTATTGGCACCGCTGAAAAAAGGCGAAAAAGACGTGCCTTGGCCGTGCAATCCCGAAAATACATACATTACACATTACCCCGAAACGCGTGAAATTATTTCGGTCGGCAGCGGGTACGGCGGCAACGCGTTGTTGGGCAAAAAATGTTTGGCGTTGCGAATCGCTTCGACAATGGCACGCGACGAAGGATGGCTTGCCGAACATATGTTGATTGTCGGTGTGCAAAAAGGCAAACAAAAAACCTATATTTGCGGGGCTTTCCCGTCCGCTTGCGGCAAAACGAATTTGGCAATGATTATCCCGCCGAAAGCCATGACAGGTTGGAAAGTAACCACGGTCGGCGACGATATTGCTTGGCTTAAACCGGGCAAAGACGGCAAATTGTATGCTATCAATCCCGAAGCGGGCTTCTTCGGCGTAGCCCCCGGCACGTCGAAAAAAACAAATAAAAACGCATTGGATTCTTGTCGCGCCAATACGATTTTTACAAACGTTGCATTAACCGATGACGGCGACGTTTGGTGGGAAGGCATGACAGATACGCCGCCGAAACATTTAATTGATTGGCAAGGCAATGATTGGACACCGAAATCCGATACGCCCGCGGCACATCCGAATTCTCGTTTTACGGCACCCGCCGCACAATGCCCGACCATTGACAAAGATTGGGAAAATCCCGCCGGCGTACCCATTGACGCGTTTGTGTTCGGCGGCCGATTGGCAACCAATACACCGTTGGTTTACCAAAGCTTTAATTGGCAACACGGTGTGTATTTGGCCAGCACAATGGGGTCGGAAAAAACGGCGGCTGCCGAAGGCAAAATGGGCGAAATTCGCCGCGACCCGTTCGCAATGTTGCCGTTTTGCGGCTATAACATGGGCGATTATTGGCAACATTGGCTTGATATGGGGGCTAAGCTGAAACACAAACCTCTTATCTTCCGTGTCAATTGGTTTCGAAAAGATAAAAACGGCAAATTTATGTGGCCGGGATACGGACAAAACATGCGTGTTCTTGAATGGATAGCGGGTCGCGCAAACGGACAAAAAGGGGCGGTTGAAACAACGTCGGGTTGGATGCCGGCTCACGGTGATTTGGACTGGCGCGGTTTGGATATGTCCGTCCGAGCGTTTGAAGCATTGATGGACGTCGATGCGAAAACAGCTCTTGAAGACGTACGAGCTCAACGCGATTATTTAAAAACATTCACACGGCGACCGAAAGATTTTAATGCCGAATTGGATTTATTGGAATATCGCTTGGAACGCGCCGTTGAAAAATAATTTGCCGCAAATTAAAAACGGGTGTTTGAAAAAACGCCCGTTTTTTTAATCAATCCCCGAATTATACCCTTTTTTGGGATTACAAATTTTAAGTGATGGCGGAAGCAACATCGCGCCCGACATACTTTTTAATTTCCAAAATCTCTTTTGAAGCGGCAATAACATCGGCCAACATATCTTGCACATTTTCGTTCAACAATTTTTTATCGGTCGTTTCTTTTGAATAATAAACGCGCAACGTAGCCCCGACAGATCCTGTGCCCGATAATCGGCAAACAAATCGACAGCCGCCATCAAAATGGATTTCATAGCCTTGATTTTCGACCTTTTCATGCGTAACGGGATCTTCGTAATCGAAAATATGCGCTTTGGTTACTTTTAAACCGGCATACTCGGTACCGACCAAAGTACCCAATTTATCGTTTAACGCTTGCAACATCGTGTTGGCCGCATCGGCTTCCAATTCTTCATAATTATGTGTCGAACAATAAACACGGCCGTATTTTTCCCAATGTTCGCGCATGATTTGTTCAACCGATTTGCCCGTCATCGCAACAATCGACAACCAAACCAAAATCGCCCATAAACCATCCTTTTCACGCAAATGGGAAGACCCGCTGCCGAAACTTTCTTCGCCGCATAATGAAATAAGCTTGGCATCCAACAAATTGCCGAAATATTTAAAACCAGTCGGCGTTTCATACAACGGCAAATTTTCTGCCCGCGCGACGGCATCCGTTGCCGCGGAAGTCGGCATTGTGCGCGCCACGCCGTACATTTTTCCTTTGTAAAAAGGAATACGATCCAAAAACCGTGCCATAACCGCCAACGAATCGGACGGATTTAAGAAAAAGCTTTTCCCCAAAATCATATAGCGGTCTCCATCCCCGTCAGACGCCGCCGTAAAATCGGCCGCTTTGTCCGAATAGGCCAAATCCACAACATGTTTGGCATAGGTCAAATTCGGTTCGGGATGCAAACCGCCGAAATCGGGCAACGGTTTTGCATTCATAACCGACCCTTCTTTAGCACCCAACGTTTGTTCAAAAATCCGTTTGGCATAGGGCCCCGTCACGGCGTTCATCGCATCATAGGCAAAGGTAAAATCGGAAGCAAATAATTTTTTCAACAAATCAAAATCAAAAATTTCCCGCATATATGCCAAATAATCATCAACGGGATCAATCACTTCAACAATCATCGACCCGATTTGTTGTTCGCCGATTTTCGACAAGTCAATATCGGGGATATCCACCATCCAATAACGGTCAATGACTTTCGTGCGTTCAATAATTTTATTGGTCAACGCATCCGGCGCGCCCGCCCCCGTTGCAATATTATATTTAATGCCGAAATCATGATCGGGGCCGCCGGGATTATGCGAAGCGGTTAAAGCCAACCCGCCGAAAGCGCCTCTTTTAACAATCAAATGCGATAAAGCAGGCGTTGACAAAATACCGTTTTGACCGACGACGATTCGCCCGAATTGATTGGCAATCGCCATTTTCATAATGACTTGGATGGCATGTTCGGAAAAATACCGCCCGTCGCCGCCTAAGATTAAAGTTTTGCCTTCAAACCCTTCCAACGAATCAAAAACGGATTGCACAAAGTTTTCAACATAATTTTCCTGAGCGTAAACTTTGACCTTTTTGCGCAATCCCGACGTACCCGTTTTTTGATCCATATAAGGTTTTGTTTTAATAGCTTTAATATCCATTTTGTCTCCTTTGGAAATGCTGTTTGTTATCCCTATGTATAGCATTAGTTTGCCATCCGCGCAAGATTTAATGCGTAAATAATTTAGACAGAAATCTTGTCTCAGACTTTCAAACGCCCGTATGTTTTCATATCCGGCACATACAAAAGCATGCATTTATCCCTTGCATTTTTTATGCCGGGCGCCTATATACAAACAATAAATCAATAAAGGAGAAAAGATATGAAAGAAAAGAAATCCGAAACAAAAAAGAATACAAAAGCAAATGTATGTGAGGATACAAGCAACGCCTCTCCCGAACAGATGGACGTTAAAACCGCAGAGAAAATTGAATTTAAGGCCGAAGTCGCCAAAGTCCTGGACATCGTTATCCATTCGCTTTATTCCAATAAGGAAATCTTTTTGCGCGAATTGATTTCAAATGCATCCGATGCGTGCGATAAGTTGCGCTATGCCCTTTTGACACATCCGGAATTAGCCAAAGACACGGGTGTTTTTAAAATTATTTTAACGCCGGATAAAAAGGAAAAAACATTGACCGTTACCGACAACGGCATCGGGATGGACAAGAATGATTTGATTAATCACTTGGGGACGATTGCAAGATCGGGGTCCGCCGAATTTATTAAAATGCTGACGGGCGACAAGAAAAAAGACATGGCGCTCATCGGGCAATTCGGCGTCGGGTTTTATGCATCGTTCATGGTGGCCGATAAAGTGGTTGTTCGCACGAAAAAAGCGGGCGATAACATGGGTTACAAATGGGAATCTGACGGCGAAGGGTCGTTTACGATTACCGATGACAAAGATGCGCCGTTCGGCACCTCGATTACCTTGTATTTAAAACCGGATGATTTGGATTATTTGGAACCCATTCGTTTGCGCCATTTGGTGCGCCAATATTCCGACCATATTTCGATTCCGATTGTGCTTAAAAATGACGGCAAAGAAGAAACGATTAACTCGGCATCGGCTCTGTGGTTGCGGAATAAAACGGACATTACGCCCGAACAGTACAAAGATTTTTACCAAAATATCTCGCATGCTTTTGATGAACCGTGGATGACTTTGCATTACACGGCCGAAGGTATCATTGAATACACGGCATTGCTGTTCTGTCCGACAAAACCGCCGTTTAATTTATTCCAACCCGATCGCAAATCAAATTTGCAACTATACGTCAACCGCGTATTTATTTCGGACGATGTACCCGAATTGATGCCGAACTTTTTACGTTTTATGACGGGCGTTATCGACACGCGCGATTTGCCGCTCAACGTCAGCCGTGAAATGTTACAACGCACGCCCGCAATGGAAAAAATCCGCAAAGGGATTGTGCGGCGCATTTTGACCGAGCTTAAAAAACGTTCCGAAAAAGCCGACGATTACAAAACGTTTTGGGACAGTTTCGGCATTGTGTTCAAGGAAGGTTTGTATGAGCCGAGCGAATTCAGAAACGAAATTGCCGAATTGTGCCGTTTCCATACAACACGCGGCGAAGAATTGACAAGTTTCGGCGATTACGTCACACGTATGAAAGCGTCGCAAAAACATATTTATTATTTAACCGGCACCGATTTGGCGACAATGCGGGTTAATCCTCAATTGGAAGGATTTGCCGCCCGAGGGATTGAAGTATTGTTGTTGACCGACCCGATTGACGAATTTTGGGTACAAACATTTTATGAATACCAAGGCAAAAAAATCACGTCCGTTATGCATGCGGGCGATGATTTGGAAAAAATAAAACCCGCCGAATCGGATGAAGGGGAAACATTGCAAAAAGACAAAGCCGATGCGCTCATCAAACAAATCAAAACGATTTTGGGCGATGCGGTGGGCGATGTGCGCACAACGGACCGTTTAACAAAAAGCCCTATTGCGCTGATCACACCCGAAGGGCAAATGAGCATGAATTTGGAACGGTTAATGCGTGCCCACGGTCAAGCCGTTAATTTTGCCAGCGCCCGCATTTTGGAAATTAACCCGCGGCATGCCTTGATTCACAAATTGGCGGATTTGGTATCGGAAAATAAAGACCCCGAAAAAGTGTCCGATACGATTTGGGTATTGTATGATCAAACATTGGTGACCGAAGGCGAACCGATTAAGGATCCGGCAAAATACACCGAACGCTTGTCACGTTTTATCATGGCGGGATTACAATAAAAAACGCTTAAAAAACGTCTCATCTTTCGGAGGCGTTTTTTTGCAAACAATTTGTTAATCACGATGATACGGATGACCGTCCAAAATGGATTTGACACGATAAATTTGCTCGACCAAAACAACACGTGCCAACATGTGCGGCATTGTCATGCGGCCGAATGATAATTTTAAATCAGCCCGCTTTTTCACACTGTCGGCGTGTCCGTTCGCCCCGCCGATTAAAAAAGCAATGTCCGCCACACCGCTGTCCTGCCACGTGGAAATTTTGGCTGCCAATTCGCGCGATGACAATAATTCGCCGCCTTCATCAAGCGCGATAATTTTCGCCCCCGCCGGAGCGGATGCCAACAATAATTCCGATTCGGCCATCTTTAATTGGTCGCCCGCAAGCGCGCGTTTTTCTTCAAATTCTTTAATCAGAATGGGCCATCTTGTTTTTTTGACATATTCGTTTATCAACGCTTCTTCGGGCGATTTCTTTTTCATTTTTGATATGGCGCAAATGTGTATATGCATGAAAACTCCTTTTGAAAATCATAGGAAATTATATGCCCAAAACCGATGCCGTGCAAGACAAGATATAAAAAATTTCAGCCGTTAATTGGATGTTATTTTGATGCGTCCTTAAATGGCGTAGTCAAACTCCTCATCAGCCTCTTCAATCAACTGATCCAAAGATTCGCGCGTTTCTTCTTTGTAACCGGCAGCCTTGTCTTTTATGTCTTGAACGTCTTTGCCGATTTTTTTCAAATCGGGTGCTTTGAGCTTGCCTTGTTCATAGGACTTAATATCGCTTTGAATATTATCGGGCAAAATACTTTGCAACCATTCAGCGGACAAATGTACATACGGCATCGTAATATTGTCTTTGTCAGCTTGTTCCAACTGCTTATCGGACAAAACCATCGACGCGCCGATGTAAACAATCGCTATCAACAACCAAGCGCGAAAAATGCCAAATGCAAACCCCAAAATACGGTCCAAACCGCTCAGCGAACTTTCACGCAAACGACTGGCCACATGGGCATTTAAAATGGTCATTACAACCAATACGGCCAATGCGATAATGGTCGCGCCGACCAATCCCGCAATGGCTTCATTTTCAATCACTTTGCCCATAATCGGTTGGACATAGGCATAGCTGTACAGTCCCACCAATGCGGCTAAAACCCATGCCGTAATGCCGAGCAGTTCGCGCACCAAACCGCGGTACAACGCAAAGATAATCGATAAAACAACAACACCGATGACAACTAAATCAATAATGCCCATTAATTATTACCTTTCATAAATAAATCCACCAACGTTTTTAAATTGCCGATTTCGATAATTTTCATATCCGACCGATTCGTCTTGGCAGACGTACGTCTCGGCGGAATCAAAGCTTTTTCAAAACCCAATTTGCGCGCTTCTTTCAAACGCAAATCCGGCTGAGGCACCGCGCGCGATTCGCCCGATAATCCGATTTCCCCGAACACAACCATATCCGCCGGCACGGGTTTGCCCGCCAATGAGGATATCACCGCCGCCGCGACAGCCATATCAGCCGCCGGTTCGGTAATTTTCAAGCCCCCCGCTACGTTTAAAAAGATGTCTTTATTAGACAACACGATACCGCAGCGCGCTTCCAGCACGGCCAGTAACATGTTCAAGCGGTTTGAATCCCACCCGACCACGGCGCGGCGCGGACTTTGTCCGCCCATCGGGGCTACCAAAGCTTGGATTTCGACCAGCATCGGGCGCGACCCTTCAATGCCCGCAAACACACAGCTGCCTGCGATATTGCCGCGGCGTTCGGCCAAAAACAAAGCAGACGGGTTATGTACTTCCGCCAAACCCAATTCGGTCATTTCAAACACGCCGATTTCATCGGTTGCACCGAATCGATTTTTAACCGACCGCAAAATACGGAAATGATGCCCGCGGTCGCCTTCAAAATACAACACCGTATCAACCATATGTTCCAACACGCGCGGACCGGCAAGCGTGCCTTCTTTCGTCACATGCCCGACCAAAAACAACACGAAGCCTTTGCGCTTGGCCAAGCGGATAAGTTCATGTCCCGCCGCGCGCACTTGGCTGATCGTACCGGGAGCCGAATCAAGCGAATCGATATACATTGTTTGAATCGAATCGATAACGACGATATCGGGAGCCGTGGCAACATCCAATGTCGCAACAATATCGCGCATGTTAATCGAACTGGCCAAATCGACTTGAGCGTCTTGCAAACCCAATCGTTGCGCCCGCAAACGCACTTGGTCAACAGATTCTTCGCCCGAGATGTAAATACATTTTGTCGGCGACCCGTTTTTATTAACGCCTTGGGATAACTTGCTGACGGCCTGCAATAATAACGTGGATTTGCCGATACCCGGATCGCCGCCGACCAAGATGACCGATCCCGGCACCAATCCGCCGCCCGACACGCGGTCAAGTTCACCGATATTCGATTTCATGCGGAACAAAATTTCCGTCGCGCCGCGCAAATCGGAAAATTCGATTTTGCGGCCGCCTTGCCCGCCCGTGGCGGTCGGGCTTTCTTTGGATGGAACGACTTCTTCCACCAATGTATTCCATTGGCCGCACACATCGCATTTGCCTGCCCATTTCGGCGTAACGTTACCACAGTTTTGACAAATAAATTGAGTTGTTTTTTTTGCCATTTGTTTGTTTTTTAATCCTTATAATTTTCAAACGCCTTTCGTGCGTTTTAATCCGTTACCCGTTTCATGCTTTAAAAAAATATCTCGCGCGCAAATCTTAAACCTTAACTTCCGTTTGAATAGGCCCGTTTGCCGATCCCGCAACGAATTGGCGCACATACGGATTTTTTGTTTTATCCAATTCTTTGACCGTGCCGATCCAGATAATTTTCCCTTCATAAAGCATCGCAATCCTATCGGCAATTTTACGCGCCGAATTCATATCATGCGTAATGGTCAAAGCCGTCGCGCCCAATTTTTTCGAAGTCGCGACAATTAAATCATTAATGACATCGGACATAATCGGGTCAAGCCCCGTCGTCGGTTCGTCAAAGAAAATAATTTCGGGATTCGTTGCAATCGCGCGCGCCAACCCGACGCGTTTTTTCATGCCGCCCGACAAATCCGCCGGATATACGTTAATAACGTCTTTGTTCAAACCGACCTGAGCCAATTTTTCAATCGCGATTTTTTTGGCTTCTTCCTTTCCTACACGTTTATTTTGCAATAACGCAAAAGCGACGTTTTCCCAAACGGTCAAACTGTCGAATAATGCCGCACTTTGAAAAAGCATGCCGATTTTTTCATTCATTTTATCACGTTCGGATGCCGATAAATCTTCCAATTTCACGCCGTCGATTTCAATAGACCCCGAATCGGGCGTTAATAATCCCAATATACATTTCAACGTAACGGATTTGCCGGTTCCCGACCCGCCGATAATGACCAATGATTCGCCCTTTTTAATATCCAAATCAACACCGGATAAAACCCGTTTTTTGCCGAATGATTTATAAACATGGGACAAGCGGATTTTCGGGGCATTTTCGGTATTTTTTTTGTGGGCGTTTAAGACGGCGCGCGGCTTAAACCAAGATAAAAACCCCTTTGAAAGTGTGTAAAATTGTTGCTTCATACCGTAAAGAATACCTCTGTCAAGATATAGTTAAAGATTAAAATCAATATGCTGGACGACACAACCGCATTCGTGGTTGCCTGGCCGACGCCTTGCGCGCCTCCTTTGGAATAAAAACCGTTGTAACACCCAAGCAACGTAATAATAAAACCGAACACCGACGCTTTGACAAGCCCCGAAATAATATCCATCGGTTTTAAGTATTGCCATGTGTTGACCAGGTAAGTCGTCGCGTTAAAATCCAATTTGTAAACGCCGATCATATAGCCGCCGCAAATCCCGATAATATCGCCGATAAACACCAAGACGGGCAACATCACGATGCCCGCCAAAACGCGCGGCACAACCAAGTATTTAAAAGGATTTGTCGATAACGTCGTCAATGCGTCAATTTGTTCGGTCACACGCATTGTCCCGAGTTCCGCCGCCATTGCCGCACCGATACGGCCCGCAACCATCAAACCCGCCATCACGGGCGCCAATTCGCGCGTTACGGCAACCAATACAACCAAAGCAACGGCGCCTTCGGCGGAAAACTGAGAAAATCCGGTGTATGTTTGCAGGGCAATAACCATACCCGAAAACAACGTCGTCAACGCAACAACGGGCAATGAATAAAATCCGATTTCAACCAGTTGGACCAAAAAGGCACGTCCGTAAAACGGCGGTCGAAAAAAATTGATGATTGTTTCAAAAGCAAACAATCCCAACTTACCTGTGGCAGCTAAGAAATTTAAGAGCACACGCCCCAGTTTATCAACAAATTGCAACGGTATCCTTATTTGCATGGCGCGAAATCCTCTCATACAATTTAATTTATGAATTATTTATACCATGAAACGGCAAAAATTGCAAATAAAAACGCATTTTTGCCCCACTCAAAAATACCGTCTATTCAAACACCCTTTTAACAAAGTCATTCCACGGAAATAAAAAGCCCGGGTCTTTTTTGCGGCCGGGGGCAATATCGCTGTGACGTACAACATTGTGCGCCGTTATGCCGTAACGCTTACAAATATCGCGGCACAATAAAACACCCGCTTGCAACTGTTCAGGAGTAAAATCCCCCAATTCATTATCAATCGCGGGGCATTGAAATTCTATGCCGACGGAACATGAATTAATATCCGTTTTGCCATCCCATGCGGACACACCCGCATGCCAAGCCCGCTTTTGTTCATCTACCAACTGATACACCATCCCGTCGCGGTCAATCACGTAATGCGCGCTGACACGGTTTGGTGCCACCGAATGAATTAAATAGGAAAATGTTTCATCCAACGTATTTGTCGCCGTTGCATGAATGACAATCATGCAAATATCATCCTTGCGTTCATCAAAATTTGGGGACGGCTTTTGCATGATTTTCATCGGCGATTTTCCCTTAAATCAATTTGAACACTCGATTGTTCTACCGTGATAGACTCCCGATTGAGTTCTTTTTTTAAAAACTCGACCGCCTTTCGGATGTTTTCTTTTTCCAAATTATACGCTTCGGCAAACACCGACGGTTCACACACCAACGTGCCGTCACCATACATAATATACGCCCTTCCCGACATGGATTGACAATCCGACCGCCCCGACGGCAAGCAACGTTTGTTTGATTAAAATCGTTGCCTCATACGTATCAACCTCTTGACGCTTGCTGTCCTTATCAAATAATCCGATGCTGAATTTTACCTTTTCCATTTTTTGTTTTCTTCCTTTTTCGGAGGCAGTCCTTACCATAAAAACGATATCTATATCCCACCATGTATCGGGCGCATAAATGAATGGCAAATGGCGATTGCCAACGCATCGGATGCATCGGGCGGCATATGTTCGGGCGGCGTTTTTAACAACGTACGTACCATCAAATCCACTTGTTTTTTTTCGGCATGGCCCGCACCGACCACCATTTTTTTAATTTGGTTCGGTGTATATTCCGAAACTGAAATGCCATACAAAGCCGGCGCCAATAAAATAGCCCCGCGCGCTTGTCCCAACTTCAACGTTGATGTCGGATTTTTATTCACAAAAGTTTCTTCAACAGCCGCTTCGTCAGGTTCATAGTCCTGAATAATTTTGACAACGCCTTTGTGCAACTCGGCCAAACGCTCGGCAAGCGACAAAGTCGTATCGGGATTTATTACGCCCGCCGCAATAAACCGAAGGCGTGCGCCGTCTTTTTCAATAATCCCAAAACCTGTATGCCTTAACCCGGGGTCTAATCCTAAAATACGAACTGGCATTTTTTCCTTTATCTTTCACTTTGGTGCAAGCTACCATAAAATAATGGGGCGTTTTAACGCCCCTTAAAAAACGTTTTAATTAACCTTCCAACTGAGCGGCAATTTCATCGGGAATATCGGCATTGTGAATAACACGTTGGACATCGTCATCTTCATCAAACACCGATAAAAATTTCACGAATTTTTGAGCCGTCTCCAAATCCGTAATCGGCGTTTCGACAAGCGGTTTCCAATCCAACCGCGCAACATTCGGGGTTCCGAATTTGGATTCCAACGCATCGCGCACGGCCGCCAAATCGTCGGGCGTACAAGTAATTTCATGTTTTTCTTCGGTTGTTTCAACGTCGGATGCGCCCGCTTCCAAAGCCGTTTCAAACATTGCATCGGGAGTCGCGACGGCAAGCGGATATTCAATGTAACCGATACGTTCAAAGTTAAACGTTACCGAACCCGATTCACCCATATTTCCGCCGTTTTTGGCAAAGTAAGAACGTACCGCAGGTGCCGTTCTGGCACGATTGTCCGTCAACGCTTCGACAATAACGGCGACGCTGCCGGGCCCGAACCCTTCATAACGCACTTCTTCATAATTGCTTGTATCATTCGTTTGGCTGCCTTTGGCAATCGCGCGTTCGATATTATCTTTGGGCATATTTTCCGAACGGGCATTTTGAATAGCCAAACGAAGCCGCGGGTTTGAAGCCGCATCGGCGCCGCCGGTTTTTACGGCAACCGTAATTTCGCGTGCCAGACGTGAAAATATTTTAGCGCGCAATTTGTCTTGGGCGCCTTTGCGATACATAATGTTTTTAAACTGGGAATGCCCTGCCATGTGTAATCCTTTCTTTATGGTTTATCGGCCCGCACTTTTAAAAAGCAACCGGCGCGGATACGTTGAATTTTTCTTTTTTTTAGCACAAAAATAAAGCATTTTCAACCCCCGCCCGTCATTTATTTTTATCAACGGACGAAAATGCCGAATGCAAAAAAATCCATTTTGTCTCACGAACAATTTTTACATCACTTTTTAACGATTTTTTTACTTTCGGTTCTTTATGATACCATAAGATTTTATGTTCTAAGGAGGTATAAATGTTCAAAAAAATCTTATTGGCAACTGCCGGCATTTGCTTATCCACGTCGGCTATGGCCGCAGAATTAACCAATCCGTTTTACTTGCCCGAATACGGCATGATTGCGTCAACGACATCTTTGCAATTTGACAAAGCCGGTTTTAAAGGCCCCGGTTATAATAACCGTTATTATCGCACCATGTTAAACGAAGACGTTGCCGTCGGTTTTGCGGATAATCTGTCAATTATCGCTTCATTGGGCAACGTATGGGACCGCAATAATTTCGCGGGCGGCAAATTCGAAACAAGCAATTCAAATTTTGATTTTACCGTCGGCGCCCGTTATAACGTTTTATCATACAATTTAACGCGCATTCAACTGCAAGGTTTGTACGGCCAACGCGAAAGTTGGGCGGATGTACCGCGCCAAGGCACTTATAAATATTTCGCAGCGGGCATTAAGGGCGGTTTGGATTTGAACGCGTTCATGCCCTATGCGTCATTTAATATGGAAATCCCCGTTTTCCAAGGGCACGGGCCGCATAACGACAATATTTACGATTTCAAATTCGGCGGCTATAAAATGATTGACGATACTTATACAATCGATGCTGGATTCCGTTACAATTACCATCGCGATTGGAATACAAAGGCATGGAGCTTTGATGCGGAAGCGTCATATGCTTTTACGGATAATTTGATTGCAAGCGTTTACGGTTCATATGTTTTCGCGGGCGATATCAAGGACGATTATTCCAAACACGAACAATTAATCGGAATTCGTTTAAGAACGTCATTTTAATCCTTACGGGTATATATTCATCCGAAGCGGGCAAATTATTTTGCCCGCTTAAAATTTTGGTTTGCAACCGGCTGCTTTTTTGTTGCGCGAAACCTTAAATTATGCTAATGTTTCTAATAATTAATAATGGAGTGTTCATGGAACGGATGAAAAATGCGATAAATGCGTTGGAAGCTGCCGTTTTACGTTTGGAAACGGCCGTACATGCTTCGAAAAAAGAACGCTTGGGCGCAAAAGAACAAATTGACGAATTAAAAACGGTTATCAAAACAACTTATGACCGTTTGGACAAAGCTTTGGCGGATTATAAGAAGGGGTCTTAAAAAATGGCAGTCGTTTCTTTAAAAATCGGCGGGCGGTTTTACAAATTTTCTTGCAATGACGGGCAGGAAGTCCACATGCGCGAATTGGCCGATTCGCTGGATCAAAAGGCCGAACAACTGATGAAATCCGTCGGCTTTATGCAAGAAGGCCAGCTGCTTGCGATGATTTGCCTGTTATTGGCCGAAGAAAAATATATTCTGCAAAAAAACACCTCCGCGGGCGGCGGCATGTCTAAAGAAACGGAAGAAAAGCTCGGCGAAGCGCTGGGACATTTGGCCGTCAAAATCAACGTATTGGCCGAAAGTTTGGAGCAACAATAATGAAAATCTTATTTTGCGGGGATGTGGTCGGGCGCAGCGGGCGCAAAGCCGTATTGGAATTGTTGCCGAAATTAAAGGAAAAATGGGCGCTTGATTTTATAGTCGTCAACGGCGAAAATGCCGCACACGGTTTCGGTTTAATGCCACGCATGTTTTATGAATTTATCGCTGCCGGCGTCGATGTCGTTACCATGGGCAATCATACGTTTGATAAAAAAGATATTTTCGAAACATTGGATAAAGAACCGTTTATCGTGCGCCCTTTGAATTATCCGGACGGCACAATCGGGCATGGCTTTTGCATCAAAACGGCGGCAAACGGCAAACGTGTGGCCGTTGTCCAATTATTGGGCAAATTGTTTATGAAACAATACGAAAACCCGTTTGCAACAATGGAAAAATGGTTAATCGAACAGGCAAATAATTATGACGTATTAATCGTCGATTACCATGCCGAGGCCAGCGCCGAAAAACAAGCTTTCGGCCTGTTTATGGACGGCAAAGCGGCACTTGTCATCGGCACCCACACACATGTGCCGACGGGGGATGCCAAATTATTGTCGGGCGGAACGGCTTACATGACCGACGCAGGTATGTGCGGCGATTACAATTCGGTTATCGGACAACAATTCGGCGGTGCGATTTCCAGATTTTTGGACAATACAAAAGTTGAACGCTTGCAACCGTCCGAAGGACTCGGCACCTTTTGCGGTGCATTGGTTGAAATTGATGATGAAACAAACAACGCCGTCAAAATCGAAGCGGTTCGAATCGGCCCTCACTTAGCCGATACGCATACGGTTTAAAATTGTTTCAAATACCCAAACAACTTTTTTGCATTACTTTTAAAAAATTTAAGGAATAATTTTTTCTTTAAAGGTGCCCCACAATAAACCTATCGGTTAGCCTAAAAAAAGGGAAACAGAATCGATTTTAAATCATTTTCTGTTTGAAAAAACATTCAAAACTCCCGGTAACGAAACTTCATGAGCGCCCTGTAGACTTCGGTATATAAGCGAAATGAAAGTTGAAGTTAATGGGAAATTATGAACGGTTTTTAAAGGCCATTTGAATCGTCCCGTCATCCAAATAATCCAATTCGCCGCCGACGGGGACACCGCGCGACAAAGAAGACACTTTGACATTAAACGATTCCAAACGATCCATCAGGTAATGGGCGGTTGTTTGCCCTTCGACGGTAGCGGGCAAAGCCAAAACGACTTCGGCAACAGTGCCGCCGGCAACTTTTCGAATCAGAGGTTCTACGGCCAATTCTTCGGGGCCTATACCGTCAAGAGCGGACAAGACCCCACCCAAGACATGATAAACGCCTTTAAAAGCTTGAGCGCGTTCCAATGCCCATAAATCGGCAACATCCCGAACAACACATAATTGAGCGTGATTGCGTGTTTCGTCCGAACAAACGGCGCACGGGCTGTGTGTATCCATATTGCCGCAAATTTCACATGTTTTGATGTTATCGGCAACGTTTTGCAATCCGGCAATCAAAGGCAAAAGATGCGATTCTTTTTTGTTCAACAAAAATAAAACGGCACGCCGCGCCGACCGCGGGCCGAGGGTCGGCAGCTTGGATAATAATGTAATGGCTTGTTCGATTTCTTGTGACGACATAATATTTTTAATTTCAAAAGAAGGGGTTCAAGCAAAAAACTTTCACCCCCGAATTTATTTTTGACTTTCCGCAAAAAGCATTCAACAACGTACGAACGCCCTTTTATGAAAACGCGTTTTCCGCAAGAAGGACAAAAACACGCAACCACCGTTCACAAAAACATGCGGCGCGTGATATATTCGCATCCCGCCGAAAAACAAATTTTTAGAACGGCATTTTGAAATCAGGCGGCAATCCCAAAGATTGTTGCATTCTTTCCATTTCGTGGTTCATCATTTCTTCGGATTTGTTTTTGGAATCGTTCAATGCAATTAAAACCAAATCTTCCAACGTTTCGACATCGTTTTTATCAACGACGGACGGTTCGATTTTAACGGAAACGGGAACGCCTTTGCCGGTCATGACAACACGAACGGCATTATTGCCGGCGGTACCTTCAAATTCCATTTTTTCCATTTTGGTTTGCAAGGCTCCCATTTGAGCTTGAACCATTTGAGCTTTTTTCATTAATTCGCCGATATTTTTCATATTTTCTCCTTTATTTTACGAAACAACGTTACGGACATTTTAACAACTTTTGCGCACTTTGCAAACATTTTTAATGACATCTTGCATTTTTTTGCATTTTCAAGTACGATGCATGCAAGAAAAAACAAAGGTGATAAATGACTGAGCATAAAACTGACTTAAACCATATCCGCAATTTTTCGATTGTCGCACATATCGACCACGGCAAATCCACACTCGCCGACCGTTTAATACAAATGACCGGCACCGTCGAAGCGCGCGAAATGAAAGAACAACTGCTTGACAATATGGACATTGAACGCGAACGGGGCATCACGATTAAAGCTCAAACCGTGCGCCTTAATTATAAAGCAAAAAATGGGCAAGATTACGTGTTGAATTTAATCGATACGCCGGGGCATGTGGATTTCGGGTATGAAGTCAGCCGTTCTTTGGCCGCGTGCGAAGGGTCATTGTTAGTTGTGGATGCGTCTCAAGGCGTCGAAGCGCAAACGCTTGCCAATGTGTATAAAGCATTGGAAGCCGACCACGAAATCGTTCCGGTCATTAACAAAATTGATTTACCCGCCGCCGATCCCGACCGCATTAAATTGCAAATTGAAGACGTGATTGGCATAGATACCGAAAACGCGCCGTTAATTTCCGCCAAAACCGGTATCGGCGTGGAAGATGTATTGGAAGCGATTGTTAATTACCTGCCCGCACCCAAGGGCAATAAAAATGCGCCGTTAAAGGCAATGTTGGTCGATTCTTGGTTTGACCCGTATTTGGGCATTATCATTTTGGTGCGCATCATGGACGGCGTTCTTAAAAAAGGCATGGAAATCAAAATGTGCGCCGCAGGCACGACTCATAAAGTCGACCGCGTCGGATACTTCACGCCCAAAATGGTCGATACCGACCAATTATTGCCGGGCGAACTCGGGTTTATTATCGCGGGCATTAAATCCATCGGCGAAACGAAAGTCGGCGATACGTTAACCGATGCCAAAAACCCGACATCCGAACCGTTACCCGGATTTAAACCGAGCCAACCCGTCGTGTTTTGTTCTTTGTTCCCCGTGGACAGTTCGGATTACGAATCTTTAAAGGAAGCCTTGGCAAAATTACAACTCAACGATGCCAGCTTTGAATACACGCCCGACAAATCCATGGCTTTGGGGCAAGGGTTCCGTTGCGGCTTCTTAGGGCTTTTGCATATGGAAATTATCCAAGAACGTTTATCGCGCGAATTTAACTTGGATTTAATTACGACGGCACCGTCCGTTGCCTATAAAATGTACCTGACGAACGGCGAATTGTTGGAATTGCACAACCCCGCCGATATGCCCGACGTTACGAACATTAAAGTTATTGAAGAACCTTGGGTAAAAGCTACGATTTTAACGCCGGATGAATATTTGGGCAGCATTTTGCAATTATGTACCGAACGACGCGGCGTACAAAAAGAACTCACGTACGTCGGCAACCGCGCAATGGTTGTATATCATTTGCCGCTGAATGAAATTGTCTTTGATTTTTACGACCGTTTAAAATCCATTTCGCGCGGATACGCCAGTTTTGATTACGAAGTCGTCGGTTATGAAGCGTCCGATTTGGTGCGCGTTTCGATTATGGTACACGGCGAATCGGTCGACGCATTGGCCTTTTTGGCTCACCGCTCTCAGGCCGAACGGCGCGGGCGGCAAATTTGCGAACGGTTAAAGGATTTAATTCCGCGCCATCAATTCAAAATTCCGATCCAAGCCAGCATCGGCGGTAAAATCATTGCGCGCGAAGACATTTCCGCTTTTCGCAAAGACGTAACGGCAAAATGTTACGGCGGTGACGCGACCCGCAAACGCAAATTGTTGGAAAAGCAAAAAGAGGGCAAAAAACGCATGCGCCAATTCGGCTCGGTCGAAATCCCGCAAACGGCGTTTATCAATGCCCTTAAAATCGGAGATGAATAAAAATTCGGATTGAATATGCCACAAAAAATAACATTTTTTCCAAAAAGAGAAAAATCGATTTCGATAACAACGCGACCATTATTTTTTAAAAACAAAGAAATTTTGAATTCAATTTTCTTTTTAAAAATATTTTTGGCAATCTCCGTTTGTTATTACCATGCCGTTTCTTTTATGAATCAAATTTACGGAAAATTTCATTTGCCCGGTTGGAATGCCACGCGAGAAAACGTATCGGTTACCGTCGATTGTTTTTTCATTTTGTCGGGATTTTTATTGACGAGGCGTTTCGGGACAAATATACATACATATATTAAAAATCGTTTGATTCGTTTATTGCCCGCTTTTTATATCAGCGTTGTTTTATCATATCTGTTATTTCTTTGCGAGGCGAATGTACAATGGGCTTTCGAACAAACTCAAACCTTGAATACGCTTGTTCAAAATTTAATTTTGTTGAACTTGCAATTCAAACACATTTTATTGATCGTATCTTGGTTTATCTATCCGTTGTTTTGGATATCGCTGGGCTATATTATTTTAAAAAAATATCTTCCCGATACACTGATTGCAATAATTATCTGCATTTCGATTGCCGTGTCTTATAACATTGTCGCATCTTACGGCATTTATGTATGGCGAATCGTTCATGAATTGCCTGTCGGTTTTTATCGGGGATTCGGTGGAATCGGAACGGGCATATTGTTAAATTTGCTTTATCATTTTTTAACGCCTTTTGTACAAAAAATAAAATCATCGATTATTTTCGCCCTGACCGAAATCACACTCTTATTTTTATTAATCGAATTGATGTTTGTTTCGCTTGAATTTCACTTTTTTTCTATCATAGGAATCTTTGCCGTATTGCTTTTGTTGTGCCTATATAAAAACCCTTATACGGAAAAATTGCTAAATCATGCATTCATCAAAAAAGCAAACGATATGTCTTATATGTTATTTTTGTTTCACGCAACCGTTTTCGGCACGGTTCAAACCATTTTTTTACATTTTAAAATCATACCGCAAAATCCGTTTTTATATTTTTGTATTTTATTATTAAGCGCATTGATTGTTTGTTCGATTTTACATAATTACATTGAAAAACCGATTGTAAATTATTTAAATCTTAAATTATTACGAAAGCGTATAATCTCATGAAAACAGATATTTTTAATTTCGATTTGCCCGAAGAACTTATCGCCAATGAACCTGCTAATCCACGCGATTCGTCCAAACTGTTACACATTAAACCGAACGGCGATTTTGCCGATTATACGGTCGCGGATTTGGATAAATTGTTACGCCCGACGGATGTCCTTGTTTTCAATGATACGAAAGTCATTCCGGCAAGGTTGTACGGCATGCGCGGACAAGCCAAAATCGAAGCGACTTTGTTCAAACAATTGAATTTAAGCGATTGGGAAACGTTAATAAAAAATGCCCGCCGTTTAAAAATAAACGATACCGTCGTTTTTGGCGACGGTTTGACCGCCGCCGTTTTGGATAAGACCGAAAGGGGTGCGGTTATTTTGCGCTTTAACAAATCCGGAGCCGATTTAATGGCGGCTTTTCATGAAGTCGGCACAATGCCGTTGCCGCCTTATATCAAACGGATGCGAGGCGGCAAAAAATCCGATAACGTAAATTACCAAACCATTTACGCCAAACATGAAGGTGCCGTTGCGGCCCCGACCGCAGGGTTGCATTTTACGCCCGATTTGTTCAAACGCTTGGATGAAAAAGGAATCAAACGCTTATTCGTCACCTTGCATGTCGGCGGCGGCACGTTTTTGCCCGTCAAAGTCGATGACACGGACAACCACAAAATGCATGCCGAATTCGGCGTATTGACAAAGGAAGTCGCCGATAAAATCAATGCTTATAAAAAACAAGGGCGCCGCATCATTTCGGTCGGCACAACATCTTTAAGGCTGTTGGAATCGGCAACGGACGAAAACGGCGTTATTCATCCTTTTGAAACGGAAACGTCCATTTTTATCACACCGGGATATAAATTCAAAATGATTGACGCAATGTTTACGAATTTTCATTTGTCCGGTTCGACACTGTTTATGCTGGTATGCGCTTTTGCAGGCATTGACACGATGAAAAAAGCTTACGGTTACGCGATTGAAAATAAGTACCGCTTTTTTTCGTACGGCGATGCGTGTTTGATAGAAAAACCGGAAAAATAATTTTTTGCATACAAGATGCCCTTTATTTTTTCGGCATCTAAACAAAAACGCAACTGAACAATACCGCAAAAAAATGCATAATGGTGCCGAGCAGCACGAAAAAATGCCAAACCGCATGCGTGTAAGGTTTGCTTTTCCAAACATAAAAGAAAATGCCGATTGTATAAAACAAACCGCCTAACAATAAAAAAATCAGCCCGATTGTCGGAATGGCTTCTATCATCGGCTTAATGGCAAACGCAATCAACCACCCCATGCATAAATACAAAGCAATCGACCAAAATTTGGTACCGCTTGTTTTTGTCATGCCGGATTTTAATTTCAAATATGTCCCCAAAAAAGCCAACCCCCAGATAATAACAAACAATGTCCACCCGAGCGGACCGCGCATATTTACCAACAAAAACGGTGTATAGGTGCCGGCAATTAAATAATATATTGCAATATGGTCAAATTTTTTCAACACTTTCTTTGCGGCTTTGTTCGGCACGGCATGATATATGGTGGACGCCGTATACATCAATATCACGGTTGTTCCGAAAACGGTGCATGAAACGATAGACCACACATTACCGTAAATGCTTGATAACACAATCAACAATGTCAAAACGGATACGCCGAACACGACTCCGACTGCATGAACGGACGTATGCCAAATTTCTTCGGACAATGTATAATCCCGCACCGTTTTATTTTCTCTTAAAACATTCGCAACCATTTTACTCCCCCTTATTTTCAACGGTTAAACGCAACTTTATTCAGCCGTTCGTTCAGGCTTTCTTTTTCGAAACACCCGCTTTTCCCCGAAGATGCGATTTACGCCCATCATTTTCGGCAGCCCTTGTTTTTGACGGCATTTTTGCCTTCTTGGCGGATGTTGATACATGCCGCCCGGCGACTTTGCCTTTTGTTTTTGATGTGGACGCATTACCTTTTTTTCTATCGGTTTTAACGGCTGTTTCGGATTCATCGGCATCCGCCGCCGCCAATCGGGACAATGCTTTTTCCGCGGCAAAAGACGTCGCATTCGAATCGGGATTTTTAGCCAATTCGCGATCTAAAAAATCCATATTATCCTTATTATCCTTTGAAGAAGCATATCCCAAAGCATTCAACGATTCTTCCACATCCATTGAATGAAGCGGCGTTCTGAATACGATAAAAATGGCCAAAATAAGAGACAACATCAAAGCATTCGCAGGAGAAAACCCATGGCCCAATGCTGTTAAGACATAGTCTAAAATCAAAATACTGCTCCACGCGACAAACACGCTGCGACCGCGAACATACGGACATGTCGTGCGCCCCAAAATAAGGAAAAACAATTTAACCAATACATATAAAATACCATAGCCGATCCACAATATGCCGAACATAAACAAAGCATAAAAAGACGTGGCAAGCGTTATCAACCACGGCACCAATTCGCGCAACGTTTCGGGCGAAATAACTTTATTATCGATCGCAACAAGCGTTCCCGTTTGGATATCATTGCCTGTTTTGACATAAATTTCATCTTTTGTTACATAAACGCCGTTTTCAAATGTCAAATTTACCGGCGTACCCGTCGTATTCAAAATAAAACCGTCTTTTCCCCCTTGTTCAAACGGAACAAAAATATAAGCATCATTCGGTTGAACCACCTGCCCGTTTTGAATGGTAAAAGACGGCATACGATTAATAAAATCCGAAATGATTTCGTTTTCGGACGCATTTTGCAAATAACCGTTCATGTTCACGCCGAAAATCACGGACAATACAATCGAAACGATTAGAAAATAAACCAATCCTTTGCCCTTGCCGTACTCAATATATTTCGTAAAAATATCCATAACCGTCTCCTTTTGAATAAATATTAAATTTCAAATATTTAGAATAATTATATACTCTTATGAATTGCTAATTTATATATACTCTGCCTCTTTTAACTTGTCAAGCTTTGTTTTATAAGCTAAACTGTTGTGCATGAAAAAATATTTCTTATTCAGTTTTTTGGTTATTCTTTGCTTCGTTATCGCAGCCTTATCATTCAAATATTATTTGGTCGGCTCAGCAGTAAAACAAATTAATGCCGCGCTCCGACATTTGGATACAAGATACGTTCAAATCAAGTATAAAGCCGTAGAAAATACTTGCGTATTTTCGGTTTGCATTGAACTGGAAAATGTCCGCATACGCTTTGTTAATTCCTATTTGAATGCCGGCAATATTTTAATTGAGTTGCCGATTGATTATCCCGTGAAAGCTTACATTGACACAAAGGATGCAACGGATGATACCAATTTTATTATTCACGGCTCTTTTGAAAATGACAAACTGACGCTTTCAAAAATGAGTGCGCAACTTAAGAACTTTATGATTGACGTATCGGGCAACATCAATACACATACGGGTCAAATCGATATGCAAGGGGCGACCGAAAATCTGGGCCCTTTCATTTTGCCCTATATGCCGTCACATATGCGCGGGTTCATCCGATTATTTTTCACGAACGACACACAACGGGTTAAAATTTCTTCCCGAAACGGTTGGGTTTTAATTCAAGGAATACCTATTTTCCCGTTGGACATGAATTTCATCAGAGACTTAGCCGAACCGGCATCAAACCAAACCGTAAAACCTAAGTAAATGCAAGAAGGGGCAACGGACTTCAAACATATCGAAACGCCCGTTGAAACGAGATAAAAACGCCTGTTTAATATCCATAAAAACGCTCTTTTTCGGATAATTGTTTCAACGTGTATAGTATACCGCCTTTCACTTTTTCAAGAAGTCTTTATCCGGAGATTTCGCCATAAAAATACAGGGTCAAAATATAAAAAAAGGGAGTTTTACCCCCCTTTAAAAAGTAACTAAGACAATCTTATTTCTTTTTAACGCCGTAAAAAACGGGTGTCGCTGCGGCAGGTTTTGAAGCCGGTTTGGAAGCCGCTTTTTTAGCTGCAGCCACTTTTTTTACCGGAGCCTTAGCCGGTTTGGAAGCGGTCTTGCCGGCAACTTTTTCCGTTGTTTTTTTAGCCGGTTTGGCAGCGAACAATTGTTCGACGGCTTTAATCCAACATTCCTTTTCGGCCCCTTCGGGACGGCCGGCTTGTTCCCAAATGTAATATGCGGCAACGCGAATGTTGTCTTCATTAATTTCTGTCATTTTAATATTCTCCTGTATAGAAAAATTGTTGCAACAAATTTAATATAGACCTTTGTGTATTTTTTTGCAAGGACTATCGTTTAAATTTTTTTTGCATACGGTTTAATTCTTATTTCAACTTCGTGCAGGTTATGTTTTATCTTAAGCAATCTTTGTGCGCACAACGCTTAACGGCGGTAATTTTTTAATCAAGGAATTGCTTAAGGGGATTAAAATGGCCTGCCCCAAATGTCCCGAACTCATCGCATCAATCAATTGTCCCGTTTTTTCATCATAAAAATCTTCAACCGTTATCCGAATCGGATTAAATTGATAAGGCGATAAAAATTCAAGTTCCATGCCGCGCACAATTTTATGTTTGACTTCCATCACGATTTTGCCGTCCGACGTACCGCGTACCAATCCGGCATAACGCCATGCGCCCGAACTGGCCGATACGGTATAATTTTGCGCTTCGGGACCGGCATTTCCATCCAAAAATCCGACCGTATACCCGCGCGATTGCAACGTTTCGATTTCCCGCATATAACGTTCGGATGTCCAATTATCCGGGTTTTTAAACCAATCGTCAATGGCCGCACGATAAGCGCGCGCGGCAACGGCGGTATAGTATTCGGATTTGTTGCGCCCTTCGATTTTAAACGAATCGATGCCGACGGAAAGTATTTCATTTAAACGCGGTAACCAACATAAATCCTTGGAATTCATAATATAAGTGCCGTGTTCGTCTTCGTCCATTTGCATCAATTCGCCGGGGCGCGTTTCTTCTTCCAAATAAACTTTATACTTCCATCGGCAAGAATGCGCGCAATTGCCTTTGTTCGCACTGCGGCCCGTCATAAAATTGCTCATCAGGCAACGCCCCGAATAACTGATGCACAAAGCGCCGTGCACGAACGTTTCCAACCGAATATCCGGACAAAGTTTGCGGATTTGGTCAATTTCCGCCAAAGGCACTTCTCGTCCCAAAACACATAGTGACGCGCCTTGGTCTTTCCAAAATTGAACCGTTAAAGCCGAACACACATTGGCCTGTGTCGAAATATGCAACGGCAATCTCGGCACTTCTTTTTTAATATAAGCAAACACGCCCGGATCGGCGACAATTACGCCGTCGGGATTTAAATCCTTTAAATTGTCCACCAATTCTTTTAATTTGGGAATATCCCGATTATGCGTGAACAAATTAACCGTTAAATATACTTTTTTACCAAGTTCATGCGCGTAAGAGATGCCTTGTTTCATTTCATCTCGGGTGAAAGAAATTTTGTTGCGCAAACACGTTCCGGGCATACCGGCATAAACGGCATCGGCTCCATACAAAAAGGCCGTTTTCAATCTGTCAAGAGACCCCGCCGGCAACAGCAGTTCGGGCTTTTTAAAATTTTCATTCATCGTTATTTTTTCTTTGCGGCTGTTTTACGCGCAACAGATGTCGCTTTTGTTTTTGAAGTGGTCTTTTTCTTGGCTTTCGCATTCGGGTTCACGGCTTTTTTTGCCACGGCCTTAGCGGTGGATTTAACGCCTTTGGCCTTGCCCGTTTTATGTTGTTTATTTTTTTCTAACCACTTAAACAATTCATTGAGCGGTAACGGGCGCGCAAAATAAAACCCTTGGCCCAAATCGCAACCGCGATCCATCATCCAATCAAGTTGTTCTTTTGTTTCAATGCCTTCGGCCAAAACGGCCAAATTTAAATCTTTGCCGAGCTTAATCATCGTAGATACGATTGTTTCGTTTTCTTTGCTGCCCGGAATGGACCAAGTAAATTCACGGTCAATTTTCATTTTTTGAATGTCCAATTGGCGCAAATAGTTAAACGATGCATACCCCGATCCGAAATCGTCCAAAGACAAACGGATTTTCAAACTGTTGACTTTTTCAAGCATTGCCAAATCTTCCGGCAAATCTTCCATCATTGATGTTTCGGTCAATTCGCATTCATAATATTTTGTGTCAATCCCGTACTTTTTTAAATAATGTTTTAAAATATCGACCAATTCTTTGTCTTGCAACTGAACAACGGAAATATTCACGGACATAAATAAATTTCCATAGCCCGCATCATGTATGGCACGCAAATCCTTCATGGATTGTTCAAACAAAAACGGCGTCATTTTGTTAATCAGCTTGGTTTCTTCCATCATCGGGATAAATTCCATCGGCGGAATCAACCCTTTCGTCGGATGATTCCAACGCATTAACGCTTCAAACCCCGTTGCTTGCCCCGTTTTTAAATCGATTTCCGGCTGATAATGGAAAATAAATTCATTATTTTTGATGGCACGGCGCAATTCTTTTTCAAAAGCATATCTTTTGGAAAAGATTTTTTCTTTAAGGGCTGTTAAAAGTTTTTTCATACCTTCTCCTTCAAACAATAACGATTTGTGTTTTATTTTCAACACGCATCGGCGGAAATGTCAAGTAAATTGTTGTCCCTTTGCCGACTTGGCTGTCGATTTTTAATTTTCCGCCGTGCAATCCCATGATTTTATCCACCAACGCAAGCCCCAATCCCGAACCTTTATGAGAGCGGGTTAAAACATTTTCCACCTGCACAAACGGTTTAACAATCAATGCTATTTTATTAGCCGCTATACCGATTCCGTTATCGGCGACGATAATGGAAAATTCGCCGTTTTTATGAAGGGCAAAATCCACCGTTATTTTGCCGCCGTCACTTGTAAATTTAACGGCATTGGATAAAATATTCAAAAGGATTTGACGCATTAATTTGACATCTGCCAACAAACGCGGCAAATCTTTATGCTTTTTGACGGTAATTTGCCGTTTATCGGCATCGGGGTAACCCGACACGATTTTCATCACATCCCCCAAAACATCGTCAATATTTACCCATTCGGATTTAACCATTTGTTTATTCGCTTCAATTCTTGACAAATCCAAAATATCTTCAATCAGCGACAATAAATGTTCGCCGCTTTTATAAATCCGCGCGGCATATTCGCGGTAAGTCGGATTTTCAATCGGTCCGAACGCTTCATGTTCCATTGCACTTGAAAATCCCAAAATGGCATTCAGCGGCGTACGCAATTCATGGCTCATGTTTGCCAAAAAATCGGATTTGGATTGGCTGGCAAATTCGGCCGTTTTCAAAGCCCTTTGCAATTCTTCGGTACGTTCTTTAACTTGCTTTTCCAAATCGGCTTGACGGATATGGGCCATTTTGTTATACGCCCATATAAACGGGATAATCCCCAACACCAACAACATATGGTAAAAAATATGTGGAAAGCCCGCGAAATATTCGGCCACGATTACAAACATCAAAATGGCGAAATACAATAATATTGATAAAAACCAAATATATTTAATGCGTTCTCTTTTCATAATTTCAAATGCCTTACTGCCCCAATAGTTTATATATACACTTTTTTTAAAAAAATTAATACACTTTTTGCAATTTTTTTTGTATACTTTAAAAAATCAAGGAAATGTTGCCGAACGGCACTTGTTGAAACAAAACGATTAAAGGTTCATATATTAAGGGGGTCTTTATAAACGACGTTTTTTTAACCTCCGTGACATAAAAGACAACTTTAAACGAATCTGAAAATCAAATTAAAGGAGAAAATGATGAGACAAAAACCGATTATCCTGTGCGTCTTGGACGGATGGGGATATAACAAAGAAAAAGAAGGAAATGCCATTGAAGCGGGCAATACGCCCCATTGGCACGCATACATTCAAAAATACCCGACCTGCATGTTGGAAACTTCGGGTTTAAGCGTCGGCTTGCCGGACGGTCAAATGGGTAATTCCGAAGTCGGGCATACCAATTTGGGTGCCGGCCGCGTCGTTATGCAAGATTTGCCGCGAATCGACCAAGCGATTGACAACGGGTCATTGGCCGAAAATCCCGTTTTAACCGATATGATTGCCAAATTAAAACAAAACGGCGGCACGTGCCATTTAATGGGATTGATTGGGTCGGGCGGTGTTCATGCCAGTCAAAAACACATTATTGCTTTGGCAAAAGATGTGGATGCGGCCGGCATCCCGGTTGACATTCACGCCTTTATGGACGGCCGCGATACGGCTCCCGATTCCGGTTTGGGCTTTATAAAAGACTTGCAAGATGCCCTCAAAGAGTGTAAAAATACCCGTGTCGTAACAGTATCGGGACGTTATTACGCGATGGATAGGGATAACCGTTGGGAACGCGTGACATTGGCTTACGGCGCGATTGTCATGGGACAAGGCAACCGTTTCGATTCTGCGACACAAGCGCTTGAAGCATCGTATCAAAACAAAGTCACGGACGAATTTGTCGTTCCGTGCGTCATCGGCGATTATCAAGGTATGAAAGACGACGATGCGGTCATGATGGCAAACTACCGTTCCGACCGTGCCCGCGAAATTACCGCCATGTTGGCTCAGCCCGGTTTCGATAAAACGCCGCGCGCAAAAGTCATTCATTTTTCGGATGTCGTTGCCATGACCGAATATTCGTCCGAACACAAAAAGTTCATGCATATCTTATTCCCGCCCGAAGATTTGCACCACATTTTCGGCGAAGTTGTTTCGCAAGCGGGTTTGACACAATTACGCATTGCCGAAACGGAAAAATATGCGCACGTCACATTCTTTTTTAACGGCGGGGGCGAACAAATGTTCAAAGGGGAAGAACGCATTTTGGTACCCAGCCCGAAAGTTGCCACTTATGATTTAAAACCCGAAATGTCGGCTTATGAAGTGACGGACAAATTGGTGGATGCCATTAAATCCGACAAATTCGACGTTATTATCGTCAATTATGCCAACGGCGATATGGTCGGGCATACGGGCGTGATGGATGCCGCCGTCAAAGCTGTGGAAGCCGTCGATTCTTGTTTGGGGCGCGTTGTGGATGCGACACTTGAAAAAGGCGGCGCGATTTTCGTAACGGCCGACCACGGCAACGCCGAACGGATGATAGATTCAAAAACGGGCGGCCCGTTCACGGCTCACACCAATACACCGGTTAAAGCCGTCCTTATCGGTGCGCCGAAAACAGTTACCGGACTTGAAAACGGCCGTTTGGCAGATGTGGCACCGACCTTATTGGATTTAATGGATTTGCCGCAACCGCCCGAAATGACCGGTCATTCTTTATTGGTAAAAGGAAAATAAGGAACTTTTGCCGATGTTCGTCCGCGCCGTGATTTTATCCTTATTGTTGCTTTGTGCCGACGCCGCATTTGCGACGCCGACGGCAGCCGATTTAAGGCGCATTGAACAACAACTCAAACAAGAACGCCAAGCGGGGCTTGAAGCACGGCGCAAAGCGGCGGCTTTAAGCACCGAGATGAAATCCGTGCGCGGACAAATTTTAAAATCGGCCAAAACGGTACAGGAACGCGAAGAAGCTTTATTAAAATTGGAAAACCAATTGGCTGATTTAAACAAACGCCAAGCGGAACTTGAAAAAAACATTTCATTGACCGCCGCCCAATTGGGCCAAGTCATGCAAGGTTTGCAAACATTGGCACTGCGCCCGAAAGAAATGTTATTTTTGAAACCGACGGCCCCCGTGAACACCGTCCGTTCTCATATGCTGATGCATTCCGGCGTACCTGTTTTGGGGGCCATGAACGAAGATATGCGCCGCGATTTGATTGCGTTGTTAAAAACGCGCGCCAACATCAATGAAAAGGCCGAAAAAATTAAAAATGCAACCAAAGAATTGGCCGAAAAAAAATCCGGTTTGGAAAAACTTTTAAAACAAAAATCATCTTTGCAAGCCCGCTATCAAGCCACGCATGAACAAGCCACCAAACGCGCGGCGGCATTGGCTTCACAGGCAAGCGATTTAAAAGATTTGCTCAATAAATTGGAACAAGAACAACGCCGCCAAGCACTTGAACGCAAACGTCAGGAACGTTTGGCTGCCGAAGAAGAAGCGCGCCGAAAAGCACAAATTGCGGCAGGCAAAACACCGTCTCCGGCTACGAAACAAACGATGGAGCCGACGGCCAAACGCCCCGCCCGCGGGTCATTTGAACGCGCCAAAGGCGATTTAATTTTCCCGGTACGCGGCACAATTACACGCAATTTCAACGACCTGACCGTATCGGGTGCCCATATGAAGGGGATGAGCATTGAAGGACGCGTTAATGCTCAAGTCGTTGCCCCGTATAACGGCGTCGTTTTATTTTCGGGGCCGTTTAAAAGTTACGGGCAATTATTGATTATTGACAACGGGGACAATTATGTTACGTTGCTTGCGGGCATGGAACGCATTTACGCGTCCGTCGGGCAAGAGCTTGTATCGGGCGAACCCGTCGGCACTTTGGGGGCAAAAAACACTTCTTTATACGTTGAAATCCGCAAAGACGGCACGGCACTTAATCCGCGACCTTGGTTCAGACGCAATTAGGATGCCGAAACGATGATATTTTTAAGGAGAAAAATCATGCAAAAACCTTTTACGTTTATCACAACTTTATTAATCGGGACGGCTGTTGCCGCAACGATGACGGGGACATCAAGCAAAGCGGCCGAAACGCCTTCAATCCAAGACCCGTATGATTTAATGGAATTATTCGGCGCGGCACTTAATACGATTAAATCCGATTATGTTGAAGAAACGGATAACCGTAAATTGATTGAAACGGCTATCGACGGCATGTTAACATCTTTGGATCCGCATTCGGGCTTTATGGATGCCGAAACGTTCGACGATATGCAAACCCAAACCAAAGGCGAATTCGGCGGATTGGGTTTGGAAGTCGGCATGGACAAAGGTTTTGTGCGCGTCATGTCGCCGATTGACGATACGCCCGCTTTCAAAGCCGGCTTGCAAACGGGCGATTACATCACGCATGTGGACGATATTTCAACGTTCGGACAATCGCTTAACGATACGGTCAAAAAAATGCGCGGCAAACCGGGGACTAAGGTCAAATTGACAATTTCGCGCAAAGACAAAGAACCGTTTGACGTAACGTTGAAACGCGATATTATCAAAGTGAAACCCGTCAAGTTTGAAGCTAAAGACGATATCGGATATATTCGTATTTCAACGTTCAGCGAAAAAACAACCGAAATGTTGCATGACGCGATAAAACAACTGAATAAACAAATCGGGCAAGACAAAATCAAAGGATTCATTTTAGACGTACGCAATAATCCGGGCGGTTTGCTTGACCAAGCGGTCGGTGTTGCCGATACATTCTTGGACGAAGGGGAAATTGTGTCAACCCGTTCGCGCAATCCCGAAGATACATTGCGTTTTTCGGCAAAAAAAGGCGACTTGACGAACGGTTTACCGTTGGTTGTGTTGATTAACGAAGGATCGGCATCGGCTTCCGAAATTGTCGCAGGAGCAATGCAAGATCACCGCCGCGGCGTTATCGTCGGTTTAAAAACGTTCGGCAAAGGGTCTGTCCAAACGGTGCGTTCCGTACCGGGCATCGGCGGCATTCGCATTACGACGGCACGTTATTACACGCCCTCGGGCAATTCGATTCAAGCCAAAGGCATTGAACCCGACGTTGTCATCCCACGCGCAAAATTGGAAGAATTGCCTGTCATTAAAGGATACGGAGAAGCCGAATTGCCCAAAGCGATAGCGGCCGAAGAGGGCAAAAAAGCCATAGACACTCTTAAAAAACAAAAACAAGACAAAGAAGCATCCAAAGCGATGAAAAAATTATTTGATAAGGACAAATCATTGAAAGAAGCCGATACGGATGATAACGAAGACAAAACCGATTACCAATTGGACCGTGCCATAGACATTTTGCACGCCATTTCGGTTGCAATGGAAAGGTAAACACGGATGGTTAAACCTTATCGCAAAAATGCCGGCATTATGATTGTGAACCGGGATAAAAAAATTTGGATAGGCACACGTTCGGATGCGCATTTTTATAAAAACAGAACCGCGCGCCAAATGTCTCAGGGCGGCATTGATGACGGCGAAACCGAAGAACAAGCCGCATGGCGCGAATTGTACGAAGAAACGGGTTTAACCCCCGATACGGCAAAATTGATTGCCGTTTCGAAAAATTGGTACAATTATGATTTTCCCAAAGGGATTAAAGCCGCGCAAAAGTACAAAGGGCAAACACAAAAGTGGTTTTTGTTTTTATTGACGGGCGACGATTCGTCGTTTGATTTAAAAACTCAACAACATGTCGAATTTTCATCTTTCGAATGGATGGATTTAAAGGACGTGCCGTCTTGCGTTATCGGTTTTAAACGCCCCGTTTACGAACAGGTCGTCGCCGAATTCGCACCGATTATCAAAAAATTATAAAGGGAATGTCTCGTCAAATTATCTTGTCAGAAACGTCGTAAATTTTGCTCCGATTTTTTCCAACCACGCCGCATCGTTAAAAAAAGCGTTGATAGCACTGTCATCAGGCGGATTATCGTCTTTGTCAAATGTACGATATTTTTGCATCGCATACGTTTTCACATTTAAAGCAACCAAGCTGTCCGTTAATTTTTCAATATCGGCTTTCGTCAAATGGCGCGGATCGCATGTTGTCCGCGTTTCATAGGCAATGCCCGCCACATTTAAAATGCGAATGCTTTCCTGCACATAAGGGGCCATATTGCCACAACCGCACAAAACGGGATATTTATCCCATGGGGCCTTAACATCCAACCCGACCCAATCAATATCGGCAACAACCTTTTGCAAAACTTTCGGATAAACGCCGGATGTATGGACGGCAATTTTAAAACCTAATGCTTTAATATCGGCAATAATTTTTTCAATATCGCGTTGCATCAACGGTTCGCCGCCGCTTAACACAACACCGTCCAATCGGCGTTGCCGCTTTTCAAAAAAGCCCAATACTTCTTCCCAAGTTTGCTGTCCTTCCTGCACACATTGCAAATCGGGATTATGGCAAAACGGACACCTTAAAGGGCATCCTTGAAAAAACACCACGCCCGCCAAATGGTTCGGAAAATCTATCGTTGTAAAGGGAACCGTCCCCGCCACGCATATCATCGTTTTAACCTTTGCTTTAAATTTTTGTATTTCATAAGCTTTTTTATGCCATATCATTTTTAACGGCTTTTCGGACAATTTAATTTTTGCCTGCATCTCATATAAAAAAGGGCAAACATGCCTTAAAAAACCTGTTTGCCCCCGAAAATAAAAACCGATACCCTTAGCCGGCTTTGCGCAATTCGCATGAGCAAGCGCACGCTTTTTCTTCAACAAACCATTTACGATTGTTGAATTCGGATTTTTTGCCGATGTTGAAGTGTGAAACGGGACGGAAATAGCCCATTACGCGTGTCCAACATTCAACGGGTTGTCTGTCAGCTTTATATGCTTCCAAAAGTTCTTGATCGGTCATTTTTTTCTCCTTCTTTTTTAATGATACAATAATGTACAATTAACTTCACACTGCCATCTCGGCGCGTTTTTGTTCAATCAATTCGGCATCACATTTCGGGCAGAACTTATGTTCACCGCTTAAATAGCCGTGTTTGGGACAAATCGAATACACCGGCGTAATCGAAATGTACGGCAATCTGTAATTTTGCAATACGCGTTTGACAAATGCTTTACAAGCCGCCGACGATGAAATACGTTCGGACATATACAAGTGCAAAACCGTACCGCCCGTGTATTGCGTTTGCAACACATCTTGATAATCCAACGCTTCAAACGGGTCATCGGTAAATCCGACCGGCAATTGCGATGAATTCGTATAGTGCGGGGAATCTTTTGAACCGGCTTGCAAAATATCCGGATAACGTTTAATGTCTTCACGCACAAAGCGATACATGGCCCCTTCGGCCGGCGTTGCTTCCAAATTATACATATTGCCCGTTTCTTCTTGGAACGCAACCAATTTTTCACGCATATGAGTTAAGAATTTTTCGGCAAATCCTTTGCCCCATTCGGTTGCAATGCTTTCTTTATCGTTTGTAAAGTTGCGAATCATTTCGTTCATGCCGTTGACGCCGATTGTTGAAAAGTGGCTGTTTAAACGGCCCAAATAACGTTTCGTAAACGGATACAAACCGCGGTCCATATGCATTGAAATCGTTTTGCGTTTGATTTCCAAAGACTTTTTCGCCAAATCCATCAATTGGTCTAAACGGTTAAATAATTCTTCTTCGCTGCCTTTGTACAAATATCCCAATCGGGCGCAGTTAATTGTTACCACACCGATAGACCCCGTTTGTTCGGCAGCCCCGAATAAACCGCCGCCGCGTTTTTTCAATTCGGTCAAATCCAAACGCAAACGGCAACACATTGACCGCACATCGGACGGGTTCATATCGGAATTGCAATAATTGGCGAAATACGGCAATCCGTACTTAGCGGCAACTTCAAACAAATATTCCGTGTTTTCGGAATCCCACGGGAAAGCATCGGTAATGTTATATGTCGGAATCGGGAACGTGAACGGACGCCCCTTCGCGTCACCTTCCGCCATGACTTCCAAAAAGGCGCGGTTAATCATATCCATTTCTTTTTGCAAATCGCCATAGGTAAATTCTTGCATCACACCGCCGATAATCGGATGTTTGTCTTTTAAATCCGCCGGAGCCGTCCAATCAAACGTCAAATTCGTAAACGGCGTTTGGCTGCCCCAACGCGACGGAACATTCAAATTAAAAATAAACGTTTGCATATTTTGTTTAACTTCGTCATACGTCATATTGTCCAAACGAACAAACGGTGCCAAATAGGTATCGGCCGATGAAAACGCCTGAGCCCCCGCCCATTCGTTTTGCAATGTGCCCATAAAGTTGACCATTTGCGAAAAAGCGGTTGACAAATGTTTCGGCGGTTTGGATTCCGTTTTGTTCGGAACCCCGTTAAAACCTTCTTCCAACAGCGTTCGCAAAGACCAACCGGCACAATATCCGGCCAACATATCCAAATCATGAATGTGATAAGACCCGTCGCGGTGCGCTTCGCCGATTTCGGGCGTATAAACGTGGCTGAGCCAATAATTGGCAACCAATTTGCCCGAAATGTTCAAAATCAACCCGCCGATGGAATACCCTTGGTTCGCATTCGCATTGACACGCCAATCGGAACGGTCCAAATATTCGTTAATTGAAGAAATCGCATCAACGACCGCTTTTTTATCTTTGCGCATTTTATCGCGCTGTTCGCGGTAAACGATATAAGAACGCGCCGTTTTATAATAGTTCGAAGAAATCAACACTTGTTCGACAACATCTTGGATTTGTTCAATCGCCGGCAAATATCCGTGAGCAAATTTATGCTTTAAAACTTTAACAACCTGACGGGTCAATAACCAAGCTTCATCCTGACCGTATTCGGCCGTCGCTTCGCCCGCCTTGGCAATCGCGGCAACAATTTTGGAAATGTTAAAAGGATGCTTTTCCCCGTTACGCTTTACCACATGCGTAAGCGGTCCCAAATCAATAGCGGGAATTACATTTTCATTGCCCGTAACAACCTCCAACATTTAGTGCTCCTTTCGAATGTTTTTTACAAGATATTGTGTTCATATTTTGCTGTTAAAACAAACATAGTAGATGATTTCTTCATTCGTCAATACCTTTTTGCCCGTTTTAAAAAATATTTTTTAACACATTGATAAATAACAATTTTTATTGTTAACTTTTGTTAATATTTAGACAAAATTTTTGTGTTATTTTTAATAAAAAACAAGTGTAAAATACACCAATTCGGCGAACTTTTTAATAACCACCGATAAAATAAGAACTTTGACGCACCGAATCGATTCGTTTCCGATTCATTTTTAATCAAGGGCAAAGTCATATTTAAAATCGGCCTGATTTTCAAAATTATCGGCCGCCCGTTTTTCAATCGGAAAACAAATCTTATACGGCGATTAAACATATTTTGACGGGCATAAAAAAAATAATTTGATTTTTGATCCGATCGGGTGTATAAAGAAACACACAAAAGCAGATGTCGGACTTATTCCAATCTGCCGATAAATCGCTTTGCGGGTGTAGCTCAATGGTAGAGCGGAAGCTTCCCAAGCTTAAGACGAGGGTTCGATTCCCTTCACCCGCTCCAATAAAAAACTCCCATTACGGGAGTTTTTTTATTACGCTCTTTCGGGAATCTCACCCCAAGGGGTTCTTCCAATTCCAACATCTGCTCATCCGCAATGACTGTCGTCATTTTGCTTCGCAGTGTTTCATTGACTATCACTATGAAAACAGTCCACCGGACTGTTTTTATAGTGCGTTCTTCACCCGCTCCAATAAAAAACTC
>CAYPVK010000004.1:0-103943 GCA_964414185.1 uncultured Lactobacillales bacterium | reverse complement strand
ATATGCAAAAAAGTAATTGAATTATTTACATTTTTTTCGGGGGATGGGGGGGGGGGGTGATGTTTTGTGAAGTTTTGTTCGCGTTTTTCATGTTTTTATCCTTAATGATTTTAAAAGGTTTTTAAAACTCTATTACGAACACATCATATATTTTTTAAAATTATTTTTCAATAAAAATATACCCCGACATGCGCAATTTTTATGCGTATCGGAATTTTTCATTGAAAAAAGGGGTTTGCCTTGATACCGATTTATTCCCGTTTGCAATAAAAAAGGCTCCGCGAATCGGAGCCTTTTAAAAATATATCCTATTTTTGAACGCATTGCGGGCAAGGATCATTCGGATCTTCACACGGGCATTTGACTTCAACAACGGGTTCGGGTTTCTTTTGTTCCTTATATTCGTCCCACCATGTTTTATCTTCGGGAACGGGCACTTCTTTAATCTCTGGTTCCGTTGTTACGGTCGTGACGACGGTTTCCTTTACCGTTGATGTCGATGCGGGTTTTGTTTCTTGGACAACTTCAACCGTTTCAACAACCGTTTGTGTCGTTACGCAATTCGTGCATGGTTTATCGCTTTTGATAATGGCAATCGGCCGCCCTTGCGTATCTTCGCCCGTTACATATGTTTTTGGCGAATTGTTTTGAGCCGTTGCAATGACGCAATCGCGGTAATCTTTATGTTCATCGCCCATTTTACACCCTTCGACGGCTCGTTTTTCGGCCAGGCGTTCGGCGCGCCCTTCGGCATCGTCAAGTTCATAAGAATAACAACCTGTCAACAACGAAAACCCGATGACGGCGCAAAAGATATGTTTTAATTTCATGGTTAACTCCTTCAGAAAAATAAGCCAATATCCTATTTGTACGTCGTTTTTTTCAAAAAAGCAATATTTTTTTCGCAATCGCCGCAACGAACGATTTTAATCAAAAAAATAAAAACGCTTCCTTTAACGTAACAACCTTTAATGTAACAGCGGCGACCAAGCCGGATCCGACGCATCGCGCGGCGTATCGACCAAGCGTTCATTATAGCCCGTAATATCAATCGTGTACAATTTAGCTTTGCCGCCGAAACCCCATGTATCGGAAGGCGTTTGGCGATAGAACATCAGCACGCGGCCGTTGGGCGCCCATGTCGGCCCTTCAACCAGCCAACCGTTGACGACAGCGCGTTCTCCCGAACCGTCGGGGCGCATCAATCCGATATGAAATTGCCCGTTTTTGATTTGCGTATAGGCAATATAATCCCCGCGCGGCGACCAAACGGGCGTTGCATAGGTGCCTTGTCCAAAGCTGATACGATTGATGTTTGACCCGTCCGCATTCATGACGTACAGTTGTTGCGTGCCGCTTCTGTCCGATGAAAACACAATGCGTTTGCCGTCGGGGGAAAAGCTGGGCGATGTGTCAATAAATGGGCTGTCCGTTAATTTTTTGGTCGCTCCGGTGTCCAAATCATACAAATATATGTTCGAATTGCCTCTGCGCGCCATTGACATGATTAATTTTTTGCCGTCGGGCGAAAAACGCGGCGCAAATGTCATGCCTTCAAAATGCCCGACCAATTCGGATGCCCCCGTATTAACGTCCATAATGTAAACGCTCGGTTTGCCGGATTTATATGAAAAATAGGTCACTTGGCGCATGTTCGGCGAAAAACGCGGCGTTAAGACGGTGTCTTTCCCGTCCGTTAAATATTTAACGTTGGCACCGTCCTGGTCCATAATTGCCAAGCGTTTTATACGCTTTTTCTGATTGCCCGATTCGGAAATAAACACAACGGCCGAATCAAAATAACCGCTTTCCCCGGTCAAACGTTCATAAATCGCGTCGGCGATAATATGAGCCGTTTTGCGCCAAGCATCGGGGGTTGTGGTCAAAGACTTGGCCGCCATTTGGTTTTGGGCAAACACATCCCACAGGCGGAATGAAATTTTTAAATTACCGTTTGGCTCTTCTTGCACATCGCCGTGAACAAGCCCATGGGCTTTAATTGCCTGCCAATCGGCAAAACGCGGATGAGTGCCGGCATTTTCCATATTTTGAATGTAAGCATCGCGGTTAATGATGCGGATTAACCCTGACCTTTCCAAGTCGGCTTCAATGACTTCTGTCATTTGTTTGCCGATTTTCGAAGCGGAGGAGGAATTTCCCGTTAAGACGGGCATCGCAAGCGGCGTCGGTTCGGAATTGGCGCCCGATACGTCAATCCTGAGTTCGGCGTTTGACGGATTTGACAACATCAATGCCATAATCAGAAACAAAAGTTTTTCGGCGAATTTAACAATAATCGACTGTTTCATTTTAAAAGACTCCTCCGTCCAACGGTCTGAACCTGACAAATATTTCCTTCCACGCATCATAACTTTCCATACGTGTATCGGCCAACAATTTAAACGGCGATTCTTCGCCCAAAGCATCGCAAATATAAACGGCGCGCCGCGCGCTTTCGGCAACCGAACGGAATGACGCATCGTTTTTCATGTTTAAAATTTTCACATCCTTTACGCGCCCGTCGCGTGCCACATAAGCGCGCACTTCAATCACCATATCGTCAATGCCCGTTGCGCCCGCATCCACATTCCAACACCCGCGCAATTTATTTACAATTAAGTCTTTTTCCGACAGTGTCAAGGGTTGCATTAAACTGCCGCTCGTTCCGCCTTCAATGCCGTCTTGGACTTCTTGGCCCGTGGCGGGCGCTTCGGTCGTTTGGGAAATCGGGCGTGCCGGCCTTTTGATTTTGTCCACGGAAGCGAGTAAACTTTTCAAATCGCTTTGCGCCGTTTTCTTGGCGGGTTTAGCCGTAGCGGACGGTGTCGGCTTTTTGGTCGGTTCGGGTTTCTTTTTCGGCGGTGTTTTTTCGACGGGCTTGGGAGGAAGGGCAGCTTTGACGGAATCTTTCGGTTTGGGTTGTTCTTTGGGTTTGACCGGTTCGGCGGGTTTCGGGGGAACGGCCGTTTTCGTCGCTGGTGTTTTGTCCGTTTTCGGTGCCGCTGATGTAACGGCGGGTTTTGGCGTTTTTTTGACTTTCGGCGGCAAGTTCGTTTTATCGGCGATTTGTACTTTTTTTAAATCAACCATAATAACGGGCGTGTTCGTTTTATCAAATTCTTGAAACGAAAACGACCAATCCGCCCACATGAGCAATAAAATGCCGGCGTGCATCACAGTTGAAAAAATATAAGCTTGCTTACGCACCTTGGGTTTTCCCTATTTCCTTTTTTTGCCGCTGCCCGTGTTGTGCATGATTTTGGCATCGGTTTTTAATCCGACTTGCGTAAATCCCGCCGTTCTGAGCAACGCCATCACTTCAATCACGCGTCCGTACGATGAATTTGTGTCCCCGCTGATAATAATATTGATTTGCGGGTTTTCGGCGACAATTGCGCTGACTTTGTTTACCAACGTATCCATTCGCACTTCATTCGTGCCGACAAAAATTTTATCGTCTTTCGTAATGCCGATATCAAGCGTTTTTTCTTGGCCTTCAATGGTTTTGCCGTCGCCTTTGGGCAACGTGAGCGGTATCCCCGTCGTTAAAAGCGGTGCCGTAATCATGAAAATGGCCAAAAGGGACATCATCACGTCAATCAGCGGCGTTAAATTGACTTCGGCGCGTATTTTGCTTTTGCGTCTGGAATAACGAGCCATTTTATTTCTCCATTTGATAAATTTGGCGCGAAATAATGGCGCTTAATTCATCCGAAAACGTTTCCATTTTTTTTGAAATGTGGTCAATATCGCTGGTTAATTTGTTATAGGCAATCAACGCCGGAATCGCGGCAATCAAACCGACGGCCGTCGTAAAGAGTGCTTCGGCAACGCCGGGTGCCACGGCGGCAATGTTTGTGCTTTGCGTTGCGCCGATGGCGTTAAAGGAATCCATAATTCCCCACACGGTGCCGAACAATCCCAAAAGCGGCGCAACCGAACCGGTTGATGCCAAAAACATCATGCGCGTTTCCATTTTATCGACTTGCTTGTCAATGGCAATTTGCATAACTTTATCAATGCGTTCTTCCAAATTGATGGTCGAATTGATTTTGGATTTTTCCCCGACCGAACGGCGCAATTCGCGAATGGCGCTGACGAAAATCGCCGATAACGGGTCAGTCGGATTTTTGGCGTAGGTGTTATACAATGTATCAAGCGACCCGCCCGACCAAAAACGTTCTTCAAACGCTTTCATGCGTTCGCGAATGCGTTTAAAGGTCATGACTTTGTCAAAAATAATGACCCAACACCAAAACGAAGCCAATAACAGCCCTAAAATAAGGGCTTTCATGAACAAATCGGATTCGGCAAACATTGTCCACATAGACAATGTATGGCGGGCGGTTTCAATAGGCATCAGTTTTCTCCTTCAGGCAAATAGCCGGCAAATTTTTCTTTTAAATCTTCAGGGATGCGCACAGGCTTTAACGTATGCGGGTTGACAAACACGACCATGATTTTCATATCTGCCAATTCGGTATCGCCGCGTTTGACGGTTTGCAACATAACCATGGAAGCGTTTTTAATTTCGCCGATGCGCGTATGGACGGTAATCGTATCTTCCAAACGGGCGGGGGATTTATAATCAATTTCGGCGCGTTTGATGATAAACGCAATATCGCGGTCAATCAAAGCTTTGTTAGACAAGCCGATTTCGTGCAAAAATTCCGTGCGGGCTCGTTCGGCGTATTCCAAATAATTGGAATGGTAAACAATGCCGCCCGCATCGGTGTCTTTATAACAAATTTTAAAATCAAAACAATGAATCATATAATTCCTTTTTATCGAAAAGTTCGGCGAAACGGCTCTATATTCCGAAAAAAATGCTTAAAAGTCAAGAGAATTTGCAAAATGCGTCAATTTTAAATTATGTAAAATTTACGGCATGTCTTCCAACAAATCGCCTTGCAACGTGTTTTTCGGAGCCCGCAACCCGAGATGTTTAAAGCCCGCACTGGATAACATGCGTCCGCGCGGCGTGCGCATGACCAAACCCAGCTGCATTAAAAACGGTTCAATCGTTTCTTCAATCGTATCGCGTTCTTCGGACAAAGCCGCCGCCAACGTGTCAATGCCGACGGGCCCGCCCGCATACTTGTCCGCGATACAGCGCAAATACCGCCTGTCCATCAAATCCAAACCCGATTTGTCCACTTCCAAACGCGTCAAAGCCATATCGGCAATTTCTTTGGTAACGGGATTATTCCCCGCAAAATCACGTACGCGGCGCAGCAAGCGCCCGGCAATACGCGGCGTTCCGCGCGACCGTTTGGCAATTTCGTGTGCGCCTTCGTCGGTCATATTCAAATGCAACAATTTCGCGCCGCGCTTGACGATTTTTTCCAAATCTTCAATCTGATAAAATTCCAATCGCATCGGAATCCCGAACCGATCACGCAAAGGCGTCGTCAACAACCCCGACCGTGTTGTGGCGCCGACTAACGTAAAAGGTTGCAAATCAATGCGCACCGACCGCGCGCCCGGGCCTTCGCCGATAATAATGTCCAATTGGAAATCTTCCATTGCCGAATATAAAACTTCTTCCACCGTCGGGTTTAAACGGTGAATTTCGTCAATAAACAAGACATCGCGCGGTTCTAAATTTGTGAGTATCGCCGCCAAATCGCCCGCTTTGGAAATCATCGGCCCGGCTGTCGGGTGGAACCCGACGCCCAATTCTTTCGCCACGATTTGCGCCAACGTTGTTTTGCCCAATCCCGGCGGACCGTATAACAAAATATGGTCCAACGAATCCCCGCGCGTTTTGGCAGCGTTGATGAAAACGCTTAAATTTTCGCACAGTAGTTTTTGTCCGACAAAATCCGAGAGCATTTGCGGGCGCAAGCCGGTATAAAGTTCATCGTCGCCTTGGATTTTTTTCGGCGTGATTAAACGGTCTTTGTTGCCTGTAATTTCACTCATTAAAAGGCTCCTTTGCCGATTTCTTTAAGGGCCGAGCGGATAAGTTCGGCCGTATCGGCTTCGGGGTTTCCGCGCATGATTGAAGCAACCGTCATGCCCGCTTCGGATTTGCCGTAACCCAAATTGACCAACGCGGAAACGGCTTCTTCCATCGCACCGGCATTAAAGGCCGTTTCGCCCGTACCCGCGTTTGAAACGGTCATGGTTTCCATACTGCCGAGCGTGCCCGTTTTATGTTTTAATTCCGTCACGATACGGGTTGCCAATTTCGGGCCGACGCCGCTGGCGCGTGTGAAAGCTTTGGCATCACCCGTTAACGTTGCCATTTGTATTTCGCCCGCGGACAGAGCCGTCAATATCGCCAACGCCACGCGTGCGCCGACACCTTGCACCGTTGTCAACAATTCGAAAGCTTGTTTTTCGGTTGCATCGGCAAACCCGAACAAGTGGATGTGGTCTTCGCGCACTTGCGTTTCAATCAACACGCCGGTGCTATGGCCGACACCGGGCAATTTGGCAACCGTTTTGCCCGAACAAAACACGCGGTAACCGACGCCGCCGACATCCAAAATAATAAAACCGTCATGAATGGAATCAAGTATACCGGTCAGTTTTGCTATCATCACAAATCCTTTAAAATGTTCATTTGTTCTTATTTCGTTCTCATCTTATCAAACTTTAAAAAAATAGGCAAGGGAAATTAAAGCAACATATCGCACCACTCAGATGCATATGGAGTATGTACTTCCTCTTGTATTTTTTCGGTGGTACCTATATACAAGGCGATAACAATCATAATAATCAAAGAACACCATTTAAATCTTTTAAACAAAAAGGCATAAAAGCACATGATAAATAAAATAATCATAAATGAAATAATCGGATTGATGGATCGGCCAATCATCCATATCAATATAAACGGTAAAGATACCGATAAATAGAACATCCTATTGATTGAAAGCGGTTTTGTTATAATATTCGGTCCTATTTTAGTTATGAGGGGGGCAATAAATCGCGTGATAAACCATAAGCAAAAACAGGGGATGACAATCATCACATTTACTGCTGAAAATCTTGGATTTAATATAAATGTACTCATAATGCCAACAATTAAATTCAACCCAAAGGTAGGAATTGTTTTCTTATAAGCGCCGTAAAAAGCGGTAAAGAAAACACTTACCGACAAAACAAGCATTAATGCGGCAGCGGTTACATTTTCATCATAAGCTAATCGGCACATCCCGGTAATGGTACAAGGGTAAACAAGATATGCTAAAATATCCATGCGTGTGGCTAAAAGACAAACGGACGATATTATCATCAATTGAATAATAAGCTTAAGATAAGGTGATTTGGGAATAAGATTGCCGTTTTTAATTTTTTGAAAAAAACTTAATAAGGGAGATGTATTAACAAGAGGTGACGATAATATTACTATTCCAAACATAAGAGTTAAAAAATCAGATATAAATCCTTTATAATGATACCATCCTGATCGGAAGGAAAAAACATCTTGATCTACCTTTACTATTCCCGGAAAAGAAGCAACAAGGCCCACACAAACAGAAGAAAAAATAAACATCTTTAAAAGGTTGCCATGTTTTTTTAATGCGCCTTTTCGAATACCCCATATCAGTAATGCGAGAAATAAAGTTATTAACAGTATTACAAAATGATAGCCCGAATAAAAGATATGTGAAGACAGCATGAGAAGAAAAATAATCAGATAAAACATACCTAATTTTGGATTTTTATTCTTATTCACTGCATCGGTTGTTTTTTGAATAGTCTGATTGGTCATGTGAATTCCTTAAAGTTTAAGTTGTTTATGACATATTGAATTAAAAAATATACCGACTTTAGTAAACAAAAACAGAAGGTAAAAGTCAAACAAAAACGGTACTGAAAATAATGAAAAATAAATAACTATATAATAAATAAGCGTTTTTTTATTAATTTTTTTCGAAATTTCGCTTTGTTTGCCCTCAATATAAATACGGTTTTCGGATATTATATATCATAAGGCGAATCGATTTGAACAGACAAAAGAGTTGCCGATACCAAAAATAATAAAGATAATGCCCCGAAAATCAAAAAGGTTTTCAATTTCTTATTCTTGATGGTTGTTTCGATAAAGGACGAAGCGGTAAACGGCAATGTTACGGCCAAAAAGATAATGGACATTTGTGATATATTATATTTGATGTCCCGAGACCCGTAAAAGGCAATCAAAACAATCAACCAAAATACGATGAACGCAAATGAACCGTAAATCAAAGCTTTTTTTAAAATCGGATGTTTATCCGAAGGTTTTGACGACGGCGTTTTTTCATTAAACCATCGTTTGATAAGGTACAAAGTAATCATCAAAACGGCCAATGTGTAAAGCGTGACGGACGTATAGTTGAAATTTTCGGGAAATTTTGCGATTAAAAACCGGGCCGTTTCCTTACCCAAGCTTAAAAAATTGGCCGAAAAAAACCAAATGAACGCCCACCGCCATTTTATTTTTTTTATCAATGCTCCGATGAACGATCCGACGCAAAATATTAAGATAAACATATAAAGCAACTGTGTGAAAAAAGTAAAAGATTGTCCCGAATCATACGGAATGTACGGGTACAGCATGTACGGCGCAACTGTCGCGATCAAACCGGTAAACGACAATAAAAATGCCGCAATGGCCATGGAACCCAAAATAACTCTGAAAATGTTAAAATTTTGTAGTTTTGTCAGTGAATTTTCTTGAATATTTGTCATACGCACCCTTTTAAAAATTTTATTCGACCGGTTGTACCGTTTGCATTTCCCGGTAAAAATAAATTTGCTTCGGTTCTTTGGATTTTATTTGCCGTTTGCGATACGGTGTGGATTCTTCATACAACGCATCCAAAATTTCATTCGGAACATAAGCCGATGACGTTTGTCCGTATAAAATGAAATCGATATAAGCGCTGACGCAAGTAACAAAAATGAATGTTACAATTAAAACACCGGACCATATCCATCTTGCTTTGCCCATGATTGCGCCGATAAGCACGATGCCCAACAATAAAATCCCCGATGTGAAAATGCCCGCTCGAATGGATTGGAATTTTAAAATAGCCCTTGCCAAAACGGCGAACATGTCTTTTGACGCGTCTGCGAAAAAGCCGATGACAAACATAACGGCGAACACGATAAACGTTAAAAAGAAACCCGCTAAAACGACAAGTCCCGATTTAGCCAGGAAAGCGTCGAAAATTTGTGCCTTTGTTTTTGACGGCGTTTTTACGTTTTCTTTTCTTTTCATATGGGGCGGCCGCACCGCCCGTTTCGGTTTTATTGCCATTTTTATTTCCTCGTTTTTTAAGCAAAAGATTAAAACCAGTATATAAAAGATAAAGAGCAAATTCAAATCATTTTCTTCTTTATTTTTTATTTTTTTTGCTGTATGTTAACATATTATTAATAAAAGGACAAATACAGGGTAAAAAAATGGAAACACTTGGTGAAACGGTTCGAATACCGCCTCAAAATATTGAAGCCGAACAAGCGCTTTTGGGTGCTATTCTTTCCAATAACAAAGCACTTGAAAAAGTGTCGGAATTTTTGCGTCCGGAACATTTTGCCCATCCGGCGCACGGCAAAATTTACGGTGCGGCTTATTCATATATCGAACAAGGGCGCATTGCCGATCCCGTCACTTTGCGCGCATTGTTCGAAAATGACGAAACGTTAAAAGATGTCGGCGGCGCCGATTATTTAATGAAATTGGCGGCTTCTTCCGGCACGATTATCAATGCGGGGGATTACGGCCGTCAAATTTTGGACCGCCATATCCGACGCCAACTTATCGCATTGGGCAATGATATCGTCAACGATGCTTTTACAATCACATTGGATGAAGATGCCATTACTCAAGTTGAAGAGGCTGAAAAAAAACTTTACCATGTCGCGACCGAAGGCGAATTGCAAGGCGGCCCGCAATCGTTGAACAAAGCATTGGGCGAATCGCTTAAGGCCGTTGAAAAAGCCATGCAAAGCGAAGAGGGGTTGTCGGGCGTAACGACGGGTTTGACCGAAATGGACAAATTGTTGGGCGGTTTGCATAATTCGGATTTGGTCGTATTGGCCGGCCGTCCCGCAATGGGCAAGACCCAATTGGCTTTGACAATGGCATTTGCCGCCGCACAACGGTTTGAAGAAGACAACAAAAAGCCCGGTGCCGAACGCAAATCGGTGGCGTTCTTTTCGCTTGAAATGTCGGCAGAACAATTGGCAACCCGTATTTTGTCATCCAAAGCCGAAGTGTCCGGGCATATGATGCGCTTGGGCAAATTGACGGCGGATGAATTTGACGAATTGGCGGCGGCCGTGTCGCTGCTGTCCAAATTGCCGTTATATATTGACGATACGCCGGGCATTACCGTTAACGCGATACGCAACCGCGCACGGCGTTTAAAACGCAATAAAGATCAAGGGCTCGGGTTAATTGTCATCGATTATTTGCAATTGATTATGGGCGGCGGGCGCAGCGAAAACCGTGTGCAGGAATTATCGGAAATGACGCGCGGGCTTAAAATGTTGGCAAAAGAATTGGATGTGCCGATTTTGGTTTTGTCCCAGTTGTCCCGTTTGGTTGAACAACGCGATAACAAACGTCCGCAGTTGTCCGACTTGCGCGAATCGGGGTCTATTGAACAAGATGCCGATATCGTGATGTTTGTGTACCGTGAAATTTATTATTTGGAAAACGATGTGCCTCAACAACGGTTAAACGAAAACAATGAAAAATTTGCAATACGCAAAGCCGAATGGGAACAAAAAAAGATAGATTTAGCCAAAATGGCCGAAGCCATTGTCGCAAAACACCGTCACGGCCCCGTCGGCAACGTCAAAATGTATTTTGACGCCGAATTCGGCCGTTTTACCGATTTGGAACGTAACGATTACGGTCAGTCGAATTAAGGTGTAACAACCGTTCGGCTTTATAAAAAAACGGCTTTTTAAAAGCCGTTTTTCGTTTTTCGGATATCTTTAATTTTCATTCATGTAACGGCGTCCCGATTTCCAATAATCGTAACCCGTCATGACGGTTAAAATAGCGGCCCCCCACAAAGCGGTCATGCCTACCGTCAACAAAAATGTTTCAAATTTGCCGCTGTAGGCGCGGTCGGCCACCATCAATACCGGTAAGGCCGTCATTTGACAGGCCGTTTTCCATTTGGCCAAGCGGGTAACGGGACACCCGACTTTGATTTCCGCCAAAAATTCCCGTAAGCCGGATACCAAAATTTCACGGCACAAAATAATGACAGCGGGAATAATGCCCAAGTTTCCCAAACGCCCCGAATAGGCCAACATCAACAAAACGGCGCCGACCAACAATTTATCGGCAATCGGATCCAATACGCGGCCGAAACGGGATAATTGGTTCAAATGACGCGCCAAATAACCGTCAAAATAATCGGTAATGCCGGCTATCGCAAACAAAACGACGCCCGTCCATGCCCAAAACGGCGCATCCGAAAAAAATGTCAGCACAATCAGCGGGATTCCCCAGATGCGAATCAGTGTCAGCATATTCGGAATATTTAATTCTTTTTTGACGGCTTTGACTTTCGGAGCGATTTTTTGCGGCATTTTTTTGACGGCGGATTTAATTTTCTTTCCGTTTTCGGCTGTCTTTTTTATCGCAGCCGATGTTTTGGCATGAATCGTCCGTGTTGTTTTTGTCGTTGCGGTTTGTTTTGCCTTTAAGTCGGAAGCTTTTGTTTTTACAGTTGTTTTTTTAGATTTTACAGGTGTTTTTTTTGTGTTAGCCATCAGATAATTCTCCATATACTTGTGTCAAACGAATTGTGCGTAAAATAAACCTGTGTGTGATTATATACCTAACCGTGGTAAAATGTATAGACTTTTTTTGCAATTTTTTCACTGATGCCCGGCACGCGCATTAACGAGGCAATCGAAGTGCCCGCAATTTCGCGTACCGACCCGAAATGAGCCATCAAATCTTTTTTGCGCTTATCACCGATGCCTTCAATGTCTTTAAGCGTTTCATGGAACATGTTTTTGGCGCGTTTTTGGCGGTGCGTGCCGATTGCAAAGCGGTGTGCTTCATCGCGCAGGCGTTGAATTAAATGTTGCAAATTGCTTTTTTCATCCAAATGAATCGGCGTCGTAGGCGCCGTGCTTAAATACAGCGTTTCTTTGCCCGCATTGCGTTTTTCTCCCTTGGCAACGGACATTAACGCAATGCCTTTCACGCCCAACTCGTCGAAAATTTCCATAACGGATGATAATTGCCCCTTGCCCCCGTCAATAATCATTGCTGAGGGCAAATCATTTTCTTTTAATCCGCGGGTCAGGCGGCGTTTAAGGACTTCCCGCATCATCCCGAAATCATCGTTAAATCTTTCCAAATCGGCTCTCATGGGCAACTGTACGGTTGCCTCAGTGCTCAAGACATCATGTACATCGGGTACACTCAGACCTTTGCGCGCCTCGGCGTCCTTCATTTGCCCATGATTATCAGATTTGGCATTAGATTTAACCGCGACTGTACACTTTGTATCTAAGTTATATATGCCGGTTATATTATACCGCCGGTACCATCTTTTTTGAAAACCGTCCCTATCGGCGGCAATCATCGCGCCGACGGCCGAAGCACCTTGGATATGGCTGTTATCATAAACTTCAACTTTGTCCAAAGTTTCAAGCCCCAGCAATTCGCGCAATTCGTTCCATGTTTGTTCTTTCATTTCATCGCCGGAGACTTGTTGTTTAAAAGTTTGAGCGGCATTAATCAAGGCTTGCTGCATTAATTTTTTGCGCAAACTTTTAAACAGCCCGGATGAAACGATGATTTTATACCCCGCTTTTTGCGATAAGGCGTCGGCCAATCCGTCTTCGATTTTATGGGACACATAGATATGTTTGGGTGCCGGAATCGTATCGTAAAATTGCAATATGAAGGATGATAAAAAGCCCGCTTCGGATTCATCGTCCGTGTTTTCAAGCATGTAAAAAACATTCCCCGACGCTTTGTCGGAACGGTAAAAGAAAATTTGAATGCATGCCTTTGCCCCTTCGCGGTACAAAGCGATAATGTCCGATTCGCCCAAAGACCCTTGCGCATCGGTTGATTGGATTTGGTTTAAGAATTGGATTTTGTCCCGCACGGCGGCTGCTTCTTCATAGCGCATTCGGGCGGCCAATTCGTTCATTTTCTGCAATAAAATGTCTTGGAATTTTGTTTTTTCGCCGCGCAAAAAAGCTTTGGTTTGCGCAACACGTTCCATATAATCTTCTTTTGATATCATATCGCAACACGGTCCCGTACACCGTCCGATTTGATACAACAGGCACGGGCGCGTGCGGTTGGCGTAATAAGAGTTGGGGCAGGTGCGCAATCCGAAGACTTTTTGAATTTCGGTAATGGTTTTGTTGACAGCCAATCCCGAAGCAAAGGGGCCGTAATAATCGCCTTTGATGTTTTTATGCCCGCGGTATTTTTGCAATCGCGGCGGGCAATCGGCCGTGATTAAAATAAAAGGGAATGATTTATCGTCTTTAAGCAAAATATTGTAATATGGCCGGTATTGTTTGATTAAATCGTTTTCCAAAATTAACGCTTCGGTTTCGCCCGGCGTTTCAATCACAATCAAATCGGCGACTTGTTCGACCATTTGGCGAATGCGAATCGATAATTTATCCGAATGCGTATAGTTGGTCAGGCGTTTTTTCAGGTTTTTTGCTTTGCCGACATACAACACGTTGCCCCCGGCCGAAATCATGCGATAAACGCCCGGACGGCTTGAAACGCGTTTAATTTTTTCTTTTAATACATTGACCCCGACGGGAATTTTTTTGCTCATAATCAATATTTTATTTGTATTTTGAAAAAAAATCAAGTAAACTCCGCATAAATTGCAATTTAATGCGGCCGTTTCATTGATATTGAAATCGCCGTAAATAAGGAGATTATATGTCGCGCATCCTTTCTGTGCTGGTAATATGTTTGATGACGTTTTATGCGTTTGCGGCAAATGCCACGACATGCACTCTTGTCGCCGATACGAAAAGCGGTTTTATTTTGTCTTCCCGTAATGCCAATGTTCAAAAATATCCGGCGTCCCTGACAAAAGTCATGACGCTTTATTTAACATTTGAAGCGATTGACAACGGATTGCTTAAAATGGATGACAAATTGCCGATTTCATTGCATGCCGCGCGGCAACCCAAATCCAAATTGTATTTGAAAGCGGGTGAAACCATTACCGTCAAAGATGCCGTTTTGGCGTTAATTATCAAATCGGCCAATGATGCTGCCGTGGTGTTGGCCGAAGCGTTGGCGCCGTCGGAAGAAGAATTTGCCAAGATAATGACAGCAACCGCGCAAGAACTCGGCATGAAAAATACGACTTTTAAAAATGCGTCCGGATTGCACCATCCCGACCAAAAAACGACGGCGGGCGATATGGCCATTTTAACGATAGCGATGATTAACCATCATCCGGAGCATTATAAGTTATTTTCGCGCAAGTCGTTTTATTATAAAGGAAAAATTATCGGGAACCACAATCCGATCGTGCAAAGCTATAAGGGGGCGGAAGGGCTTAAAACCGGTTTTATTTCGGCCGTCGGCTATAACATAATTTCAACGGCACGGCGCGGCGACAACCGTTTGGTTTCGGTCGTAATCGGATATAATTCCCCCAAAGCGCGCGACCGCCAGGCGGTTAATTCGCTGAATAAAGGTTTTAAACTGATTACAAAACAAAAAACAATTGCCGGCAAGGCAGGCAAGGATTTGAAAGAAAGTCCGCTGACCAAAACGGCGGTGGTGAAAAAACCGAATAAAAACATTTACTTGGCAACAATGCAAAAAAGCCTGTCGGAAGCCAAACAAGTCGTATTGGCTTTAAAACCGACGGATGACAGGATGTTGGGTGTCGGTTATTTGGATATTAATGATGTCAACGTGACCGTTCAAGGCGATACCGACAATACCTGGGCTATTCAGGTAGGGGCTTTCGAATCGGAAAAATTGGCGTTACAAACGGCGCAACAAGCCGCGTATTTGTTGCGTGCACGGGACAAAACCATAAAAACGCCGCCGACGGGGACAAATTTATACCGTTCGCGTATTTTCGGATTTGAATCAAAGCAGGAAGCTAATTTAGCTTGCAAAAAATTGCGTGATAAAAAAATGCAATGCCTGCCCATTGCGCCGATTTCATAATCGTTTTTTATTTGCAATCTGTTGTCCGCGTTTTAACATGTTGTGTCGTATTTTGGAAATTCGGCGTGTTCGGGTGATTCTTTTTTCCCGTTTAAATAAAAATCCCTTTCGAGAATAAAATGGGCCCTGTGCCGAAAATCGCATATTTTGAACAAGTATGAAACATATTAATTTGACGCTTTATACAAAAAAATGAAAAATATAAAGTAAGAATTCAAAAAATTGCTTGCAAGATAATTGCATATGTGTATATAATTCCCTTATGTTGAATCACAGGTATTATTTTATTTTTGTTTTATTGTGCGGTTTGTTTATTACGACGGCAAATGTTATGGCGCAATCGCCTTCTTTGTATACCAAAGACGGGAAATGCCGTTATTATTACTTTACGCCCAAAAACACCCAAAGTTGGTATATTAAAACAACCGATGGTTTGTGCGATGACGGTATTGTCGACGGGCAAGGCGCCGTGACCGTCTATAACGCGTTTTCACAACCGATTGAAGAAATTTACGGCTTTTTTAACAAAGGATTTTGGACGGGGGATATGCCGTTGTCCGCTCCCGTTTTATATCAGACGGTTGAATCGGACAGTACGCAAAAAGTTTATTTCCAAATCCCGAATGACACTTATTACGATTTTCAATTGATTGGTCAGATGAGTTCGCAAAAACAAAAAGACGGCACTTATGAAGCTTTTAAATTTTGCAATCCGTTCCGTATCTTGTTGCAAACCGAAGAATCGGATTTGTTTACGGATGACCAAAAATTGATTGAAATTGTAGACGAACTCGTTAAAAAGACGCGCAATTATTGCCCTGCCGAAGAAACGCTTTATTTTTATGCATCGCGATTGGAACGGCCGAATCCGGACGAAATTTTCTTTTTCGCCGAGGTTGATTTGAGAACCGCCCGCATTGTGATTAAACGCAATGATCCGCCCGCAAAAAATCCGAACGATTTGTCGAATCCCGATACGGTGAAACCGCCAATTGATCTTCACGGCAACGGGCAAAGTTATCCGGCCGATACCGTCGGCAATATTCCGAACGGAAATTTTGAAAATGATATGCTCGGAACGCCCTCTCAAATGGGGGCGTCTTCGTATATGAATGTTTCTCAAAGCGTGGAAAATATGATTGAAGCATCAAATAAAACGCCGCAAGAAAATGCCGATGTTCTGATATCCCATTCGCAAGACGCTCAAATCTATATTGATTTGCGCGACAGTTCGCCGAAATCGGCTCGGGCAAATCAAGCAAACGATGCGGTCGGCAAAAATGCTGACGCAAAAAAGAAAAATAATGCGGCACAAAACGTCAACAATGAAAAACAAACCGGTGACGATGATAAAGATGCCGTTATCGAACATGCGGGCAAAGTACTGACGGATAAGCATCAAACAAGTGAAAATATCTCAAAACAAAGTATTGACAAAGTGCCGCATTTATTGTTAGCCGGTAAAATTATGCGCAAACCCGTACAAGGGACGGCGATTGTTTATATTTCGGACGTAAGTGATGATGCGGGGCGTTCAAACAAACCCAATCCGTTAAAATTGGAAGGCAAAGATTTAACCGTCGGTTGGGCAGTCATATCGGGCGATTTTGAGTATCAATCGACTTCAAACAGCGGTAAATTAAGGGGGAAGGTTCATGTAAATTCTGTTGCCCCTTGTCAAAGCAATCAATGTAGGGATATAAAATAAATGAAGAAAAACAATGCGGTATATATTGTTTTTACGGGGTTGTTGGTCGCCTTTGTTTTATTATTCTTTTGGCGTCAAACTTATCAAAAAACTTTGTTGGATGAAATAAGCCGATATGTTGATTTGACGCCGTCCGTCATCGGTTATCGATCGGTCGGGCTCAGCATGGGCGGCAACACGTTGTTATTTTACAAACCCGAATTAAAGGAAATTCCGTTTCCTTGCGCGATTGATAAAATGAGTCTGAGTTTGGACGGCAACGATATCCGCATCGGGCTTAACGGTGTTTCATTTAATGTCAACGAAGCATTACGCGCCGTTCAAGGCGATAAAATTGCACTATCGCTTAAAAATTATACGCCGTACACCGGAATTTGGAAAAAACCGTTGGAATCTTTGGCTTTGGCCGGCGTCGAAGATGTTAAGTTGAATGCACATTTTACGGTTTTGAACAAAGGTTTGTCCCGTCAGCTTGTCGGGGAAGCGTTTGATAAAAAGTTGGGCAAAGTTATTTTTGATTTCAGTATCCCGAATGATCCCGGCGCTTTGTCTGTTGACGCATTGGCGGATAAACCGATTATTTATGGTATTTTTTCGTGGGAGGACGTATCATTAATCGAACCGTACCGCGCGTATGCCAAATCTATCGGTTATGAAGCGCCGATTAATGCATTGACAAATGTTGTCGTTAAATAAAAGCGGTATCTGCTATTCGGTGGGGCAACGTTCAAATCTGTTTGAATTTACTATTTATAGAGGCGTGTGTTTTAAAGGGCCGCTGACAGTTGAAAAGCACCGAAAATCGCTGTTCATAATATTTTTTTAGTATAAATACATACATATTTATTGCAAAAACGATAATGCCGATTAATATGGCCTTAACACGGCACGACTGAAGCGGACATACCTTAATGCCTTTATCGCGGATAATAAAACGAAACTTACAAAATAAAAGTTTGCAATAAAAACAAACAGCCCACAATGCTGAGCATTGATATGATGCAGGTAATATAATCAATAACGGTGTTGCGCATTGTGGAAGTAACGGAGTAAAAAGAAGCCTTTTCGATAACCACCCAAATAATCAACCTGAAACTCAAGACAATCAAAAGCGCAATCAAATAAATCTGCTTGCTTGTCAAAAAGGAAGACAACGGTTGGCTTTCCGATTGGGTCATATAAAGCCATAAACCCATTGCCAAACCCAAAACAATCGAAAACCTGAATGATACGAAAGCTTTAAAAAACGAATTGACTGACATTTTTGCTCCTATCTGCGGCGCCGGCGCACAACTTTGCGTTTCGTGGTGGTTGAGGGTCGAACTGCTTGTGAAATATTGACATCTTTAAGCGGAGATTCCAAATTTTTCATATCTGTATTTTGAACTTCAATCCGTACGCGGTTTGCCCGCTCGCGTTCGGATAATGACATCCCGTTATACAGGCGATCCCTTTCTTTGACGGCAGCTTCCATTTTTTGGTCGGCCGCCAATGAAAACCAAGCATAGGCACGGAATTTATCGCGGGGAATCCCATCGCCGTTGGCATAAATGACACCTAAATTATATTGCGCCGGCGCATAGTTTCGGGCGGCGGCATATTTATAAAAATCAATTGCTCGGTCTATATCCGTTGTTGTACCCAACCCGTTTTGATACATACGTGCCAATACGTTATACGATGCAATATCGCCCGCTTTGGCAGCGGTTGCATATTGTTCAAACGCTTTGATGGGGTCGGCGTATTCTTTGTTGTTCAAATAGATATCGCCCAGATAAGTCGCAACGACCGGCTGATCCATCGGAGAAACTTTTAAAAAGTATTCCATTGCGCGTTGGATGTTTTTTTCGACGCCGTCGCCTTTATAATAAGCTACGCCCAAATTCAACAAAGCCGAAGAGTTACCTTGTGCGGCGGCTTGTTGATACAGGGTAATGGCTTTTTTCTTGTCTTGGTGGACACCGTCGCCTTCAAAATACATATAAGCCATTAAGGATTGTGCCAAATCATAATTTTCTTTGACTGATTTTTCAAGATAAGAAACGGCTTTTTTCGCATCTTTTTGAACACCGTAACCATGCAAATATAAATAACCCAAATAATACTGTGCACGATAATCGCCTTCTTCGGCCAACGGTAAAAATTCGGCGAATGCTTGTGTATAGCGTTGTTCGTTAAAAGCATTTTCCGCTTCTTGATAGCCGGCTGCCGCTTTCAAGGAAAATAAGGCAATCGTACAAAGCAATAATATTTTTTTCATGGCAACTCCTTAAAATATATAGCTAACTATAGCATACTTTAAAAAAAATCCAAATGTTTTTTATAAAAAAAATCGGGAAGACTGATTATCTTCCCGATAATTTGTGCGCCGGCAAAACTTATTCGTAGAATAAAACTTCCGTGCGGCGGTTTTCTGCCCTGCCTTGGGCCGTTGCATTGCTGGCAATCGGATGCGAATCCCCGTAACCGTGCGTTACGATACGGGCCGGATTGATACCTTGGCTGACCAAATAAGCTTTAACGGCATCGGCGCGGCGCAAAGACAATTCCATGTTATAGGAATCGGAACCGACATTATCCGTGTATCCGTTGATACGGATTTTTTCGTTCGGCAAAGATTTTAATCTGGCAACGATTTGATCTAAACCATCTTTGCTGGCAGGCGTTAACGTTGCAGAATCAAAAGCGAACGTTGACGTAGCGCTTAAAATGATCTTTTCTTTCACAACGATATCACAATCTACGACATTGTCGCATTTTTGGCAATGGCCGGCACAACCGGCAAGCAATGCAGTAGATAATACCAAAATTGCAAGTTGTTTTTTCATATTTGTCTCCTCCTTAAATAATGAAATACACGATTCATATGGATAGCAAATTATAAATTGCAAGGAAAAAACGATAAAAGTAAATGAAAATGGAATAATATTTTTTGTTTTTTCGTTAAATTTCAATGTATTTTATAATACATACGTTGATTTTACATACTTTTGTCCACAGCGGTAAAGTTTTTAAAATGTGTTTATTAAAATGTACCTTTCAAAAATAATTATGACAAAAAGTTTTGAATGATAAAAAAACACTTGACAAGAAATAACAGCTGATATATATTATTAATCACTTGACGCGGGGTAGAGCAGTCCGGTAGCTTGCCAGGCTCATAACCTGGAGGTCGTGAGGTTCAAATCCCACCCCCGCAACCAACTAGAAAAGAGGAAGTTTATACTTCCTCTTTTTTTGTATCCGCAATACCCTGCAAATCCCCAAAAACAGCGGAGTTTGTTTTTTATTCTGATGGGCGTGTCTTAACATCTTTTTTTCCTATTTTTTACTAAAAACTGGCTAAAAAAGCCGCAAATATATACTTTTTTGAAGGTCAAACACGTCAAAAACACGACCTTCAAGCGTTTTCCTCGTTTCGATTTTTTTTGGCGCTTTTTTGATGAAAGTTCCTTTTTTGTATCCCAGCGCATAAATACCAATGTTATTGATACAAATATTTTTTATTTTATTTCAAACAGATGCTGTTTTTTTGAAAATTTTGGAAACGGTTTTTGATTTTTTCTGGGTGTTCCTGTCGGAGGTTCAAAATGACAGACATTCAAAAATTTATCAAAATTTTACTACCGGAACTTTTAGCTTTGATTGATGGGCAAAATAGTTCCGACTTACCGCAGAAAGGAGTGGATAAAGGGAACAATACCAACACCTATTTTACATCATTGCGGTCGCACTCCCCTACGGGACAATGTTCTGCCGTCCATATAAACAGGAATTTTGCTTCCCCTGTATTACCTGATACAAGGGGCGCAAAATCCGCAATTTCTCTGAACGGCAGAACTATTGCGCAACAACGCAAAATAGGAGTTGATATTGTTCAAGAACAGAGCATTCATATTGTTGAAAAAGGAGTTGAAAATGATTGAAAGCGATGTTTTACGGCTGAACGATATGAGTGTTGGCGAGCTGAAAGAAATGTGGAGACAATATTTTGACAGCGAACCGATTTGGAAAACCAAACGGTTTTACATTCCAAGGCTCGCCTATCGGATGCAGGAATTGGCGTATGGTGGCGTGCCAGCGCATGTTAAAGATTTATTGTTGGGCAAAACGGTTCTAAAACGCTCGGAAACGGATGACACGGGCTTTTTGCCTCCGGTCGGGACACGTTTGGTGAAGACGTATAGAGGGCGTGAATACAACGTGATTGTGTCAACCGCAGGTTTCCAATTTGAAGGAATTTATTATAAAAGTCTGTCGGCAGTGGCGCAAAAAATAACGGGAAAGCGAATTTCAGGCCGCTTCTTCTTTGGCTTGGGAGAAAGTAAATGAAAACGATGCGATGCGCCATTTACACTCGTAAATCAACCGAAGATGGTTTGGATAAAGAGTTTAACACGCTGGAAGCACAACGTGAATCAGGTGAAAATTATATTAAGAGCCAAGCCTATCAAGGCTGGGAGATAATTCCCACTCATTACGATGACGGAGGATTTTCCGGCGGCACCTTGAAACGTCCGGCGCTTCAGCAACTTTTAAAAGACGTTGAGGCTGGCATGGTTGATATGATTGTCGTTTACAAAATAGACAGGCTTACCCGCTCGCTGATTGATTTTTCAAAACTTGTTGAGGTTTTTGACCGTAATCAATGCTCTTTTGTTTCAGTCACGCAGAATTTCAACACTTATGATTCCATGGGACGACTCACGTTAAACGTTTTGCTGTCTTTCGCCCAATTTGAACGTGAAGTTATCACCGAGCGCATTCGGGACAAAGTGGATGCTTCCAAGAAAAAAGGTATGTGGATGGGTGGTAACCTGCCCATCGGTTACACCTCCATTAATAAAAAACTAACGATTATTCCCGATGAAGCGGCGATTGTGCGATTGGCTTTTGAAAAATATCTTCTTTTTCGCTCTGAAACAATGGTGGCGGAATGGCTTAACAACAACGGATACACCACCATGGGAAAGGGAAACGGAAAATTTACCCACGCGCGTGTGAGCAAGATGTTGAGAAATGTGCTTTACGTGGGCAAAGTTCCGCATAAGGATAAAGTTTACGATGGACAGCACGAGGCGATTGTGTCGCAAGAACTTTTTGACAAGGTTCAACAAATAAAAAAACAAAATCGAGCCGGACGACTCTCCCCCTCCCGTTTTGTGGAACACGCCCTTTTAAAAGGTTTTATTTACTGCGATTGTTGTCAGTCGGCAATGGTTTCCACAAAATCAAATAAAAAGAACAAAGTTTACGAATACTACACTTCGGCGAGAGCGGTCAAAGAAGGTTTTAACAATTGCCACGTCGGAAGCGTTCCTGCCGGAGAGATGGATAATTTTGTATTGCGGCAGATGGCGCAAATTATTAAATCTCCCAAAATTCTTTCCGGACTGATTGAGCAGGCTAAAATTGCCAGACCGGATGTAAAAGACGTGCAAATCATCGACAAGATGAAAGATGGCGATGATTTTATGCATCATTTGTCGGCCATCACGCAAAGACAGCTTTTAATGCTGTTGATTAAAAAAGTTCGTGTTGATGTTGATCGCATCAAAATCATGTACACCGATTTGGCGATTGAGTTAATGGACGGCGAATTCAAGGAACAGCTGTTTCCGAATAACATTGACGGCGAGGAAAACGAAGTAATGCACCGTGTCTGTCTAAGGAGAAAACGTGGTTCTCTTAAAATTTTCGCTCCGGAAAAATACAAACCGGATGAGAATAATCCCCTTTATTTGGCGTTGATAAAAGCATTTGTTTGGCAAGATAAAATTAAAAATGCTGATTTTTTATTTCCATTTTTATATTATGGTTGATATGCTTAGTAAAATTCGGAAGTTTTTATTCGTGGGAGATTTATTATGCGTTATGAGATTATAGACAGCTTCGATCCTGTAGTGCTGGCGGAAAAAATAAACAAAATGCTGGCCAAGGGATGGAAACCTTTAGGCGGTTTGGCTATTCGTTACGATGGGATTGAAACCAGTTTTTATCAGGCAATGATAAAAGATAATATTGTCAATATAGAACGCAAAGATAAAACAAAGAACGAAAGTAAAAATAGCAAAATTGTTTGTCCTTATTGTCAGAGTACGAGTATAGCTGAAATTATGTATGGAGAACCAGCGTTTGATGATGAGCTTGAAGAAGCTCTACGGAATGGTGAAATTTATTTGGGCGGATGTTGCTACTATCCTGATTCTCCAGAATACCATTGCAATAAGTGCGGCAAAAATTTTCCTGAAAGTCCCCACGATCCTGATTGGGGTGTTGAATTTGATAATGAGCAAGATGATGAAACAACAGAACTGTAAATGTTTATGATTAAAAATAGAGTAATAATATGAACAAAAAAACAATTTTATCAGCGCATTTTCCTGACTTTGTTGAAAAATGGAAAAAATTTCAGAGTAATTTTAAAAGAAATGATTCTTGGTATATTATTAGTGATTACTGTCTTGATGATAAAAATAAGCCAAATGATGTTATGACTTTTACAATTTTTCCTTTCTTTCATCCTTACGTGTTAAAAGAAGGAATAAAGTATAATTTACCTAAGGATATTAAGGATTTTACAAATCTTTCAGAAAAAGCAGTTAATTATATAAGGGAATCGCCTTATTCATTTTCCGTAGCTTTTGTAATAGAAGATAAAAATAACATTTTTAACCTAGAACAAAATAAGCAACTTATTAATAAAACTATTAAAGGTATGGAAAATTGGCCCCTGAAGAAAAAAGAAGAATTTATACATAAAATGAAAAGATTTAGGGAATATCTTAATCGAAAAGAAATAGCTTCAAAAACATTGTCAAATATAGGTGTTACAGTGCACATAATGTCGGTAATTATAGAATTTCTTTTAATAAAAGCTAATGCAAAGCATATTTACTGGATTTCTGATCGAGATGAGATAATTAATTTTCAAGATGGTATTGTACATGAATTTATTCGTTTGGGGTATGCTAATTTATTAAATAGAAGCTATAGCTTCTATGGATTTCGAAAATGTGGACAGTGTCCCTGAAAAACATTACGAATTATTTGATAAAAGTATCGTTGATAACAAAAGGATTTATATTATGCATATAAAACATGGACAAAACGAGGATACATTAAGCGATTTAAAGTTTACAAGAGTGGCAATGTTAGACAAATAATATCTGACTTCTGCTTTTTGTAACCATAATAGCATATTTCTGAGTGCTTTGTGAAAAAGCTGAGATATTGATATAAAATACTTGATTTTCTCCAGAAAGTTTTATATTATAAAACTAATTGGAGGAAATATGATATATTCTTTTGATGATTTAGTATTGAAGTTTCGTGATTATACCGACATTAAAGGAAAAATCCGCCGGGAACTTCAGTCCGGAAAATTGATACAGGTGATACGCGGACTTTATGAAACTGATGCTGATGTTTCCGGTAAATATCTGGCAGGTAGGATTTTCGGGCCGTCTTATTTATCTTTTGATTATGCTTTGGCGTTGTATTCACTTATACCTGAAGCCGTTTATCGAACTTATACCTCTGCAACGTTTCAAAAGAGGAAGTCTAAGCAGTATCAAAACCATTTTGGAGTTTTCACGTATCGAGATATTCCCTCTGCGGTTTATCCGTTAGGAATTTTGCTACACGAGGAAAATGGTTATTCTTATCAAATCGCCACACCGGAAAAGGCATTGTGTGATAAGCTCTATACATTGCCACCGGCTAAAAATTTAAGCGAACTGCATGCTCTTTTATTTGATGATTTGCGAATTGACGAGCAGGAATTTTGGAAACTTAATATGAATAGCTTAAATGAGTTGGTACCATTATATCATGCAAGTAATCTCAATCTTTTACGTAAGTTAATCCGGAGGAATAAGTAATGCAGACCGTTTTGGAGCAGATGTTAGGACATTATAAAACCGATACAACAGAAGAAAAGAAAAATGCACTGAAAGAAGTTGTGCAAGAAGTAGCCTTGTGTGGCCTGTCCCGGGCCGGATTTTTTAAGCACGCAGCTTTTTATGGCGGTACAGCTCTCCGAATTTTTTACGGACTTGACCGTTTTTCCGAAGATTTGGATTTTTCGTTGGTTGCACCAAATGTAGATTTTCAGCTAAATCGCTATTTTTCCGGATTGGAGAGCGAGATGGCTTCATTAGGTTTACGATTTTCCATTGAAGAAAAACAAAAGACGGCAGCCTCTGCTATAAAATCAGCTTTTTTGAAAGGAAATACCAAAGAGCATATCTTAAGTATTTACGATGTTAATACTATTGGTATCAATCCTGATGAAGTGATAAAAATAAAGTTTGAAGTTGACACGAATCCGCCGGCTTTTGCACAATTTGAAAATAAATATCGATTGTTGCCAACACCTTATCAGGTTAAACTCTATGATATGCCGTCTTTGTTTGCTGGCAAACTCCATGCAGTTATTTGCCGCGCTTGGAAAAGCCGTGTTAAGGGACGGGATCTTTATGACTATATTTTTTATCTAGCAAAGCAGGCAGAAGTTAATCTTCCACATTTGCGTGTGCGGCTTGAAGATTCAGGAGTATTATCTAAAGATGATCCATTTACAAGAGAGACGTTGTTAGAGATGCTTAATAGGCGGTTTGAGTCAATAGACTTTGAACAAGCCAAACAAGATGTTTTGCCTTTCATAACCAATCCTGCTAAAATGGATTTATGGAGCAAAGATTTCTTTATTGATATTACTAAAAATCTGCAAATTGTTGAAGAGACAGAGACCTTTTCTTAAAAATAAACATTTTAGAGATCTGATTTGTGCATTTCCACTAACTCTTTGATATTTTTAAATATTATGCAAAATCAATGCGTTATTCTGTATATTTTTCTTCATATTTATCCTTTTGCACAAGGAACTTAACGATTTTAAGGTTCAGGTCGCTAAAGAATATGCCACGCAGGTAAATATCAATCGGCTTGAACTCAAAATTGACGAGCTGAGAGAAATGATTTGGAGTATACACAATGACACCAAGAGGAATAAGAAATAACAACCCCGGCAACATACGCCACGGGCAAAATTGGCTAGGCTTAAATCCGGAAGGCGGGAAAATCGATCCCGCCTTTTGCGTGTTCACATCGCCGGTTTACGGCATCAGAGCGCTGGCGAAGGTGCTGATAAATTATAAGAAAATACATAATTTGCGCACGGTGCGGCAGATTATCAGCCGGTACGCTCCACCGAATGAAAATCAGACAACAGCCTACATTCAATCGGTTGCCAAACAACTCGGCGTTTTTCCGGACACAATAATAGATATTGAGGAACGCGGCGTGTTGACGGTGTTTATCAAGGCAGTCATACGAATGGAAAACGGCATTCAGCCTTATTCTGACGAAACAATTCAGCAAGGAATAAACTCGATTTATTGATCCGCCCGATCAGGGCTTTTTTTATGAAAGGAATGAAAATGCTAAAACTTATTAAACTCTTAAAACTCAACCAACCATCCACGTGGCGCGGTTTAATCGGTCTGTTATCCGGCCTTGGCGTGGCAATTAGTCCCGAACTCGTGGAGCATATCGTTGCGCTGGCGGTTTCCGCGTTCGGTATTGTGGAGATTGTAAGAAGTGAAAAAACAGGCAAATAAAGCAATCCCCTGTGTCGAATTGGCACAGGGGAGATTTTTGAGGTTGATAAGATGAAATATTTAGGATGGTTTAGTTGTGGTGTCACTTCCGCTGTGGCTTGTAAATTGGCCATTGAAAAATTTGGCGATGATGTGGAACTCTGGTATATTGAAACAGGCGCCACTCATCCCGACAACATAAGATTTATTAAAGATTGTGAAAAATGGTACGGGCGAAAAATACAAACAGCCAGAAGTGAAAAATATGCGTCTCCATTGGATGTGGCTTCCAAGCAAATATTTAACACGCCTTACGGTGCGCCATGCACATATGAGTTAAAAAAGAAAGTACGACAAAAAATTCAAAATGCTTATGCGAGTTTTACACACGTGTTTGGCTTTGAATACACGCCCAAAGAAATTAACAGAGCAAAACGTTGGCGCGAGCAAAATACGAAAAATGTTGTGTTTCCGCTTATAGAAAATAAGCTAAACAAAAATGACTGCTTGAGGATTTTGCAAAAACAAAAAATTGATGTTCCGAAAATGTACACATTGGGTTATCACAACAATAATTGCATTGGCTGTTTTAAAGGTGGCGCTGGGTATTGGAATAAAATTCGGAAAGATTTTCCTGTTGTTTTCCAAAAAACGGCCGAAATGGAGCGTGTTCGCAGATCCACCTGCTTAAAATTTAACGGCAAACCGCTCTATTTGGATGAATTAGCCCCAACAGCGGGAAGACACAAAGATCTATTACTTCCAGAGTGCGGATTGTTTTGTGAACTGGAAAAGGTATGACGATTCGTATAAAATTTGAAACGTGGTAAAAAATGATGTATGTAATATAATTTTTAAATTTCAGCATCTGTAGTTAATTTTATTCCAGGCAAAGAAAGTAGGCAACTGTATTTAGTATGAGGATATTTGACATTGTTTATACTTTCTAAGCTTCCAGAAAAAAACACCTGTTTTCTTGCTCTTGTTACAGCTACATAAAATAAACTTAAAACTTCTATATACTTATCAAGTGATTTTGTTTTGTCGTCCAGACAACATGCTTTACAAGTACTATTATTTGACAATTCGCTGCAAGAAGAACATAAAGACATGTAATTGGGAAAGCTATTTCTTTCCATATCTGGTATTATTACATAATCCCATTCAAGTCCTTTTGCACTGTGCACAGTTGTAACAATGATATTTTCGTCTAAATATTCCATAGATTGTTTGAGCGCATTATTAGATAAAACATCTACTATTAACATATATTTTTCATCATTACTTAAAAACAATTTATCTGTGGTGATGTGTATAAAAAATACCTTCAATAATTTCATTAATGAGTTTATTTCATCATCAATTTTACCCTCATATAATGATTGTATTGAATTGTTAACTTTGGTCAAAATACTTTTGTTTATTGATTTAGATATACTGTTTTTATAACAACTGATAAATGTATTTAAAACGTCTTGATGAAATTTTTTATAGGAGAGACTTTCTTCGCTGAAAAGTCCATTAAAATAAGAAATGGAATTTTTTGACAAGGTCTCTAAAATAAAATTGAGATTTTTCGTTCTAGATTGAGCTAAAATAGATTCCGCCGCGACGGAAAGCTATAATGAAATCTGCCATGCCGGTATTCATCATGGTACGCGCGAGATGTTGAAATCTATGCATGTGCCATTTGAAGAGCATTATTCTCGCCGCATTTGTCCGCAAGATTATACTCACTTTGATTATATTTTAGCGATGGACGATAGCAATATTGATGACATTAAATCACTCGTAGGCCTGGATACGGAAAGCAAAATCCATCGTCTGCTTGATTTTACGAACAATCCGCGCAATATTAAAGACCCGTGGTATACCGGTAATTTTGATGAGACCTATTGGGATATTTATGAAGGCTGTCAGACGTTTCTGGAGTATTTAGAAACGAAACAAGAGAAATAGATGAATAGAAAAACGATTTTATCCAGTAATTTTCCTGACTTTGTGCAAAAATGGAAAAGATTTCAAAACAAATTTAAACAAGTCAATTCTTGGTATATTGTCAGTGATTATTGCCTCGACGATAAAAACAAACCCAATGATGTTATGACTTTTACGATTTATCCATTTACTAATCCTTATTTATTAAAGAATGGGATAAAGCAACATTTATCTAAAGATATTAAAGATTTTAAGTATCTTTCAGAAAAAGCAGTTTCCTATATTAAAGAAGCTCCGTACTTTTTCTCATTGGCATTTATAATCGAGGGTAAAAATGATGTTTTTAAATTAAATGACAATAAGCAACTTTTAGATAACGCAATTAAGAAGATGGAGAATTGGCCTCAAAAGAAAAAAGAAGAATTTATACATAAGATGAAAAGGTTCAGAAACTATCTTAATCGTAAAGAGGTTGATTTAAAAACATTATCAAATATCAGTATTGCTGTGCATATTATGTCAGCCATTATAGAATTTCTCCTTATTAAAACAAATGCTAAGCATATATTGTGGATATCAGATAGAGATAAAATGACAGATTTTCAAGATGGCATTGTTAGTGAATTTGTACGTATTTATTATGCAAATCTACTTAATAAACGCGTTTCAGACCATAAAGTATATGGTTTTTGGGGTGGTAAAGATTATGATAAAGAGGTATTTGATGAGTTGGTGAGAGTTCCTGATTATATTTCTGGTGCAATAGCTTCTATGGATTTTGATGATGTCGAAAAAATTCCAGAAAAACATTATGATTTGTTTGATAAAAGCATAGTAGATAACGAACGAATTTACATTATGCATATCAAACACGGTGTAGACACAGACACATTAAGCGATTTAAAGTTTACAAGAGTAGCAATGTTAGATAAATAATATCTGACTTCTGCTTTTTACAACCATAATAAAATATTTCCGAGCGACAACTTTGTGAAAAAGCTGAGATGTTGTTAAAAACTTCTTGATTTCCTCCAAAAGGTTTTGTTTGATAAAACCAAATGGAGGAAATATGCTATGTTATTTTGAGCAAGTAATTCCCTGAAAAGGTTACTATAAAGGTTACCACAAAAGTTACTGTAAATTCCAAAAAAACAGAAGCTTTTTTAGTATTTGGTGGAGTTTCCTTTAAAAGCGGCATTCATACGGGAAATTTCAGCATTGCTAATGCCTAAATGTTGAGCGATATCTTTCCATTCGGAAACTGCTATTATTTGCTGTTTGAGAATTTTATCAGCCTCCGGTTTGGACAAGCCAAAGTAATCTGCTACCGAAAGAGCCAAGTCAATGGAGGTCGCACTGCTTGTTTCATCAATATTCAGTTGTAGATTTGACGTCCTATCAACGCTGGGGTTAACATCATACAATGGCGAAAGGCTCCAGCCAATAGGATTTTGTTTTAAGAAGCCGTGATTGCGCAAATGGTCATCCGTATTAGAAATGAGTATGGAAAATAACATTCTACTCCAAAGTTCTTTCAGGTCTTCCTTAATGTTAACGCCTTTAGTTCGGATAATTTCTGCAATATCCAAATAACTATAATCCCCGTTTTCGCCATCATTAGCATTAAGCATACTCATTGCGGAAATAAACGGGATACGGTGCTTTCCCTCACGGTCAAATCGTTTAAGCAAAATAATAGATTTGCCAAGAGCTTTAGTTAATTGCCATTCTTGAACTTTTAAGCCGGCATTTTTTGCTAATGTCAGAGCAACAGCTTCCCACAACACATTATTGTTGTTATCGTCTTTTTTAGGGAACTTAGCTATGCAAAGATTTCCCTGTTTGTCAATGACTGATGCTTTAGGTCTGGCGCCACCCAGAGAAGAGCCTGGAATAAGTAGTTCTTTGATGTCATTAAAAGATGCATCATCGTCTATGATTTTTTCGGATGCTGCCAACAATTTTGGCAATTCAACCAACGGCGGTATCGCTTTTTTATCTTTTGCGGTTAAAAAATCTCCATCTGGTGCTTGTTTGAACCGCAAAGCTCCTTGACGGGAGAAATCATTGACCGCCAATAAATAGTCAAGCTGATTAAGTTGATGGCGCGGGCGATTTTCTTGCTCTGCCAGTTTTTCCTCATTTCTTTTTATCAACAGACGTCCCCAGGTATCAGGAGAACAATCTGACATTGAGGCAAAAATGCTTTTTTTATTGTCAGTATGTCCTGTTCCTTCAGTCAAAGGAAGGTATGGCTCCAATTCAAAGTTGCAAGGAAATTTCAACCAGCTTTCATCATATCTAAATGAGGCACTTTCTTTACCATTGTTAAAATATGACCACAAACGGCCGACCGGTATATCTTTACCATCCAGATTGATATATACATACGTCAGAATTTCAGCCATTTTTTATTCCTTTTTTAAAACAATCCGTTTAGGAAGCTCTTCGCTGCTTAGCGCCTGTCCGACAGCATCGAAAGCAATATCTGCAACATCTTTTAATCGGTCTAGCATTCCTAAAACATAAAGAGCGGTGGCATAGATCCCCATAGACACAGTTGGTTGTCCGTTTTCAATAGATTTAAGGGTAACGCGGGAAATGCCAACACGTTCTGCCATAAGCGCCACAGGAATACGACGACGCAGGCGCGCTTCTTTTATATCTTTCCCAAGCTTTTTTAAAGCCTTTTTAACGGGGATGGGTGTTGCCAGTTTTTGTTTCATCTTTTAACTCTTATATAAAATATATTTTACTGTAATTAATTTAATGTATAATATATTTTGCTTTGTGTCAAGATCTTGTTTTTTGAAATCTATAATTAAAATGAAACTGGAGCTTTTGAAGGTTTGAGACTGCGGATTTTGAGTAAAAGTTTTGAAAGCGCCATGTGATAAGCTCTACACATTGCCGCCGGCGAAAAATTTAACCGAGTTGCAAGAGCTCTTATTTAATGATTTGCGCATTGATGAACAAGAATTTGCCAAGCTGGACAAAGCAAGCATAGGCGAGCTTGCTCCTTTATATCACGCAACCAATCTTAATCTTTTAGGCAAGTTAATCAGGAGAGACAAATAATGCAAACTGTTTTGGAGCAAATGCTAAGCAATTTTAAAATCAATACTTTAGAAGAAAAGAAGAATGCTCTGAAAGAAGTAGTGCAGGAGGTTGCTTTATGCGGATTATCACGTGCCGGCTTCTTTAAAAACGCGGAGTTTTATGGCGGAACGGCTCTGCGTATTTTTTATGGACTTGATAGATTTTCTGAAGATTTGGATTTTTCGTTGATTACTCCAGATACGGAATTCAAGCTGCAGCGCTATTTTTCAGGTTTAGAAAATGAACTTGCCTCGCTCGGGTTGAGGTTTTCAGTTGAAGAAAAGCAAAAAACAACAGATTCCGCTATTAAATCCGCTTTTTTGAAAGGAAACACCAAGGAACATATTTTTAATATTTATGGCGCGCAGACTGTTGGTATCAATCCTGATGAAGTTATAAAAATAAAATTTGAGATTGATACTAATCCGCCGGCTTTTGCGCAGTTTGAAAATAAATACCGTCTGTTGCCCACGCCTTATCAAGTTAAGCTGTATGATATGCCGTCTTTATTTGCCGGTAAAATTCACGCTGTTATTTGCCGTTCTTGGAAAAGCCGCATTAAAGGAAGAGATTTGTATGACTATGTTTTTTATCTATCCAGACAGGTAAAAGTTAATTTACCGCATCTGTACGCCAGATTGATAGATTCCGAAGCCTTATCAAAAGGTGAGCCATTTTCTCTGGAAGTGTTACTGAACATGCTTAACCAGCGTTTTGAATTTATTGACTATGAGCAAGCCAAACAAGATGTTTTGCCATTTATTACCGACAAAAGTAAACTTGATTTGTGGAGCAAAGACTTTTTCATTGGTATTACTCAAAATTTGCAAAGCGCAGAAAATAAGTAGTTGTTCAACCTGATGAGTTGCCATTACCATCACTCTAGTGGGTTCCTTCAGCGAAAATAGAGTTTGTTTTTGATCTCTGTACCAATTCTTTTATAACATTGATTTAAATTGTTTTCATTTATATTTTTATTGAATTTTAAATAAATATTTTTTAATCTATTTTATTATTTTGAGCGAGGATTAAAAATGGAAAGACCTATAATTAACATATATTGTGACGAATCGTGTCATTTAGAAAATGATCATCATACATCCATGATTATTGGTGGAATTTCGTGTCCCATTGGGAAAATAAAAGATATTACATCTAAAATTAAGCAACTTAAAGAAAAACATGGTCTTCCAAGAAATAGAGAAGCAAAATGGACTAAAATTTCTCCCTCAAAACAAGATTTTTATTTTGATTTGGTAGATTTGTTTAGAGCTGAGGATTCTCTGCGTTTTAGAGCAATAAAAATTTCTGATAAAAAACAACTTAATCATTATAAATTTAACCAAACCCACAATGATTGGTATTATAAGATGTATTACGATATGTTGAAGCATATCCTGCAACCTCATAAAAATTATAATATATATATTGATATCAAAGATACTATTGGATGCGAGAAAGTATGTAAATTAAAAGACATTTTACAATTCAAAAAACAACGAGAAGATTTGGACATACAGAAAATCCAGCAGATACGTTCTAATGAATCTGAATTATTGCAATTGGCGGATATTTTGATTGGAGCAATAGGATATCGTGATAGGCTTGCCGAAATTAAAAATGAGCCCAGCAAAGTAAAATTAGCAATGTGCGATAAAATTGAAAAAGAGTTATTTATCGATTTTAATTCCAGCTCTCGTTATAATAATGAGAAGTTCAATTTGTTTGTATGGAAAGGACAATAATACAAATGAGTTTAGAACTTCCTGAGTTATTAGAGATAGATATTAATAACTATCAAGATGAAATTGAAAAAATATATCAAATCTATTTGGAAGAATTATATAATTCTAAAATTATCGTTTTGGGTAAAAATATTACATGTCGCAGAAATCCAGAAGATTCTGGAAAGCATGAATGTTTTTGGCATTTGATTACAGAAGGGAATCCAGATAGAATTCCTGATTTTGAACGGATTAGAAGATTTCATTGGTGCTCATACATCTTAAATAACTATATGAGTGAAGAAATTATTTGTTGGGAAAAAATTTGTAAAACACCAAAAGGTGCTCAAAGAAGGATTTTCTTTTGGTTGGATGTTAAAAATATTTGCTTGTGCTTGGCGAAAACAGAAAAAGAACTTCTTTTGAACTCATAACTGCATATTATGTAGCTCACCCGGGAACATTAAGAGGGGTTGCAAGAGACCTGAAAACCTGCAAGGATCCGAGAAAATGATTTAAAAGAGCGGAGGTCGTCCAAGAGGACGACCCCGAAAATCCTTCTACACATGGTAGATGATAATGAGTATTATATAACATATATTATCATAATTGTCAATAATTATTACGATTGTTATCCCAGCAGAGGCACCTAGAATCAGTCTGGCAAATATTTTCCGGGTTAAAATTGCCATTACCGTCATCCCAGTGGGTTCCTTCAAAAAATTGAATTGGTGGTGATGAAATTTTTTTTGGTTTCAAAAAGGTTCGATTTCTGGCTCTACCGCAGGGGCAAGAGAGCTAAATTTGATAATATCTCGCACAAACAAAATGTTATTGCTTTTTTACGGAAAAATATACAATTCCTTCAGATTTGCACTAATATGTTGATTTTTCGTGATATTGTCTAAAAATTGGGCGAAAAAGTATATTTTTCCCAGAGTTGACTCTGTTACACAATCAATGAAACAAAAACGTCCATCGGGGCGTTTTTTTTATATGTGCGCGGTGGGTTTGAAGCGAAATTTTTATGAAAAAATAAATTTCTTGTTTTTATTAAAAAGGGTGCATAATATTATCCCATAGCACAATCAAAATTAAAAAAATTGGGAAACAATGTATGATGCCGAAATTTTGGATAAGTGTTTTATTTATTTTTCTGACGTCTTGTGTTCAAAATAATCCGACACATGAAATTCAGATTCGAAATGCGCAAAATGAGTTAATCTGTTTGCAACTTGATGAACAAGAAGATGCCGTTGACAAAAGATTGGCCGTTATTCAACATGGTTTGGCGTCCAATATGGAACACCCCGCCGTTCAGGCAACCAAAAAGGCTTTTTTAGACAAAGGTTATTCGGTTATCACGTTTGATAACAGAAATTCGTTGGGCAAAAGCGACGGGCAGGTTGTAAACGGTCGTTTGTCGACATATGAAGAAGATTTGAATACGGTCGTCAATTGGGCAAAAACGCAAGATTTTTATGGACGGCCGTTTGTTCTTGCCGGGCATTCTTTGGGCGGAGCGTCCGTGTTGCGGTATGCGGCCGAACATCCCGACGAAGTTGAAACTTTGGTTTTAATAACGCCGGTTATCAGCGGTCAAAAATGGGAAGAAAGTTGTATGGCCAATATGCCCGATTTTTGTGGAAAGTGGAAAGAAAAAGGAGAATACGAATACCGTAATGCCGTTATTCCGTATGCCGTCGTGGAGGAAGCCAAATCATATGATGCTATAAAGTTCGCGTCAAAAATTCAATCGGATGTGCTGTTGATTGCGGCGGATAATGACAGGGTCATTGCTCCGAAAGATGTCAAAGAATTAAGTGAAACGTTTGTCGTTCCTCAAAAATTGGAAATTATCGAACAGGCCGGTCATAATTTTACAGGTAAACAAAGCCGGCAGGATTTGTACCAAACCATTATTCAATTTTTACATTAAAAAATTGTTTCACCGCTTTTATTTGAACGGATACCGATTGAATACGGGCGTATAGAATTTTCTTGAAGCTTTATGATTTTTATGATAGCCTTCGGTTGAGTTCGGTTCTGCAAAGAATTGGGTTCAGGGCGTAGAAACCCTTTTTAAACGCAGTCGTGAGCATAACGACTAAAATAATCGTGCCAATATCTGTCCAAGGGCGGATGTCGGTGAATAAGGTTTATCCAAATAAGCCGAGCCGTCTGCGTTTAAACGGTTTCTGAACATCCGCCCACCTTTTTAACGGTGGGTTTTGTTGTTTTTAAACTTATACAAAAACCGAATAAAGAGAGTATCAACCGTTTATATGCATTGTTCCGATATGACAAAATCATGCCCTTGACAGAGCCATGCGCTTTCTGGATGATTCATACAGTGTGCGTTCCAATTTCGGTAAAATGCGCACATGGTGTTTTGCCGTCAGAACATAAGGTAAAAAACGTTTTTTCGGCTTGACGACTTCTTGCCCCCACGCGATGCATTTGGATTTGACCAAATCACTGAGCATATTTCTCCACAAAGGCAGCAATTGATTTTTATTTTCAAAATCGGACGCTTCGATTTTTTTGACGATTTTGGATAAAATGTCGGGCATGGTGTTTTTCAAGATGAAATTTAATTCATCTTTGTACTCTTTGCCTTGGAATGTGTCCCGCAAAGCCGTTAAAGCCATGTAATGGTCTTGCAAATGTTTTTCGTCGAAATGCGCGTTTGTTACGGATTTGTCATTTTTACGATAAAAATAAAGTTTTTCGGGAATTAAAACGGTTTTGGGTTTTTGTTTTAACATGCAAGCCACAAAAAGCATGTCTTCGCAACGGTTGACATTCGGCAAAAATTCCATGCCGCGGATGAAAGAACGTTTGATTAATTTTGACCAAACATTATAATAAATGCGCGGTTCGGCAGATGGTTTGAAGTATTTGAGCGGGTTTGTTGTAACAATTGTTTTTATCGCGTCAATATTTTCGTATTTTTTTGCCCCGTCCAATGTCAATTCGCCCGGTACGGCTTCGCGGTAAAAATCAAATCCGGTTAAATCGGCTTTGTTCTTTTTTGCATGCGTGTAAGCGATTTCCAATAATTGAGGATGTATAAAATCATCCGAATCCATGAAATATATATATTCTCCGGTCGCTTCTTCCAAACCGCTGTTGCGCGCACGTGAAATACCCTGATTTTTTTGAAAGACGGGCCTTATCCGGGGCTTGCCCGGCGTATTGCGAGATGAATAATCCAACAAAATTTTGCCGCTGTTATCGGTTGAACCGTCATTGACGCATATGATTTCAAAATCTTTAAATGTTTGGTTAAGCAAACTATCCAAACACGCAGGCAAAAATTTTTCGACGTTGTATACGGGTATGATGACTGAAATTTTTGGCATAATTTCCCCCTTTTTTTGATCGGTTTTTTTGTATAATTCCGATGAATTTTTTTCTATATTTTTGAATTGTATACTTTTTTCTATTTTTAGCCCAAATCGGGATATGATGAAAAGTAAATTAAAAGAAATATTTGATTATAAAAGGGTTAATGTTTTTCTTAGATTTGTCGAATTTTTAAAATTTATCAAAAAAAGCGGAAATTTTGATGTAAAAAACGACTCAGGGCACTTTTAAAATTTCGCCGAATTTTTTGTGAAATTTGACGATGAAAATTTATCCGTTTTAATTCAAAGTTTTTTATGGTTTAAATGGAAAAAATCAACGGCGTATCGGCAAATGCGGGGATTGGGAAAGAACAAAATTCAACGGTATTGTTTCCTTATCCGTTCAATAATTAAAACAACATTTTTGAAATTGCCAGCGCAATGACGATGCCGGCAAAATCGGCGATCAGACCCGCGATGACCGCATGGCGGAATTTTGTGATGCCGACCGATCCGAAATAAACGGCCAATACGTAAAAGGTTGTTTCGCTTGACCCCGTCATGACGGCGGCCGTTTTGGTAACGGGGCTGTCCGGGCCGTGAACGGCGGCAATTTCCGAAAAAATGCCCAATGTCCCGCTGCCCGATAACGAGCGCATAAACGCCAGCGGGATTAAATCGGGCGAAATGCCAAAGTATATCAAAACGGGCGACATCCATGATGCAATCATATCCAATGCGCCCGAAGCTCGGAAAATTGCAACGGCTGTCATCATTGCCACCAAATACGGCAAAATCCGCACGCCGACTTCAAAGCCTTGCTTGGCACCCGCGACAAACGTTTCATAAACGGGCACTTTTTTATACAGGCCGTGAATTAAAATCGTCCCGATAAGCAAGGGAATTAAAGACATCGAAACAACCATTAAAATTTCGCGCATCACTTATCCCCTTTATGTTTTGAAGCATTACCGTTTAATTTTTGCAATAATTTGACGGTAAAAATGGCAATGGCTTGTGTTAATAATGTCACAATTAAACAAGGCGCGATAATTTCGGCCGGATTTTGGGCGCCCAACCCCACTAAAATGCCGATAACGCTCATCGGAATCAGTTGAATGCCCGCCGTGTTAATCGTTAAAAACGTGCACATCGCATTGGTTGCCGTGTCTTTTTTTGTATTGTCCTTTTGCATTTCTTCCATAGCTTTTAGCCCGAACGGCGTTGCGGCGTTGGCCAAACCCAATGCATTGGCCGCGACGTTCATTGTAATGGCCGCTTTGGCTTTTTTGTTTTTTTTAAGGTCCGGGAATAACCAATCAATCGCCGGTTGGATGGCCTTGGCAAATATGTCCGTCAGACCCGATTGTTCGGCAATTTTCATCAGCCCCAACCATAATGCCATCACGCCCATCAAAGCCAAAACGATTTTGACGGCGGTTTTGGCTGCATTTAACGCACTTTCGGAAACGGCCGTGAATTCGCCGGTGAAAAAAACGGTTGACACGCCGATTAAAACCAATCCCGCCCATATGTAATTCATCATGATAAAAAAACCTTGTTTTGTTCGGATGTTAAACGCTGATGTATTTGTAATCATAATGGCTTTATGCGAAAAAAGAAAGCAAAAAATAATCCTTTTTATTCTTTACTTTTGCCCTGTTTTGGTTTAAAACAACGAATATTATCAAAGAGGCAAAATATGTGTCATAATTTATTTTATATTTTTATTTTGGGGACAGCTTTCTTTTCTTTGTCCGCTTGTTCATTATTTAAACCCGCACCCGTTCCCGAACCGTTGCCGATTGTATCCGAAACCGTATCCGAACCCATATCCGAACCCATATCCGAACCCGAAGTGCAATTACCGTGCTATTCGATTAAGCATTCTTTGGGTGTTATCGGCGTTGTTGAACCCGTTTATGTCCTGCCGATGAAATCGTCGCTTGCCGCACGAATTGACACGGGGGCGGAAACATCGTCCATTGATGCGCAAAATGTGAAATTTTTTGAACGCGACAGCGAAAAATGGGTTTCTTTTGATGTCATTAATCGCAAAAATGGTCAAAAACACCATTTTGAAAAGAAAATTTACCGCCGTACGGCCATCAAGCGCATTGAAGGCAGCGAATATCGCACCGTTGTGCAAATGCGCATCCGTTTCGGAAACGAAATCATCACATCGCAATTTACGTTGACAGACCGTAGCAAATTTGAATATCAGGTATTAATCGGCCGTAATATTTTGGCCGGCCGCGCCATTGTGGATGCGTCCGCTCAAAATACATTGCCATAAAAGCTATCATACCATAAGGTTGAAAGGTTGATAACACTATGTTCCCCAAAAAAGTGACTGCCTTAATAAAAAAGTTGAAATCCGTGCGTATCTTTTTATTTATGTGTTTAATCGCATCGATTTTATTTGCCGCTTACAGCATTAATTACAAAATAAAATATTGGGGATTTTCAACGAATGCGCGCAGCTTGACGGATATTTGGACGATTGAAGCGCATATAAATTTTACACCGACCGACGAACCCGTTAAAATTTCCATTGCACGTCCGGCGACAAATGATGATTATAAAATTTTGGGCGAAGATGTCGTGGCGCCGGATTATGATGTTAAAACGACGGCTAATCGTATTTTAATTACCTCCGGCCCCAAGAATCCGCAAATGGCTCAAGATATTTATTACCGGGTGTTGTTGTATAAAAACATAAACCCCGTTCAAAAACTTCAAAAGGTATCGGCGCCCAAAGTTTCGGATGTCCCGTTGTCCGAACAAGAGTTGGAAATTGCGGGCCAGCTGTTGGAAACATCAAAACAATATGACGGAACGCGGGCGCAACAAGTAATTGCGCTTTTGAACCGGCCCCAACCCGAAGCCATTGTTCAAACATTTTTGCCCGAACGCAAAACGCCCAAGGATACGGCTTTGGTTTTGCACCGCTTGTTGGCCGTGGAAAAAATCCCGTCCCGAATCGTTCGCGGCATTAAATTGGTGGAAGAAAAGAAAACGTTTTCTGCCGATATTTTATTGGAAGTTTTTGAAAAAGGCGCTTGGCAAGTTTATAATGTCGAAACGGGCGTGGGGGGCATTCCGAAAGATTTTGTGATTTTTCAGCGTGAAGGGAACTCTTTGATTGATGTCGAAGGCGGCGTTGATTCGGCGATTAAATTTTCGGTATTGAAATCTGTTCGGTCGGCTTTTTCGATGGCTAAGCATCGGTCAAAAGGTTTGCAAAATTTAAAAATATTCGACTATGAATTTTCAATTTACAATTTGCCCGTCAGCCAACAAAATGCGTTGAAATGGCTGATGATTTTTCCGTTGGCCATTTTGGTTGTCGTCATTATGCGCAACATCGTGGGTTTGAAAACAATGGGCACGTTCACGCCGATGTTGATTTCAATGGCTCTTATCCAAACGGGATTTGCCGCCGGTTTGATATGCTTTGGCATTATTATCGGTGTCGGGTTGCTTATCCGTACGTTGTTGTCTCGGTTTAATTTATTGTTGGTGCCGCGCATTTCGTCCGTCGTGATTTTTGTCATATTGATTATTCAATTTTTTACCGTTTGGGGATATGACGCCAAAATTAATATAGCTTCGTCCGCATTGTTCTTTCCGATTATCATTATGGCGTGGATTATCGAACGTGCTTCGATTACATGGGAAGAAGAAGGGACCAAAAACGCGCTTACGGAAATGTTCTGTACCGTTTTGGTCGGCATTATCGTTTATTTTGTGATTGCCGACGAATTTATCCGCCATATTATGTTTGCCTTTAACGAATTGAATCTGGTCATTTTGTGTATTGTCATGCTGCTTGGGACTTATACGGGTTACCGTTTGACCGAACTGATGCGTTTTGCTCCGCTTGTGAATGCTGAAAAATCGAAAAAAAGGATTTTAAAATGACGTGGTTTAAATGGTTTGCGCTTCCGAAACAATTGCGCCATGTCGGCGTATTGTCGATGAATTGTCGTAATCATGAAATTATAGCTCGCCTTAACAAGCGCCGTTTATATCCGCTGGTTGACGATAAATGCCAAACAAAAATACTTGCGGATAAATTCGGCATTAAAACGCCGCATTTAATCGGGACAATCGATGCGCAACACGAAGTGAAGGATTTTTTAAAAATTATCGGTTCTTATCAAGATTTTGTCATTAAACCGGCACACGGCAGCGGCGGGAAGGGCGTTTTGGTCATTAAGAAATTTTCGCCCGATAAATTTATCACGGCTTCCAATAAAGAATTGACGTTCAAAGAAGTATATCAACATATTTCCAATACGTTAAGCGGCTTGTATTCTTTGGGCGGGCAATATGATACGGTGTTGTTTGAAGAGGTCGTGCATTTCAGTGATATATTCAAAAATTACAGTTTCCAAGGCGTGCCCGATGTGCGCGTCATTGTTTATAAAGGGTTTCCCGTTATGGCGATGATGCGCCTGGCAACCAAAGAATCGGGCGGGCGTGCAAATTTACATCAAGGCGCCGTCGGTGTCGGAATTGATATTCAAACGGGGCGTGCCGTTGCGGCCGTCCAACATAACCGCCCGATATTCAAGCACCCCGATACGGGGGCGGATTTGATGGGTATTCAAGTACCCGATTGGCGCGAACACCTTCAAATTGCCGTTAAGGGCTATGAAATGACGGGGCTTGGGTATTTGGGCGCCGATATTGTGTTGGATAAAGGGCGCGGACCGATGATGCTTGAACTCAACGCGCGGCCGGGCCTTGCCATTCAAATTGCCAACCGCAAAGGACTTAGAAAAATTTTGCGGACGGTAGATAAAGATTATCCTGTGGGGTTAACGGCCGATGAACGGTTGGATTTTGTCGCCGGTAAAAAGAATATGCTTTGAAAAAATGTTGGGGCTGTTAAGCCCCCTTTTTTTGTATAAAAAACAGCCCCATATCATAAAAAGCTATGTCCGGTCCATGCCCCATGTCATAAGAAAAACCGCCTCTAAATCCACCTCTAAAAAGCCGTGTCCCACGTCATGAAAAACGCATTTATCTCATAAAGAAACAGATGCCCGCGTCGGTCGATTTCGATTTTGTCCATGTGGCATCGTATACAGGTTGGTTGGAATGGAAAGCAAGCACTAAGGGCCGCGGTCCGAGCCTTTGGTTGGAACGCACGCCGACACGAATGCAATAATTTGTGTCAAACCCATCTTTGCAAGGCGGCACCGTTTTTGCGCAGCCAAATACTTGCCGCCGCGCGATTGTCGTCAATTTGGGCCACAACCGACCAAAAGGCATCGGAATGGTTCATTTGGACCAAATGCGCCACTTCATGCGCGATGATGTAATCCAAAACAAAAGTCGGCGCCAACGCCAATTTCCAACAAAAGCTTAAATTCTTGTTTGATGAACAACTGCCCCAACGGCCGGATGTATCGCGTAACGTTATTTTGGCGGGTTTTTCATCTAACCGTGCCGCCATTTGAATGGCTTTTTCCTGAATATACGCATAGGCTTGCTTTTTGACAAAGTCGCGGACCCGTCGATGCAAATGGGTGCTGTCACCCGTTACGACCAATTTATCATTATCAATGAATACGCCGCCGCGCACCAAAGGGTTATGTTCAATCGTATAGGTTGTTCCGAGCAGTTCAATTCGGATGCCGTTTTCAAATTGCCGCGGTGCACCGATTTTTTCTTTTTGCGCTTTAAGCCAATCCAAATTTTTTTGCGCGAAAGCGATTCCCATAAATTTCGGCGTCCGTTTCGGCAACACCAAAACGGCTTCTCCGTCTTTGGACATTCTCAATTTTATGCTTTTGGAACGGGCGTTGACAATTATTTTCAACGGTATATCCCCGATTGTGGTATTTTTCATCTGGACAATTCAAAATTTTTAAGTTATCGTTAGCGTAAACCCGATTATATGTCAAGGGTATGTAAAAATCAAGCGTTCGGTTTCGAACGCATACGAAGATATGTATAGGGCTTGTTCGGCATAGCTTTATATATGTCGTTTGAAAGTGTTTTTATAACATTTTTTATGATGGAAAGGATTTAAATTATGGAAGCATTGAGTAAAATTTTAAAAGGCTTGGTAAAACTTGTCATCCGTTTGGCGATTGTTTATGCCGTCTTTTTGGTATTGGCATGGGCATTGTTGGGCGTTCCGCCGATGGAAGGGTGGGCGGTTACCAAAGCACGCGTAGCATCTGTCAGCGATTTTATTTCGGGGGAATCTTCGGAAGTTTCCAACACGGCCGCTGATATGAAGCGTGTCGGCGGTTCTCATTTTCAAAGCGCCAAAGACCGTTTCCACGGAAAAGATCCGTATGAAGATTTTAATAAATCGTTGAGCAATCCTGCCGCTCAATAAGCAATCAAGACGGGCTTGTTTTTATAAACCGCTCTTTTTTTTGAAGGGCGGTTTATTTAAACTTTTTTACGGGTGAAAAAAACACAAAAATGCCTTGCAAAAAATCCTATGTTGTGGTACATAAGAAGCATATTTTTATCTTTCACAAGGATTATTGATAATGTCTGAAAAAAAGTCTGTAAATACAGGGCTTAAAGTTAAGCCTATGATTGTCGAGGTTGAATCTGCCGTTTCGATGACGGATGAACAGCTTATTGCTTTGCGCGAACAACTGGGCGCTATCTTGGATACGCAAAATTTTATGATACAGCTGAAAGTCGTGCCTGATTTAATCGGCGGGTTGTCCATGCGTGTCAATTCATTGCTTGTCGATGCAACGATTAAAGGGCAGTTGACGCAGTTCCAAAAGGAATTGCAACACGAATTTACGGGCATTGCGGATGCACGCAAATTGACAAATTACTTTAAAGAACGTATCGCTTCTTTTGAAGAAAAGCCGATTATTAAAGAGGTGGGCCAAGTTCAATCCGTGTCCGACGGTGTCGCGCGGGTCAGCGGGCTTAAAGAAATCGCCGTCGGCGAACGCGTTTCTTTTGATGCCGGGCCGCACGGAATGGTGTTGAACTTGAATCCGGACAGTGTGGACGTGACAATTTTCGAAGAGGCCGAAGCGATAAAAGAAGGGCAAAAAGTTTATCGCACGTATGAAATGAATTCCGTCCCTGTCGGCATGGAATTATTGGGGCGCGTAATTAACCCGCTGGGAATGCCTTTGGATGGCAAAGAAGGATTTGATTCTTTGCAAAAGGCACCCGTAAATGCTCCCGCACCGAGCATTATCGACCGTTCGTCCGTTAACCGTCCGATTCAAACGGGGATTAAAGGAATTGACGCTTTGGTGCCAATCGGGCGCGGGCAACGCGAATTGATTATTGGCGACCGCCAAACAGGTAAAACGGCTATTATCGTCGACACGATTTTAAGCCAAAAGGCTTTGAATGATTCAACGGAAGATCCGAAAGAAAAATTGTATTGTATCTATGTCGCTATCGGGCAAAAACAATCAACTGTCCGTGAAATTATGCGCAATTTGCAAACACGCGGCGCGATGGAATATACGATTATCGTTTCGGCGACGGCGGCCGACAGTGCATCCATGCAATATTTAGCACCCTATGCGGGTTGTGCCATCGGGGAATATTTCCGCGATAACGGCATGAACGCGATAGTATTCTATGACGATTTGTCCAAGCATGCGGTGGCGTACCGTGAAATGTCCTTATTGTTAAAGCGCCCGTCGGGCCGTGAAGCATATCCCGGCGACGTATTTTATTTGCATTCGCGTTTGCTTGAACGTGCCGCTCAATTAAGTGCGGCTAAGGGGGGCGGATCGTTGACCGCATTGCCCGTTGTCGAAACGCAAGAAGGCGATGTGTCTGCCTATATTCCGACCAATGTCATTTCAATTACGGACGGTCAAATTTTCTTGGAAACTTCTTTGTTTCACCAAGGCGTACGTCCGGCCATTAACGTCGGGTTGTCCGTATCGCGTGTCGGGTCGTCGGCTCAAACAAAAGCAATGAAAAAGGTCGCGGGTTCGTTAAAGTTGGATTTGGCGCAATACAGGGAAGTGTTGTCATTTTCACAATTCGCTTCGGATTTAGATCCCGCAACGCAAAACTTGTTGAATCGCGGGGCGCGATTAACCGAAATTATGAAACAAAAGCAATATATGCCCTATACGATGGCTCAGGAAGTCGTATCGATTTATGCCGGCGTGAACGGATATTTGGATGGCATTAAAATCGAAGACGTTTCAAAATATGAGGCGGCACTTCAAGAATCCGTTAAATTGGAAGGGTCGACTATCCTTTCCGATATTGAAAAAACAAAAGATTTGTCGGAAGATTTGAAAAAACGTTTGGGTACCTTTGTGGCGGAATTTACCAAAAAGTTCATGGGCGATGATGCCGAAAAAATGACCGGAGAAAAGAAAAATAAATGAGTTCACTTAAGAAAATCGGCGACCGTATAAAAACTATCGAATCGACGCACCAAGTAACCGCGTCGATGAAGGTTGTTGCGATTTCAAGGTTGAAGAAAAAACATGAAACGTTTTTGCGCACCGGCAAATACGCGATTGAAATATACCGTATGATTCGCCGCTTGATTCGGTCGGCTTCTTTTCGCCAAGAACAATTGGCTTTGCAAGGGTCAAGCGAAATTTTGCCGATGCCACCGCTTTTGAAAGGCAACGGAAAAGATAAACGCTATGTCGTTGTGGTCATTACGTCCGATGACGGTCTCAGCGGTTCATCTACAAGCACCGTTGTCCAAAAAACCGAAGAAGTGGTTAAATATTTGCATGAACAAGACAAAAAAGTTACTTTGTTTTGTTTCGGCACGCGCGGCGCCGACGTTTTAAAACGCAACCATCCCGAATGGCAAATACGGTCGGCCAAACGCAAATTGCACACAGGTGATGATACTTATTTGGATGCGGAACGTATTGCCGCAACATTGGTTGAAGCATTTGACCATGGCCAATTTGACGTGTGCTTGTTCGTTTATAATGAATTCCATTCTGTTGTGTCGCAAAAACCGACGATTGAACAGGTAATCCCGAATAAATTGTTTGAAAAAAACAATCCGTGGCAATTTTTAATCAATACAAACGATGCCGATTATGTCAGTCGTGATGTGCTGGGACACAAAAAATACAATATTCACCAATCTTCCTTTTTGACGGCTTTCGGGGGTGCCGATATGTTGGCGCCGCTCGGGGCTATTGACAAAGGCATTTTGGAACAATCCACCCGTTCGCCCGACGAATATGATTATGATTTGTCCGATTTGGAATTGTTGGAACAAATGTTGCCGCAATATATGGTGTTTTATATTTGCCGCGTGTTGCTTGAAACCGAAGTGGCGGACAATGCCGCGCGTTTGATGGCAATGGATAATGCAACGCGCAATGCCGAAGAAATGCTCAAATCCATGCAAAAGCTCTATCGGCGTACGCGTCAATCCAAAATCACAACCGATTTGGCGGAAGTCGTATCCGCCGCAATGATGAATCAAACAGATGAATAAAAAGTTTAAAAAGGGAAAAAAAAGATGGCTGAAGCAAAACAATCACAATCCAAAAAAAATAACGGCGTTATTATTAAAGTGACGGGGTCGGTTGTGGACGTTGCATTTGACGAACACAATCTTCCGCATATTTTTGATGCGCTGACAACTCAAAATAATGGCAAAACGTTGACGTTGGAAGTGGAACAATTGCTCGCAAACAATATTGCCAGATGTTTGTCCATGTCCGATACGGACGGTTTGGTCCGCGGACAAGGTGTTATCAATACCGGTGCGCCGATTTCGGTGCCGGTGGGTACGGCGACTTTGGGGCGTATTATGAACGTAACGGGCGATCCGATTGACGAACGCGGCCCGATTGAAACGGATTTAAAAAGTTCGATTCACCGCGACCCGCCGACTTTTATGGAACAAGCACCGAACACGGAAATTTTGGCGACCGGCATTAAAGTTATTGATTTGCTTTGCCCATATCCGAAAGGCGGCAAAATCGGGCTGTTTGGCGGCGCAGGTGTCGGCAAGACGATGATTATCATGGAATTGATTAACAACATTGCCAAAATGCATGGCGGTTATTCGGTGTTTACGGGGGTTGGCGAACGGTCACGCGAAGGCAACGATTTATACCATGAAATGATTGAATCGGGCGTCATTGATTTAAAGGGCGATGGGTCCAAAGCGTCCTTGATTTTCGGGCAAATGAACGAAGCGCCGGGTGCGCGTGCCCGCGTTGCGTTGACGGGATTGACGGTTGCCGAATATTTCCGCGACCATATGGCACAAGACGTGTTGTTGTTTATCGATAACATTTTCCGTTTTACGCAAGCCGGTTCCGAAGTATCATCGCTTTTGGGGCGTATGCCGTCCGCCGTGGGATATCAACCCACATTGGCAACCGATTTGGGATCGTTGCAAGAACGTATTACTTCGACCAACAAAGGGTCCATTACGTCGGTGCAAGCCGTTTACGTGCCGGCCGATGATTTGACCGATCCGGCGCCGGCAACGACTTTTTCGCACTTGGATGCCACGACGGTGTTGTCGCGTTCCATTGCCGAACAAGGGTTGTATCCGGCCGTTGACCCATTGGAATCCTCCTCGCGTTTGTTATCGCCCGAATTGGTCGGCGAACGCCATTACAGGGTTGCGTCCGAAGTGTTGCGTATTTTGCAGGTTTATAAATCCTTGCAAGATATTATCGCGATTTTGGGGATGGATGAACTGTCCGATGAAGATAAAAAGGTCGTGAACCGTGCGCGGCGTATTCAACGATTCTTAAGCCAACCGTTTGCCGTCGGCGAAGTGTTTACCGGTAAAAAAGGCGTAACGGTGGAATTGGAAGAAACGATTAAAGGGTGTGAAGAAATCATCAATGGCATGCACGACGATTTGCCCGAACAAGCGTTCTTTATGGTCGGCAAAATTGAAGAAGCCGTCCAAAAGGGCAAAGAATTAATGGCATTGGAAGGAAAAATTCAAAATGCTTGATGATCCGATTCACCAGCTGCGCATCGTGCCGCCCGAAGAAGCGCCGAAAAACGGCAAAATCCGGGTCAGATTGATTTCGCCGCTTAAGGAAGTTTTTTCAATGGAAGCGGATAAGGTTTTATTGCCTGCCGTGGACGGGGATATTTTGATTTTGCCCGACCGCGCGCCGATTTTTATATCACTGAAAGCCGGGCGCATGGTTATTTATAATCAAGGTCAGGAAAACGTCAATTATTTGATTTCTGCCGGCATTTGCGAAGTGCGGCGCAATTTGTGTCCGGTGCTCGCTTGGGGCGTCGATGAAAGCAAAATGCATTTGGACCGTATTAAGGAAGAATTGGCAAAGGCGCGCGGCATATGCAAAGACAATTCTTCTTATATGCAAAAAAAAGAAGTGTCTACCCGTGTGGATTTTTTTAAACGCATACTGGAATTGTCGGGCGAAACAGATGACGCCGAATTGCCCGAATGCAAGGAATTTATACCCGAAAAATAATTTTTTATTTGCCGTTTTCGACAAATTGCGATTGGGGTGATTTTCCCTTTTCTTCATGAATTTCGGACAAGACAAATTCTTTGACAGGCAATGCGTTGTTGTTTTGTTTTTCCCCCAACGCCAATATGTTGTTGTTGATTTCTTCCAACATCGGGATTAAACGATTGGCGACTTGGCGGGCGATTCTGTCTTCGGCCGCACGTGTCTTATAATATTTTAAAAATCGTAAAATAATGTAAATTGCCAAGATAACAACAAAAATGCTTAATAAGCCGTTTATCAAGGTTACGGCAGCATTCGTGGCAATTTCCAATGTGCCGGCTTTGGTTGTGGCGGCTATGGCGGACATTTGCGCCGTTAAATATTGCGGCAATCCCATTGGAAAAGATAAATTATCCTTTAAAAATTCGGCACGTTTGATATTGGCCATGGATATGGATTGAGCCGCCGGCAACCCGAAATAATTTGAAACGTAAGCGGGCAATAACTTTTTGATATACCAAGATCCCCACACGGCGCCCGCCAACAAAGGGCCATACCACAACAAACTTAAAACCAATCGTTTTAAACGATCTTTCATCGTTTCGCGATGCCGTTTAAAAACGGAATTTTTATCTTTCATCGGATTGCCTCAATACGTTGATTGCCATTACGTCAATATGTAGCAAAATCACCGTTAAAAGTCAATCGCTTTCATTTTAAAATGAATTTTATAAGACCGCTTGTTTTTTTTAGCGTCAATGTACAAATGCGAATGCGTTTATTGTTGCGATTAAGCCGTTTTGGACGCCGGTTTGGCATTGCCGATATTTAAAGCCAAAAAATCCAATGTGTTTTTAACGTATTTAAAAAACAAATCGTCTTTTTTCGTCGGCGTTAAAGCCGCCAACACACTGGCACCGGCAACAATTGAACTCATCGCAATCAGCAAATCTTCAATATGTGTTATTATAAAATCAATCATATTATCCTCCTATTTTAAAATTAAATCCATGACGGCAATGCAAATGGCCGTAACGGTTGTAACGGCAATAACGTTTAAAATCGCTTTAATGGGTGCTATTTCGCGGCGCATGATAAATTCTTTGTTTAATTTGTCATGCATTGCCTGACAAACGGTTTTCTTTTGTACGGTACCCATAAAATTAAGTAATTCGGTATGTACGTTGGCAATTTGCGTTTTTGTTGAACTGACATCTTTTTTGATATCGGCCAATTGTTTTTGCAAACCGTCGACTTGAGCCATTAATTTGCCCATTTCCAATGAAAATTCCGATAAATTTTCTTCTCTTTTTTTAGACGTGCGCATAAAATAAAAACCCTCCGATTTGAGCGCACGGAACCGCTTTGGCCGCCCAAGCGGGGTGTTCTTCCAAACGGTGGTAATGCGTTGCGCCTTTGGTATTGTCCTTTAAAAATCCGCTGACGGCACGCCGTGCCAACCGTTCGCAGATTTTATAAACTTTATTGTTTTTTAAAACTTCGTCTTTGGCGGGATTGGCATAATCGGTATATTGCCAACATTTGAATTGCAACGGTTTTAAACACACTTCTTTGGGCGTCATTCCCCACCAATAGCTGCCGACTTTTTGCGCATGGCGCACCCGATTCATGACAACGTTGGCAACGGCTTCCATCGCTGACAGTTTTTGGGCGTGCGCTTCGCCGAAAATAGTCTTGGCAAAAATTGTCACTTCTTCGCTCATTTTAAAATCTCCATTCTCTTTTCTTATTTGTATATCTGTGTATGTATTGCGGCAACCGAACGGGTTCTTTCAGCAAACATCCCGCAACGGCATCAAGCGCATCGTCTTTTGTTTTGCCGTTCGGCACCCAATCTTGCATTTGGTCAAAAAACGGCGTTTGTTTTATACGCACATGGGCTTTAAGGCCGCCGTTCATTAACAGCGCATCGAATGCCGATAAAATCCGCATAGCTTTATTTTGGCGGGACGTTTGTTCAATGACGGCACACGCAATATGATTGCGCGCCAATTCTGCTCTTAACAATGCCGGCAAAAATTTTCCGATGCCGTTTGTTTCCAAATTTATCGACGGCAAATAATTTCGGTTGACAAAATCGGCAACTTCCCGACATTGGAACGAAGCCGATTCTTCGGAATCCGGCACGCGCAAATACAAAATATCATGTAAATAATACATGCCTTTTTCGTCCGTAAATACACACGCTACGACACTGTCGTCACCTTTGTCTATCGCGCCGAAAGCCGGATCCCACCAAGCGGAAACCGATACCAGTCGATTTGAACCGATTTTTAAAACGGCACTTTGGTTGGCTTGCGTATAATCCAATTCATCTTTGTACAAAGCTATTTTTTGCCCGTCCAAACGGCTGTCTTGCAACCGAACGGCTTCAAGCATCATTTGACTTGCAAATTTATTCGGTCCTGACCGTTTTTTGATTGCGGCAATCTTGGCTTCGGAAAATCTGCCCGGCCAATTTGATTTTCCCGCCGCTGTCAAAATCGGAATTTTCAAACTTTCCCATCCGGCCAAAAAACCGTCCGATTCGGTATTGTATATCGTATCGACTGTGTGTGGCGTGCCGACATACAGCATCATACCGCCCGGCGTCAAAATATAATCCAATTCGGATAATTTTGTCCGCAAATCGCGCCGCTTGACACTTGTATCGCAAGATTTGGGAACTTCCACATCATCGCAAATAATCAAATCCGCTCGGCATCCCGTGATATTAGCCATTAAACCGCGTGCCAAAACCGATGGGTCACGCAAATTGGCGCGCCGATTGACGGTAAAACAATCCGATGCCCATTGGTCTTTTTTGGCCGGTTTCAATTCTTTTGTCAGTGGGTGCTTTTCAATAATGCGTTTAATGTTGCGTACCATTTTTTTTGCCAATTCGTGATCGGCCGATAAAATCAAAATCCGCGTGTCGGGATTTTGCCATAAAACATATGCGCAAAATAACCCGACAATTGTGGATTTGCCCGAGTTGCGAAAAGCCATTAACAAACCGTTTTTATCATCCTTGTTTTGCCATAATTCAGATAAAAAACGGCACATGCGTACATGGTGGCGCGGTACCGTCAAATTTTGCAAATGCGTCCAAATCCAAACAAATTCGCTTAAATTTAACCGCAAAGCTTCGTTATTTGCATGCTTACTCAAAGTCTTCATCCGTATCCTCCTGAATTTCATCGGCATCTTGTGCCTGTCTGATTAAAGCCAATAAACCCGGTTCGGCCTCCGGCGTTGCCGCATCAACATCATTGTGTTCGATTAATCTTAATAATAATGCCACATGGGATAAAACCGCTTTGCAGGCATTATGGTATGCCGTAAAGCCTTTCGGGTCCCGAGGATGTTCCTGAGAGATGAACTCTTCGTAACTTTTAAGTGACTTTTCCAAATAAGGGGATAGAATATCGATGAGCTTTAAATCTTTATCGCTCATGAGTATCCTCCTATTTGATAACGCTGCGCCCGAAAGAATTTATACCGCTGATGATATTGTTGCGTTCATTGTTTTCCAGTGTTTGAAGTGACAATAAATTGCGCGATTTTGTCCGGTTGACGCTGTTTAACAACGCTTCCAACGAAATATTTGCCTGATCGACCAAATATTTGTCTTCCGCGTCATGTTCTTTTTGCATCGTGTTTAAAACCACTTCCCCCGAACCGCTTTTTGAACTCATGCCGCTTGCCCCCAATTTAGCTTTATAGGCCGATTGTTGCTTGGCTAACAAATTACGGTTTTTTCGCTGGGTTTCCGCCAAAGTCAATTGAGTTTGTTGGCGGTTTAATTCATATTGCTTTTGCGTAGCCGCGTTGGCTTTTTTTATTTGTTTTTTTTGTGCATCCGAATTTTTTTTAGAATAAAAAACAGATGCGGCGACCGTTGCAATCGCTGTAGCTGCTGCTACGTGCATGTTATCCTCCTATTTTTAAATCTTGTGTTACACTGACCAATTTAAACGGTTTCGGCGTTTCGCCGATAATGCGCCATAAAGGTTTGTCGGGCGCTCTGACCCATCCCAAAGCACGCACGACAATATCGGACGTTTGCTTTTGGATAAGCGAATCAAACTTATAGCTGTCCAACGGGTATGAAACTTCCTGCCGTATGCCGTTGCCCGTGTCAATTTCCAACGTATTTGTATTAATAACTCTGAAACAAGCTTTGACCAATCGGCATGCCGATACGGGTGCTACGGAATTTGTCGCGCCGACGGATGGCGGCAAAGGCGATATGATATGCTCAAAACCTAAACCCACTTCAACCTTGGAAGCATTGAAGGGCAATATGATTTGCCCATCCGTCACTTCTTGATCGGGCAAAACAATATCGTCAGCGACAATTTTTACCGTCTTTCCTTTTAAATATTCCGGCACTTCAAACGTATCGGTGGGCGTTTCGGCCGTTAACAGGCAACTTAAATCCGTCCCGATATCATCATCGAAACATTCTAAATAATAAGTTTCTTCACGTTTGGTAATGAAATAAGCTTTTTGCCCGGACATGCATACGGAAATAAAATCACCTTGCGTTGTCAATTCGGTCCAACTTTGAATATCTTCCGAACGGAAAGAGCACAATACGCATACATGGCCGTTGCTCATTAAAATGTAAGCTTGACGGTTATGCTTATCATACGCTTGGTCTTGCGGGTCATTGATTAAATGTGACGCCAACAAAGACAAATCGGTTGCCTGATAGGCTTGTTCAATATCTGCGAATAAGAATTCGCGGATTTCGCGCCCGTTTGCCGACGGAAATATCGTTGCTCCGTCAATGCCGATGGGCGGCACATACCAACGGGCGGGAGAACCCACCTGAGTTTGGCGTTTTAATTGAATATTTGTCGGCGTTAAAGGATCGCCCGATACCATCCATTCGGCGGATGTCGTAAATACTTGCAAATGCCGTCCGGCAAATAAAGCGCAAATAATGTTGGATTGGTCCGACAAAATCGAAAACGATATGCCTTCCGCATCATATCCGTCGCCCAATTCAAAGTTTGTCAAATCGGATGTTTGGCTGAACCATAATGTGTTTGGCAATTTTTTGCTGCCCCCGAAAATCAACCGCGATTGATAAAACGCCACACAAACGGGCCAGCCGCGCTCTTCGGTAAAAACGGGTTCCCAAAATGAACGTGTCGCTTCCAAAGAAACACCGTCATCGGCATCCGATACCAACTTTTTCTTAACGGTTGCCGCTGCGGTTTTTGCATTTGTTATCGAATTAATAACGACATACCCGTCGGCGATTTTAATCTGAGTCCCGACATGGGCGGTTGTGAAAAAATCTTTGGAAGTTTTCAACGTAACCGTTCCCGTTATGCCGGAACTTGAAATTGTCGTGTCGGCACTGCAAAATTTATGATAAGGTTGCAAAATACATTCGTCTTCAACCAAAAATTCAAAATCCGATATTGTCCAAATGCCGTCTTTTTTTTCGATTTTCTGCGGGCAAACGTCTTGGTGTGTTAAAAACAAGGCATCGGCACTTTGACTCCAATGAATGGTTTTAAGCTGTTCGGCGGTGTAGGGCGTTTCAATTTCGGTTTGGAAAACGCCGTCTTTATAGATGTCTGCCGTACCGGCATGCAAAACAATAAGATAATTTTCCAAAGCGCTGAGTTCAAAATTAACCAGACGGCCGGTTTGTTGTAACGTATCAACATACTTAAGCCCCGGACGGCGGTGTACGCCGCCGGTCGGTTCGATAAAAACGTTTTTCAGTTCCATCGCTCCGTTTGCATATGCACTTAAATCAACACGCCCCAACAAATCGTGCGATAATTCGCCCGCCGTAAAATTTGTTTTGGCTGTAAATAAACTTGTCATAAACGTACCTCAATCAATGAAAAATCTTGGAAAGCACTTGGGACGGACTGCTGCGAATCTATCAGCTTGGCGCGTTTGAATTCATCTTCGGCAATCGCCCGCAAATGTTCCGTCCGTGTTGTGCTTTCCGTTAAAGGCAAACAAAATTCCGCGGCTAACCATGCAATAACCAGCTGATAAAAAAACGGCGGGAAATTCATTTCACCCGGCTTATATAAATACGTCAGCAAAACATTATCACTGTTCGTATGCAACTGAGTGCCGCAAATACGGTAGTCCAATCCTTTTCCGTGCCCTTTCGGACCGGCGGAAATAGCTCTTAAAAAATCGTTCGGCAAAGCGAAAGCATAACGATAATCGCCACTCGGCGTGTCGTTCAAGCGCGCCAATTCACGTTGAGAAAGGGCAAATCTCCACGGATAGCTTGACAATAATCCTTCCAAAACGGGCGTATATAATTGTTCGGCAACCGTGGATTCGGCCGTTTCTTCGTTAAATGAAGAAATACTTTTGGCACCGATTTTTACCAAAGCGCGTGAACAAAGGTCAATGGATGTAAATGGCATAGGATAACCCCTTTGATATAGATTAAAAAAAAGGCGGAAGAATTTTCTTCCGCCCCTAAAGAGATACAAACGTTAATTCACGTTAAGATTACGCCGCCGTATCGGAAACCGTCAATTTTACGACACCTTTTTTATCAATCAAACAAGCCCCTTGGCTCATCATGTTGTTGACAAAGTGGGCAGCATAATCGCCGTGCCATGTGATATCGGTTTTAATATCTTGCCCCGATGCATGCCCGACGGCCGATTTGTGATAGATAAAGCAATCATGCGTGCTGTTAGACGTATCTTCCGGCAAGCCCGTATGCATAATCCACACAATGCCCATCCATTTTCTGGTTTCGGAACCCGTCAAATACGGATAAGCTTCTCCGACATAATTAGCATTTGAAAATTCTTCAATGGCCATCAATTGATTCCAAGCTTCCGGAGACAACAAAGCGTATCTTTCGCCATCATCGGGCACATCATTTTTGTTAAGCAATGTGAATGCTTCCAAAATACGGTCTTTTGTCAAAGCGCCCGAACCGACTGTTTGGGTTGCCCCTTTTAAAGCATTAATAATCAATTCGTCCGTTTTGCGCCCCAATGCATAAGCGCCGGCGGTTGCCAAAGCTTTTCTTTCGTCATGGCCGACTTTGAGTTCATCCAATGAATCGACCCATTGGCCGGAATAATAATCGGTCAATGTGCATTCAACGGGTTCATGCGTTACGGCCGATGTTGAAATTTGAGAGTTTCTTGCTTTTGTTTCGGCCGTTGCTTTCCCGATGACTTGGAAAGTCGTTGAAGCACCTTTGATGTTATTTTTGCTACGCACGGTGGATTGTAATTTTGATCCTTGTTGTTGATAGGCGTTGTGAACGTCTGCTTCAAAATGTTTAATAAATGATTCTTCAATACCTGTAGTCATATTTTTTTCCTTATATTTTATGAGTTATTATTAAAAATAAACAGATTCGGTTGTAAAACATAGTCGTTTTGCCATTATTTTTTTTAAGGACCTTTAAAAAAGGTTTGCCTTAAAATTAAACCTTATTTATAAAGGCGTTTAAAACCTTCTTCCACGCGTTTGACAATTGACGGATTATTTTTGCGCCAATATCTCGGATCGCGCATCAATGCCCGCAACGTCTCTTCCGTGTCTGCCGGATATTGTTCCGCAGATTCTTGCATCAAACTGGGTTCGGCATTGCCGCCCATCATTTTGTACATCGTCAAAATGCCGTCTTTGCTGCAACACAAAGCTTCGTAAATATCCGGATTTAAATTCTTTTCGCCCCATGCTGAAATTTGGCGGGCAATCGTGTTGAATTGTTCCGCACCGCCGAATTCGTTTTCCAAAGCGGCTAATTCCTGATCCGCTTTATAATCGGCCGACAATTCCTGCAACAAAGGCAAAACTTTTTCAACGGCCAAATCATAAACGGCTTGAACTTGTTCGTTTGTAAAACCCAATTCGAATAAACGTTCGTTCATTTCCGGGTCAATTGTAATCAAATCGCTTTTTAATTGAATGTCATATTCGTCCGCATTGGCAGGCATCATGCCGCGGGCCGACGGTGAAACGCCGCGTTCGGACAATTTTTTTTCAAGCGCCAAATAAGATTTCAATAATTCTTCGACTTTGATTTCACCCGTTTTGGGGTCTTTGAATTTTTCCGGAATGGTTAATCCGGCATTTGTTTCCAATCCGAAACCGTTGCCGGCTTCCGTTTCTTTATAATTGCCGTAACGATTGCCGGCATTGCCGGACATATCAATTGTTGAACCTTTGGTGTCGGCACGACCCGACATGCCCTTTGAAGGCATTCGGCCGAAATTTTCATCTTCTATCGTTTTGTTTACTTCTTTGCTTTGAGGCATATTTTTTTCTCCTTGTTAAATCGAAGGGTTTTGTTTACCTTGTTTAATCAAATTTTCAATCTGGCTGACAAGATATCTCTGACCTTCCAAAAATCTCAGCTCCGCATCACTGCAGGAAGCCGGTAAAACCCTGTTATGCGTTAAATCTTTTAAATACTTTAAAACGCTCATCCCCGCCTGAGTGGAAAATAAGCGCGTAAATTGGACGGCATCTGTCATATTTATGCCCCCGCTCGGCTGAGCAAGTTCGTTTGGCCCGCCATTTGGGGTAATCCGTTTGGTCCGCTTTGATTCGAAACGTCTTTGTCAAGCGTATTTGACTGCCCCAAAACGGTTGACAGATTGATCGGGTTGTCAAAATCATTCATGACGGAACTGGGAACATTTAACTTACTCCCCAACCATCTGACAAAAGCTTTAATATCGACGGTTTCAAGCGCAGTTTCCCCTAATTGTAAGACGCAATTAAGCCATTTAAGCGCATTTTCGGCATCTGTTTGAGCCTGATCTTCCGCCCGTGTCGATTTATAGGCAACTTTAAGCAATCTGCCGTCGACGTAAACTTCGGGAATTTCGCCGCGTTTTCTTAAAATGGCGCATGCCCTTTCTACCAACGGCATCAGCAATTCGGTTTGAAGCCGGCCGTAGGTGGCACCTAAAATGCGCATCATTTCATTCGACCGTTCCAAAACTTCCGTTGCCGTCATTTTGGGCGATTCGACGTTGCCCAGTTTATCTCCCAACAAAGCATGGCGAATACGTGACCGTAAATCATCAATCATTAATTGCGATACGTCGAATTTGCCGGGAGCTTCCAAAGGCGTTAAACCTTTGGACCCGACGGCTTTCGGAATGATGGCACCGGGTACAAGTTGGATATTTGACGGATTTAAAACGCCGTCGTCCTCGGCTAACCAAATGCCCGTCACGGAAATTGAAGCATTCTTCAATATAAGTTCCACTACCTTGTTCGCGGTTTTGATGTCAGGCAGCGTTTTCATGACAGGCGAACGCCCGTAAACTTCACCCGGTGCTTTTAACCAGCGGAAAGAAATGAACGGCGATGTTTGAAAGACAGCCTCTTTTAAGAGGTCCGAAACGCCGTTCAGGGCATCATGCTGGTTGTTCGGTTCCAAAAATGCCGTGTATGTATATCCCCCGTTAACACGCGGGATGACCGCTTCGATTAAAGAAATTTTTGCTTCGTCTTCGACAAGCTTTTTAACCATCCTATCCGGCAATTCAAATCCCGGGAAACGTTTTTTTAAGCTTAAATAATCCGTTTGCGATTTGCGAAAGGTTACATCCAACCGTCCCGTCGGCCCTTCGTCCAAACAAATTTCGGATAAAGGAACGGATAAAAACCGAAATGCGGATGTTGAACCGACGGGGGCTTCTTCAAACAACAAACATGCCGTTCCGACGGTTACCAAATCCAAATAGGCTTGGTGGACTTCCAAAGCAAAATTGGAACGGTCAAATTGCGTTTGAAGCGTACTTGAAATGGTTTCCAACGTCGGCGTAATCTGCATAACTTCTTCATCGGATAAATCCGTGCCGGCCGTCAATTGAAACCATCTGAGCCACGGAGGCGTCATTTCCGAAAGCATGATGGCCGATAACTGATCTACACAATCAGGTGCCGTGCCGTCATACAAGTTATTGATTTTCGATTGGCTGGAAGAAAAAACGCCTTCGCGTTGGGGCAGGGCATATTCATAACATTCTTGCCATGTCGATTCCCACAGGGAACGTTTAGCGTTGGCTTTTTTATATTGTTCATAAAGGCTTTGGATGTCAGACATTTAAAATAATTCTCCTTAATTTAAGTTTCAAGAATCTTAATCATTTAATCTTGCGCCAATCTTGTTTTGCGGGCTGAAAACTAAATGAATACCATAGTATGTTTTTAAGAAATTTCACGTTTCAACCATAGATTGAAAAAAACCGCCCTGATTTTTTCAGAGCGGTTGTTGATTTTTTTTTAAATACACTTGTGGTTATTAATTGAGTTTCAATATAGCATACTTTTGTTCATAAGTCAAGGATTATTTTCCTTTTTTTTCTATTAAAAATTGAAATAATTGATAAGGTGTTAAAATATAAGGGTTTTTTATTCCTAATACCCTTTTGACGCTTTCTACGCATGTATAAGGTCTGAACCGCGGTTTGGAGTAAGACGGAACATTGGGCGTCGTCAAGACCAATTTATAGCCCTGAGCGCTTAAATATCCTTTGATATTCACGTTTTTCAGGATAATCGTATCGGTAAAATGAGCCAACGGATCAATCAAAATCCAATCAAACCCGTTACCCAATACAACAAAGCAATGATAAAATCCTTTTTTTAAAAATTTCATCCACCACCATCGGGGCTGTCCTCCGAATCCAACAATGGCGAATGGGTATCTGTATCCTTTTAACGTATTGTTTTTCATATATATTCTTTCCGTTTTTTTCTTTCTTTTTTTTTAGATGAATTATACGATTCGGCTTATTTATCGCACTTAAAAAACAATGTTGCCGTTCTTTTTTTTCAGGATGCAACAATGCCTTTTTGTTTTAAAATGCCGCCCAAAAAATTCAATGCCTCTCTCCATAATGAACAAACACGCAAACTGTCGCCGAAATGCGGGTGGGGCGGTGTTTGCTCTTTGCCGTATTTTAATAATATTTTGGCTTGTTCCGTCGTTATTTTGCCGGATTGTACAAGCCTTTTTACGGCAATGATGATATCGGACGATTCGCACGGCCTGGAAATTTTTCGGTCGCCGCCATGAGCTCTGATATGCCCGAGCGATTCGCACAAACAACACCAAAACCACGCCTCTTCCGATGAATCAAAAGGTGTCGTGTCTTCGGTTTCATAAGCATTGCAATATGTTTTTTTCATGTTTTTTCTCCTTCGGGATTAAGAACAAAATAAGAACTAATCTAAAATAAATAAGTTGTCAAGAGCAAAATAAGAAAATAATCCTATTGACAAGACAAAAATCTTGTGGTATAGATAATTACAACTAATACGATAGTGAGAGGAAACCAAAGAAATGCACCTGACTTATGCGGAAATATGGGACGGTATTGAAAATTTAGCGGAAAAGAAAGGGTTGTCATTATCTGCCCTGGCCGTTAAATCCGGTTTGGATCCGACAAGTTTTAATAAATCGAAACGACTCGGTGCAGACGGAAGGAAACGTTGGCCATCCACGGAAAGTATGAATAAATTGTTGCAGGCAACCAATACCACGATTTTCGAATTTATGGAATTGGCGGGGGAACCTACCCCAAGCTCTAAATCCCAAACCGTACCTTTGCTCGGTTTTGCCAAAGCGGGTCGGGACGGATATTTTGACAGTGACGGTTACCCGCTGGGCGTTGAATCGTGGGACGGTATTGAATTTCCGACGATTTTGGCAAAAAGAGTTTATGCGTTGGAAGTTTCCGGCGACAGTATGGAACCCGCCTATCGCGACGGGGATAAATTAATCGTTTCTCCCGATTCGGAAGTCCGTCGCGGCGACCGAGTTGTCGTCAAATTAATAACCGGTGAAGTCATGGTCAAAGAACTTGTTCGTAAATCCGCACTTCAGGTCGAATTAAAATCCGTCAATCCGGTTCATCCGGACATTATTGTCTCGCCAAATGAAGTGGTGTGGATGAGCCGTGTTTTGTGGGTCAGTCAATAAAAAAATACCGAAAAGTATCACTTCATCATAAAATATGCCGTCGAACGAAAAAAACGGGTATAGGTCATGTATTTGAAACCCGTTTTTACATAAAAAATCGGCGGTTAATGCCTACTGACCGAAAACCGCCGAATCGTTTGAAAAAATTAAATTGCCGAATTTTATTGTTCCGTTAAAGAACCCCAAGCTTGCGTTACGCTTTTTTGGGCATCTTTTGCGCTTTGTTTCATTTCTTTTTTGGCTTGTTTCAATTTTGCCTTAGCTTCTTGCCTTTCTTGCCGGGCTTGTGCTTTTTTTTCGGCTTTTTCTTTTTTAGCTTCTTCGCGTTGTTTTTGAGCTTCGGCTTTCTTTGCGGCCGCTTCTTTTTTGGCAGTGGATGCTTTGGCGGAAATATTTGCCGAAGATTCGGATACTGCAGCCGAAGCGTTGTTGACGGATGAAACGGCGGAGTCCAACAAATTTTGTGCTTGGACACAAACGCTTAAAGAAAGAATGCTGACACTCATCAAAATAAATTTATACATGGGGGAATCTCCTTGATAAAAATTAAAATTTCGCAACCGACAGGTTAGCACAAATTTCCGAAATATCAATGAAAATCAATATTAAATTTTCAAATAAATTAAAATAACCGCCAAAAAGCCGCCTTTTTTAGGGCGGCTTTTTCGTTTAATTCGAAAAATGCTTAATCGCTTACAGTATCACTTACATAATCTTTGGTATCTTGATACCCTTTTTTGATGTCACGCCCCATTTGGCGCGAGCTGGATTTTGTTTGGTCCCAAGCATTTTCCATATGCGTTCCCATAGTCGGATTGCCGCCGTCGGCCGCATTGCGAGCCGCCGTTCGTGCATCTACACCGGCTTGGTCCATCGAATTTTGAGTATTTGTTTGAGCTTCACGCATTTGAGATTTCAAGGCACGTTTTTTATCTTTGTATTCTTCTTTTAATTCTTTTTTCTTGTTTTTCCATTCGTCGCGCGTATCATCATCGTCATTGTCGGACCAATGTTTTTTTCTGTAACTTTCATCCGTATCTTTTTGATGTTTTTCCCATTCTTTCTTCATTTCGCGCCGTTCTTTTTTTTCTTCGTGCATTTCTTTTTTGCGCGCCCCTTTTTGTTGCATCATTTGTTCGCGCTTTTCTTTGGCGGCTTGATCCAAAGTTTCCGTTTTATATGTCCCGTCGGGTTGCAAAACCTTTACCATCGGATTGGTGCGGGATTGAGCATTTACCGATAAAGAAATGGCAGCAACGGCAGCGCCTATGATTAGTTGTTTTAACATGTTTGTCCCCCTTTTTGTAAAAATGTTAACATCAATATAGTAGGAATTAAAACGAAATGTTACAAGGGGAAATTCGTCCGATTTTGCCTTAAAAAAAGCTGTCTTTCGAATGGTGCGACAATAAATGGGCAGCTTAAATGCCGATTTTAAATATAAAAAAACCGCCGTAAAATCGGGCGGGCTTTTTTAAACGTATGTCATAAAAGATTACCAAATCTTTATGGCAAGTCGGGATTAACCTTGACGAGCCTTTAATTTAGGATTCTTTTTATTGATAACGTATACGCGTCCTTTGCGACGAACAACTTTGCAGTTTTTATCGCGCATTTTGGCGGACTTGAGTGAACAACGAACTTTCATAGGCTTCCCTTTCTTGTCAAAACTGACCCGAACTATACATGAATTTATTTACTTTGTCAAGAACTATTTTATCTGCGTGAAATTATTTTAATTCATATTGTATGAAATATTTTCTTCCGACGGACGAATAAATATCGGCAAAATTTTCGTTCAATCTTTTAGTCGTTTATCGGCTCCGATTGCGGTGCACCATTTGTTGCTGCCGTAATTTTTCCTGATCTTGCTTTTCTTGTGCTTGCTTTGCCTTTACCTGATCTTGAATAATCGGCTGAACTTTTTGTTGTTTTGTTTGTTGTTGCTGTATCTTTTGTTGTTGCTGCTGCTGAAATTGCAGTTGTTTTGCTTTGACTTGATCTTGCATTTGTTTTATGCGAGCGGATTGCATACGTTTTTGTTTGTCAATTTCTTGAGCTTTTTGAATTTTCGGGTCGTATTCGTTCAACACACGGCGCAAATCTTTCAACAAATTGCTGTGTTTGGGCATTGAACGAAACTCTTTAAAAAAAGAAGCACTTAAACTCTGAGATTCCACCGCGCCTTTTAAAACGGAACGTTCGGATTTGTCCAACGCTTGGAATAAATTTTGCAACAACGTGTTTTCCAATCGCGTTAACAATACATCGCCGAACGGACTGTCCGCATTTTCAAGTATATCTTTAAATTCTTGAAATTCGGGCGAATCCAACCCTTTCCAAATATCATACAAAGATTTGATTAAATTGCCCGACAAAATTTGCGGCGTTGCCGGTTCCCCCAAATAAATGCCGATTTGGCGCCCCGTTTTTTTGATGATTTCCACGTACATCTTTTGAAAGGGTGGTTTTTGAGCCAAAAAGGCTTCTTTTGTATCCTCAATTGAAATTTTGGGTGAGGTGAAACCGCTGATGAATGCCAAACCGGCATGGACGTAATTTTCCTTTTTTTGTAAGCATTCAGCGCATCTGAGCGGAAGCGAATCATCGCCAATTCCCAAGTATTGTTCAAAGTATTCGCAATAAAACGGCAAAAATTCAAATGAAACACCCATCTTAATCCGAAAGGGGCATTCTTTCGGGCAAGATTTATATTTTGATGAAAAACGTTTCGGATCAATCATTCTTTAAGCATAGCACTTTTTTTGCCGTTGCCAAGCTTTTTATGTTAATGTCAGACTATTTATTGTTTTTGCGCCTGTTAAACCGTATGGACAACCCGATGCAAAGAAAAGCGAAAAACAACGGTACCAAAACGCCCATCTTGGCATAAAAAGTTGCTTCAATCGCACGCGGCAACGGTGCATCCAAAACGCCTTCGGTTCCCAAATCCAACGCTTCCGGCACGCGCCCGTACGGGTCGATGACGGCGCTGATACCATTATTTGTCGCCCGCGCAACCGGTAGCCCTTCTTCCACTGCGCGCATCACGGCCATGTCAAAATGCTGGTAAGGTCCCGCCGATAATCCGTACCACGCATCATTGGATACATTAATTATCCACGACGGACGCGGTTTCTTTTGCGCCACTTTGCCTGAAAAAATAATTTCATAACAAACCAACGGGGAAGCGGGCGGCGCTTTGGGGATATGAATGGTACGAACGCCACTGCCGCTTTGAAAATCGGCGCCGATCGGCACGATTTTGTCAAGCGGCAAAATATTTCGCAACGGCATATATTCGCCGAACGGCACTAAATGCGATTTGTCATAAAATCCGCGAATATCGGCCAAGTCATCCAAAATAAAAATGCTGTTGCCCAGTTCCCACGTATCAATATTCGCACCGCGCAATCCCCCCGTTATCAACGTGCCGCCTTGGCGAACGGCCGACATCATCCGTACGCGTTCCCCTTCATTTTTATCAACCAAAAACGCAACGGCCGATTCGGGCCAAAGCACATGCGTAATATCTTCATTATCTTTTGCCGACATTTTAATGAGTTTGGAATAATGTTCATCGGCCTTGGCTCTGTCCCATTTCAACGTTTGCGCAATATCGGGTTGGACAAGGCGCAACTTCACACCCCATACGTTTTCGGGCATCATATCATATAAACGCCACAGTCCCCCCAAATAAAAAAGCCCCAAAATCAAAACAGCCGAAACGATTGGCTTTTTGCGCGGTAAAAAAGCACCCGTCGTAAATGTCAGTACCGTTAATAATGACAAACCGTACACGCCCCAAATACTTGCCGATTGCAACATTTCGGTTGATACGTTCCAAACCGAACCCGTTAAATTCCACGGAAAACCGCTTAAAAACCAACTGCGTACCCATTCAAATACGACGAACCATCCGCCGAAAGCACACCAACGCCGCCAACCGCTGGGGGCGTACATTGCGAGCCATGCGGGAATGGCATAAAACAATCCGAATAAAAGCCCCATGCCGATCCAAACCAATGGAATTAAACAGGCAAACGTGCCGCCGTCAATCATCAAAGCATTACCAAGCCATGCCATTGAAACGGCACCGAAAGCAAAGCCAAAACAAAATCCGTAAGCAAATGCCCGTCCTTTGCTTGTCGTATGAAATAATTGGTATAACAAATACGATAACCCGATAAACATAAACGGCAAAATGTAATAGGGCGCCATTGAAAAAGCCGCTGCCGCACCGCTGAACAATAACAAAAACGGTATGTATTTTTTTTGATGCAAAAATCCTAAAACGATTTTTTCTTTTGCCATAAATTCTCCTTAAAAAACGGCTGCCCTATTTAAAGGAAGGTTTTCCTCTCTTGCCGTGGGTTTTTAAACCGCGACTTTGCTTTAACAATTTTTTTATAATTAGCATAAAAAGTATACAAATACAACCTTGCCAAATCAAAAAAAATCATATACATTCGTTTCATACAGTCATATTCAAACATTTGCGGCATTTGCCCCTTTCAGATATGAGGCTCAATGAAATACAAATACCTCTTGCTTTTATTGTTGTTATCGTTTCCCGCTTATGCCGATTATACACTTAATCCCGATGACCGTTTAAAAGTTTCAATCGGCGGATATGCGCGTTTTTTTACCGGCAAAGTCGAAAGCCTTCAATACAATAATGCGATAAAAACCGAACCGTTTGTCAAACTTAAATTTAACATCAACGATGATTTGTCAATCGGGGGTAAATTGGCTTACCGTATCATTTGGGATGACAGATATTCGTCTTCAAATCGCCATAAATTTTACGATGCCTATGCGACGGTTGAATCCAAAAAATTCGGTAAAATTGACGTGGGGAATTTAAAAAACATCGGCTATTTGCTGCACCAAGGGCCGACGGATGTCAGTATTTTATGTGTGGAAGACAGTGATATTTACCTGTTTTACCCGTCGCCCAAAGGGTTTTATTCGCCGATTTTAACCTATATGTACACGGATGCGCGCGATACAAAAATTACCTATACGACACCTGATTTAAACGGATTTAAATGGGGTATTACCGCGGTACAATCGGACGATAAAAAATACGATTCCGTTTCGCCGGGCGTCAAAATCGACCATGGCAAAGGCGTCATCACATCCGCCCGATTCATCCACGATTTTGATGTTGTGAAAGTCGGTTTGTCTGCGGCTTACGCTTATTACCACGATGATAGGTTTTTCTATCAAAATACCGAAAAAGATGGGCATCACAGTGAAATTTCAACCGGTATTAATTTGTCAAAAAACGGTTACAGCTGGGGCGCGGCCTATAAACAAATTATGTTTCAAGACAAATTGGACATAGCCGATACCTATGTCTGTTCAACGGGTATCGCATATGAAAAAGACCCGTACGGCGTGTCTTTGGGATATTTGTATTCCAAAACAAAACATATTGTCAAAAACAACCGCCACCATGCAATGTTATCGGGCCGGTATCGGTTCAATCAATACATATACGGCGTATTGTCAACGGGGTATATGGAATTTGACACAGACCAAGGCGCGGACAGCAACGGTTTTTTCGGTATTGCTTCCGTTGAATTCAGGTTATAAAGCTTTTTTGAAAAGTTTTCGGATATTCATAAAAAGTTTTTGAAACAACCGATGTTTCCGATTGGAACAAGGTTGATTTTGTCATAAAAATGTCTTATTTTTTTAAGAATATTTCGCTTGATTGTTTTTGGGGGCGGTGGTAATATCTCCTCTGTTTTCGAAGGGGATTTTTAAATGCTTAATATGACGGTCGGCAATCCGCTGAAACTGATTTTGGTTTTCGTGTTGCCTATTTTAATCGGTATGTTTTTTCAACAGCTGTATGCCATTTCGGATATTGTTTTAATCGGCCATTTGCTCGGTATCCGTTCGGTTGCGGCGGTCGGCGCCATTATGGTTGTTTTTGTCGTGATGATTTCTTTGATTATCGGCTTTTCAAACGGCTTGACCATTATAACGGCCCAACGGTTCGGTTCAACCGATGAAGACGGCGTGCGCCGCTCATTCGCGACGGGATTGATTTTATGCGTGTTGATGAGCGTTATGGCCACAACTTTATTGGTTATGGATGTGCCGTACGTTTTGACGTTAATGAACATTCCGCCCGAATTAATGCCGGAATCGACAGCCTTTATTACCTTAATCGGCTGGGGATTGACCGCAACGGTTTTTTATAACTATTTATCCAGCATCATGCGCGCGTTGGGTGACAGCAAAACGCCGCTGTATTTTTTGATTTTCGCTTTGTTTTTAAATATTATTTTGAATTTTTTCTTTATCTCGTTTGTCGGTATGGGCGTTGCCGGTTCTGCGCTGGGCACTATTGTCGCGCAAGTTATTTCGGCCGTCATTTGCGGTTTTTGGCTGTGGTTTAAATTCCCCATTTTGCGCCTTAAAAAAGCTTCTTGGAAAATCAGTAAAGAAGACATCAAAGACCACTTGCGCTTGTCCGTTCCGATGGGATTGCAATTTTTTATTCTCAGCATCGGTGTCGTGATTGTCCAACGCGCGGCTAATGCGATGGGCGCGGATATTATCGCAGGTTTTACCGCTGCATCGCGTATTGAAGCAATTTTCTTCGTCCCGATGATTTCGCTCGGCATTGCGTTGGCAACATATTCGGCACAAAATTTCGGTGCTAAAAAAATATCCCGTATCCGCAAAGGCGTTTATGTTTGTTCAATGCTTTCCTTGGGGATAAGTATCTTTTTGGCATTAATCGTGTTTTTATGGGGCGGCGAATTGGCGGCTTTGATGATGAAGGGTGCCACTGCGAAAGTTATCGCGACGGCCGAAGTTTATTTGCAAATCACAACATTGTTTTATCCGATTTTGGGGCAGATTTTTATTTACCGCCAAACCGAACAAGGTATGGGCTATGCGGCATTGCCGTTTATTGCCTGTGTCGCCGAATTGTTCACACGTGTTTTTGCCGCCGAATATTTAGGTTCTGAATACGGTTTTATCGGTCTTGTTTATAACGGGCCGATTTCGTGGATAGCCGCGTGTGCCGTCGTGATGGTCGGTTATTACGTAATCATTCGCAAATACCACGACGGCCGTTGTCCGCGACATTTTAAAAAGAATTTGCCTTACCGTCCCGATGCGGTCGATGTGCCGTAAAGGGTATATTTATTTTCGGGGACGGAATGTTTTTTTGCTCCCCGAAAATTTTTTTTATCACGATACATAAAAATCTTGCAAAAATAAAGAAAATGATTTATAATTTTCCGCATATGGGCGATTAGCTCAGTTGGTAGAGCAACTGACTCTTAATCAGTGGGCCGGGAGTTCGAGCCTCCCATCGCCTACCATATATAAAATCGGGATTTATTCCCGATTTTTTTATGGTCAGATGGATGGCGAGAACTCCCCTCGAGTTCGGTGAGCAAGAACGCATTGTGTTCGCAGCGAAAGACGTCCGTAAGCCGATTTACAACCTCCCATCGCCTACCATATATAAAATCGGGATTTATTCCCGATTTTATATATGTTGAAAATACTTGTATGATTATTTTTTGTTTCGGGCTAACTTAAACGGCATGACCCGTTCAAAAAAACGGGGGAGCTCAAAGGGGTGACCCTTAAATGGCGCAAGTTTGCAAAATTGCTGATTTTCGAGGAATCAAAGTTAAATTTTGAAAAAAATAATTCCAAAATTCTCAATGGGTTAAAAAATGTCCCCTTGACAAATGTTTGTCATCGGATTATTTTCAAATGCGTTTAGTCTCGAAAGAATTATATTTTTTTGGGATATACTTGGGAAAATGGTAAAATTTTATCGATTTAATATTTTTTCATGGAGCATAAAATGCCGCAGAATATTGAAAAGTTTCGTACACGTATTGACCAATTGGATTCGCAAATCACGGATTTATTGATACAACGCTTTTTGGTCAGTGCGCAAATAGGTTCCTATAAAAAGCAAAACAAATTACCTGTTGCCGCCCCCGATCGCGAAGAGGAAATTTTAAAAAAAGTCAAAAACGGTTGTCCGCTGACATCGTTGCACGCTCCGATTGAAGAAGTCTATCGCACTATTTTTAAAGAATCTCGCGCAATTCAAGAATAAACAATTCAAAAACAGATACCGCAATTATGAAAAAAAACCGCTCAAATCCGAGCGGTTTTTTATCGACGGTTGTATTTAAATTAAACCCGTTTCTTTCCCGATTTCTTCAAAGGCATTTACCAATTTGTCAATATCGGCTTTGGAATGCGCCGCTGACATTTGCGTACGGATTCGCGCTTGGTTTTGTGGTACGACGGGATAAGAAAAAGCGGTTACGTAAATGCCTTTTTGCAACATTTTATCGGCCATTTCGCCCGCAATTTTGGCATCGCCGATCATAACGGGGATAATCGCATGCCCGCGTCCGGCCAATGTAAAACCGCGTTTTTCCATTTCGGAACGGAAATAAGCCGCATTTTCTTTTAATTTTTGGCGCAATTCGCCGCCTTTTGATAACATTTCGAATACTTTGACGGATGTTGCGGCAATGACGGGAGCCAACGTGTTGGAAAATAAGTACGGGCGAGAACGTTGGCGCAACCATTCTATCAATTCTTTTCGCCCCGATGTATAGCCGCCCGACGCGCCGCCCAAAGCTTTGCCGAGAGTGCCCGTGATAATGTCAACACGGCCTTCAACACCGCAATATTCGGGCGTGCCGCGGCCGTTATCACCCACGAAACCGACGGCATGGCTGTCATCAACCATGACAATGGCATTATATTTGTCGGCCAAATCACAAATGGATTTTAAATCGGCAATGACGCCGTCCATTGAAAATACGCCGTCCGTAGCGATTAATTTATAACGAGCACCGTCAGCATCGGCTTGTTGCAAACATTTTTCAAGTTCAACCATATCATTGTTGGCATAACGATACCGCTTTGCTTTGCATAACCTGACCCCGTCAATAATGGAAGCATGGTTTAACGCATCGGAAATAATGGCATCTTGCGGTTCCAACAACGTTTCAAACAATCCGCCATTCGCATCAAAGCAAGACGAATATAAAATCGTGTCTTCCGTTCCCAAAAAATCACTGATGGTTTTTTCCAATTTTTTATGAATATCTTGAGTCCCGCAAATGAAACGCACCGAAGCCATGCCGTATCCGTATTCGTGTACGGCCCGTGCCGCCGTTTCAATCAATTCGGGATTGTTGGCTAACCCCAAGTAATTGTTCGCGCAAAAATTCAATACACGTGACCCGTCCGTTAATTCAATGCCGGCTTGTTGTTGCCCGACAATGATTCGTTCGGCTTTGTATAAACCGGCACGTTTAACATCATCGATTTTGTTTTGTATGGATTTTAAAAATTCGGAATTTGACATGAGCTTCTCCTTTCTATCAAATGATTTTGCCGCATTTTAACATACTCAAAAAAACTGTCAACACATATATTTTTAAAATGCGGAAAGATTGGAAATAAAGAAAAAATATTTGACAAGACAATCGTTATACATTTACAATTCAAATATTGATAATAAAAAATGGTTCCGTCTTTGAACATGCTTTTTAAAAATATTATTGCTTTAGATTATCTCTTAAAGCCGTTTGCGTTATATTTGTAATGATTTCTCATTCGGCTACGTTTAAACACGTCAAAGATGTGTATTTTTCACCGTATTGGTTGGATACGGCCGTGCCCATTTTTATGATTATTTCGGGATACGTATTTTCGCTTTCTGTTCAAAAGAACCATATTCGCACGGTATCGGATTATTTTTCGCGGGCCTTTTTTATCCCGAAATTTTTAAGATTTTTTATCCCTTACATTGTTTTTTTCGGGGTTGAAATTTTGATTTTAAAATATTTTGCGGGATTTAAAATTATTCACAATGCCGTTTTTCTTTTTATGACGGGCGGCGTTTACGGCCCGGGCAATTACTATGTGCCTGTTTTAATGCAATTTTTGATTATATTCCCCTTTATATTAATGACGATGAAAAACTTTAAATCCGATGCATGGAAGGGTTGGATATTGTTATCGGTCATTCAGTTAATTTTGGAATATGCCGCCGTTAAATCCGATATGCCCGCAGGTTTTTACCGCTTGATGTTTTTTTGCTATATTTGTTTTGTAACGGCGGGTATATGGTTGGCGCAATGTCATGTTGAATCAAAAACAATAAGAAAAATGTTCGTCTGCGGTATCATTTTTATTTGGATAATGAATTATACATCTTTTAAAATCCCGCTGTTCTATGATTGGAAAACATCTTCGATGCCCGTTGTGTTATATGTTGCGCCGATTGTATGGGCGACATTGAAGTTAAATGCGAAATTAAAAATTTATCGGTTGCCGCAACTGATAGGGAAATCCTCTTATCATATTTTTCTTGTACAAACATGTTACTATACATTTTTCAATTTTGAATTTAACGGCACGGCGATAACATGCTGTGCTAACACGATTGTTTGTATTTCTGTCGGAATTTGTTTTTACTTGCTTGATAAAGGTTTTAGGATTATATCTGTTAAATGTTTGAACGGTATTTTAAAATACAGAGGGAACAATAATGCACCAATTTAAAAAAATATCCGAAAATTTAAAAATCAAAGCGCGCGACGGTATGACCGTTCACGGAACTTTTTATCCGAATAACGGCAAAAAGTTGGTTATTTTCGTTCACGGGCTGACGGCAAATTATATGCAAGGCATTTGCAAACGCGGGCAAGAATTTTTCTTTGACAAAGGGTATGATTGCTTTTTAATCAACCTGTATTCGGATGAAATTAAAGACCATTGCCGCCCGCGTGCTTTGTATGACGGTGTCACATTAAAACGCCATATTGCAGACGTGCAAGACGTTTTTGCCCATTTTAAAGATAAATATGAGAACATTTTTTTGGTCGGGCACAGCTATGGGGGCTTAACGATTGCTTTATCGGCATTGCCGGCCTCGGCCATGAGCCTGTGGGATGCCACATTTTTGCCCAATGCGTTTCGTTCAAGTGCTTTGGTAAAAAAAGATGACGTGCTGTATTTAGATTGGAATGACGGACAATATCACAAAGTGGGGCAGGCGATTGTTCAAGAAGGGTTGGCGTTGACGGAAGAAACGGTCGGTGCGGCGGCTAAAAAAATTGCGTGTCCCGTTCAAATTAATTTGACGAATTTTAATTTTAAACGCAACAGCAAATACGGCGATTATATCCCGTATCATGAAATTAAAGCGTATGAAACCGACCATAATTTTTCGGAGCCCGACGCGCGCCATGCCTTATGCGAAAACACATATGCATGGTTTGAAATGCATCTTGAAAAATAATTTTTAAAACAAATGTCCCCTTCGTATTAAAGGAGACATTTTTTAATTTTTATCCGAAATGCGCTTCGATAAACCACAAGTATTTATCCAAATCATCCGATGCATCTTCCAAAATATTGATTGAACTTTCATCGGCCAATTCTTCATCAATGGCTTTACGCACGCTGTTGGACAATGCGGCATAACGGTTGGCCAATTCGTTCAAATGGTCCATTACGCTGACGATATTTGTCGGATACGGTTCCAAATTCGTTTCCCCCGGAATAATTTGGCTGGTGCCATAGGCCACGCCGCCTAATTGCACGATACGTTCGGCAATCATATCGGAATAATCAAGCAATTTATCGTTAAACGGGTCCAACATTTCATGAACACCGATAAAGTTCGGCCCGCGCATATTCCAATGCGCTTGCTTGGTTGCCAAAGCCAAATCCAAAAACTCGGCCAATAAATGGTTAAGCGTTTTAATTGTTTCTTTTTTGACTTTTTCGTTCGTATCATTGCGCGTATAATGCAACGTATTGTTTTCTTGCGTTTTAATCCTGACGGGAATATCCATGCCCGTTTTTTCGCCCGAATTTGTTTTTTGAATATTTTTTTCCATTATTTCCCCCTTTTTCATATGTTTTCTTTGCTTCATATAGGTACGTGCGAAATAAAAGCAAGTTATTCTTTTTGATTGGACATTTTGTTTTATTTAGGTTATATTTCAATTATTATTAGTAAAGGTTTGAAATATGTCCTTATCCGGTTCTTTGAAATTATTAAATCTTTCCGTATTTTTACGCAGCCATTTATTCTTATTGCCCGTTTTGTTTTTATTTTATCAACAATACGGCATTACGGTGGGGGATTTCTTTTTGCTGCAAGGTTTAAGTGCCCTTTTGTGTTTATTGCTGGATGTGCCGTCGGGGTATATGGCCGATATTTGTTCCAAGAAAAAAGTCCTTATTTTTTCAGGTGCTTTGTTGTTTTTAAGATTTGCCCTTTTGTATTGTTGCCCAAGCTATTGGATTATCTTTTTAGGGGAAGCCCTTTACGCCGTTGTGATTTCGACTTTTGTCGGCACGGCGGATTCTTATATTTACGAACTTCTTAAAATCAACGGGAAGACCGTTAAAATGCTTAAACGCTATGGACGGCTTTATTTTTATGTGTCATTGGGTACTTCAATTTCTTCGTTGGCGGGTGCCTATGTGTTCGATTTATATGGGGCAAAAACGGTTATTTTGATTACGATGATTTATATAGCCGTGTCGACATTGCTTTTGTTTTTCCTGCCCGAATTGCCGAAAACACAAAAACAAATCCATACGCTCGGGCAAAGATGTCGGGATTTGACGGCCATCATTCAAAAATCGTTCAATCAACGCCACTTGAAAAATTTAATGATTTTTTCGGGCTTTTTAACCGCCGCTTATCAAATTTTTATGTGGAGCATGCAACCGTTAATGAAAGCGGCTTCTGTCCCCGTGTTCTTGTTCGGTGTCGTGTTTTTTATTAATCATTCGGCCCGCGCGTCGGGGTCATATTTCGCCCATAAATTGGCCGGTTTGTTGAATTTAAAAAATTTAGGTTATTTATCCTATGGCGGTTTTATGGCGTCGTTTGTCGCATCCGTTGCTTTAACCCGTACGACAAATGTATATGTCAGCATGCCGCTGTTGATTTTTATTTGTTTGATGATCGGGTTTCAAGTCGCTTTTTTAATCAGTGCCATTTCCCATATTCATGAAAAATCTTCTTCATCCGAACGTGCTACATTTGCATCGATTAATTCCATGTGGGGACGTTTTTTAAGTGCGATATGCCTGATTCTGTCAAAATTTATTTTAGACCAAAATTCATTGCAGACAAATATGGTTATCTTTATGATTTTGTTTTCATTTGCCTTGGTGCCGCTTAAAAATTTTATGACAGGACGAAAAGAATAAAAATATTACTTTATTTCACACCAAATCGGCACGTGGTCGGATGTTTTTTCCCATCCGCGCACTTCTTTTAAAATGCCGGCATTAACGATGCGCGCTTTTAAACCATCCGATACCAACAAATGGTCCAACAACATGCCATGGTTGCGTCGCCATGCACCCATTTGAAAATCCCAAAACGAATACAGCCCGTCTTCGGGATGCAAAGAACGGACAGCGTTATGCAATGCCAATTTGTTTAAATCGGCAAACTTTGCTCGGACGGCGGGAACCATCAACGCGTTATCGCGATAAGCTTCGGGATTATACACATCGCCGTCGCGTTCAATGACGTTAAAATCCCCGCCTAAAACAACCGGTATGCCGTTTTTCAACAATCCTTGGACATGCGCCGTTAACGCCGCCATCCATTTCAGCTTATAAGCTAATCTGGATGTATCGGTGGGGTCTTTCATCGGCGGATTGCCGTTGGGCACATAAACGCAAATCAAACGAACGCCTGCCGCCGATTGACCTTCAATAAAACGGGCTTGCATATCGCCGTTTTCTTCAAAACCGGGTAGGGCGGTTATAATGTTGTCCAACGGTTCTTTGGATAACAACGCCACGCCGTTATATGCTTTTTGACCCGCAATATAGGCATTATACCCAAGCGTTTTTATGTCTGGAAAAGGGAATTGTTCGTCGGTTGCTTTGATTTCCTGCAACATGACAATATCGGGATTCCACGTTGATAAAACTTTAGCCAGGGCGCCCATCCGTGCGCGAATCGAAGCAACATTCCAAGACATGATTTTCATTTAATTTTTCCCTTTGTGTAAATTTGCATGATTTTGTCATATTCTCATGCAAAGTTTATGTATTTTGAACGATTTTTAAAACTTAAAGCATGCGAATAAACGAAAACTTGTTTTTTTAATACGCGGTTTCGGCATATATGCCCCGTTCGCGGACAAATAAAGCTACCGTTATTTTTGCATATCTTATTTGCCAAGTAAAGATGAAATTTGCATTTCTCAAAAATAAGAAGCCTCGGTATTATCCGAGGCTTCTTATCAGTCACACATTCCGTTTAAGGTTGTTTGTTCTTTTTTGTCATAAAACGTATCCAAAGGGGTGCATTCACATTGTTTGCCGTACCGTCGTTTCCGGTTTGTGTTTGCGGTTGTTTTTGACGCGATTGAACTTTTAAATCCGTGTTGCCTGCATTCGTGTTTTGCGTAACGGGTGTTTGCTTCATGTTATCCACGGCAGCCGTTACATCGCGGTATTTATTCAACAACGCTTCCGCTTGTTTCGGTGTCAATTTAGCTTGCTCTTCCTTGTTTTCCAACAACATTTGAGACTTTTGAGCGTCTTGAGCACGTTGTTCAAGAACGGCACGGATGTGTTTCGGAACATTGCCGTCAAACATTTGACGTTTGAATGCATCTCGTTGTTCTTGCGTATGCATCGGGATGACTTTGTCGCTGACTTGCTCGGTACCCAAACGTATTGCTTGAGGTTCGGGTAAACCTTGGCGCGGTTCGGGTAATTCTTCCCGATTGTCAAGCCGTTTGGCATCCGCAACCTTTTGAGCCGCATCCATCGGGATGACGGTCGGTTCAATTTCGCCTTTTGATGGCGTATTGGGCAATTTACCCGTTACGTAATCGGCATTGGCCGTTTCAACCGTACGGTTGATTTTCGGGGCGCCCTCTCTGAAATCCGCTACCCAAGCGCCGTTAACATCGCGTTCGACGTTTTCGCTGATGGGTGAAAGGTTGAAATACGGATCTTTCGGCAAATCCGATTCCGGCACAACCAAGCGTTTCGGCCCGGGGCCTTGAGGGATTTTGCCGGTTGCGATACCCGCCGTTTCCGGCGTTTTATCGGCCATTCCTGTCACGGTATTCGTTTCACTTGCGACATTGGTCGTTTGTGCATTATTTTGAACACCGACATTGCCGCCGTTATGAACCGTATCCGCAAGCAAATGATTATGGTCGGTTTGCGGAATTTGGGCAGAAGTGCCTTTTTCGCCTTGTTCGGGTTTAGTGTTCTCTTTAATGCCCAAAGCCCGTTTAATCGGTCCCATCCAAGCGCCGATTCTTTCGTTCAATGTGCGGCGAATTTTGGACATATAGGGTTTATCGTACGGAATGTACGGAACAAACGGTGCTCCTTTCGAAGTGTCGGCGTTTTGAATGTTTTCGGCCGGAGTTTGCGGCCCTGTTTGTTCTACACCGACAACCGGCTCGACGGGTGTATTTTGCCCTTCGTTGACATTAACGGCTTCGGCCGGAGTTTGCGGCTCTGTTTGTTCTACACCGACAACCGGCTCGACGGGTGTATTTTGCCCTTCGTTAACATTAACGGCTTCGGCGGGTGGATTTTGAATGTCATTTTCCTTTGATGCAGTGGGAACGGTTTGACTATTCTCGTCTGCTGCGGGCGGAATGCTGCTTTCGTCCAAATGTCCGTAAACGCCGTTAAAATCAAATTCTACAGGTTTGACTGCATCTTGCGTGAATCCGCCGAAGCTTGTTTGGCGATAAGACCACGTGCCGGCTTCCTTAAAGTTATGGATATCGCCGATATGATGCCCCGTTGCATCAATATGCGGTTCGATTTTAGCAAAAATTTCCGCCGCAACTTGCGGATTAACTTCTTTGCCCGCCAACAAATCGGCACGCAAATCATGAGGCCCGTACCAACTGCCGTCCGACATTTTGTGCCCGTACAAAGCTTGCGCTTCAATACGGCCGTCGGGCGTTACAATATCCGTATGGGGACTTACCAAGCGGTCGATTTGATTTAATTTATACATCAAAATTTCGGCATTGCTTTGGCCGGCCGCACCGTTCATTTGGGGATAATCTGCCCCGATTGTGCGAATTTGATCCAATGCCGTATTTAATTGGGCTTCATCGTAATCCAATTTATAATTAAGACCTTGACCGTGAATGCGCGCATCGGCGTGTTGATGAGCCGTTTGATCATAAGTATGGTTAAAGGCCTTAACTTCCGGGATATTTTCGGTTCCCGTCGGCGGAGTCGTATCGGTTGTACCGCTTGCAGCGCCGGAAGTACCGTCCGTTGAACCCGCCGTATCTGCAGGGGTTGCGGCGGAAGTATCGGCGACCGTGCCGGTTGTTTCGTTTTGAACCGTGGCCGAACCGGTTGCTTCGTTTTGAGATGTCGCAGTGCCGGATGTTGCCGCAACGTTATCTTGAAGCGTTGTCGGCGCATCTGTACTGTTTGCAACCGTTTGAGCAGCCTCTCTTGCCGCTGCTTCCGCGGCAAAATCAGCCGGAGATTGGACAAAGGTCGCATCGGGCGGCGGCGTTTGATTTTCCAAATCCGGATGCGGTACTTCAATGCCGACCGTATTGTCATGAGCCGTATTATTGACTGTATCTGCCGTGTTTGCAACGGTATTTGTGACCGTTTCGGTTGCTGTCGGCGGCGTAACCGTTTTGGCATTTACAGGGGGCAAATCTTCGTTTGTGTTGTTGTTTTCAACCGCATCAACGTTAGCATTATCCGCTACCGGAGCATCCGGCGTCATGCCGGCCGCGGCGTCACCCAAACCGAAAACATCTTTAAGGCCGCTGAAAGCATCGGAAAACGTATTTGAAATATTTTCCGCGAATGAAGCATTTGAATCTCCGCGGTCTGCGAAAATACCGCCCATCGCAATATTCATCGCCAAAGAAACGCCCATCGGTAAAGCGGTTTCAACACCGCCCATGATGCCGTCTTTAATGGTACGACTTTGTCCCGCTTTTTTATCACGATTTAAATTGAGCCTGAAATTATTGGCCAAATTTAAACCGGCGACGGAATAGCTGAGCCATGCCAAGCCGCCCGCTGCGGCAACGATTGAAGCCGTCGAAGCGGCAATGTGGGCTTTTTCACTCCACAAATATTGCATGAAGTTTTTAGCTTTACCCCCTTCACGGCGCGTTTGCTTTTTATGTTGCGCGAAACCTGCCAAGGTACGCATGGTTGTCATGCCGGCGATAAGACCTGCGCCCAAAACGGCGCCGCCGGTGCTGAAAGCCAAACCGTAAGCTGCGCTTATTGCTGCCATTGTACCCAATTTTTTCACGGTATTGACCAAACGGTTGGATTTGACATACTCGGTTTTAAAGCGGCTGTTCGCATTTGCATCCAAAAACGATAATCGGTCATGCATGCTGTTTAAAACGGGTGCGGACCGTCCGATTTTGTTGCCCACACGGTCAATCATTCCGACCATTTGTTGCGTTTGTGTAACAATTTGATCCATACCGGCGGAAAGCGGTACTTTATATGGATTTTCGGGTGAAATGGATTGGACACGTTTTTCGGCTTCTTCACCGTTCATCGGCGTTTTGTTCGCCTCCATGTCGGCCGTAATCATATTGACGGCAGTCGAATAAATGAAATCATTAACATCGGCTTGAATGCTTTCACGTGTGATTTTTTCTTTTCCCAAAACAGCTTGGTTATAGGCATACGCTATTGCCATATCTTCGATTTGAAAAATCAGACTATCTTCAAGGACATTGCCGTTTTCATCCATTTGCGGCACAATATTGCCGTTTTCATCCGTATATACAATTCCGCGCAATAACTTGTCATTGTCATCGCTGATTGTAAATTTCCGTTCGGTGGACAGTTTTTCGGAAGAAACGGCATTTTTAAGCTTACGACCCAAAACTTGTGCAAAGCCCATTTCGGCCAAAGCTTTGTCGGCTTGAATGGAACGGTCCATCAAAAATTCTGCATCCGCTTCGGTCAAACCGTCTAAATTGTATCTTTCGTCATAATCGGCAATGGCGGTTTCCAAAACATTTGAAGCGTTTTCGGCTTTCGGATTGTCCGCCGCGCGTGCTTGGATAACAGAAACCAACCCTTCATAATGCTCGGCTAATTGCAAATCATTAAAAACAACTTTTCCATCGGCAACATCATTAATCATTTCATCCATGCGAGCTTGGACGGAATTAAGTTTGCTTGTTAATTCTTCGCGTTCTTCAACAGATAAATTTTCATCAGCCGATTGCTTGTTCAAATTGTCTTGGAATTCAACCAAAGTTTTCGGCGGCAACGTATCCAAAACGGCTTCGCGCACGTCATTGAGCGCATCAGCATATGCCGTGCGTTGGTTAACGCTTAACGAATTAATTTCCCTTTCGATGACATCGCGTGTCGTATAAACGGATTCGTCGCCCCGCTCTTTAACGATTTCGCTGTATTTCTTGCGTTCCGCTGCCGGTTTGACCGCTTGCAACGCCGCAAATTTAATTGCATTGTATAAAACTTCGTTTTCATCGGAAGAATTTGATGGGTCAGTATAAATGTAATCGTTGACATAGTCGGCATAATTAATCGGTTCTACTTGGATAAGCGCATCTTGAACGGCTTTCTTTTCGGCCATTTTTTCGGCAAAATCCTGAGCCTTCGCTACTTGACGCATTGTCGAATAAACAATTCCGGCCAACGGTTCATAACCCGCTGTGGGAGCAAAACCGACAAACTTGCCCGCATCGTCCATAATCATGGATGTCGGATAAAAATAATCCAAGGATGTGTTGGCAAAATCAATATCTTCGGGTGTAATGCCTTCTTTTGCAATTAAAGCATTTCCTTCAATGTTAAAGAGCTTGTTTAATTCTTTGGCCGTATCGGTCAAACGTTGCAAACCTTCGGTTGTCGCAAGACGGTCCATTCTTTCTGAGATTGATTTATCCGAATCTTCTTTGATTACGTTTGCATTTTCGGGTTTTGTGTTGTCCGCACCCGCCAAAGATAATTCATATTTCCCCGATGTTTCGTTTACGGGTGTCTTGTTGCCTTGATTTTGAGTATCAGGTTTGTCTGAATTGTCTTTTCCACCCGTTTTCCCTTCGTTCATAAAATTTTTGTATTCGTTATTTATGGACGGATCAACGGTGGCTTGAACTTCACCTTTTGCCACCTTTCTTTCGATTACGGCAGGTTGTTCTCCTTCCCGCAAAGCACGCATTCCGATAACGGCACCGTTTTTATCCGTATCCGCCGTTATTGGTAAATTGGCGGAACGTAAACGATTGTAAGCATTAATCATAACATCTTGATCATCCGCAACGAAATAGCCGTTTTCGAATCTGAAATGTTGCATATTCTCTTTGCCCAAAAGGTTTTCCATTTGTTCAATCGGCCCTTTAATTCGTTCAATCGTTTCCGTAACGGTTTGTTCGAACAAATTCGCCAAATTTTGAACAGACATTTTTGAGCCGTTTGTTTCTTTGACAGCGTCTTTTCCCGTTTCTTTTCCTTGAACGGACGCTTCCGTTGCGTTTGTCGCCGTTCCGTTTGTTTGAACATTAACTTCTTCAGCCGGGTGCGCGTTGGTTTTAACATCTTCAAGATTATTAATTTCAAGAGGGGATTCCCCGTCCCGCAACGGACGCAGAGCGGTAATAAAGCCTTTTTCGTTTACATCCGCCGTCATTTTAAGATTAAAGGAACGTAAGCGGTTGTAAACACTGACCATAGCTTCTTGCGGAGCATTTTCGGAAACAATTTGGCCGTCTTTGAGTTGGAAATGGTATTTATGGAAAAGCGGGCCGATTAACGTTCCCATAAGTTCCATGGGGCCCGGTTTATTGTTATCGGCAGCGGTATTTGTTTTTTCTTCAGCCATTTCTTTTTGCGTGTTAACATTATGCACGGCATTTTGTTCTTTGATGGCGTTTATGGCAACGATAAGGTTGCGCATTGTTTGATGACGACGGGTCGGTTCGACCGTTTTATCGGGGTTAAAAACCAAATCGTTTTGCATTAAATTGCGTAAAGCGGCGTTAGCCCCTTCAAGAACGCCTTCGGAAATATTTTCTTTTGCTTTTAATCCCAAACTTTTTTCCGACACATCATAGGCGGCTGCGATTGCGTCAACCAATCCAGGTGCAAGTTGTTTAATGTCGTTGACGGCATCGATAAGGTCGCGCATTGTTTGCCAATGACCCGAATGGCGTGGTTCAACCGATTTGTTAAGGTTAAAAACCAAACCGTTCGGCATTAAGTCCTGCAATGCGATACGCGCTTCCTTGAGAATGGCGTCCGAAACGTCTTCTTTTTCTTTTAATCCCAAACGTTCGTCCATCATATCGTACCCGTTTGCGACTTTGTTGAGCAAATCTGAATCAAAACCATTTATTATTGCCATAACCCCACTCCTTTTTGGTATGTTAAACTTGGATTATTTTACCACGGATTCCGAATATCGTCAAATATTTTTTTCAATATTTCCTTAAGGTTCTGTCTTATGTCAATATTTTTTGAAAAATAAAAATGGGAATCACGGCCGAAATTTTGAAGCTGTATCCTTAAGTATTTTATCGTAAACGGGGTATAAAAGGCATTTTTCAATTTTTTTTGCTTTTATTGTAAGTAAAATTTATTACGGAATTAAAATCTTGTTTTTTATTGCTAAAAATGCTTAAATAGAAAAATGGATTTATCACAGACAAGGGGAACTTGCATGGACATCTGTCTTAATGCGCTTGCGGATTGTATGTTTGCGTCGGGGGTTGTTTCCGGCGTTTTTATCCTGTATAAAGCAATGCAATACATTTATGATATGCTGTTTATACGTTGTCGTGTTGAATGCCGTCAAACGGTATATGTATTGCCAAACGAAACGTTGACGAATTGAAAGATAAAAAAATGAAACAAATTATACCCCTTTTATATGTGATTGCCGCTTGTTTTTTTATCTCGGTGACGGTTTGTGCAAAATGCATGATTGAAAATCCGCGTGTGACCGTGCGCGTTGACCAAGGGCGAATCAATTATATAACGCACCAATCTCGTGCCCAATTCGCGCCGGATAATGATCGTATACGCGGTTTAACGTCTGCCAATTTTACAATCCGATATGATGGTACGCCACGTGTTAAAAATGAAAATAAACGGGCTTGTGTCGGGATTAAAGAGGTTGTTTTTTACATCGGTGTGCCGGTATTTAATGTCTATATCGACAGAAAATACAAACCCGGCACATGCGAATACAAGGCTATCAAAGACCATGAAAATTACCATGTCGAAGTTTATCGGCAAGGGGTTAAATTTTTTCAAAGCGATATAGAACGCGAACTTAAAAAAGCCCTTAACAAACAAAAACCGCGGTATGTACATTCTCAAAAAGAAGCCGAACGCGTTTTAAATGAGCAATTCAAACAAATTTTAAAAGACGTTCAGCCGCTTGTCGACCATATCAATAAAAAGCTTAAAGAAAAGAATGAGGCCATCGATACGCCCGAATCCTATAAAGCGACTCAGGATTTATGCAATAACTGGTAAAACGGGCCGTTTTCGGATTCGCCATATGCGCAATACAAATATTGGCCGTTTAATCGGTTTTAAAACCAGCGCATTTTCTTAAAAACGGCAATTTGGAAAATAACGATGCCGACCAAAATCAGCGAAATGAAAGTGAAGCCGTTGTTGTCTTCGCCGAAAGGAATTCCGCCGATATTTGCCCCCAATAACCCCGTTAAAAATGTCAACGGCGTAAAAATGACCATTACAATCGACATCATATACATGGTTTGCGAAATATTGATATTCGTTTTGGAATCCAATTCTTCCTGAGTCACGGTCGAATGGTCTCGGGCGAAATCCAAATCTTCAACCGCTTTGGCCAAATCCATATAAATATTGCGTAATCTGTCGCGGTCATCTTCGTTAAGCAGCGGATGATCAATATTTTTCATAACCTTAATCGTATTGCGTTGGGGAACCAAATATCGACGCAAACCGACGATTTTGTGACGCAAATCGGCAATTTCGCTGCGTAAACGTTTATCCGAACGGTGGTCATAGGCGGCAATGACTTCTTCTTCCAATTCATCAACTTCATCATCGATTTTATCTGTTGTTTTTTCAATGCTTTCCGTTAAACTTTCCGCCAACATCAAAAAACAATCAATCGGCGAAACGGGACCGTCGCCTTTGCGGATTAAAGCACTGACTTGACGGACGGCGGGCAATGCGCGGTGTGATAAAGTCAAAATGCGGTCTTTGTCAATCCACATATGAATGGCAATCATGTCGTCCACATCATCTTTTTTATGCGTATTGACGCCTCGCATGACAACCAGCAAACCGCCGTCTTGTTGAAAATAACGCGGGCTGGTATCTTCATCCAGCAAATTTTCGATGACCGTTTCGTCCAAACCTATTTCTTCCAACCATTCTTGGTTTTCTTGATCTTTATAGTCGATGTGAATCCATAGGTTTTTTTCTTTAAAAATGTCAACGGCTTCCAAATCCAATTTGTTGCCGCCGCCTTTGCCGTTTAAAGCAAAACAAAATTCCGTCGTAATCGTTGCCATAAATCACCTGCTTAAAAATAATGCGTTGTTTGACATGCAATTCGATATTGCCGAACATAATGAATCTTACTCAATACAACAATCGACGGCTTTTTTGACAACAGCCTTGAATTTTGAAAACATGGAAGATTTTTGCGCTTCGGGAATAACCGGTGAGCCGTTTGCCTTTTTAACATCACCGTCATTGAGATTTTTTAATCCGCTGCTTAACGAATTTTGCAAATTTTGAGCCTCTTTCATGACATTTTCGGGTGTATCTTCCGACCATTTCATTCCCGACGTATCAATCATACCCATGTTTAAGCCCCAAAACAAACAATACAAATCATACGCCTGATTAAACAATCCGTATGCTTCTTCGTTACGCCCCATTGATTGTTGTTTTGTCCCGACTTCCATCAATCTCATTGACGTGGCCAATAAATGCTTTGATATACACCATACTTCGCCTTCATACGACGGTATCACTTTCATCATCAGATTTTTGCGCATTTCCCGAATGTCTTTTACCATATCATAAAAGGCCGTTTTGCCCGTTTTGGCACCCGAAAATACCAAATGTTCTTCTATCGATATCAGGTTCATCAGTGCTATCGTCAAATCTTGGTCCGACGATAGGTCTTTCGGATTTTTTTTCTTTGTCGAATCTATGCGTTCCACAAACTCTTTTACTTCTTCCTTGCTTCCGAAATGCTTTAATATTTTGGAATTATTCATTGGTTTAACCTCCTAAAAAACGGCAAAAAATCGCTGAATTGCCAGGGTATAATAATTAAAATTAAAAATAAGACGGGATAAAAATACGTTTTAAACGCGGATTTGCCTTTTAAGGGAAACTTTTCTTCCATTATGGTACCCGCTTCGATTGTCAGATAGCCCAATGCAAAGGGCAAAGCCAAAAACAGCGGCAACGGCCCCGATATCGGGAACAACAGGACCGTTAATCCGACAAGGGATACTCCCGCAACGACAATCAGGGAATCGCTGAGCTTTCGAATAAATTTACCCATTTTTCCTTTTAAGTTGCTTAAGAACATAAAAGTTAATTTTGTCAGGGCGCCTATTAAAATCATTGCAACAACTTTTTGGGCAAAGAATATCCCGATGCCGAACAAACATAAAAGAATAATCGGCTTTGTTTCGGGATAAGCGGAAAGAAGTCGTTTCCCCATTTTATTGCCTTACAATACTTCTATCAAACCATTGGCACCGCAATTGCATACGGCCAAATAATGAAAGCTTAAACTGACCAAAAGGACCAACACTATCGGTACCACGACTTTTTCAAACGGGAAGTGAGCATGCCCGCCGTTACGCGCTTTCATCCACGCATACAAATGTATGCCTGAAATCAATGTAAGCGCTCCGATAATTGTTGCAAACAAAAAAGAATCCATATAAAAAATATAACCGATAATCATCGGCGTATAGGTCAATTCACCGAGATACATAAATCCGATCATCGCGACGGACACCGCCATCAACAATGCATCGCGCCCTTTAAAATACCAACCGCGTTTGTCGAAGAAACGCATTGTCCAATATCCGAGCATAGCCAACATGGCTCCGGCCCAAACGCCGATAACGCAATCGTCAACACCTAATGAGCGCGCCAAGCTTAAACTGGCACCGATTGCCACCGTACAAACCGCGCATGCCGGATTGGCGGCGGCTTTGAAAGCTGCCAATGTTGTTAAGACAAAACTTCCGAATTTCAACATACTAAGCTCCTTTTTATTAAATTGCCATACACTTATACCTTAGTTTACTTTTCATTGCAAGAAAAAAACGGCGGTTTTGCCATGCACGGCGCGCCTTTTAAAAATCGTTGTCAATTTTGCGTGTTTCAAAAATGATATTGCAAGTCGATCATGCCCGTTTGCGAAGTGTATTTTGAACGCACTTCAATATCATAGTTTAAACTTAAATCAACCGGGCCGATAATCGTAGTTAAACCCGCTCCGAATTCGCCGCCGAAACGTTTAAGGCGATGCCCGTCGGCCCGATATGTCGCAACCGTTGCGGGAATGGTAACAACGCTCGGGCGGTTATCGGATTTAAAATCATATAAGGCGGCAATGCGCAATTCGGGTTTGAAAAAAACTTTGCCGTATTTGTAACTTTCGAACAAACGTGCCCCGATGACGCCGGTCAACACCTGAGTGTTTTTTTGTTCGACAAAATCGTTCCCGGACATATAATTATCAGGATGTACATATGTGTAACGAATGGCAGAATAGGTATCATATCCGCCGCGGTCATACCCGATTTTTAATTGCCCGTGGTAAGTATCAACGTGGTAACGGCCGCCGTTTTGCCGCTCATTTTGATTGTATCGTCCGCGCCCATAGCTGATAACACCGCTCGCATACCAAAATTCGGGTTGGTATTTGCCATAAATGAAATATGTGTCCGAATAAATGTTGCTTTTGTAAAATTCGGAACGGACTTTGGTCTTGGTATATCCGTATCCGGCTCCCAACAACATGCTGTCGGATGCTTTTACGTCCATGCCTGCGGCAAAACCTTGACTGTAAGCATTAAAACCCGAATCCCACGAAAAATGCGTTTTGTTGTAAATGCCTTCCGCCCAAGGATTGAAAGTGCGAGACATGCCTGCTTGCATTTCTTCAAGATTCATATGTCGGCCGACGGTTTTTGCCAAGGCTTCGGCATTGCGAGCCTGCAATAAATCCCCTCTGCCGAAAAAAATGGGCTGAGCTTGAACGGGCGCGGCAAAACAAGCGGCGCATAAGGCCAATGCCCAAGCGGACGAAAGAACTTTGTTTTTTAATAACTGGTACATAGGCAACTCCTTTTTTATAAAGGATGCGTTTAAAATATCGCAATGTCAACAGTTTTTTATGTAAAACGCTAAAGTTGCCAAAAATACATTTGTTGTCGGATAAAACGTTAATCCTTGCTGCTTGAAAGGTTTGCGGACGGTAAAAATTGTTTTGTTGCGATTGTTCGGTTTTGCTTGCTTGTCGGCGGTGCGTATGCTTTTTAAAATTTTCTAATCGGCGCACGGAAACAAATGGCGGTTGTCTCAAAAAAATATACGTAAAAAAAATAAAAGGCAATTTATTGAAAATTTAATATTTTTTTATAAAAAGCGATTCTTGCCGAATTTTGTTTCCGAAGCATCAAATTTATCGATTTTTATATAAAATTAATCCTTTTTTGGGTTTAAAAAAATCCTTATTTTCCGCCATTTTTGGAGAATATATACGAAAAAATGTAAAAATCGGCATTTTTTTTGTTGACAAGCGTACAATATTTTGTCTAGTTTTTAGTATATCAACTTTGTCAATGTTGATTTTGACATTTAATTATGATAAAAAATTAAGACAAAATAAAAGGAAAAAAGATATGACCACAAAAAATGCATCGGCAGTTCTTTCAAAAAACATCCGTAAAATCAGAAAAGCCAAAAAGATGACCCAAGCCCAACTGGCCAAACAAATTAATAAAACCGTTGAAATGGTGTGCCAACTTGAAAGCGGTGTTTCAAGCACGAAAATTTCAACCTTGAATGATATCGCCAATGTGTTGGATGTTGAAGTTCATCAATTGTTCATGGATTCGAACCAAGCTAACGTTAAAACCTTTCCGGGCGAATTGGGCGAAATTGTGTCCGAATTGCAAGGCAAATCCCCAAGCTATCTGCAAGCCGTGTTAACATTGGTTAAAAACGGATGATAATATGTTTTGCAAAAGGACTTTATTTTATTGAAAGAGACTTTTTGAAATTTTTCTGACCGCTCGCCAGCCGAGCGGTTTTTTATCGGATTGACTAAAAAAACATATTTTTTATGACGGGCGTCGAATTGTATTGTCACGGGCGGATACTTGATTGTGATTTTGAAACGATTTAACCTGAAAATGCCATTTCGGAGTATTTTATTTTGGGTTTGTCATTAAAAAATCATCCGCCCGAAAATTAATTCCTTTTTTGGTTAAAAACCTTTAAAAAGCGCTTGACTTAAAGTAAAAAATATGTTTAAATACATACACTTTAGAGAACGATTCGCCTCATCCGTGAGGTGTATAAAGTGAAGTTGTTTTACAAAGTTTTGAACAAAATCAGACTGTTATCTGATGCGTTCATAGTTTCGTTCTTTTGATTGCCCGGAATGGGTCGTCGAAAGATTTTTTGCAATGGTTTAAATATTAAAGGAAAAATTTAATGCCTACAATTAACCAATTGATCCGCAAATCGCGGAAAAGCAAGCCGGTCAGAGATAAAGTGCCTGCTTTGCAAGAATGCCCACAACGCCGCGGGGTTTGTACGCGCGTTTATACAACGACACCGAAAAAACCGAACTCCGCTTTGCGTAAGGTTGCTCGTGTCCGTTTGACAAATGGATTTGAAGTGACATGCTACATTCCGGGCGAAGGTCACAATTTACAAGAACACTCAGTCGTAATGATTCGCGGCGGCCGTGTAAAGGACTTGCCGGGTGTTCGTTATCATATTATCCGTGGTACGCTTGATACTCAAGGCGTTGCTAAACGTAAACAACGGCGCTCATTGTACGGCGCAAAACGCCCTAAATAAGGAGAGTAAATTATGTCACGTAGACACGCAGCAGAAAAACGCGAAGTTACACCCGATGCCAAATACGGCAACGTGGTAGTTGCAAAATTTATGAACAGCTTGATGTACGATGGTAAAAAATCCATTGCCGAAGCTGTTGTGTATGGTGCTTTTGATGAACTTGAATCCAAAATCAAAAAACCGGCTTTGGAAATTTTCACGGAAGCTTTGAATAATGTTAAACCGTTGGTGGAAGTCCGCTCCCGCCGTGTCGGTGGTGCCACGTATCAAGTGCCGACGGATGTCCGTCCGGATCGTCAACAAGCTTTGGCAATCCGTTGGATTATTTCGGCAGCTCGCGGCCGCAGCGAAAAAACAATGGAACAACGCTTGTTCGGCGAATTGCAAGATGCTTACAACAATCGCGGTAATGCCGTTCGCAAACGCGAAGACACGCACCGTATGGCTGATGCAAACAAAGCATTTGCCCACTTTAAATGGTAGGGGGAATAAATGGCTCGTACGACACCGATTGAAAAATACAGAAATATTGGTATTATGGCTCACATTGATGCCGGTAAAACAACAACAACCGAACGTATCTTGTACTATACGGGTAAATCCCATAAAATCGGGGAAGTGCACGATGGCGCTGCCACGATGGACTGGATGGAACAAGAACAAGAACGCGGTATTACGATTACTTCCGCCGCTACGACGGCTTTTTGGCGCGATCACCGCATTAACGTCATTGACACGCCGGGACACGTTGACTTCACGGTCGAAGTGGAACGTTGCTTGCGCGTTTTGGACGGTGCTATCACGGTATTTGACGGCGTTGCCGGTGTTGAACCGCAATCCGAAACCGTTTGGCGTCAAGCTGACAAATACGGTGTTCCCCGTATTTGTTTTGCCAACAAAATGGACCGTATCGGCGCGGATTTTTACCGTTGTGTTGATATGATTAAAACCCGCTTGGGTGCTCGTCCGATGGTGATGGCTTTGCCGATCGGTGCCGAAGCCGATTTTAAAGGAATCGTCGATATCTTAAACAAACGCGCCATTATTTGGCACTCCGAAGATTTGGGCGCTTCTTTTGAATATCAGGAAATCCCCGATGATTTGAAAGAAAAAGCCGAACAATATTACAATGAAATGGTCGAAATGGCTGCCGAAATGGATGATGCCGTTATGGAAGCTTATTTTGAAGGCAATATGCCCGATACGGATACATTGAAAGCATGTATTCGCAAAGGGACAATTTCTCAAAGCTTTATTCCGGTTTTCTGCGGTTCCGCTTTTAAAAACAAGGGCGTGCAAACACTTTTGGATGCCGTTGTCGATTATTTGCCGTCTCCGCTTGATATTCCGCAAGCACGCGGTGTTATTGCTGGAACCGATCAAGAATATGTTTGTGCTTCTGAAGATGACAAACCGTTGGCCGGCTTGGCATTTAAAATTATGAACGATCCGTTTGTCGGTTCTTTGACATTTGTTCGCGTATATCAAGGTACTTTGACCAGCGGTACATACGTTACCAACACGGTTAAAGATAAGAAAGAACGTGTCGGCCGTATGTTGTTGATGCATGCCAACCACCGTGAAGAAATCAAAGAAGCGCGTGCCGGCGATATTGTTGCTTTGGTCGGTTTGAAAGATACGACTACGGGTGATACTTTGTGCGGCGATAATTTGAAGGTTGTTTTGGAAAAAATGGATTTCCCCGATCCGGTTATCGAAATTGCCGTTGAACCCAAAACCAAAGCCGATGTTGAAAAAATGGGCTTGGCTTTGAACCGTTTGGCAATGGAAGATCCGTCCTTCCGCGTTACATCAAATACCGAAACGGGCCAAACCGTTATTAAAGGTATGGGTGAATTGCACTTGGAAATCATCGTTGACCGTTTGAAACGCGAATTTAAAGTCGAAGCTAACGTCGGTGCTCCGCAAGTGGCTTATCGCGAAACGATTTCGAAAGAATACGATTGCGATTACACCCACAAGAAACAATCCGGCGGTTCGGGTCAATTTGCACGCGTTAAAATTAAATTTACGCCGCTTGAACCCGGTTCGGGCTTCCAATTCGAAAGCACGGTTGTCGGCGGTACGGTTCCGAAAGAATACATTCCGGGCGTTGAAAAAGGGCTTCGTGCTTCTTTGGAAACAGGTGTATTGGCCGGATTCCCCGTTACGGACTTTAAAGCTAACCTCTATGATGGTGCTTATCACGATGTTGACTCTTCAACAATGGCGTTTGAAATTGCTGCTCGTGCCGCTTTCCGCGAAGGGATGAGCAAGGCCGGCCCGAAATTGTTGGAACCGATTATGAAAGTCGAAATTGTGACGCCGGAAGATTACATGGGCGATATTATTGGCGATTTGAACTCACGTCGCGGACAAGTGTCCGGCATGGATCAACGCGGTAATGCCCGGGTTATTGATGCGACAGTGCCTTTGGCCAACATGTTCGGTTATGTGAACACGTTGCGTTCAATGAGCCAAGGTCGTGCCCAATACTCGATGGTCTTCTCGCACTATGCAGATGTGCCGCAAATGGTTGCTGACGAAATCAAAGCAAAATTAGCTGGTTAAGAAAGGTTATAAAAATGGAAAACCAAAATATTAGAATTAGATTAAGAGCGTTCGACCACCGGTTGTTGGATCAATCAACCCGTGAGATCGTCAATACGGCAAAACGCACAGGATCTGAAGTCGTAGGACCGATTCCTTTGCCGACCCGTATTGAAAAATTTACCGTGAACCGTTCACCGCATGTCGATAAGAAGTCGCGTGAACAGTTTGAAATTCGTACCCATAAGCGGGTGCTCGACATTATTGATCCGACACCTCAAACGGTTGATGCCCTGATGAAATTGGACCTCGCCGCCGGTGTTGATGTTGAGATTAAAGTATAAGGAAGAAAAGACAATGCGTACAGGTTTAATCGCTGAAAAAGTCGGCATGATGTCCTTGTTCCAAGACAACGGCACACGTGTTCCCGTTACCGTATTAAAAGTAGACGGTTGCACGGTTGTGGATGTTCGTACAAAAGAACGTGACGGGTATGTCGCACTCCAATTGGGGGCTCAAACTGCAAAACCTAAAAATGTTGCAAAACCCTTAATCGGTCACTTCGCAAAAGCTAAGGTAGAACCCAAAAAGACACTCGTCGAATTCCGCGTTTCGGATGACTGTGTTTTGCCGGTCGGTGCCGAATTGTCAGCTTCTCACTTTATTGTGGGACAAAAAGTTGATGTTCATGGCGTGTCCATCGGTAAAGGTTATGCCGGTGTTATGAAAAGACATAACTTCTCAGGTGACAATGCCACCCACGGTGTTTCCAGAACACACCGTTCCGGCGGTTCCACGGGTAACCGTGAATGGCCGGGCCGTGTTTTCAAAAATACGGAAATGCCGGGTCAATTGGGAAATAAAAACGTTACGGCTCAAAATTTGGAAGTCGTTGCGATTGATGAAGCCCGCAACCTGATTATGGTTAAAGGTTCCGTTCCCGGATTTGATTCAAATATTGTCACAATTACAGATGCCGTTAAGGCGACAAAACAAGCCGTCGGTCCCGTACCTGCCGGTTTAAAGGTGTCAGTCAAGGCTGCTGAAGCTTCTGTTGCAGCAGAACCGGCTGAACAAGTCGCTGCCTCTGAAAATATGGAAGTGAAGGAATAGACGATGAAAGTAGATGTTATCAATTTAGATAAAAAGCCCGTCGGTTCCATTGAATTGGCTGATACGGTTTTCGGTGTCAACATTCGTGAAGACATCTTGGCCCGCGTCATTCAATGGCAGCTTGACAAACGCCGTCAAGGTACTCACAAAACCAAAGACCTCGGTGAGGTAAGCGGTTCGGGTACAAAACCGTTCAAACAAAAAGGGACGGGACGTGCTCGCGAAGGTCAAAAACGCGCTCCTCAAATGCGTCATGGCGGTATTGTTTTCGGACCGGTTGTCCGTGATCATGCTTACAGCCTGAACAAAAAAATCCGTGCTTTGGGTATGCGTGTCGCGTTGTCCTTGAAAGCCAAAAACGGCAAGTTGTTCATTTTGGACGATATGACGGCTGCCGAACCGAAAACGAAAGTCATGAAATCCGCCTTTGAAAAGAACGGTTGGAATTCAGTTTTGTTTGTCGGTGGCGAAACGCTGGACAACAATTTTGCCTTGTCCGCTCGCAACATTGTCAATGTGGATGTGTTGCCCGCTCAAGGTGCTAACGTTTATGATATTATTCGCCGGGATGTCTTGGTTTTATCTAAAGACGCCGTCGCACAATTGGAAGGACGTCTGAAATGATTAAAAAAGCAGCTAATTCAGCCGTGAGCGCGGCTTCTTACGATATCATTCGTAAACCCGTCATTACGGAAAAATCCATGAAAGGCTCCGAACAAAACCAAGTTACTTTCGAAGTGTCTTTGGATGCGACGAAACCGCAAATCAAAAAAGCGGTTGAATCCGTGTTCGGCGTTCAAGTCAAATCAGTAAACACCATCCGTCAAGCGGGCAAAGCAAAAATGTTCCGCGGGACAAAAGGTGTTAGAAACGAAACTAAAAAAGCAATCGTAACTTTGGCTGAAGGTCAAAGCATCGATGTGACAGCGGGGGTATAAGATGGCATTAAAAACTTATAAACCAACGACTCCGTCAAACAGACATTTAATCGGTATCGACAGATCCGATTTGCACAAAGGCGCTCCTGTTAAAATGTTGACAGAAGGCCAATCATCGACAGGCGGTCGTAACAATCACGGACGTATCACTGTTCGTCATCGCGGCGGCGGTCATAAACAAGCTTACCGTTTGGTGGATTTTAAACGCCGCGGCAAATTGGATATGCCTGCAACGGTCGAACGTTTGGAATATGATCCGAATCGTACAGCGTTTATCGCTTTAATCAAATATGAAGACGGTACATTGTCCTATATCTTGGCTCCACAACGTTTGGCTGCCGGCGATACGGTTATTGCGTCTGCAAACGCCGATATCAAACCGGGCAATGCAATGCCGCTCAAAAATATGCCGGTCGGCACAATTGTCCATAACATTGAATTGCAAGCGGGCAAAGGTGGTCAAATCGCCCGTTCCGCAGGTTGTTATGCACAACTTATCGGCAAAGATTCCGGTTATGCTCAAATTCGTTTGAATTCCGGCGAATTGCGCATGGTTCGCGGCGAATGTTTCGCTTCGGTCGGCGCTGTGTCTAACCCTGACAATCAAAATACAATTCTTGCCAAAGCAGGACGTGCCCGTTGGCTCGGTCGCCGTCCGTCCGTTCGCGGTATTGCCATGAACCCTGTTGATCACCCGCACGGTGGTCGTACGAATGGCGGCCGCAACCCCGTGACACCATGGGGCCAACCGACTAAAGGTAAGAAAACCCGTAACAATAAGCGGACGAATGGATTGATTATCCGTACGCGTCACGCAGTCAAGAAATAAGGAGTTAGCATGACAAGATCCGTATGGAAAGGACCGTTTGTTGACAGCAGCGTGCTTAAAAAAGCAGCTAAAGTTAAAGAATCCGGTCGCAACGAAGTAATCAAGACTTGGTCTAGAAGATCAACGATTCTTCCTGATTTCGTGGGCTTGACTTTTGGCGTATATAATGGTAAAAAGTTCATCCCCGTATTAGTAACCGAAAATATGATCGGGCATAAGTTGGGCGAATTTTCGCCGACCCGCACATTCCCCGGTCATACAGCAGCTGATGCAAAAGCTAAGAAACAACAAGGTAAGAAATAATGATGAAGCAAGAAACAAAAAAAGCTATGGCTAAAGCACGTTCTATCCGTGTATCGCCTCGCAAATTGAACTTATTGGCCGAATCAATCCGCGGATTGAAAGCCGATAAAGCTGTGGCTCAACTGACTTTCTCCAAGAAACGCGTAGCTGACGAAGTTAAAAAAGTTTTGCAATCGGCTATTGCCAATGCAGAAAACAACCATGGTATGGATGTTGACACTTTGATTGTTTCCGAAGCCTATGTCGGCAAGTCAATGGTTATGAAAAGATTCGCAGCCGCTGCCAAAGGCCGCGCCTGCCGTATCTTGAAACCTTTCTCAAACTTGACGATTATTGTGAAAGAACAAGAAAAAACAGTTGCAAAAAAAGAAAAACCTGCTAAAGTAGCTATAACCGAAAAGCCTGCTGCCAAAGCAAAGGTTTCTAAAGAAGAGGAGAAAATCTAATGGGTCAAAAAGTTAATCCAACAGGTTTGCGCTTGGGTATTAATCGGACATGGGATTCCAGATGGTTTGCCGAAGGAAGTTATGCCGATTTATTACATGCCGATATCAAAATTCGTGAATTTTTGATGAAAAAATTGGCAGGTGCGGGGATTTCTCACATTGTGATCGAACGCCCGGCCAAAAAGGCAATCGTTACAATTTATTGCGCCAGACCCGGTGTGATTATTGGTAAAAAAGGACAAGATATTGAAACTTTGAAAAAAGAACTCACGAAATTGTCCGACGGCAATGAAGTCAATGTAAACATTGTCGAAGTTCGCAAACCCGAAATCAATGCCAAATTGGTTGCCGACAATATTGCTCAGCAACTTGAAAAACGTATTTCTTTCCGCCGCGCAATGAAACGTGCCGTTCAATCGGCTTTGCGTCAAGGTGCCGAAGGAATTCGTATCAACTGCGGCGGCCGCTTGGGCGGTGCCGAAATCGCGCGCGTCGAATGGTACCGCGAAGGTCGTGTGCCTTTGCATACATTGCGCGCTGACGTAGATTACGGTGTATCAACAGCTAATACGACTTATGGTTCCATCGGTATTAAAGTTTGGATTTACAAAGGTGAAATCTTAGCTCATGACCCGATGGCTCAAGATAAGCGTTTATCAGCTCAACATTAAAGAAGGGACGAATAAAAAATGTTAAGTCCAAGAAAGACAAAATTTCGTAAAGCATTTAAGGGGCGCATTCACGGTGCCGCTAAATCAGCTACGACATTAGACTTTGGTTCTTTCGGCCTGAAGGCTTTGGAACCAGAACGCATTACGGCGCGCCAAATTGAAGCCGCCCGCCGTGCGATTTCCCGCGCTATGAAAAGACAAGGCCGTTTGTGGATTCGTATGTTCCCCGATGTGCCTGTTTCGAAAAAGCCGCCCGAAGTTCGTCAAGGTAAAGGTAAAGGCGCTGTGGAATATTGGGTATGCCGCGTAAAACCGGGGCGTGTTGTGTTCGAAGTTGACGGCGTTTCCGAAGAAATCGCGAGAGAAGCCTTCAGATTGGCTGCTGCTAAATTGCCCATCAAAACGCGTTTTATTGCCAGAACTCCGGATGAAGAGGTATAATTATGGAAAAAATTAAAGATTTGCGGGCTAAAAGCGTTGCTGAACTGAAAGATATGGAAGCTCAGCTGAAAAAAGAAGCCTTAAATTTGCGTTTTCAACAGGCCGGCGGTCAGTTGAAAAACACGGCTCGTCGTCGCCAAGTGCGTCGTACGATTGCTAAAATTCAAACAGTGGTTGCCGAAAAAGCAACTCAAAGTGCATAAGGAGAAAAAGCATGCCTAAAAGAATTTTACAAGGTGTGGTCGTCAGTGATAAAATGGACAAATCCGTTGTTGTCCAAGTAGAACGCCGCGTTATGCACCCTGTTTACAAAAAATACATCAAACGCAGTGCTAAATACACGGCGCATGATGAAAATAATCAGTTCAAGGTCGGTGACGTTGTTCAGATTATTGAGAGCCGTCCGCTATCCAAGACGAAAACTTGGACAGTGATTACGGAAATGTCCAACTAATTGAAAAGGTAAGGAAATACCATGATTCAAGTAGAAACAAACCTTGAAGTCGCTGATAACTCCGGAGCTCGGAAAGTTCAGTGCATTAAGGTCATTGGCGGTTCAAAGCGTAAGGTTGCCTCGGTCGGAGACGTTATTATCGTATCCGTCAAAAAGGCAATACCACGCGGGAAAGTTAAAAAAGGGGATGTCGCTCGTGCTTTAATCGTACGTACGGCAAAGGAAATCCATCGTCCCGATGGATCTTCCATCCGCTTTGACACAAATGCCGCTGTGTTAGTCAACAAAGATGGTGAACCAATCGGCACACGTATTTTTGGCCCGGTAACACGCGAATTGCGTAATGCCGGATTCGTCAAAATCATGTCATTGGCTCCGGAGGTATTATAATGGCTATGAAAATTAAAAAAGGCGACCAAGTAATTGTTATTACGGGCCGCGACAAAGGTAAAACGGGCGATGTCATCAAAGCCATGCCGAAAGAAAACAAAGTTGTTGTTTCGGGCATTAATTTGGTTAAACGCCATACAAAGCCAAGTCAAGAATCAGCCGGCGGGATTATTTCGAAAGAACATCCCATCCACGTTTCCAATGTTGCTTTAATTGATCCGAAATCGGGAAAAGCGACTCGCGTGGGTATTAAGGTTGAACAAGACGGAACAAAAGTTCGGGTTGCCAAAAAATCCGGCGAAGTTATTGGTAAGTAAGGGATGACATCATGACAGCAAGATTAAAAAAACAATATGATGAAGTGATTGTGCCGGCTTTGATTAAAGAATTCGGTTACAAAAACAAAATGGAAGTTCCTAAACTTGATAAAATCGTTTTGAACATGGGCGTGGGTGAAGCCACCGAAGACCGCAAAGCGTTGGAAGGCGCTTTAAGGGATTTGGAAGCCATCAGCGGCCAAAAACCCGTTTTGACTCACTCGAAAAAATCCGTCGCTACATTTAAACTGCGTGCCGGTATGGCAATCGGTGCAAAAGTGACTTTGCGCCATGACAAAATGTACGAATTTTTGGATCGTTTGATTACGACGGCTATGCCGCGTATCCGCGATTTCCGCGGCATTTCGGCCAAAAGTTTTGACGGACATGGGAACTATGCCATGGGCTTAAAAGAACAAATCGTTTTCATTGAAATTAACTATGATACGGTTGATAAAGTTCGCGGCATGGATATTATTATCGCAACCACTGCAAAAACTGACAAGGAAGCTAAAGCGCTTTTGGACGGTTTCGGCATGCCATTTAAAAAGTAAAGGAAGGGAAAATGTCAAAAGTAAGTTCCATTTACAGAAATAAAAAACGCGAAAAAATGGCAGCTAAATATGCCAACAGACGCGCTAAATTAAAAGCAATCGTTAACGACGAAAATTCGACAGACGAACAAATTTTCGAAGCAACGTTGAAATTAGCTAAGTTGCCACGCAATTCCGCGCCTTCTCGTATTCGCAATCGTTGTGAATTGACAGGCCGTTCGCATGGTTTTTACAGAAAATTAAAACTCAGCCGTATCCAATTACGCAAATTGGCCAATGAAGGTCAAATTCCGGGTATGGTTAAGTCAAGCTGGTAAGGAGACGATAGTATGTCTATGACAGATCCATTGGGCGATATGCTCACACGCATTAGAAACGGCGGCATGGCCCGTAAAAGTTTCGTAACGGCTCCGGCTTCCAAATTGCGCGCAAACGTTTTGGAAGTGTTGGAACGCGAAGGTTATATTCGCGGTTTTGAAAAAGTCAACGTTCGTCCGGGCGTCGATGAATTCAAAATTGAACTTAAATATTTTGAAGATAAACCGGTTATCAAAGAAATTCAACGTGTATCTACGCCGGGTCGCCGTGTTTATTCAAAAGTAAAAGATTTGCCGAAAGTTTATAACGGTCTCGGCATTTATGTTTTGTCAACCCCGTCAGGCGTTATGTCTGACCACGAAGCTCGCGGCGCCAACATCGGCGGCGAAGTTTTGTGCAAAGTATTTTAATGGGAGGGAACAATGTCCAGAGTTGGTAAATATCCTGTTAAAGTGCCTCAAGGTACGACAGTAACGGTAAACGGCGACGTTTTAACGGTAAAAGGCAAATTGGGCGAATTGTCCTATAACTTGCCCAAACACGTAACCGTAAAAGTTGAAGGTGAACAAGTCAGCGTTGCCCCCGTCAGCAAATCTAAAACGGATCAAATGCTGTGGGGAACGGTTCGCGCCAATATTCAAAATATGGTTAAAGGCGTAACGGAAGGCTTTACACGCAAATTAGAACTCATCGGTGTCGGTTATAAAGCTCAAGCGCAAGGTCAAACCTTGAAATTATCCTTGGGTTTCAGCCATGATATCAATTATGCCGTTCCTGCCGGCGTGAAAGTTGCCACACCGCAACCGACAGCTATTGAACTTTCCGGCGTTGACAAACAATTGATTGGTCAGATTGCTTCGGAAATTCGTTCCTATCGTTCACCGGAACCATACAAAGGCAAAGGGGTTAAGTATGACAACGAAACCGTTTTGCGTAAAGTTGGCAAGAAGAAGTAAGGGATAAGACATGAAAAAAAATGATATGAAATTAGAAAGACGCAAAGCTCGCGTTCGCTATGCCATTAAGCAAAATGCCGGCGGTCGTCCGAGATTGAGCGTACATCGCAGTGAAAAGAACATTTATGCTCAAATCATTGACGATAAAAACGGCATTACTTTAGCAGCCGCTTCTTCTAAAGAAAAAGGTTTTTCGGAAAAAGGATCAACCGTTGCGGGCGCAGCGCTTGTCGGTAAAATGGTCGCCGAAAAAGCTTTGAAAGCCGGTGTTAAAGAAGTTGTGTTTGATCGCGGCGGTTATATTTACCACGGTCGCGTAAAAGCTATCGCAGAAGCAGCCAGAGAAGCTGGCTTAGATTTTTAGGAGGAAAAAATGGCTCAATTAGAAAACGAAGTTCAAGAAAAGAAACGCCGTCCTCGTAAAGATCGCGAAGATCGCGTGGAAAAAACGGCTGACGAATTTACGGATAAAGTCGTTCATGTCAACCGCGTTTCCAAAACAGTAAAAGGCGGTAAAAGATTCGCTTTTGCGGCTTTGGTTGTTGTCGGCGATCAAAAAGGCCGTGTCGGATTCGCTCATGCCAAGGCTAAGGAAGTTCCCGATGCCATTAAAAAAGCAAACGAACGGGCACGTCGTAATATTGTCCGCATTCCGCTTAAAGAAGGCAGAACGTTGCACCATGATATCGTCGGCCATTTCGGCGCCGGGAAGGTTACTCTTCGTATGGCTCCGGCCGGTACCGGTATCATCGCAGGCGGCCCGATGCGCGCTATTTTCGAAACTGTCGGTATTCAAGACGTTGTCGCTAAATGCACAGGCACATCGAATCCGCACAACATGGTGCGTGCAACATTCGACGCATTGACAAACTTAAATTCGCCGAGAGCCGTTGCTGCCAAACGCGGTAAAAAGGTTGGCGATATTGTCAGCCGTCGCGATGGGACAAACGCTGCCGCAACTGCAGAATAAGAAACTATTTCGCGCAAGCGTGTATAAAAACGGCGCGCTTGCGCAAATGAAGTCTTAATTAAAATTAGAAGGAATGATAAAAATGAAGTTGAATGAGATTCGCGATAATAAAGGGGCCCGCAAAGGCTTAATGCGCGTTGCACGTGGTGTCGGTTCCGGTAAGGGGCGCACGGGCGGCCGTGGCATTAAAGGTCAAAAATCCAGAACCGGTGTTGCCGTTAACGGATTTGAAGGCGGCCAAATGCCGATTTACCGCCGTTTGCCGAAACGCGGGTTTAACAATCCGTTTAAACCGGAATTCGTCGAAGTGAATTTGAGTGCATTGCAAAACGCGATTGATGCGAAAGTTTTGGATGCATCCAAAGAAATTGACGGCGTGGCTTTAATGGAAGCCGGCGTGATCAAAACGATGAAAGACGGCGTACGCTTGCTCGGCAAAGGGACATTGACGGCAAAAGTGACCGTTAATGTGGCCGGAGCATCCGAAACAGCCAAAAAGGCCGTTGAAGACGCCGGCGGTAAAGTTGTTTTAAGCCCGAAACAACCCACAGTGTTGGTTAAAGGTCAAAAAACATCTAAAAAACAAGCAAAAGCTTAAATTTAGGATAAACAGGTAATAATTAAGGATTAAAGGGAGAGGATAATGGCTTCACTTGCGGATAAAATGGCATCCAACATGAATTTCGGCGCTTTTTCGAAAGCAAAGGATTTGCAACACAGGCTATTGTTCACTCTCTTAGCCTTAATTATTTTCCGTTTGGGCACTTATGTGCCGTTCCCGGGTATTAACCCCAATGTTTTGCATGATTTCTTTTCGTCAAACAGCGGCGGTTTGCTGGGGATGTTTAACGCCTTTACGGGGGGCGCGCTTTCCCGTATGTCTATTTTGGCCTTGAATATCATGCCTTACATTTCGGCATCGATTATTGTTCAGTTGGCCGCTTCTGTCGTTCCGTCGTTGATGGCCCTTAAAAAAGAGGGCGAATCCGGCATGCGCAAAATTAATCAGTATACACGTTATTTAACGGTTTTAATTACCGTCGTCCAAGCCTTTTTCATGGCTCAGGCGTTGTTAGCCGCCAATGCCGTTATTATGCAATCGCAAGGCATGTTTTTATTGACAACGGTTGTTTCGTTGTTGGGCGGTACAATGTTTGTTGTGTGGCTTGGCGAACAGATTACGGCTCGCGGTGTCGGCAACGGTGCGTCATTGCTTATTATGATCGGTATTGTTTCCGGTATTCCGGGAGCTGTTGCTCGCGTTTTTGAAGAAAGCCGTACGGGGGCTATTTCGTTTTGGGTCGTTATTGCGTTGTTAGCTATGGCATTTGCTCTTGTGTACGTAATTGTTATGTTTGAACGCGCTCAACGCCGCATTGTTGTCCATTATCCGAAACGTCAAATGGGTAACCGTATGATGCAAGGAGCTAATTCGCATTTGCCGCTTAAAATTAATCCGACGGGTGTTATGCCTCCGATTTTTGCATCGGCTTTGTTAGCTGTGCCAGTTGCGATTGTCCAATTTTCATCTAAAAACAGTACATCAAACTTTGTCAATGAATTAGCTGTTTTATTGACGCCGGGGCATTGGTTGTACATCGGTTTGTTTGCGTTTTTGATTATTTTCTTTACTTTCTTTTATACGGGTATCCAATCAAATCCGAAAGAAACGGCGGATAATTTGAAAAAACAAGGCGGGTTTGTTGCCGGTATTCGTCCGGGCCATAATACGGCCGAATATTTAGATTACGTGATTACGCGCTTGACCGTTTTGGGGGCTGCTTATTTAACAATATTGTGTATTTTGCCCGAATTTTTAATTGCCAGTTTCCACATCCCCTTCGTATTGGGTGGTACGACATTGTTAATCGTTGTGTCCGTTATTATGGATACGGCCAGCCAAGTTCAATCTCATATGATTGCTCATCAATATGAAGGGTTGATTAAAAAAGCTAAACTTAAAGGTCGATTGTAAGGAACTTGAAATGTCTCAAGAAGTTTTGCGGCACATTGTTTTATTAGGTCCTCCGGGAAGCGGAAAGGGGACTCAAGCTGCCATTTTGTCGGAAAAACTCGGTATTAATGCCATTTCTACCGGCAGTTTGTTAAGGTTGGAAGCCGAATCGGGTTCCAAAGAAGGCATGAAAATCAAAAAGTTGATTGATAAAGGCAATTTGGTTCCTGATAAAATCATGATTAACATCATGAAACAAACGCTTTTAAAACCCGAAAATCTGAAGGGTTATATTCTTGACGGATCGCCGCGTTCGGTTCCTCAGGCGAAAGCTTTGGATAAAATGTTGGCATCGCGTCAAATGAAAAAATTGGGTCAGGCTTTGGATGCGGTTCTCTACCTGCAAGTTCCTGACGATTATGTGATAGAACGTATTATCGGTCGTTTCCAATGCGCCAATTGCAAAACGCTTTATCATGAAAGGTTTAAGCCCACAAAAGTGTTCGGCATATGCGACGTTTGTGGGAATAAAGAATTTATTCGCAGAGAAGACGATACCTATGAAACGGTTGTTTCACGGCTTCGGAATTTCCGCGAAATAACGGCTCCACTGGTACCTTACTACGAAAAGAGGGGGCTCTTAAGGTGCGTCGACGGGACGGGACCCATAGACGTTGTTAGTGAAAAAATAAGAAAAATAGTAGGTTATTGATTTTTGGCTTGACATTAAACGGCTTTTATTGTAATATTCCCATTCGTTTAAGTGTCTTGTGTATCTAACAAGAATTGATTTGTTATTATTTTTTAATGGTTTAATGGAGAATTACCTTGGCTCGTATTGCAGGTGTAAACATTCCGACAAATAAATTGGCCGTCATCGGTTTGACGTACATTTATGGCATCGGTCGTAAAAAAGCAGAAGAAATCGTCACAACGCTCGGCATTCCGGCGAATAAACGTGTGGCAGATTTAACAGATGATGAAACTTTAAAAATCCGCGAATTAATCGACGAAAAATATCATGTCGAAGGCGATTTGCGTCGTGAAGTTTCGCTTAATATCAAACGCCTTATGGATTTAGGGTGCTATCGTGGGTTGCGCCACCGCAAAGGTTTGCCCGTCCGCGGACAACGCACACACACAAACGCGCGCACACGCAAGGGTAAAGCCGTTGCGATTGCCGGTAAGAAAAAAGCAACTAAATAAGTTTTAAGGATTTGAACAATGGCAAAAGAAAAAGTAGTAGCGAAAGTTAAAAACCGCGCTAAAAAGAATATTTCCGTGGGTGTTGCTCACGTAAATTCCACATTTAACAACACGATGGTAACGATTACGGATACGCAAGGAAATACGATTTCCTGGTCTTCCGCCGGTCTTAAAGGTTTTAAAGGTTCCCGCAAATCAACGCCGTATGCGGCACAAATCGCAGCTGATGACGCTGCCAAGAAAGCTATGGAGCATGGCCTTAAAACAGTTGATGTTTTGGTTGTCGGCCCGGGTTCCGGCCGTGAATCAGCTTTGCGTGCTTTCCAAGCTGCCGGTTTGGTGGTAACATCGATTAAAGATATTACATCCACGCCGCATAATGGTTGTCGTCCCCGCAAACGTCGTCGCGTTTAATTTAATTTTGACTGGGATTGGCCTGTTTGTCAGGCCCCTTTTTCGACATTTTTTATAAAGGAATCTTATTATGATACAAAAAAACTGGCAAGAATTGATTAAACCAACTAATTTAACGGTTGACCAATCAGTTCCGGGTTTTAAGGCGACAGTTGCCGTTGAACCGTTGGAACGCGGGTTTGGGAATACTTTGGGAAATGCGTTACGCCGGATTTTGTTGTCATCTTTGCAAGGCGGTGCCGTAACGGCAATTAAAATTGACGGAGTGTTGCATGAATTTTCATCCATTCCGGGTGTACGCGAAGATGTCACGGATATTATTTTAAATATCAAATCTTTGGCGTTAAAGGTAGATTCCGAACAACCTCAAAAAATTTATTTGAATGCCACGGGTCCCGCAGTTGTAACGGCTGCTCAAATCACGACAAATCAAAGCGTTGAAGTGATGAATCCCGATTTGGTTATCTGCACATTGGATAAAGATGCCAGCATTCATATTGAAATGACTGTTTCAACGGGCAAAGGTTATGTACCGGCCGACAAAAACCGTTCCGAAGATGCCGCTATCGGTATTATTCCGATTGATTCGATTTTTTCACCGGTCAAATCTGCCGTCTACCGCGTTGTAAACGCTCGTGTCGGAAACCGTACGGACTTTGATAAATTGTTCTTAACGGTTGAAACAAACGGCGTTGTCAAACCGGAAGATGCCATTGCATTTGCCGCCAGAATTTTGCAAGAACAACTGAAAAGTTTCATTAACTTTGAAGAACCCGAAGAAGCGACAATCGAAGATAAAATTGCCGAATTGCCGTTTAACAAAAATCTTCTGCTCAAAGTGGATGAACTTGAATTGTCAGTTCGTTCCGCCAATTGCCTTAAAAATGACAACATCATTTACATCGGCGACTTGGTTCAAAAAACGGAATCCGAAATGCTCAGAACGCCTAATTTCGGCCGTAAGTCTTTGAACGAAATCAAAGAATTGCTTGCCGGAATGGATTTGCATTTGGGAATGCAAGTTGAAGGTTGGCCACCGGAAGATTTAGAAACTTTATCTGCCACGGTTGAAACCGAAAATTAATAAATAAGGGAAACAGCTTTTTAAAGTTGTTTCCCGCAAGAAAATCCTTCAGTTGTTTGAAGGTCCGATTCCTCTCTCAAAATCAGTGAAGCAGTTGAGGTAGAATCGGCAAGTTTTATCCGTATGCGGTCGTAACCGCCGATTCGGGTTCAAATATGAAAGGAAAATAAAATGCGTCACGGGTTTAAAAAAAGAACATTAAACAAAAAAATTGCACACCGCCGTTCCATGTTTGCAAACTTGGCAACGTCATTGGCCATGCATGAACAAATCAAAACAACTTTGCCCAAAGCTAAGGAACTCAGCCCTGTCTTTGAAAAGTTAATCACTAAAGCGAAAAAAGCCGACTTGGCAGCTCGTCGCGGTTTGATTTCTTTCATGCGTGATGAAGCGGCCGTCGAAAAAATGATCGCCGTTTTGGGCCCCCGTTATAAAGATCGCCAAGGCGGTTATGTTCGTGTTTTGAAAGCCGGTTTTCGTTACGGAGACTGCGCACCGATGGCTATCATTGAATTGGTGGACAAAGATGTGACAGCTAAAGGCAAAGGTTCTAAAATCGTTGAAGTTGAAGCTGATGCGGAAGAACTTAAAGCGAAAAAAGCCGCTGCGAAACCTGCAAAGGAAAAAGTTGCAAAATCTGCTGAATAAGGATTTTCACATTAAGTTGTAAAAGAAAGGGGGCTGTCAAGCTCCCTTTTTCGTATAAAAAACAGTCTCATTTCATAAAAAGACATGTCCAATCCGCACCCCATATCATAAGGGAAACCAGCCCTAAGGCACGCCCCCTAAAAAAAAGTCGACCCCATTTCATAAAAAAAACAGATGTCCGCGTCAGTTGATTTCGATTTTGTATTTTTTTATATTTTTCCTGAAAATTCCCGAAAAAAAAGATTGAAATAAGAGT
>CAYPVK010000003.1:0-166868 GCA_964414185.1 uncultured Lactobacillales bacterium | reverse complement strand
ATCAGCCTTATAGGCGTTAATGAAGAACCGCCGACTACGCCGGCGGGTTCCTTTTTGTATCCAATCGGTGTATCATTCAAGAATAAAAACGGATAGGATAATTTTGTGCGCCATTTACATGTTCGGCGCAATTCGATTAAATAATTCCTTTAAGTAAGGAAGACGGATTTTATCTTTGGAGGTTTCATAAAATTCCCGATAAACGGATGAATCCAAAAAACCGTGCTTGACAAAATAATGTGCTTGCAAAACAGCTTCGATTTTATCCAGTTGTTTCACAAATTGAGCTTCTTCGCTTTGTTGTGCTTCCAATTCTTCAAATAAGGATAAAATATCGGATTTGTTTAAATGAAATGATAGTTTTTTTATTGCAGCGGTTTCACATCTTCTTTTTTCATCATCGGAAATGCCGTCTTGCGGTGTGATATCGCCGATTTCGATTTCTCCCAAATCATGAATTACACTTAATTTTAAACATTTAAGAATATCCAAATATTTCGGTGCATACATCATTACCAAAAAAGACAATCCCCAAGAATGGTCCGCAACGGATTCTCGGCATAAGCAGTTGCGTTGCATCCAACCGCTGCGAAATAATTGTTTAAAATCACCGATGGTTTGAATAATTCGGCAAAGTTCATTATCCATACTGAAATTTCCGTTCTGAAATAAACAAGGCAACACGATTTCATGTTGCCTTGTTTATATTTTATAAATCAGCTAAACGCTTATAAGCTTCAGCCAGTTTTGCAAAGTTTTCCTCTGCTTCGTTCAAGGCCTTTTTACGCTCGTTGATGATTTTTTCGGGCGCTTTTGACACAAAGGCTTCATTTGCAAGTTGTGCCTTTGAACGTTCAATAAAACCTTTCAAGTTATCCATTTCTTTGCTTAAGCGTTCTTTTTCTTTGGCAACATCAATTAATCCGTCCAAAGGAATCATAATAATCATACCGTCGTATACGGTTGAAACGGAACCTTTGACGGGCGCATCGACAAATTCGATACTTTCAATTTTAGCCATAAAATGAATAACGTTTGTCAGGCTTTGAATCAACCCTTTTTGTTTCGTGTCGGCATCTTGAATCTTCAACGCAATTTTGGCACTTGCAGAAATGCCCATTTCGGCGCGCAAAGACCGAACCGAACCGATTAATTCAATAGCCCAATCAATCTTATCGGCGGCATCTTTGTTTTCAAAAGACGCCAATTCGGGCCACGTGCTTGCCATTAACATGGTGTCGCGGTTGCCGGTATTTGCCCATAATTCTTCGGTAATAAACGGCATGAACGGATGCAAAAGTGTAATCATTTTTTCAAAAACGAAAGCCATCGTCGAACGCGTTTCCGTCTTATCTTCTTCATTGTCACCATAGAAAATCGGCTTGCTCATTTCCAAATACCAATCACAGAAGGTACCCCAAATGAAATGGTAAATGCTTTGAGATGCTTCATTGATTGAATATGTTTCTATCGCTTTGGAAACAGCTTTTTCGGCTTCGGACAATTTTGTTATAACCCAAGCATTTATCGGCAACTTGACTTTTGCCGGATTGAAATCTTTCGCCATGATGGCACCGTTCATTTCCGTAAAACGGGCCGCATTCCAAATTTTCGTCGTGAAATTTCGATAAGCTTCCACGCGCGAATCGCCGATCAGCACATCCCGTCCGGAACCGGCTTGGACCAGCAAGCTCATACGCAAAGCATCGGCGCCGTATTTATGAATCATTTCCAACGGATCTATACCGTTGTTTTTGGATTTGCTCATTTTTTGGCCCTTTTCATCACGAACCAAACCGTGGAAACAAATATCTTTGAACGGAATTTCTTTCATGTTATAAAGCGACATCATCATCATGCGTGCCACCCAGAAGAAAATAATATCAAAACCCGTAATCAAGACAGAGGTCGGATAGTATTTTTTCAGATAAATGCTGTCAATATCGGGCCAATCAAGCGTTGAAAATGCCCATAAACCCGATGAAAACCACGTATCAAGCACGTCCGTATCACGGTGCAAAGAAACTTCTTTGCCATAATGTTTTTTTGCTTGCGCTTTAGCCAATTCTTCGGTTTCTTCACAGAAAATTTCCCCGTCGGGACCGTACCATACCGGCACTTGGTGTCCCCACCATAATTGACGTGAAATACACCACGGTTGCAAATTGCGCATCCATTCATAATATGTGTTTTTCATATTTTCCGGATAAACGTTGACTTTGCCTTGTTCGACAGCTTCTAAAGCTTGTCGTCCGATTTCGGTTGTGTCAACAAACCATTGGTCGGTCAAATACGGTTCAATCACAACGCCTGTGCGGTCGCCGTACGGAATTGTCATCGGATTATCTTCAATTTTTACCAATAATCCCAATTCTTTGATTTTTTCCAAGACCAAAGCGCGGGCTTCCATCGTTGTTAATCCTTGGAAATCCGCGGGCACATTTTCATTTAATCTGGCGTGAACATCCAAAATGTTAATCATTTCCAAATTATGGCGTTTGCCGACTTCAAAGTCGTTGAAGTCATGCGCCGGCGTAATTTTCACGGCACCGGTTCCTTTTTCGGGGTCGGCGTGTTCATCGGCAATAATCGGAATAGGGCGGTTGATAATCGGCAAGATGACATTTTTGCCGATTAAATGTTTGTAGCGTTCGTCTTCGGCACTGACCGCAACGGCTGTATCGCCGAAAAATGTTTCGGGGCGCGTTGTGGCAACGGTAATAAAGGTATCCGCCATCCCTTCAACCGGATAATTCATATACCACATTTTGCCGACGGTTTCTTTTTGCATCACTTCCAAATCCGAAACGGCCGTTTGCAATTTGGAATCCCAGTTGACCAAACGTTTATCTTTGTAAATTAAGCCGTCTTTATACATCTTTACAAATACTTTGCGTACGGCCTTTGATAAGCCTTCGTCCATTGTAAAACGTTCGCGCGACCAATCGGCGGAAGCCCCCAAAGCCTTTAATTGCTTGACGATTTGCCCGCCGGATTCTTCTTTCCATTGCCATACGCGTTCAATAAATTTTTCACGCCCCAAATCATGGCGGGAAATTCCGTCTTTCGCCAGAACGCGTTCCACAACAATTTGGGTTGCAATGCCAGCATGATCCAATCCCGGTTGCCACAGTACATCGAAACCTTTCAACCGCTTATAACGGCACAAAACATCCTGCATGGAATAGTTAAGTGCATGTCCCATATGCAACACGCCCGTCACATTCGGTGGTGGAATCACAATACAAAACGGCGGTTTATTGGATTGGGGATCGGCGGCAAAAAGCCCGGAATCTTCCCATTTTTTCGCAATTTTCGGTTCCGCATCTTGCGGATTAAAAGTTTTTTCCAGCATAGTCATTTCCTTTGATTAAAAAACGGATAGGCTTATCTTACCTGCTTTTGGATTAAAAATCAAGCACAGAGTGTTTAAAAATGTTTATATACGTTTGTTTTTTTGCAATTTAAAAATTTAATTGTTTTTTCCTTGACAAAAGAGCGTATTTAAACGACACTCAATACGAAAATTTTATCTTAAAATAAAGGAGTTTCCGATATGGTTAAAGTTGTTTCCGAAGCCGTTGAAATTATGACGCCTCTTGACGGAGATGCGATTTTAAAGCATTTGGAATTATGTATTCGCAACTGTTATAAAAGCGAAGATAAAATTGAACAAGGATCTGCCGAAAAAATGATTAAAAAAATCATTGAACTGAAGCATGAAGCCATGTTGGAACATTTTGCCGTTACGGTTCGGTTATTGACGGATATCGGTGTGTATAAGGATTTAACGCGTCACCGCATTGCCAGTTTTGCCATTGAAAGTACGCGCTATTGCAATTATTCCAAAGGAAAATTCGGCGGAGAACTGACCGTTATGGAACCGCCTGTTTTGCAAAAAGGAACACCCGAATATGATTTATGGTTTCAAACCATGGAAACGATTGAAAAAAATTACAATGCATTGTCCGATATGGGGTATAAAGCCGATGTGTGTCGTATGATGTTGCCTCATTCAACGGCGGCTTCGGTTATTATGACAGCAAATTTGCGTGAATGGCGTCATATTTTTAAATTGCGTACGGCCAAGGCTGCCCACCCGACGGTTCAATCCATTATGAAAAAGCTTTTGGTTGAATTTAAAAAGAAAATTCCGTTGATTTTTGATGATATCGCTCTTGAAGATTAAAAACATAAAAGCCCTGCGACAGCGGGGCTTAAAATTTAAAACATTAATGAATATAACGGACAAAACAAAAATATAACGTTAATCCGACGATTATCATCAACAACCCGCACCATTTTAATTTTTCGGGTTTTGCTTCGATAATATTTTGGGCAACATAATTTTTGACCCAATTTGTAAAAAAGAAATATTCCAACCCTTTAAACACCATCAAAATGACTAAAGCGTTTAAAATTGCGCGCATGACATACTCCTTTAATAAAATGTTATGTCAAGATTATGACTTATAGAAAAAATTTGTCAAGGTATAAGTTGACAATTTTTCAATTATGTGGTACAATACCCGAAATTGATGGTTTATGTAATCCGATTATTTTTTAATTAAAGGATATAAAATGGGACTTACCTTGTCTGAAATAAAATCCATAGCCCGCGAAATTGTTTTTCATTTTGATGAAACGGGCAGAGTTATCGGGAAAAAAAACGGCGTAAATGATGAGATGTTTATGGAAAGCCGCATACATCCGATTGACGGGGTAATCGGCAAGCATTTTGATGCTCACGGTATAGCTAAAGGAAATTTTGAAGAACAAATCCAAACATTGGATAATTTTTTAAAAAACGGTATAAATTCCGATAAACCTTTTTATACGGCTCCTTATGAAATACCCGATGATGAAAGGGCGCTTTTGGGGGCGGCTTTCGGAACTTCTTCCGGTGCAGCTTATAAAAACGGTTTGTTTGTCCTTGTCGGTCAGATTGATAAACCGATAATTGAAGGTGGAATAAAATATGTGGCCGTGAATGTTCCTTTATACGAACATATTGAAAAATTACAAAAAGCATATCCGAATGTGACTTTCGTCCCGATGAAAGAAATGGGAAAAGTGTTGACGGATGAATATAAAAAAGCTTATCCGCGTAATGATAACAAGATTCATCAAGATTATAAAAATTTGTTGATAAACTGTTTTGTGTATTATGATAAACAGGATAATAAACTTTTATTTCAATTTAAGGATGATGAAACTAAGCTAAAGGTATATCAAGATATAAAAGATGTATTTGCTGACCGATTGGAAATTGTTAAGAAAAACGGTCGCCTCTATTTTGCCGTTGTCCCAACAGATAAAGAATTAAAAGAAATAACTGAAGAATATAATCGTAATAAATCGGTATTAAGGCAAGGTAATCTTTTAACCGGCAAAAAGGTTCATCTGCCAAAAAACGGGGGCAGGGGATAATATATTTGTCTTTTTTGTTTATTTAGGGTTGCCGTGAAATAGGATATTTCCCGATATCATTTTTTTATCTCTTTAATTTTAATTCGTTGAAGGTCCTGTTTTTTCAAACAGATATATATCAAAAAATTAAGCCCCGATAAACGGGGCTTTGTTTTATGGTGCCGCTGGTGGGAATCGGACCCACGACCCCCTCCTTACCAAGGAGGTGCGCTACCACTACGCTACAGCGGCTATGGAATATCTCTTTTAGCATATCTTTATATCAAAAGTCAAGAAATTTAATTGCAAAAATCAAACCTTTTTTCCTTGCCTTTTTAGGGCTTTTTTTATAGAAGTAAAGTACTACTTTTAAAGTCGGATTTTTCGGGCGGTGAACCAAAACGGTTCTGTATTATTAAAAAAAGGGAAGTTTCATGACAAAATATGTGTTCATCTTGGGCGGCGTTGTTTCTTCATTGGGGAAGGGCATCGCTTCGGCAGCTATTGGTTCGTTGTTAAAATCTCGCGGATATTCCGTTCGTATGCGCAAAATGGATCCGTATTTGAATGTTGATCCCGGTACGATGTCGCCTTATCAACACGGTGAAGTTTTTGTCACAAACGATGGGGCCGAAACGGATTTGGATTTGGGGCACTATGAACGTTTTACGGATGTTGATTGCCGCAAAACGGACAGTATTTCGGGCGGTCGTATATACTTTAATGTCTTGCAAAAGGAACGTCACGGCGATTATTTGGGCGCGACGGTACAAGCCATCCCGCATGTGACAAACGAAATCAAAGATTTTATCCGTTCTGATGTGACGGAAGATTTCGTTTTGTATGAATTGGGCGGTACGGTCGGCGATATGGAAGGCGTTTTAATGTTGGAAGCGATTCGCCAATTTGCTAACGATGTCGGACGCGAAAATGTTTGTATTGTCTTTTTGACATTGTTGCCGTATATCGAAACGGCGGGTGAATTAAAAACAAAACCGACGCAACAAGCCGTTCGCACGTTGTTGGAGGCGGGGATTCAACCCGATATCCTGTTGTGCCGCAGCAAAATGATGCTCGGGGCGGAAGAACGTCGCAAGATTGCTTTATTTTGCAATGTTGCGCCCGATGATGTTGTTATTGCTTTGGATGTGGACAATATTTATAAAATCCCAATGACTTACCATGAACAAGGATTGGATACTCAAGTTTTAAAACATTTCGGAATGCTTGAAACATCTGATGAACCGGATTTAAAAAAATGGAAAGACATCATTGAAACGGTTTCGCATTTTGAACGGGAAGTTAAAATTGCCGTTGTCGGAAAGTATTGCGGTTTGCTCGATGCGTATAAATCGTTGCGGGAAGCATTGAATCACGCCGGTATTGAAAATAATGTTAAAGTTAAAATTTCTTGGATTGAATCGGAAAAATTGGAAAATTCAACGGATGAAGAATTAAAGAACACTTTAAAACCGTACGCAGGTATTTTGGTGCCGGGTGGTTTCGGATCGCGCGGGGTGGAAGGAAAAATCCGTGCCATTCAATATGCACGAGAAAACAATGTGCCGTTTTTCGGCATTTGTTTGGGCATGCAAATGGCCGTTATTGAAGCATGCCGCCATTTGGTCGGGATTGAAAATGCAACTTCCGCTGAATTCATGGAAGAAGGAACGCCCGTTATTTCCAAAATGACCATTTGGGAACAAGACGGCGTGAAACATATACGGACGGATAACACGGATTTGGGCGGGACGATGCGTTTGGGCGCTTATCCATGTATTTTGAAGGACGGTTCTTTGGCACAAAAAGTATACGGCGGGCAAAAGCAAATTTTTGAACGCCACAGGCACCGTTACGAAATGGATATTGCTTATGCCGAAAAATTGGCCGAAAAAGGGGTTATGTTGTCCGGAATATCGCCTGACGGTTTATTGCCCGAAATTATTGAAATTCCGACACATAAATTTTTTATTGCCGGTCAATTTCATCCGGAATTTACGTCAAGGCCCGGGAAAGCAAATCCGTTGTTCAAATCATTTATAAAAGCGGCCGCTTCGGAATCCGTTTTGTTGTAATTTAAAAATATGGGCCTAAAAAAAACTCTCTCTAAAAAATTAAGAGAGAGTTTTTTTTAGGCCTTTGCAATTTTATTTAACTTGCGCAATATGGATAATGTTTGTATTTCCCTTTTGAGCAAACGGAATGCCGGCCGTAATGATGACTTCATCGCCGGGTTCGGCTAAGCCTAATTCCTTTGCATGTTCCAACGCGACCGGTGTTACTTCGGATAAATCCTTTAAACTGTCGGTTACGATTGAATTTACACCCCAAACAATGGCCAATTTGTTGGCAACGCGTTCATTTACGGTCATACTGATAATCGGCAACATCGGGCGTTCACGAGCCGTTCTGAGCGTTGTTTTGCCCGATACGGAATAGCTGATAACACAAGACGGTTTATCCAATACTTTAATCATTGGGCGAATGGCAGAAGTAATGGCGCTGGCAATGGTATGATCCGGCGGCATAGAAGATGCTTCCATTAATTTTTTATAATATTCGTCTTTTTGTGTTTTTTCTATGATGCTTTTCATCATTGAAACAGCTTGAATCGGAAAATCGCCCATAGCTGTTTCGGCCGATAACATAACGGCATCCGCACCGTCATAAACCGCCGTTGCTACGTCCGATACTTCCGCACGTGTCGGGACGGGAGCCAAAATCATGCTTTCCAACATTTGAGTTGCGACGACGACAGGTTTTCCGGCACGACGACATGTTTCGATGATGCGTTTTTGAATGCCCGGTACGGTTTCAACGGGGCATTCCACGCCCAAGTCGCCGCGTGCAACCATTACGCCGTCGGCCAAATCAACGATTTCTTCCAAATATTTCAAAGCGGAAGGTTTTTCGATTTTTACCAAAATGCCGGCTTTATCGCCGATTAATTGGCGGGCCATTAAAACATCTTCGGGTTTTTGGACAAAGGAAAGGCAAATCCAATCCGCGCCCATTTTAAGCGAAAATTCCAAATCTTTTTTGTCCTTTTCCGTTAATGCTGAAATCGGCAATACCACATCGGGGACATTAACCCCTTTATGATTTGATAAAATGCCGCCGACAACAACCGTTGTGTTGACGTAATCTTTACCAAAATCATCAACAACCAATCTGATTTGCCCGTCGTTAAGTAATAACGACATACCTTTTTTCAATACGGCAAAAATTTCGGGATGTTGCAAAGAAACACGCGTTTCATCGCCCAATTTATCATCCATGTCTAAACGAAACGATTGGCCGACATTTAATTTGACTTTATTATTTTCAAAGTTCCCGACGCGTAATTTCGGACCTTGCATATCACACATAATGCCGTAAGGCGTTTTTGTTTCTTCTGACATTTTGCGGATAGCTTTAAAATTTGCTTCATGAAAATCATAATCGCCGTGACTGAAATTTAAACGGAAAACATTTGCGCCGGCCTTTGCCAAAGCTTGAATCATATTTTCCCCGGCAGTTGCCGGTCCCACGGTTGTAACAATTTTAGTAAATGTGTTGTTCATTCCTGTTTTTCCTTCATCATATTATCTTTATTTTACAACATGTATTTTAACCACTTCAGCTAATCTTTTCGCTGACAACGCTGCTAAGCTTCCTTATGGTTAAAGTTCATTTCTCATCCTTTTTGTATGAAATATCCCCCTTTAATTTAAGTTAATAAAGGGGGAAAATTATGTTATTCTTCCTCTACTTTAATACTTACGCAGCCGGTAATGGATTGATCTTTGCCGATACTGTTAATACCGGTTCCGATTACGCCGTTAGCCGCCAAATTAAAAGCGTTGCTGGCATTTGTACATGGTTCGAGACAAACAAAACCTTTCCCTTTCGGCGAATATAAAACCGCATGCCCGTACTGTTCATCCGCTTGTATTTTAATTTTATAACCGAGCGATGGATATTTAATTTCGGCTTTGCCGTTAAAACCGCCGAAACATGTATCAAATACTGCCGATTTAATGGGTTTGCCGTCTTTGAATTGCCAATCTTCGGGGGTCGGATAAGGGCGATCGAAAATCGGGTCGGATTCATTGGCCCAAACCATTTTTGATGTGAATTTCAATTCCATATCTTTAGTTTTTGTAAAGAACGGATGTATACCCATGCCGCAAGGCATCGGCAAGATGGCATTGTTTGTCAAAGTTGTTTCGACCTTTAATTCGGCACCATCCAATGTATAGGTTACCTCAGCATCATAAGAAAACGGAAAACCTTCATCTTTGTCATGAGACATATTGAGCGTAACGCTTGTATCAGATTGTTTGGTAACCGTCCATTTGCTTTTCCAACCGTCACCGTGAATAGGATCTTGAATTCCGGCTTGGTTCTTTTTCATTTTTCGAGTTATTCCCCAATATACGAATTTGCCGCCGCGAATGCGCCCGCAAAAAGGTAACATCAAAAACATGGAAGCACTGTTGGAATCCAATGAAGTATTTTTTATATCCATCGGGCGCAAAATATCAATATCCTTAAATTTCATAAAGGATAAAGAAGCTCCGAGTTCCGGTAAAATTCCGACTTGCAGAAGATTGTTATGTAAAATAATTTCCTGCATATATTAACCTTTCTTTTTCGGGGGTTTCATTAAATCATTTTTTTTTGAAGTCTTTTCGGCCTGTTGCAATGCTTGCAAGGCGCGTAATAAAAGCGTGTCAATCGAATCATCTTTGCTGGTGCGTCCCGTTACGCCGAAAGTCGCCGTGACAAAAGAACCCGAAGCCGATTGCAAATTCTTTTCTTGAATGCGTTGTTTTAATCGTTCGGCTAAGAAAACGGCATTTTCCGGCGGGGTTTCGGGTAAAATTAAAGCGAATTCAACATCGCTGATACGGCCGAGATAATCGGAATCCCGTATCGCTTTTCGACATACCGCAACCATTCCTTGTAAGGATTCATCGCTGAAACTGTCCGAATCGGAATTGCCCATGCCGTGATAGTAGTTTAATTTCATAATAACAACGGCCAATTGGCGGTTGTATCGATTGGCACGGCTGAGTTCCGTGGCACCTACTTCTAAAAGTGCCTGACGGTTTAAAACGCCCGTAAGCGGATCTACAGAAGCCAAAAAGTGCAATTCCTCTTCTAATTTTTTCCGTTTTGTAATATCAAAACCGACCGAACGGATTTCTACAGGCATGCCTTTGTCATCATAGATGACACGGTTGGTCCATGAAACCCAAAATTTTTCGCCTGATTTTTTTATATTCGGAGTTTCGCTTTCCACATACATTTTCGGGTTGGCAAAAATGCGCGATATAATGTTTGCTTGCAACGAATTTTTTTTGTCAGGCTTTGGGAAAATCGTATCGAAAATGTTTTTGCCGATTAATTCTTCTTTCGAATAGCCATAAATTTCTTCGGCGTAATCGTTTACATCAATGATACGTTCATTCGGATCAATGGATAAAATAATGCTTTTGGAGGTTTCCGGAATAAAAGAATCCAATATGCCGGCAGAAGATTTTTTTATGTCTTCAAGTTCCTTATTTTTAATTGCCAGCGTTTCAATCGTGTCGGATAATTTTCGACGCAAATGTTTCACACGGTTCATAAGGACTAAAGACAATAAAATAAACAGTAAGGTTGTTGTAAAGAAAAAACCTTGTACAACCGGGAAAAAATTTCCGCCTTCGACCATTTTAAAAATCTCCTATTTTCCTATATGTACCTAGATTAGCGATATTTTGACCCGAATACAAGCAAAAAAATGCTTTTTCTTGACTTTTTTTGAAAAATTTGCCATTTTAGAAAAATGAAGGCATAAAATGAAAAGTTCACAAAACGATATAGAAAACTTAGCTTCGCAAAGCTATAAGTACGGTTTCGAAACCTCTGTTTCGTCAGAAACGGCACCGATGGGTTTGAATGAGGACGTGATTCGCTTTATTTCCGAAAAGAAAAACGAACCCGCCTGGTTGCTTGAATGGCGGTTGAAAGCGTACAGGCATTGGTTGACGATGGCAGAGCCGCATTGGGGCAAGTTGGATTATCCCCCGATTGATTATCAAAGTATTTATTATTATGCTGCGCCGGAACAAAAAGAAGCGCCGAAAAGTTTGGATGAAGTTGATCCTCAGATTGTGGATACGTATAAAAAACTCGGTATTCCGCTTGAGGAACAAAAAGCTTTGGCCGGTGTTGTGGCGGTTGATGCCATTTTTGACAGTGTGTCGGTGGCAACGACGTATAAAGCCAAGCTGAAAGAGCAGGGTATTTTATTTTGTTCGATATCCGAAGCGATTCGCGATTATCCCGAATTGGTAAAAAAGTATTTGGGATCTGTCGTGCCGTATACGGATAATTTTTTTACATGCCTTAACAGTGCCGTTTTTTCGGACGGTTCTTTTGTTTATATACCGAAAGGTGTGAAATCTCCGATGGAATTGTCCAGTTATTTCCGAATCAATGCCAAAAATTCCGGTCAATTCGAACGAACTTTGATTGTCGCGGAAGAGAGCAGTTATGTCAGTTATTTGGAAGGTTGTACGGCTCCGAGGCGCGACGAAAATCAACTGCACGCCGCCGTGGTGGAAATTATTGTATCGGATAATGCCGAAGTTAAATATTCCACGGTCCAAAATTGGTATCCGGGTGATAAAGACGGCAAGGGCGGCATTTATAATTTCGTTACCAAGCGCGGGCTTTGTCACAACAACGCCAAATTGTCGTGGACACAGGTTGAAACGGGATCGGCGATTACTTGGAAATACCCGAGTTGTATTTTGAAGGGCGAAAATTCGATAGGTGAATTTTATTCCGTGGCTTTGACCAATCATCGTCAACAGGCCGATACCGGCACAAAGATGATTCATATCGGAAAAAATTCCAGCTCGACCATTATTTCAAAAGGCATTTCGGCCGGTTTTTCAAATCAAACTTACCGCGGATTGGTCGATATCAAAAAAGGGGCAACGGGGGCACGGAATGTATCCAGATGTGACAGTATGTTGATTGGCGATAAATGCGGCGCCCACACAATACCCGTTATGGCGTGTGCCAATAAAACGGCTGTTATCGAACATGAAGCAACTACCAGTAAAATATCGGAAGAGCAATTATTTTATGCACAGGCGCGCGGTTTGAATGCGGAACAGGCGGTCGGATTGATTGTAAACGGTTTTTGCCGTGAAGTCATGCAAAAATTGCCCATGGAGTTTGCTGTCGAAGCACAAAAGCTGATTGGTATCAATTTGGAGGGGAGTATCGGATGATTGTTGAAGAAGAAATTTTAAAAAAAGCGATACATAAATGGGGAAAACATGCCCAGCTTTTAATGGTATTGGAAGAAATGAGCGAATTGCAGAAAGAAATTTTAAAAAACATCAATCGCGGTAAGGAAAATTTGAATGAAATCATAGATGAAACGGCCGATGTGGAAATTATGTTGGACCAATTGAAATATATTTTCGGTATTCATGATCAGGTTGCCGAACATATTCCGTTGAAATTGGAAAAAGTTAAAGCAAGATTGGATGATTAATATGGCATTTTTAGAAATTAAAAATTTATGTGCACGGGTCGGGAAAAAAGAAATTTTGAAGAATTTTTCTTTGACGGTTAATGAAGGCGAAATTCATGCAATCATGGGGCCGAACGGATCGGGCAAAAGTACGCTGTCGAATGTTATTGCGGGACATCCGGCTTATGAGATAACCGGCGGCGAAATTTATTTCAAAGGGTTAAATGTTCTTGGAATGACACCCGATGAACGGGCTAACAGCGGGATTTTTTTGGCTTTCCAATATCCGACCGAATTACCCGGTGTCGGGACGGCATTATTTTTGAAAACGGCCATGAATGCGAAAATGAAGTTTTTGGGCAAATCGGAATTGGATGCCGTTACTTTTATGAAAAAATTAAAAGTACGTGCCAATGCGCTGGGTATTACGGACGAAATGCTTAAACGCCCCGTCAATGTCGGCTTTTCCGGCGGTGAAAAAAAGAAAATGGAAACATTTCAAATGGCCTTTTTGGAACCCGATTTTTGTATATTGGATGAAATGGATTCCGGCCTTGATATTGATGCGTTGCGTGTTGTGTCAACGGGCATTAACGTGATGCGCGAACCCAAACGGTCCTTTTTGATTATTACACATTATCAACGATTGCTTGATTATATCGAACCTGATTACGTGCATATTATGGTCGATGGAAGAATTGTTGAATCCGGGGATAAAAATTTGGCTTTAAAATTGGAAGAAAAAGGGTATGAAAGCTATAAATAATTTATGCATGGCTGGTATGAACGGCGTTTTGTCCGATACGCCTCTGAAAGAGGGTGTTAACGAAATTGTCGTACCCGAAAATACTGTTTTTGAAGCTAAAATTTTACATATGCTCGGCGATTTGTCATTGAAAATTTTATTGGTTGGCAATCAATCAAAATGCGATGTAAGTGTTGTATATTTATCCAATAAAAACAATAAGTACAATATAAATATTGAAGTGATACATGAACATAAAAATACACTATCGAATCACAATGTCAAAGGTGTTTTGACGGATCGGGCCCGATTGGTTTTGAACGGCGTCATCCGTATGCGCAAAGACAGTCAAAAATGCGAAGGTTTTTTGAACCACAGAGGCATTTTATTATCCGAAAATGCATTGGTTAAAGTTACGCCCGAATTGGAAATTTTTGTCGATGATGTGAAATGTTCTCACGGATCGGCCATCGGTGCTCTTGATGAAAATCAATTATTTTATTTGCAAACGCGCGGGATAGATAAAACGACAGCTCAAAAGATTTTATTAAAGGCTTACTTGTCGGATTTGTTGCCCGACGCGTGGGATGAAATTATTGATGATTGGATGTCGGAAAATGTATCGGAAAAAGATTAATTGCGGATTTGAAATGTTGCTGCAAAAATTGATTTTGAACATGCGTATTTTTTTATGTTCGATAAGGAGAAACAATGCAAGAAAAAACGCAAACGGTTTGGCCCTATAAAAAAGATTTTCCGATATTTGACAACTCCGATTTGATATATCTTGATTCGGCGGCATCGGCTCAAAAGCCGCGTGTTGTTTTACGTGCCATGAATGATTTTTACGAAACAAGTTATTCCAATATTCATCGCGGGACATGTTCATTAGCCGTTCATGCAACAAATCTTTATGAAAAAACGCGTCAAAGGGTTGCCGATTTTATTCGGACACAACCCGGGAATATTATTTTTACAAAAGGGGCAACGGATGCGATTAATATGGTCGCCGGCGGTATCGCTCAGTCTTTAAAACCCGGTGATGAAGTGTTGGTTTCGATAGCGGAACATCACGCCAATTTTGTTCCTTGGCAACAGGTTTGCTTAAAAAGCGGTGCTACATTCAAAGTTTTTGGTGTTTTAAGTGATGGCCGAATAGACATGCAAGATTTTCAATTGAAATTATCACCGCGTACAAAGATGGTTGCCGTAACGCAATTGTCGAATGTATTGGGAGTGGTTAACCCCGTGAAACAAATAACCGATTTGGCGCATCAAGCGGGTGCGCTTGTTTTGGTCGACGGGGCGCAAAGCATTGCCCATATGCCCGTTGATGTTGAAGACCTTAATTCGGATTTTTTCGTTTTTTCATCGCATAAAATATACGGTCCGACGGGAACGGGTGTTTTGTACGGCAAACGGCAAGCTTTGGAAAATTTGCCCCCTTATCAATTCGGCGGCGATATGGTAAAAGAAGTAACCGTTCAAAAAACGACTTTTGCCGAATTGCCCGCACGGTTAGAGGCGGGAACCACTCCTTTTGTCGAAGTTGCCGGTATGGGGGTTGCCATTGAATATATCCACGCAATCGGCATGGAAAAAATTGCTTCATATGAACAAACTTTGACGGATATTTTAATGGATGAACTTAGAAAAATTCCCCATGTCGACTTGTTGGGAACGGCAGAAAAATCAGGAATTGTTTCCTTTAATATTAAAGGGATACATCCGAATGACTTGGCTTTTGTGTTGGCAAAACAAAATATTTGTATCCGTGTCGGGCATCATTGTGCCATGCCGATACATGAATGTTTCGGCAAAACCGCTTCCGTACGTGTTTCTTTCGGCATTTATAATACGCAAAAAGATGTTGAATTGTTTATAATGGCTTTGAAAAAAGCTCTTTCATTTTTTTAAAAGGGTTTGAAAATGAAGTTAGAATCTCAAGATTTAGAAAAAGTGACCCTGTCTGAAACGGAATTAGCCGCAATTGGCAAAAAGTCCGAAATGTCTGCAGAAAAAGATACATCTGTTGTTGACCTTTTGCACCATGGTACGGAATTGTCAAAAGCATCTGAACGAACGAATGTCGACACCGTACAAGTTTCCGATACGACCGCAGGTTTTAACGAATATAATGCCGATAATATGATTGCGGGTTCGGATATATTGCAAGATAATTCGGTGAATTTAACCTATCGTGCCGTGGTCGGGGCGCCGTTAGGAAAAGGAATACCGAAAGCTTCGAAAGAAGATATTGTTTCTGCTTTGCGTGCCGTTCAAGATCCTGAATTGTTTTTAAGCGTTTATGATTTGGGATTGATTTATGAATTAAACCGGTCGGAAAACGGGGATGTTAAAATCGTGATGACGTTAACATCGCCGACCTGTCCGATTGCCGGGGAAATGCCGGCAATGGTGGCAAACGCCGTCGCTTCCGTTCCGGGAACGGGAATAATAACGGTAGAACTGACCTTCGATCCGCCTTGGACGACAGATCGGTTGTCAAACGAAATAAAAATCCTGATGGGGATTGATTAATCTTCTTTATCCGAACTTTCTGATGAAATGGATTTAACCAAATCCAAAACGTTTTTGGCAATTTTCGGATCATTAATTCGAATGTAGTGGCGTACCAATTCCAATACGTCTTTGCGACTCAATATATCGCGTTCATATATCGGAGCCGGATCTTCGGCGAAAGAAAGCATGGTCGGTGATGAAAAAACAGACATTTTTTCTTGAGTATCTTCATCGAAATTGTCATAAAAGAAATTGACACTAACACCCAAAACACGAGCCAAATGCCATAAACGGCTGGCACCGACACGATTTAAACCGCGTTCATATTTTTGAACCTGTTGAAAAGTAATGCCCAACTCTTCAGCCAATTTTTCTTGGCTGAGCCCCAAAATTGCTCGGCGCAACCGAATGCGTGAACCCACGTGTACATCAATCGGATTTGGGGAACCGTCTGATAATTTACCTTGAGCTGTAATTTTGCATTTATTGCTGGACATTTATACCTCCGGGAAACATATCTGTATGTATTTTACATATTTAAATATGTTTTGTCAATTAAAAAACATACACATGTACGTAAGTTTACATACGGTTTTATATATGTGTTTGTCAAATGGTGGGAAAAAAATGTTGTATAAAAATGACCGAATGTTGTATAATAATTACTGTTTGAAAGAAAAAAATGAAAAAATATTTACACTTTAATCAAGATTATTTGAAATTAACCGCTTTGGCGGCCATGACATTGGCTCATGTCGGAAAAATCATATTTGAATCTGCTTATGAGCCGTTGACCTTAATTGGGCGAACGGCATTTCCCATTTTTTCGTATTTAATCATGCTCCATTTATTTAAAAAGCAATGTTATGTGAAATACTTTGTCCGGTTGTTTTTGTTCGGTTTGATAACCTCTGTGGTTTTGATTTTGCAAAACGAATCCCCGCTTAATATTTTATGGACTTTTTTCGTGGCGGTCGCTTGCATTTGGTTGCTCGGGAAAGATTCTTTATTCTTTCAAACAACGTTTTTGAAGAATGTTTTTCGAATTTTAATCTTTATATATTGTTTTGCCGTTTCTTTCGGAATGGATTACAGTATATTCGGTTTTTGCTATTTGTTGTCGCTTTATGGTTTTTTCAAATATAAAACGCCGTTATTTGTCGGTTTGGCGCTTATCTTCGGGGGGCTGATTAACCCAACGGCATGTGCACAGGCTTCCGTTTCAATCATAACGACCGGCATTTTATTGATGAATAACTCCAAAGGTTCGGTCAAAAGGTATATTCATAATAAATGGTTTTTTTATATTTACTATCCGGTACATCTGAGCATTTTATACGCTTTAAGAGCGTCGGGAATAGCCTTTTAATTGCGTTTTTATTTGGATAAGGCGCATACCAATTCCACATGGTTTGAATAGGTAAATTGGTCAACGGGCGTTGCTTTTTCAAGATGCCAGCCATTGTCAAGCAAAGTTTTTACATCTCGAGCGCAAGTTGACGGATTGCACGAAATCATAATGATTTTCGGCACGCAAGTTAATTTCAGATTATCTGTTTGAGCTTTAGCCCCTGCACGTGGCGGATCGATAACCACTAAATCAATGCCATCAAATTCATCGGGCAATAAAGGATTGCGGAATAGATCACGTACTTTGCCAAATGCCCCCAAGGCAGCAACACTGTCCGCTTCAGAATCATAACCCATTACTTTCAGACCTGCATTAATCAACGGTTTTGTAAATGTACCGGTGCCGCAAAATAAATCTACGGCCGTTTTTGCAGACCCGATTTGACACATCATTAAATCGACCAAACATTTTTCCCCTTCGGCGGATGGTTGCAAAAAAACATTGGGCGGATGAGGCAACCTTACTTGTTGAATAATCGGTTCGTTATTGAATAAAAGCCTTGCAATTCCATTTGAATTGGCAAATTCCGATAATAATTCCAACAACCTTAAATTCGGTTTTTCTTTGCCCATTTTGATGTGCATGTCAATGCCGAACGGCGTATCCAATACATGTATGTCTCCGACGCCTTGCAGTTTCTGTGCCAAATTGCGCATCGGTATCAACAAAGCTTCAAGGGCAGGGGTTAACAACATGCATTCATTGATATCTATGACACGATGGCTTTTTTTTTCGTTAAAACCCAAATGCCCTTTATAAAAAGCAAAGCTGGCGCGCCGTCTTGTATGAAGCGGCACCGACAGCATCGGTTCAAGTTCAATATTTATATGAAAATCTGCAAATGCGCGGCGGATAAAATTTTCCTTTTTTGCCCGATATTCCGATAAAGGCAAATCTTGAAAAACACATCCCCCGCACTGATTAAAATAAGGACAAACGGTAATCTTTTGTGTCATGACTTTTTGTTTTTGGCTGACGTTTTTTTACCGGTCGGCGCCGATTGAACCTTCGATTTCGTGACTGTTTTTGCTTTAGCTGTTGTTTTTGCGAGCGTTTTGGCAGTTGATGTTTTCTTATCGGCTTGATTTAAATCCGACATGACAACAATGTCCTTCATGATAACGGGGTCTTCTTCATCCGTTTCATTGTTTTGAACGGGCAATGTCTCAACCGTTTGTAAATTGCTTTCATTTTCCTTTTTGATCCATGCATAAGCTTGCGCAAGCACATTGACATTGACTAACAACAAGTAAGCTTTAATCAATGCTTTCATAAAAATATACGCATAAATAAATTGAATATTTACTTTGGCCAAAGCTTCAAAAGCAACAAAAATAGCAAAAAGCGGAATGAATAAAATAATGTTTGTGCCGATAGCGAATAAAATTACGCGTAACAGTTTCGCCCAATAGCGTTTGATAAACAAGAAATTGGAACGAAATTTAAATACCAATGACGGGCGGAACGTGTCCATAAAGCGTGCCCAAGCCGCCATCATATAAAAAACACAACAGAAAGTACCCGCGATTATAAGAGGAACAATTAAAAAAATAAGGGCGGCATGTGTTGTTATTGATAAAAGAGCAGCGAACAATAAATTCACCGTCAAGCGTAATGTCAATATCAAAATAAACGTGTTAAATGCGAAAGCAAAGGCTTTGCAAACGATTCTCAAAAATTGTAAGTTAAACGGCGGCACAATCGGTTTCAAATTGTAGATAAAACGATGTCCGGCAGCAGCCATATAACCCAGAGTAAGAGCAAAACAAATCAAATAAATAATGCCGGTTATTAAAAGATTCGGATCCGAAAATACGGATTGCATTGTGACAAAAAGGAAAAACAATGTCGGCAATCCGATGAAAAAAGCCATAACCGGCAATCCCAATCCGAATGGCGAACTCAATGCTTTTTTTAAAGAAAACCTCATTTTTAACACCCCTTATTTTTTAATTAAGTCTTATAGTTCAATTTATATCCATTTTTTTTGGGTTTGTCATCTAAAATATTTGACTTAAGTCTAAAAAAAAGATAAATTGATAACGAATTATTTGGCTAAACATCAATAATTTTTGATCTGCCGTAGAATTAATAATGCTTTTATGTTTGTTTTTGCGGGGCGGGTGAAAATTATTATGAGTATAAGAAAGGTTTGATATGGCACAAGAAACGGCTGGGCTTGACCAAAGAGGCGTCCGAATTAATAAATTGAATTCTTTGCAAAAAAAAGGCATCAATGCCTATCCTCAGATTTATCGTCCGAATGCAACGTCGCAATCGTTGCAAAAACAATATGCGGATTTGGAAAATGATGTACAAACGTCGGATGTTGTTAAAGTTGCCGGCCGTATTAAGGCGATTCGCAATTCGGGCATGTTTATGGATATTTATGATACGACGGGCAAAGTCCAAATTTACACTTCTAAAGAAAATATAGAGCCCGAATTGGCCGATATGCTGGATATGCTGGATATCGGCGATATTATCGGTGTCGAAGGCACTGTACGACGTACAAAAAGGGGGGAGTTGTCCGTTAAGTCTTCAACAATTACCATGTTGGCAAAATCTTTGTTGCCGTTGCCCGAAAAATTTCACGGTTTGACCGATACGGATACCAAATATCGTCAACGTTATTTGGATATGATTACCAATGATGACACAATTAAGGTTTTGACGGCGCGCAGCAAAATTATTACAGCTGTTCGCCAATTGTTGTTGGATCAAGGGTTGTTAGAGGTTGAAACGCCGATTTTGCAAACAATCAAAGGCGGCGCGACGGCTAAACCGTTTATTACGCATCATAATGCTTTGGATATGGATTTGTTTTTGCGTGTAGCACCCGAATTATATTTAAAACGATTAATTGTCGGCGGTATGCACGGTGTTTTTGAAATCGGTCGTACGTTCAGAAATGAAGGTATTGATACGCGGCACAATCCCGAATTCACTTTATTGGAAGTTTATCGCCAATATAATGATTATACCGATATGATGACTTTGTTCGAAAATATCGTTGAAGCGGCTGCCATGGCTGCAAACGGCACAACAAAAACGGTTATTGACGGAAAAGAAATTGATTTGAAAGGGCCTTATCCGCGCCGGACAATGGCCGATTTGGTCAAAGAATATACGGGCATTGACTTTTTGGCAATCAATTCCGATGAAGAAGCCCGTAAAGCGGCCGAAAATATCGGCGTTCATGTTGAAGAAACGGCCGATTGGGGACATGTGATGTCAGCCGTTTTCGAAGAAAGGTGCGAAGAACATCTTATTCAACCCGTGCATGTTATCGATCATCCGAAATCCATTTCGCCGTTGACAAAAGAACACAGAAATGATTCGCGTTTGGTGGAACGTTTTGAAACCTTTATCAATACATGGGAAGTCAGTAACGCTTATTCCGAATTGTCCAATCCGATTGACCAACGGGAACGTTTTGAAGAACAAGTTCGTGCGCGTGATGCCGGTGATGAAGAAGCCGACATGATGGATGACGATTTCGTGACGGCTTTGGAATACGGTATGCCTCCGACCGGCGGGTTAGGGGTCGGCATTGACCGCTTGGTAATGGTTGTAACGGGAATGGCATCGATTCGTGATATTATCGCTTTCCCGACAATGCGCAAAAAATAAGGATAAAAATGTTTGACGGTTGTGAAAATTTTAAACGTGTTGCAAACCCTTCATTGGCATATCATGAAGAGTTTATGAAAATGGCTGTTGAATATTCTAAAGATAGCCTTAATACGGCAACGAAAAAAGGGCCTTTCGGCGCAGTTATTACATATGACGACAAATTGGTTGCGGCCGCTTCCAATGAAGTCATGAAAAACAATGATCCGACATGTCACGGGGAAATAAATTGCATTCGAAAGGCATGCGAAAAATTAAAAACTTATGACTTGACGGGGGCTGTTTTATATACCTCAAGCGAACCGTGCCCGATGTGTTTGTCTGCGATAATTTGGGCAAATATCTCTAAAGTGTATTATGCCAATACGGCTGTGGATGCCGGTAATATAGGTTTCAGGGATGACCATATTTATAAATGGTTAGGGGGCGATAAATCCGTTTTGACATTGGATTTGGAACACAAACCTCAAAAAGAAGCATTGGAAATTTTTGAAAAGTATGCTAAAATGGGCAAGATTTATTAATTAACAAAAGGAGAAAACGATGTCGAAAAAAGAAAAGACAAAAGAAGTTTTTAAGGATTTGATGAGCTTGGATAAAACAATCCTGGTGGATAAATATGCACTCGCTTTAAAACCGTATGTCAAAATCATCTATATTGTTTTGGTTACATTTTTGGCGTTGTTTGCTTTGGTCGGTTTGGTTTCATTGTTGACCGGTCAAATTTCTTTGGCATTTATCCAATTGATTTTGGTTTTTGTCAGCTTTGTTATTGTTCGGATGTTTTGCGAATTTCTGTCGACTTATCCGAAACATTAAGCAGTCATAAGTGTTCTCGTAGCTCAGATGGATAGAGCACAGGATTCCTAATCCTGGGGCCGTGGGTTCGACTCCCGCCGAGAACGCCATTTTATGAAAAAATGCGTTTGATGTGGAAGAAAGCCCCATCGGGTTCGTCAGATGAGCAAACGCATTGAGAAAAACGGAAATGAACCCGTTTTTATATGCTGAAAATGGGAATTACCACTCTCGCTTAAGAATATCGTTTAAAGAACGGCTTTGAGATGCGGTTTACAGAGTTTCCGTAAAAAAAACGGTTAAATTTATAGCCGTGCTTTTATTTCGGGAACTCTTTTTTTTATTGTAAAATTTTTGAAAAAAGTGCCTTTATTATTGTCAGATGCCGAAAAAAAAGATATATTATCTTAAACGTATTAAAACGGCGACAAGAATATATTTAAGTTCTGTTCGGATAAATTAAGGAGTTAAAAATGGAAGCCAATATAAATGCGACGGCAGTGTCTTTGAACGGACGAGCCATTTTAATTACCGGCGATTCGGGCGCGGGAAAATCTTCGTTAGCTTTGGCCCTAATGGAACAAGGGGCGGTGTTGATTTCGGATGATGTAACGCATGTAAAAATTCAAGATGGCGAATTGCTTGCTTCCCCGTATGAAAGGATGAAAGGTTGCGTCGAAGTTTGGGGTACCGGCATTGTTTGCGGACTTAGGACAGCTCGGGATGTGCCTGTGCTTGTTCAAATCAAATTGACATCCACGATTACCGAACGCATGCCCCAGGAAGCAACCTATGTCGAAATTTTGGGCCGACGCATACGTCAATTCAGGTTGTATAAAGAATCCAAAGTATTGGCGACTTTGGTGCGTACCGCCGTTAAAATAGCTGCGGGTGAAGTATTTTTATTGCATGATAAATAAAAAAATGCTTAAATAATCCGAAAGGAAGGATCATATGTTAGGAATTGTACTTGTATCTCATGGAAAATTAGCCGAAGAAATGTTGCGCGTTGCCGAACATGTTGTCGGACCGCAAATGGGCATTGAATGTGTCGGTATTGCCAACGATGATGATGTGGAATTAAAAAGGCACGAAATTTTGGAAAAAACATCGGTTGTTGATACGGGCGACGGCGTTGTTGTCATTACGGATATGTTTGGCGGCACTCCGTCAAATTTGGCTTTGTCAATTATGGAAGAACGTAATGTCGAAATCATATCCGGCATGAATTTGCCGATGCTGGTCAAATTGGTTCGGCAACGTGCCGAACCTATGGCGGAAGCCGTTGTCGCGGCACAAGAGGCCGGACGGCGTTATATTAATATTGCCTCTCATTTGCTTAAATTGGATTCGTAAATTTTATGTCTGAAACTGTTACGGCAAACGTTAAAATACAAAATTTAAAAGGGCTTCACGCACGGGCGACGTCCTCTTTCGTTAAGTTGGCCGATTCGTTTAAATCAAATATACAAGTAACGAAACAAGATTTGACGGTTAACGGTAAATCCATTATGGGATTGTTAATGTTGGGCGCTCCGTTGGGTGAAACAATAAAAATATCGGCTACCGGTATTGATGCCGAAGCGGCAGTTAATGCTTTGGTGAAGCTTGTAAATCAAAAGTTTGGCGAAGAATAGGGGCATCCCGACGGTACGTAAATCCATTTAATGACAGGGAAAATATGCCCTAAATTTAATGGGTTGTGAATTGATAGCGATAAAAGCATATTTTTTTGAAAAAAAAGCTTGCATTTTTTTAAAAATTATTGTAAAAATCCCTTATCCGATGCGAAGGGTGTATAGCTCAGTTGGTTAGAGTGCTACGTTGACATCGTAGAGGTCACAAGTTCGAATCTTGTTACACCCACCATTTAAGCCCCGTCAATCGGGGTTTTTTGAAATCTGAGGGTGTATAGCTCAGTTGGTTAGAGCGCTGCGTTCACATCGCAGAGGTCACAAGTTCGAGTCTTGTTACACCCACCATTTAAAATACCGCTCTTTTAAGGGCGGTATTTTTATTCATACATATAAAAAATATTGTATTTTTTTTAAGCATATTATAAAAATAAAATATGTCAAAATTACCTAAACGTATTTGCATTATCGGTCCATCATCCGGCGGGAAATCCACATTGGCGCAAAAATTGGGTCGGCAAACAGGTTTTCCCGTGTTGCATTTGGATAAAATTGCTCATGTTCCCGGAACGAATTGGCAACGTTGCCCTTTGGAAGAAACAATTCAAAAACATGATAGGTTTATTCAAAACGAATGTTGGATTGTTGAAGGAAATTATCGAAAGTTTATGCCTCAGCGTTTTGAACGCGCCGATATGGTTATCGTTCACCATTTTAATCGTTTTGGATGTGCATATCGTTTTATCAGACGGTCATTTAAGAAAAATTTTGACAGACCGGGGATGCTTGACGGGGCAAGGGATAACTTAAACTTAAAAATGATTCGTTATATCCTCTTTAAAGGCCTGAAAACGATGAAAATATATTTGGAATTATTAAAAAAATATTCACATTTGGATATTGTTCATATATATTCGTTTAAAGACATTGAACGTTTGACTGGAAAATTAAAATATGTCGATAAGTAAAGAGATTGAAATAAAATATACGATTGAAGATACTGAAACTTTGATTGAAAAACTAAATGAATGTGCCGATTATAAAGGCGCGTATCGGCAATCGGATACGTATTACAATCCACCGCATGTTGATTTTTTGAAAAATCCGAAAAACATTTCAAAATGGTTGCGTATACGTCATCAAGACGGCAATTCATCCATTAATTTTAAAAGCTTTTATCCGACGGATTCTTTTCCCAAAACGCATTGTGATGAATATGAAACGCAAATCGCATCCGTTGAAACATTGCAATCTATTTTACAAGCTTTGGATTTCAAACCATTGATTACCATTAATAAAATCAGGCATTCTTGGGATTATAACGATATTGAAATCAGCATTGATATGATTGAAAATTTAGGCGCATATATTGAATTGGAATATAAAGGGCATCGTGATGATGTTGACGGTGTTTTGGATTATTTAAAACAAACATTATTCAATCTGACGGACAAAATGGGAAAGCCCGTAATACACGGTTATCCGCATTTGATGATGTTAAAAAACGGTTGGTTTGAATAAAATCGCTTTTATGCCAATTGCATTAATTTTTCGATAATCGGAACGTCGGCCGGACAAAATTTCATTTTTTCCATTTCGGGGATACTGACCCATTTATAGTTCATATGTTCATTCATTTCGGGAATGGTGTCGTCTTCGCAAAAAGCCCAAAATGCGCTTAAATGGAATTCGCCGACATTTTCATATGTGTGTATAATATCCATGAATAAATCGCCCACTTCAATGGTTTTTCCGAATTCTTCCAAAAATTCGCGTTTCACACATTCTTGTAAAGTTTCGCCCGTTTCCAACTTGCCGCCGGGAAATTCCCAATAACCGCCCATATGTTTTAACGGATTGCGTTGAGCGATAAAAATTTTGCCTTTATGCAATAATATAGCCATACCGATTTCAATCATAGTTGTGTGCCTTTCGTATCAAAGCGAACGTTAAAACTTGACATTGACAAACTATCACATTACTTGATTTTTGTCAAGAGGGGGAAACATGGTATCTGATAAAATAAAAACACATTTTATTAAAGAAGCTTTAGAAATTAAAGAGAAAGAAATTTTAAATGTGGCGTTGATGGATTTGAATTGTTCAGGAGCCGGAGAATGTCAACCCGAACCTGTGGAAGCTGAAGTGTCAGATATACAACCGTCCTATCAAAAAAGCAAACTGGATAAAGTTAAGGGGAAAAAGGATTGAATCCAAAAGCTTTATATTTTTTATGCCTTAATTGCATGATTTTGATGACCGAATTTTATTTGGGCATTATCCTTTTCGGCAGCCCTTTTGTATGCTTGTCGGTATAACTTTGCAATCGTTTTTAAATCTTTCAAATTTTCTTGGAACATAATATTGTCCGGAAATCTTCGCGCATAAATTAAAGCTTGCGGCAAGATGAGCTTTTCGGCTTCATCAATTAAATCGCAAACGCGAGTAGGCGTTTCACTGCCTTTGTTTTTAGCAATTCCTTTAATCAACAAATGGACAAATTGTTTTGCGGAACCATTTTTCAAATATATCATTGGTTGGATAAGAAGTTTTTCTTTTGTTGTGAAATTTAATGCCTGAGGTGAATAAGGATTGTGTGGGTGAGGGGATAAATTTTTTTGTTTTTTGTAACACGAAATTAAATGATGAGCACCAAATGCTTTTCCAATTGATAGAATTTTATGTAAATTTTCTTTCATCGTTGTGTCTGCCTCCCCTTGCCGACTTTTTCAGTTTATTTTATTTATTCAATAAAATCAAGATGTTTTTTTATAAAACTTAAGAATGCATCCTTAAGTTTTTTATTCTGTATTAAATGTATCAAAATTGATAAATATAAAAAAGCCCTCTTAAAAAAGAGGGCTTCCGCGTTTAAAAATGCCGTTTATTTTTTAGCATTTCTGACAGCTGCTTGAGCAGCAGCCAAACGAGCAATCGGCACACGATACGGTGAACATGACACGTATGTCAATCCGACACGATGACAGAAATCAATCGTCATCGGATCACCGCCGTGTTCGCCGCAAATGCCGAGTTTAATGCCCGGGCGTGTTTTGCGGCCGCGTTCGGCAGCAATTTCAACCAAAGCACCGACGCCTTCTTGATCCAAAGATACAAATGGGTCAATGGCGTAAATGCCTTTACGGACGTATTCGGGCAAGAATGCACCGGCGTCGTCGCGGCTCATACCCAATGTTGTTTGAGTCAAATCGTTCGTACCGAAGCTGAAGAATTCGGCCGTTTCGGCAATCTTATCGGCAACGATGGCTGCACGCGGCAATTCAATCATTGTGCCGACATGATATTCAAACGTTGTACCGGATTTTTTCATGACCATATCAGCCATTTTTACAACGGCAGCTTTCATCAAATCGAGTTCTTTTTTCGTGCCGACCAACGGAATCATGACTTCAGGCGTAATTGTTTTGCCTGTTGCTTTCATTACGGAAACGGCAGCTTCAAAAATGGCTTGAGCTTGCATTTCATAAATTTCCGGATATGTCACGCCCAAACGGCAACCGCGGTGACCCAACATCGGATTGGATTCGTGCAATTGGTTTGTACGAGCGGCGATTTCTTCAACCGGAACGCCGAGTTCTTGAGCAATTTCAACTTGTTCTTCACGTTTGTTCGGCAAGAATTCATGAAGCGGCGGGTCAAGCAAACGGATGGTGACCGGCAGACCTTCCATGATTGTGAACAAATCAATGAAGTCTTGACGTTGATATGGCAACAATTTATCCAAAGCAGCCCGACGATCGGCTTCACAGTTAGCCAAAATCATTTGACGCATATGGTTAATGCGGGCAGGGTCAAAGAACATATGTTCCGTACGGCACAAACCGATACCTTCGGCCCCGAAACCGCGAGCTGTTTTCGCATCCAGCGGTGTTTCGGCATTCGTGCGAACACCCAAAACGCGGATATCGTCAACCCATTTCATGAATTCGCCGAAATCGCCTGCCATTTCGGGCAATACGAGTGGCAAAGCGCCTTTCATCACTTGTCCGGTTGTCCCGTCCAAAGAAATCATATCGCCTTCTTTTAAGACCAAATCGCCGATTTTCATGAATTTGCCGGCATAGTCAATGCGAATGTCTGGAGCACCGGAAACGCAAGGTTTACCCATACCGCGAGCCACAACGGCTGCGTGTGACGTCATGCCGCCGCGGGCCGTTAAGATACCTTCGGATACGTGCATACCGGCAATATCTTCAGGGCTTGTTTCAATACGGACCAAAACAACTTTTTTGCCTTGGTGGACGGCTTTTTCGGCATCTTCGGCCGAAAAAACGATTTCGCCGACTGCAGCCCCCGGAGAAGCGGGCAAGCCCATTGCAATCACATCACGTTTGGCATTTTTGTCAAACATCGGGTGCAACAATTGATCCAATTGACCCGCATCAACGCGCATAATGGCCGTATCTTTGCCATAGACGCCTTCACGGCACATATCAACGGCAATTTTAAGAGCTGCCGTACCCGTACGTTTGCCGTTACGTGTTTGAAGCATCCACAATTTGCCGTCTTGGATTGTGAATTCCATATCTTGCATGTCTTTATAGTGGGCTTCCAATTTATGACGGATAGCATCCAATTGCTTGAACAATTCGGGGAATTCTTCTTCCATACAGGGCAAATCGATATGGCCTTTTTCTTTGGCAAATTTTGTCATCGGTTGTGGTGTACGGATACCGGCCACAACGTCTTCACCTTGAGCATTTTTCAAATATTCGCCATAGAAATAATTTTCACCTGTGGCGGGGTCACGGCTGAAGCAAACGCCTGTAGCGGAATTGTCGCCCGAGTTGCCGAATACCATTGTTTGAACGTTAACGGCTGTACCCCAATCTTCGGGAATATTGTTTAATTTACGATAAATAATGGCGCGTTCGACCATCCATGAACGGAACACGGCGCCGATACCGCCCCAAAGTTGTTCCATCGGGTCTTGCGGCAAAGGTTTGCCGGCTTTTTCGCAAATGGCTTTGAATTCTTCAACAACTTCTTTTAATTGTTCAAGCGTCATTTGATTGTCGAATTTATAACCGTTTTCTTCACGAACGCGATCCAAAACATGTTCAAAGTTTTCACTGTGGACATCCATAACCACATCCGCATACATTTGAATGAAACGGCGATATGAATCATAAGCGAATTTCGGATTGCCCGACACGGCGGCCAAACCTTTGACCGTTTTATCGTTTAAGCCTAAGTTCAAAACCGTATCCATCATGCCCGGCATGGAAACGCGTGCACCGGAACGGACAGAGAACAACAGCGGATTTTCTTCATCGCCGAATTTTTTACCCATTTTGTTTTCGATATCGGCCAAAGCTTTAAGAACTTGGTCTTTTAAATCGGCAGGATATGTGTGGTTGTTTTCATAGTAGTACGTACAAACTTCTGTCGTGATTGTGAATCCCGGAGGCACGGGAACACCCACCAAGCACATTTCGGCCAAGTTGGCGCCTTTTCCGCCCAAGAGATTGCGCATGTCTGCTTTACCTTCAGCAGCACCATCTCCAAAAGTATAAACCCATTTCGTCATTTTCATTCCTTATTTTAAGTTTATGTTATTCTGATTGCGGCCAGAATTTTACCGTTAAAAAAAGCCTACTTGTCAAGATGTTATATATTTTTTTTCATAAATATCTTTGATAAGTAAAGTTTTTTAGTTTGCTTACGGTAAATGTCTATCATTTTTTGGGCTTAATTGCAAGGAGTTTTTTTATATATATCGGTATTTAAGTTAAAAGAAATATTGACAAATTTTCGGCATCATATCATGGCTCTTTTTCGTTTATTTTAAGATAATGCGGGCAATCTTGTTGATTATCGTTATTCAAATATATATCCGTCGAATGCTATTTTTGTCAGGTAAATAACACGGCACAAGCCGGTTGTTTGACCACCGGCTTTTTGATGGGAGATTTCTCCGGATGACAGGGCGGATTTTAACTCAAAATTTTTATCCGAATTCAAACCGTTTACATGTACCAAATATCCTTCCATATGGGCCGTATTTCCTGTTTTAAGGATTTCAAGTGCTTTGGCGATATTTTTATTGGCGGGAATAATATGATTATTATTGATGTCATCGCGTATAAACAGTTCGTTCCGTCTTTTGGATTCAGACCATAAAAGTCGATATTCATGTGAAAAGTCAAAATGTTTTAAAATATCGGGCTGTGCGGTTTTCCCGCTGACCGTTGAAATATCCAACGGAGCGATTTTATCATAAATATAAGAAAACCGATTGCCTCGGTACCAAGTGCCGATAAAGTTGTAGCGATCTACATAAACAACCTTAGCCGTGGAACGGTAAAACTTTACAAAAGTTAATCGGACGGAAAAGTTTGACGACTTCAGAATTATGGAAGAAGGGAGGATAGGCGGATTTTCAAAAATGTCCCGTTCGTAAATCGTTAAATTGTCCGAATATGGTTTTCCGTACAAATGTTGATATATCGGCTTTTTTAAAGCAAAAGTCCAAAGAAGTGTAAATAGAATGGTTACCGATAGAGAAATTTTAAGAATTTTTTTAAAATAAATCCATGGGAATATGCATAGTCGCTCCGGCGGAAAAATTCAAAATTCATAAATTTTGCGTCTCCAGTAAAAAAGTGCGCTTTGAAAAAAATCAAAACGCGCTTCATAAATCAGAAATGATATTTCAAATTCAAAAATCCGGTATGATCCTTATAATCTTTTCTGAACATACCCAAATAGCTGAGCGAAATATCTACCGTTTTGGCGATTTTAACTCCCAATTCCGCGCCGACTTCAACGCCCAATTTATCCAAGCGTTCTTCTTTAACGCGATAAGCCAAATCATTTGGCAAAACCACGACCGATTCCAATTCGTCTTGAATGAAATCATAAGTGACGGCAGCTTTTAAATCAGGGTAAATGACGATATTGCCAAAATCATAGTTAAGCGTATAATGGGCGCCCAAAGTACCCGTCAACGTGTTGGCATCGGCATCTTTGACGCGTTGGTCGGCAGAATCCGTATACCCTTTTTTCTTAATTGCCATATAACGCACGCCGATTTCGGGCATAATTGTTCCCATACCGTATTTGCCTATCCGCATGGCACCCGGGTCGTACCCTAAAATACTTTGAACACCCCAAAAATCTACGTCATATTTGGCTTTGACGGGCAGGGAAAAGACATCTTTTTTCTCTTCATATTGAGAACGCCCATAGGTTGCCAATGTGTTAAAATAAAATTCATCGCCGTTCATGTCAATGTAAACGGCACCCAAATGCGTTGAAACATCTGTGTCTCGGCCGATTGAATTTGCATCCGTATCGGTATAAGAATATCCCAAACCGATTTTAAATCCGTCAACCAATTCTATATCCGCCCCCACGGCCACGCCGTTGTTTTTGGCGTCAAAACCTTTAGAATCCGTATAATCGATTTTGTTGGTTAAACCTTGTATCCATAGGCCGTCTTGTTTTTCAAAAATCGGCTGTTGGTTATATGTGTAACGTTTATAACGGTATTTTGATTGAGCACGCATTTTTTCCAAACGGGCACCGATAACATTAGCCATTTGGCGGTTAAACGTGGCCGATAAAGTTGTGACAATCGGCGTTGTATCAGGAGATAATGCATTCAACGTGTCCGTGAAAGCTTGTTCCATACCGGGTGTTTGTGAAAGCGTGTTCAACATATCTTGGACTTCTTTCCCGGGTGAATCGCTTGGGAACGCTTCACTTAACCATGCGTCCGCCATATCTCGGATATCGTAATCGTCTTCGGTCACGACTCCGCCGGCAGATGTTTTTTCAGTAATTCCAAAGACGCCGTCGCCCTTATAAACGATTGTATAACGGTTGTTTTTTACCAATTCCGAAAATTGACCGTCCACAGTATTCGCATCAAGCAAAGTGAAATCGATTTGCCCTTCTTCTTTTGTTAAAACTCCCGTATCCAAAATAATGTTTAATGATGTGTTATTGCCGCTGATATTGATTTCATTCGCTTCAATATGGCCGTAAGTATCTTTTTCGTCAGTCGGTTTGCCGGCAATACGCAATGACAACGCCGAATTATCATTAAAATTCACTGCGCCGTCTTCGTTTTTAATAATGCCGAGATCCAAATCAACCGAAGAATTCGTAACGTTCATATCACCGTTTGTGATGCTTAATATGGAAGTATGATCCGCCGATTGGCTCATTGTCATTGTTGCGTTTTCGGTCAAATTAAAATTGCCGTCAATAAAATTATTCCATTTCATATCAATATTGCCGTTGCCCGAAGCTCCGCTCACATTTAAATCGTCGGTTTTCGTTTCTAACAAAGAAACGTTGCCGTTTACGTTCAATATGCCCGAAACGACGCTGCCTGCGTCAAGGTTCAACGTAGCATCGCTTGCCACATTAGTTTGTGTCGCACTTAAAGCTGTCGTACTTCCGTAAAACGTGTATGTGCCGTTTTTCAAATCAATTGTTCCCGTGGCAGTTAAACCACCATGATCGGCTTCAACATTGCTGTTATCCAAAACAATATTCCCGTTTGTGGCATAAATGCGTGCCGTTGACAAAGAAATATCGGTGTCCGTCGCGGAAATATCCGTCGCTTTTAAAAAAGGCTCGCCGTCTCCACCTTGAAGGTTTATGGCTGAATCCGAAATTGTCATTTTGTCATTAAAAGTTATTGAACCCGTGGCGTCAGTGTTTGCCGATGCGGTTACGGTCCCGCCGGTTATTGATCCCGTTCCTGTCACGGTAATCGTATTTATACCGGCATCAATAGTACTGTCCGATGCCGTCAGGTTACCGCCGATACTGACTGTACCGGATAAAGCGGATGAATTTGTAAGAGACGCATCGCCACTGATACTGACTGAACCGTCGGCATCCAGTTTTGAATTATCCGATGTATAATCTTTTCCGATTGTTAAAGTAGACGCAACGTTTAAAGTGCCATTAATCAAATCAGCTTTACCGGCAATGGTCGCCGTTGTCGTTGATTCAAGCGTCACGGTTCCGCCGTTACGGATGGTCAAAGCTTGTTCGTCATCGGCGTTGGTTTGAGTTAAAGTGCTTGTCGTTGTTTGCGTATCGTCATCATCATCATCGTCATCATTTTCCGGCAATGCTAATGTTAATGAACCGCCGTCAACGATAATATGATTCGTTATTGTTGAATCCCCTTTGAGAGTCAGATTGCCCTTTGAGGAAACATAAAGGCCTTGTTCGGTTAAAGACGAAGTTTCAACCGTTTTCGTAATAACATAATCCTGAGTACTTTCATCGGCTTTTGCAAAAGGAATATAAGATATAGTTGCAATAAGCAGCAGGATGATTGAGTTCTTAATCATAGAGGGCCTCGTAATTAATAAAAAATTAATATTTCGTTTATGAACTGTAAATAAAAAATCAACTAAAGTCAATATAATTTTTTTTATTCTTTTATTTAAAAGTAAACAATGCTATATTACGATATTATAAAACAAGGGGTAAACAATGGAATATAACTTAAACAACCAAACTGTTCATAATTTGCTCGGCGGCCGTTATTTCGGAGATCCGTTTGCCGTTTTGGGAATGCACAAGGCTTCCGAAAATGGTGGAAAAGACTTTATTTTTATTCGAACCGTACAACCTCAGGCCAAAACGGTTGAAGTACTTGATGCCGCTGACGGGCATACGCTGGGCGTTATGGAAAAAACGGACGTCGACGGTTTATTTCAATTAAATTTTAAAGATAAACAAGATTTTTTTAATTACCGCCTTAAAATAACGTTATTTGACGAAACACAATATGTTACGGATGATCCGTATCGGTTTTTGCCCGTTTTGGGTGATATGGATTTATATTTATATAATGAAGGTACTCATTATAAATCTTATGAACGTTTGGGGGCACACTTAATAAAACATCAAGATGTTGACGGCGTTTCTTTTGCTCTTTGGGCGCCGAATGCCAAACGTGTCAGTGTTGTCGGCAATTTCAATAATTGGGACGGTCGGCGCCATATGATGCGCCCGCGCGGGTCATCGGGCATATGGGAATTGTTTGTCCCGGGGTTGAAAGAATGGGATATTTATAAATATGAAATAATCGGTGCCAACGGCGATTTGTTGCCTCTTAAAATCGATCCTGTCGGATTTGCATATGAAATGCGTCCTAAAATGGGGACATTGGTTTATGATTTAAGTACATATAAATGGCAAGATGATGATTGGATTCAAAACGGGCGTGCCAAAGCCAATGCATTAGGGGCCGCTATTTCAATTTATGAAGTGCATTTGGGATCATGGCGTCGTAATTCTTTAGAGGACAACCGGTGGTTAACTTATTTGGAAATGGCCGAAGAATTGCCCGCATATGTCAAAGAAATGGGTTTTACGCATGTTGAATTCATGCCGCTGTCCGAATATCCGTTTGACGGTTCTTGGGGATATCAGGTAACCGGCATGTATGCGCCGACCAGCCGTTACGGCACGCCGGGAGATTTCAGGTATTTGATTGATAAGTTGCACCAAGCGGGTATAGGCGTTATTATGGATTGGGTTCCTGCCCATTTTCCGAAGGATGCTTTCGGTTTGTCCGATTTTGACGGCACGGCCCTTTACGAACATGCCGATCCGCGCCGTGGCGAACACATGGATTGGGGAACGAAAATTTATAATTATTCGCGTTCAGAGGTATCTGATTTTCTTTTGTCCAATGCGCTTTTTTGGATTCGGGAATATCATATTGACGCTTTGCGTGTCGATGCCGTTGCCAGTATGTTGTATTTGGATTATTCGCGCAAGGACGGCGAATGGATTCCGAACGAATACGGCGGTCGAGAAAATATTGAAGCCGTCGCCTTTTTGCGCCGCTTGAATGAATTGATTTTCGGGGAAAATGTCGGTGCGACGACTTTTGCCGAAGAATCGACTTCATGGCCAATGGTATCCCGCCCGACATTTATCGGCGGTTTGGGGTTCGGTTATAAATGGAACATGGGATGGATGCATGATACGTTAAAATACATGCAGGAAGATCCGATTAATCGCAAGTATCACCATAATGAGTTGACTTTCAGTTTCTTATATGCATGGACGGAAAATTTCACGTTGCCGTTATCGCATGATGAAGTCGTTCACGGCAAAGGTTCGCTGATTAACAAAATGCCGGGGGATGAATGGCAAAAATTTGCCAATTTACGATTGTATTATTCATATATGTTTGCACATCCGGGGAAAAAATTGCTGTTTATGGGCTCTGAATTGGCTGTAAATAAAGAGTGGAATTATGCTGACAGCTTGGATTGGGATTTGTTGTCCAATCCCAATAATAAAGGCGTTCAAACATTATTGAAGGATTTAAATGCCTTGTACCGTACTCAAGAAGCCATGCATGCTTTTGATTGCGATGAACGCGGTTTTGAATGGATTGACGGATCGGATGTATCCGGTTCGACCGTTACCTTTATGCGAAAGGGCACAAAACCTCAAGATAATTTGATTGTGGCGTGCAATTTTACGCCGGTACCCCGGTATGATTACAAAATCGGTGTCGGCGAATCGGGTACATACGTGCAAATTTTTAATTCTGATGATACGAAATATGGCGGTTCGGGTATCGGAAATAACCAAGATTTGCAAACTTTGGAACCTGGTTGGAATTTTAGACCGTACAGGTTGCAAGTTGTTTTGCCTCCGTTGTCTGTCGTCGTTTTTAAATTAAAGGAAGCTTAGATGCGTATTGATTCGTCGGATATGAACAAACGGGGGAATGAATGACATATGAAGTTTTAAACGGCTTGCCATATCCGTTGGGGGCACAATATGACGGCAATGGAGTTAATTTTGCACTTTTTTCGTCAACCGCAACACGTGTGCAGTTGTGCTTGTTCAATAAAAAAGGTACTGGCGAAACACGCATAGATTTGCCTCAATATACGGATGAAGTTTTTCACGGCTATATCAAAGGCATAAAACCGGGGCAGTTGTACGGATATCGTGTTTATGGGCCGTATGACCCCGAAAAGGGGCACCGTTTTAATCATCATAAGTTGTTAATTGACCCATATGCTCGACAATTAACAGGACCGATAATTTCAAACAACACGATGTTGGGCTATATTCCGTTTTCGGACAAACAAGATTTATCTTTTAATCGTCGCAATTCTGCATCGTTTGTCCCTAAATGTGTCGTCGTGGATGATGATGCTTATAAATTTAAAGCAGACAAGCCCAAAACATTGTGGGATGAAGTTACGATTTATGAATCTCATTTAAAGGGATTCACAATGCGCAATCCCGATGTTGACAAGGCCATTCGCGGCACTTGCGCGGGAATGGCCGCTAAAAAGGTTGTAGAGTATATTAAATCATTGGGCATTACGTCGGTCGAATTTTTGCCGACGGCTGCCTTTTTAACGGGCGGTTTTTTGTTTGATAAAGGATTGACGAATTATTGGGGATATGATCCGATTGCCTTTATGGCACCGCATGCGCCGTATTTGTCGAATGGCGATTTAAGCGAATTCAAACATATGGTCGATGTTTTCCATGAAGCAGGTGTTGAGGTCATCTTGGATGTTGTTTATAACCATTCGGGCGAAGGCGACCAAATGGGACAAACGCTATGTTATCGGGGTATAGACAATTCGGTTTATTATCGTTTGAACAAAGAAAATCCCAGATATTATGACGATACGACGGGGTGCGGCAATTCGTTTAATTTGGGACACCCGCGTGTATTGCAATTAGTCATGGATTCACTGCGTTATTGGGCGGATAAAGTCCAAATCGACGGTTTTCGTTTTGATTTGGCAACGACCGTTGCGCGCGACAACAACAATCAATTTACAATTAACAGTGATTTTTTGTCTGCCGTGCAACAAGATCCGACATTGCAGCGTTTGAAATTAATCGCGGAACCGTGGGATTTAGGTTTGGGCGGTTATCAAGTCGGTTCATTCCGTCCCGGTTGGGCCGAATGGAATGATAAATTCCGTGATACGGTTCGCAAATTTTGGAAAGGGGATGAAGGTGTCGCATCCGATTTTGCATACCGTATTACCGGATCATCGGATGTTTATCAAAATCATGGGCGCAAACCTTGGGAAACAGTCAATTTTATAACGGCTCATGACGGATTTACATTATATGATTTGGTCAGTTATAATTCGAAACATAATGAAGCGAACGGCGAAGAAAATCGCGACGGCAGTGATAATAATAACTCTTGGAACAGTGGCGTGGAAGGAGAAACGGGCGATAAAAACATTTTGTTGAATCGTGAACGTCGTGCGCGCGGATTAATGGCGACATTGTTGTTGGCATTCGGTACGCCGATGATGCGGGCAGGCGATGAAATTTTACGTTCGCAGCGGGGAAACAATAATACTTATGCTCAAGATAATGAATTATCCTGGATAGATTGGCAAGGTATAACCCCGGCCGGTGAAAGGATATTAAAGCTGGTTAAAAAGTTGTTATGTATTCGTAAAACTTATCCGGTCATGGAACAAGACGATTTTTTTAAACCCGAAAATTTCTTATGGTGTCGTCCGGACGGCGAAATGATGAACGCGGATGATTGGAAATCATATGTGCGTGCGTTGTCCTGCTTTATTAATAATGAAAACAAAGACATATTTATTATATTTAATGCTTTCAGTGAAGATATAAAATGGAAGCTGCCTGCACAAAGCACACATAAATGGCGTCTTATCATGGATACGTCCGAAACAAATACGGAATACGAAACGATGCGAGAAGTTATCGCACCGTCATGGAGTGTTTTATTTTTTGAACAGGAGAACGGTTGATGCAAGGAAAAGAAAGTTTAGACGATTTATGTCAAAAATTGGGGATTCAACTTTCCTATACCGATACTTGTAAAGGCATTGAACAAAAAGCCGATACAAAATCGAAAAAAGCGATTTGCAAAGCGATGGGATATCCGGCCGAAACAAAAAAAGATGTATCGGCGGCCCTTAAAAAATTACGTGAAGAAGAGTATAAAAATTTTGTTCCGTACACGCGTGTTGTTCAAGAATGGGAATTAAAGCCTTTTGCCATTGAAATTGCCGTGCTGTCGACACAGGAAACAGCGTTATTATCTTGGATTTTAACTGCGGAAGACGGTTTAAGTTCATCCGGTCAGATTAACCTGAAAGAAAGTGATTTAATCGATACGTTGACAATCGGTTCCAAAAAATACCAAAAACGGCGTGTCCGTTTTGTTTTGGATGCTCCCATCGGATATCATACGCTCAGTTTTTTAATTGACGGGGAAAAGCCGATTTCAAACAATCAAATTAAATTAATTGTCGTCCCTCAAAAATGTTTTATGCACCCGGAACTTGAAAACGGGCGTCGTGTATGGGGTTTCCCCGTGCAACTTTATGCACTTTCTTCGACCCATAATTGGGGAATCGGTGATTTTTCCGATTTAAATAGTTTAATCCCCGTTGCAAAAAAATTCGGGGCCTCATTAATCGGCATTAATCCGATCAGTGCTTTGTTTTCCGATGATCCCCAAGATGCCAGCCCGTATTATTCGTCGTCGCGTGTTTTTTTAAACCCGCTTTATATTGATTTGGATATCGTCCCCGAAGCGGCGGAATGTTTGCCGTATACCGAATATAAAAATTCGGCACGGTTTGTTGAAATATTTAAATTTGCAAAATCGTCGGATACGGTCGAATATCCTTACATTGCCGAAATGAAATACACAGCAATGGGATTTTTGTTTGATACGTTTAAAGCCGTTCATCTGAATGAAAAATTTGAACCTTTGACCGCAAGGGGGGAAGCATTTAAAGCTTTTTGTGATAAATTCGGCGATAAATTGACAAATTTTGCCACCTTTCAAACCATTCGCAATGTCCGTTTAGCAAACAAGAAAAGCCAAGGTTGTTGGTGGGATTGGGAAAAAGGGTTTCAAACCCCGAAATCCGAAAAGGTTGCCGCTTTTCAGACGGAATATCAAGACAGCATCATGTTTATTAAGTATCAACAATTTTTGGCTTTTGAACAGTATGAAACGGTCGGCAACGAATATGTTAAATCCGGAATGCAAATCGGATTGTATACGGATTTACCGGTCGGTGTGGGGAAAAACAGCGCCGAAGTTTGGTCGAATCAAGATGTTTTTTTACCGGGATTAAATGTCGGCGCTCCGCCGGATTCTTTCAATAAAAAGGGGCAGGATTGGTCTTTGGCGGCTTTTAATCCCAAAACGCTCGGGGTCAGCGGATATGATTTATTTATCCGTATTATTCGTGCCGTAATGAACAAAGCAGGGGCTGTACGAATTGATCATGCTTTCGGATTACAACGCCTTTTCTTGCGACCTGACAAAGGGGCAGGGGCATATTTAACGTATCCGTTCAAAGATATGATGGGAATAATTGCATTGGAATCACATCGTCAAAAATGTATGGTCATTGCCGAAGATTTGGGAACGGCTCCGTATGGATTCAGTGCACAACTCAGGGAATCCAACGCCCTTTCTTTCGGCATTTTCCATTGGAATCGGAATGAAAACGGATTGATTATGCCCAATGATTATCCGCATAATTATCTGATTGCTTCGGGTACACACGATTTGCCGACTTATACGGCACTGTGGAAAGGGACGGATTTGGCGTTGTCTCGGAAAATGAAACTCATCAGCCCCGAACAATATAAAAGCCACCTTGAAAACCGTAAAAAAGAACGTTATCAATTTTTGACGGCTTTTGTTCGTCAAGGTATGCCCGTCCCCGGATGCGAACATGCAGAAGGCAGCGATGATGCCAGATGCCGTAATATGAGACAGATTATGTCCGGTGAAATCGTACCGTCATGGTTTATACCCAATACATACGCTTTTTTGGCTCGGACAAACGCAATGATTTTATTGGTTCGGATGGAAGATATTTTGGAACAGGAAGAGCAAATAAATTTACCCGGCACTTACTTGCAATATCCGAATTGGCGGTATAAATTGCCCGTTTTATCGGAAGGGTTGTCAACCGATGAACGTATGATAAAGGTTTGTGAAATTATTAACAAAGAACGTCCGTTGTGAAAAAGTGTGAATTTTATGAAAGGATGAGTATGGATAAATTCAAAAAAACTTACACGATTGCCAGTTATGAATGCGACAGTACATGTAAATTACGATTGCGCAGCGTTTTTAATTTTTTCCAAGATTTGGCAGATGACCATGCCAATGAAATGGGGCTGGGGTATCATGAATGTTCCAAACGCGGAATCGGTTGGATCGGCGGTGCGTATCATGTGGAATTTTTGAATTTTCCCAAATGGGAAGATGATATTACGCTTTACACTTGGCCGTCGGGCAAAACCGCCGCAACGGGCATTCGGGATTTTCAAATGCTCGATATTGACGGAAAACCTCTAATCAATGCGACAAGCCAGTGGGTTTTGGTAGATTTGCAACGTATGCGGCCCGTATCGATTGCCAAGCATTTAGGTGAATACGATTTGGTGGAAGAACGTTCTTTTAAATCTGAATTTCAAAATATCGGGACGGTTGAACGCGTTGATTTCGAAAAATGTGTAACGGTGCGTTACGATGATATTGATTTATATCAACATGTCAATAATGCCGTTTATCCGACATTGGTTTATGATGGTTTGCCGATGGAATATATTAAATCGCATCGATTAAAAGAGCTGCAAATTTCTTTTAAAAAACCGGCTGTTATCACGGATGAAATTTGCATCAAATCCCAAATTGACGGCTATGAAACGATTCATCAGCTGTTTAATAAGACGGGTGAAATCGAATTTGCCCGAATTCGGGTATTATGGAAGTAACGGTTGCAATATATTGATTTTTGTGATACATTAACGCAAAAATATAAGGAAAAACGATATGAATACACAAACAATGGAAAATGCATTTTTACAAACGCTGGTGAATGAAAAATTGGCCGTTACGGTTTTTTTACAATATGGCGTTAAATTACAAGGAGTAATTACGGATTTCGACGGTACTGCTTTGTTGTTACGTAGGGATGCACATACACAGTTGGTTTATAAACATGCCGTTTCTACCATTATGCCTGCTCAAATCATTTCACTGAAAGAAGAATCCCATGAATAAATTTGCTTTTGTTTTTGCATTCTTTTTTGCCGCGACGGCGCTGGCATCAAACGTTGTTTTAATGGTCGGGGACGGCATGGGTTTTAACCATTTAAAATGTGCACCCGATGATTTATTTATGCAAACTTTACCCGTTAAAGGCCAAATTGAAACAAAATCCTTTGATAATGTGATAACGGATTCATCGGCGGCAGCAACGGCTTATGCATGCGGACACAAGACAAATAACGGATGGCTTAGTGTTTTGCCGAATGGAAAAAATTGTTTGACGATTGCCGAAGAAGCCATTCAAAAGGGTTATTTTGTCGGGATTGTTTCAACGGATATCCGTACCGGTGCAACGCCGTCAGCTTTTTATGCCCATACGAAAAACAGGCGGGGAGCAGATGAAATTGAAGCTCAATTGGAACAAGCTCAAAAATCAATGGATGTTCATGTAACCGTTCAAAATATTGAACAAGAAACGGCGGATATTTTGGCGGCTGCCGCGCGTTCGGGTAAACCGTTTTTTATTATGATTGAAGGGGCCAATATTGATGTTCAATCCCATAAAAAGAACTTGAACAATATGCAAAAAGAGTTAAAGGAATTTGATAATTCCATTAAATTAGTATATGATTTTATTAATAAAAACAAAGATACAACATTGATTGTTTTGGCCGATCATGAAACGGGCGGGTTGACAAACGAATGTACTTTTACCACAAATAAACATACGGGAATTAATGTCCCGATGTTTGCGTACGGTGCCCAAAGTTCCTTGTTTGACGGGACATTTGACAATACTGAAATTTACCAAAAAATGAAAAAGATTTTGTTTAAATAAAGGAAATATTTTGACTCAAAAAGCTGTCGTTTTACTGCCTGTCATAAAAAATGCAACAAATTTGCGCGACTCTCGATCGAAATTGGAAGAAGCCGTTTCATTGACAAAAGCAATTGATTTGGATGTCGTTCATTTTGAATATTTTAATGTACGTGAAATTAAGCCGGCAACCTATATCGGCGGCGGAACGATTGAAAGGTTAAAAGATATTATCGCTTCAAATCATGTGGATGTCGTTATCATGAGTACGACATTGTCGCCGTTGCAACAACGTAATCTTGAAAAAGCGTGGAATACAAAAGTTATTGATAAAACGGCTTTGATTTTGGAAATATTCGGTCAGCGTGCCAGAACGAAAGAAGGCGTTTTACAAGTGGAATTGGCGCATCTGACTTATGCGCGATCGCGATTGGTGCGTTCATGGACGCACTTGGAACGGCAACGCGGCGGGGCGGGATTTTTGGGTGGTCCCGGTGAAACGCAAATTGAATTGGATCGCCGTCAAATTGATGAAGATATTATTAAAATCAAAAAAGATTTGGAAGAAGTAAAAAAAACACGCGATTTACATCGCAAAGCTCGTAAACGCGTTCCGTTCCCGATTGTCGCACTGGTCGGGTATACAAATGCCGGCAAATCGACACTTTTCAATAAATTAACACGCGCCGGCGTTTTTGCGCAAGATTTATTGTTTGCGACTTTAGACCCTACAATGCGTCAAATACGTTTGCCGAACGGTCAAAATGTTATCTTATCCGATACGGTTGGATTTATTTCGGATTTACCGACTGAACTTGTTATGGCATTTCGCGCAACGTTGGAAGAAGTTTTGGAAGCCGATGTCATTATTCACGTGCGTGATTATTCTCATCCGGATACGCGGGCTCAGAAGGAAGATGTTGAACAAGTGTTGCGCGGCTTGGGGTTGGAAGAGCAGGTAGACCGAGGATATTTAATTGAAGCACTTAATAAAATTGATTTGCTTGAAGAAGATGACAAACAATGTATTTTAAACCGTTCGGCTCATCAATCCAATCAATGGCCGATATCCGCCGTATCGGGGCAAGGCATTGATGATTTATTAATTGCCGTTCAAAAACAATTAACGGCTGATTATAAAAAAATATCCGTCCGTTTGCCGATTGCTGACGGAGCGACACTTGCAACCGTTTATCGTAAGGGGGAAATTTTAAAGCGAACCGACACGGATGATTATATTGATTTGGAAATTTTGGTTCGTCCCATGGACGTTGCTTTTTTTGACAATTTCAGGTACGGATAAATGGTTAAAAATTTTAAACGGACGGTTGAAGATTTTACGTGTGACGTATGCGGCACATTTGTTAAAGGTAACGGATATACCAATCATTGCCCGCATTGTTTGTCAAGCAAGCATGTTGATGTTAACCCCGGTGACAGAGCGTCAAATTGTCACGGCATTATGTATGCGAATGCTTTGGATGTAAAAAACTCTGTGCGTTATATTGTCCATAAATGTTCCAAATGTTCGCATACACGTAAAAATAAAGTCGAAGAAAACGATAATTTTAATGCCATATTAGCTTTGTCAAACGGTACATTCAAAGAATTTTTAAATAAATTGATTTCAAAATAATTAAGTTAATATGTGAAAAAAAATCAGCGCTCGGGTTTAGAAAAAGCGCTGAAATTTATCTTATAATTCAAATAAATATGTCCGTTTTTTTAAACCAATCCGTCCAAACATAATTTTGCAAAAATGGGCGTATTTAATTTGAATTCTTTAATTAAATCTTTCGGTGTTTTTTTAATATATAAGGTTTCCACGGTAACTTGTCCGTCTTTGACGGTTTTTAAAACACTGCTGGGCAATTCCGATCGGCCGATACAAGATGACAGGTATACAAAGCATTCATCGTTATCTTCCAAATATTGTTTTGCCAAAGTGCGGGCGTATAAATTTAAAGTCAAATCTGCCTTTGTCCCGTCTTTTGTCCAAGGGCTGCCGCCGCCGACGGGGCAGGCGCCTTCATAAAAATCACAAGCCAATTTGCGCCCTGTAACGCCCGCATCGGCTATAGCCGAATGGCGCGTATAAGCTCCGGTGCCGTTGATAATGATATTTGCCGGCTTTTCTCCCAAAGATTGAATGATGAAATCTGTTAAATCTATCGGCGTTAACATCGGGACGGCAACAATTGCCGTTTCGATTTTGCCTAAAGTTCCGAGCGTAATTTGTGTTTTGATATCCAATCCCAAATTATCGGATTTACGGGCCAAATCATATAAATCGCGGTTTAGTTTTTTGGCCAAATACAATTCTTTGGGTAACATATTCGGCCCTTTGCAAGCATAGCCGACAAAAATGCCTTGGTCGCCCCAACCATTTTGTTCAACGCCTTGATTAATTTCACAAGATTGCAAGCCAATCAAATTGATGACTTTGATTTTATTGATATTAATGGCATAATCGCCCCAAATTTTGGCATAGCGTTCATCGTAACCGATTTGGCGCAAGGCTTCTTTAACATGTTTTTCAACATTTTTGAAATCAACGTTTCCGCATACTTCACCGCCCAAAACGACCGTATTATCCTTAATCATAACTTCGACACCGTATTTAACGTTTTTGTCCTTTTCAATAAAGCGGTCCAACAGGTAGCTGGTAATAAAATCAGCCGTTTTATCCGGATGTCCGATTGAAATAGCTTCAGCGGTTTTAATCATAAATTATCCTTTCTTAATCAAATCATTTAAGACGCCATACAGCGTTTTTATTTCGGCAGAACTTAATGCATTTCGTGTAAAGATATTGCGCAAGTTTCGTTGCATGCGTTCTTTCTTATCCGCGAATCTGAAATAGCCCTTAGCCGTCAATTCGTTTTCCAGCCTGCTTAAGAAGACTTCCAATTCTTGCTTCGTGGCCGGTTTGTTTTCATTTGCATTTTTGTCCCTGTGCGGACGATGGCACGATTTAAACCATTCATAACCGACAATTAAAACGGCTTGAGACAGATTAAGTGATGTATGCAACGGATTGAGCGGTATTTCGATAATTCCGTCAGCTATCACGATTTCATGGTTTTCAAGGCCGGTCCTTTCGGCACCGAATAAAATCGCACACTTTTGATTGTTATTCAAACGTTCATTGATTAAATCGGCGGCAGTATCGGGAATATGAACTTCTTTGGCCATATTCCGCGGGCGGGCAGTTGTAGCCAAAACATAATTTGTATCTGCAACGGCTGTTTGCAAATCATCAAAAACGGCGGCATTTTCCAAAATTACGGCCGCACCCGAACTGGCGGCAATGGCTTTTTCGCTTAAATGGTTTTCCCGCGGCGTTACCAAACGTAAATCATATAAGCCTGCATTCATCATGGCACGTGCAACCATACCGATGTTTTCGGCCAGTTGCGGTCTGACAAGTATAATAATGGGGGAGGCTGATTTACAAGCAGGTTTTTGAACTTTTTTCATAAGCGTTTTTTTTAAAAAGCTCCTATTTTAACGGGAATGGCTTTTTTACCCAAAACCTTTTTTTTAGCGGATGTAACAGGACGTATCGGCGATACGGTTATATCTTCCGCCGTATCATCATATTGCGTATCCGCTTGTAAATGTCGAATTGAACGTCGAGAGAGAGGATTTTGCAATGTTTTGGGTTCATTTTGTGATTGTACCTGTATATTCGGCATTTGCGATGTAGGTACATCACGTTCGGCATCGGCTAATCCTTGGGATAGGGATATTAAATTTAAGCGTTCCCCGGGCTCCATAGCACCGTAATAAAAAGATTCTACCGGTGATTTTTTTATCATTGAAGCTTGGGCTGCAGGATTAAAATGTCCGTAAACTTTTTGATATTCTTTATCAAGTTGTGTCTTTTTTTCGTTATATTCACGTGTGGAAATTTGGCGGTTTTCTTTCAACATATCCAATTCGGCCAGTCGCGTTTGATAATTATAAGTATCCGTTTCACGCATGGAGCGGTACATTTTTTTCGTATATACGGGCGATTGGACATAAGCGTTGTTTAACATGTATTTAGATACATTGATATATGATGTTTCTGCAGCTTGTAAAGCCAACGGAAAGAATATTAAAGCAAATACCAAGGTAAACTTTTCCATGTTAAGTCTCCTACCTTCTGGCATCAATAATCCGGATTGAATTCATAATCAAATTATCCAAAGACAGCCCCGTTTGACTTTCAAAAATTTTGGCAAAACCGTTTGAAGCCGTTGCAATGGGACTTCCGGAACTTTGTAGCATTTTCATTGATGTGACGATTTGTTGGCGTACCCAAGCAGGTGAAGTCGTGATGACTTTATCCAATCCGTCCGGAATTTGGTATCCCATGTTGCGCAAGTGTTGTGTCATTAACAAAACGTTGGTAATGTTGGCATCCGGTGCAATTTTATCTTGCCCACGGTCTGTCGTCCAAACAGTTTTGTCGCCGACATATCCGAGTTCGGGCGGTTGCCACGTATCCAATGTTTCGTTGCCGGGTAGGGAAGGTTTCGATTTATAAACTGCTTGTTCGGCTTGATCTTGAGCTGCAGATTTATTTTCCCATGGATTCGCGGCCAATTGAGCAAATACGGCCGTATTCGCCAATAACAAAATACCGGATAACAGTAAAATGTGTTTTTTCATTTATTTCTCCTATTTTTGATTTCATACGCTGATTTAAGCTTGCTGAAATACTTGATTCCGAAGGGGACTGAAATGACATACGCTAATCCGACAGTGCTTAATGTTACCCATGGGAATGTGAGCAAACTTGCCAAGACAAACAAACAGGCTATCCGAACATAAATCATTATATTTTCAGGGAAATGGATATGTTTTAAGCAAATTGTCGGTATGCGACTGGCCATCATCACACCCGAAAAAACCAAAAAGAAACTGACAAATACCGGAGATCGGAAGAACATAATATTACCATTTGTCGCCATGGATAAAATAAGCGGCAAAATTGCCAAACCGGCACCTGCGGGGGCTGGGACCCCCATAAAAAAGTTCTTCCAATACGGTGCTTGCGGTTGATCGGAATCCAACATGGAATTGAAACGGGCCAAGCGCATTGCACAACACATGGCCAAGAAAAGAGCCACACCCCAATAAATGCCGACGGCATCCGATTTAAACGCAACATTTTGCAATACGGCTATGCGCGTATCGTGGTCCATTGTCCATTGGTACATTAAAAAGCCCGGAGCAACGCCGAAACTGACGAAATCGGACAAAGAATCAAGTTGGGCACCGAATTTGGATTCAACATGCAATAATCGGGCTACGCCACCATCCAAAAAATCGAAGACGGCCGCCAAACAAATGAAAATAACAGCCATATCCCAACGCCCCCAAAAAGACATGTTCAAAGAGGAAACGCCGAATGCCAAAGCCGTCATTGTTATGGCATTCGGGAAAAATTTGCGAAAATGAATTTCTCGTTCTGTCAAGGCCGGCATTTTTTGAATACCTGCCGATTTTTTATGTATAACTTTCTTTTTCATTGTTTTTTACCATTCAATTCAGCTAAAATTGTTTCGCCGGCAACGGATACTTGCCCGAGCAATACTTTGGGTTCAACGCCTTTCGGCAAAAATACGTCCAATCTGGAACCGAAACGAATCATACCGAATACGTTCCCGGCCTTTAATTTCTCACCGACATGTAGCGGGCAATAGATACGGCGTGCGACCAAACCGGCAATTTGGATAAATCCAATTTTTGTACCGTTATCCATCGTAATGCAAATTTCCTGACGTTCATTGTCTTCGCTGTCTTTATCGGCAACCGAAACAAATTTGCCGGGACGATAATTCAAAGCGCTGACCGTACCCGAAACGGGCGCACGGTTTACATGAACGGAAAAAACACTCATAAAAATGCTGATACGTGTCAAAGGTTCCGAACCCAATCCCAATTCTTTGGGCGGAACAACGGCTTTGATATTACTGACAATACCGTCGGCAGGCGCAATAACAAGATTATCACCTTTCGGGGTAACACGTTCGGGATTGCGGAAAAAATAAAAGGTAAAAACCAATAACGGTGTACCGATAAACCAAATCCAAGGTACCAGAAGTCCGAATACTAAAACGATACCGAACATAAAACCTAAAATTTTAATACCTTCGGGATGTATGGAAGGCAACAAATAGCGTTTCCAAGACAAATCGACATTTTGTGAAGGCGTATGTTTCGGAGTTTCGGACAGGACAGCTTTTTTTATTGACTGAGCGGAGACGGCTTTAACGTTTTTTCCAACGTTTTTAGCGGCTTTTTTGGTAGAAATTTTTGTGTTTTGATTGGATTTGCTTGTCTTTTTTTGCATAGGTATTCTCCTTTTCTGTCTCTATACTAATATATTTTATCCGAATTGGAAAGCTTTTTTTGTCATTTCCGGGACAATTGTTTAAAACGATATGAAAAAATTGAAAAAAAGAAGAATGATTTGGCGGAATTTTTAAAATAAAACCGCAAGAAAAATCAGGTACGTTTTTTATATAAAAATATTTCTTGTTTTAACAAAAAAATATTTTCACTTGACTTTTTTTTAAAGAGGCGTTACCTTGCATACATCTATTGCCCAGATGGCGGAATTGGTAGACGCGCCAGCTTCAGGTGCTGGTATCGGCAACGGTATGGGGGTTCGAGTCCCTTTCTGGGCACCAATTTTTAAGGTTTTCATAGCGAATAATTCAAATTATAACATACATTTAGCCGTTCAAACAGATGCGGATTAACGCATCGGTGTAAAATTTTTTTTGCCCGCAAAGGTGAAGAATATTTTTGGTGTTTGAATTTGAATGATTTTAAAAATCTTCCTTTATTTAAACTGCTTATAAAATTTTGGCCGATAAAAAATCCTTTTTATATAGGCCGTTTTTTATATTGATTTTTTGATTTTGATGATGTATAAAAATAAATCCGACAGCAGTTTTTAAGGAAACAATATGACAAATATAAAATTATTCAAAGGCGATATTCCCGCCGATTTGCCTTTTGACGAATCGGTGGCGGTTGATTGTGAAATGATGGGGCTTGATTTGCACCGCGACAGGTTGTGTCTGGTCCAATTGGGAGATGGAAAAGGAAACGCCTATCTTGTCCAAATTATTCCGGGGAAAGAATACCCTAATTTAAAAAAATTGATGACCGATGAAAAAGTTTTAAAAATTTTCCATTATGCCCGTATGGACGTTGCCAAAATTTTGAATGATTTGGGTGTTATGGTTCATCCGGTTTATTGTACGAAAATCGCTTCGAAACTCTGCCGTACTTATACGTCATTTCACGGTCTTAAAAACGTATGTTATGACTTGTTGGGCGTAACATTGTCAAAAGAGCAGCAAACATCCGATTGGGGAACCGAAGAGCTGTCTTCGGAACAAATGCAATATGCGGCAACGGATGTGCTTTATTTGCATGCATTGAAAAGTAAATTGGATGAACTTTTAAAAAGGGAAGATCGCTTAGAATTGGCCCAAGAATGTTTTGCTTTTTTAGGTACCCGTGCCAAGCTTGACCTTTTGTCATTTGACGATCCCGATATTTTCGCACATCATTAATGAAAGGCATTAAAATGACCCCCACAGAAATTATTAATTCCGCCGTTCATGCCATTGAAACCGAAATCAATGGTTTGCGCATTATGCAAGATAATTTTGGCGACGCATTTGTTGCAGCCGTTGAAATGATTTTCCCGATTAAAGATAACAAAGGTCGTGTCATTATTTCCGGTATGGGTAAAAGCGGCCATGTCGGGCAAAAAATTGCCGCGACTTTAGCTTCAACGGGTACGCCGGCCTTTTTCGTGCATCCGTCGGAAGCCAGCCATGGCGATTTGGGCATGATTACAAAGGATGATTTGTTAATTACAATTTCCAATTCCGGAGAAAGTCGCGAAATGGGCGATATTATTACATATTCGCGCCGTTTCGGCATTCCGATGATTGCCATTACCAGCAAAGCCGAAAGTTCAATGGCTAAGGCTGCTGATTTGGTGTTGCTGATTCCCGATGCTTCTAAAGCTCCCGAAGCGTGTCCGCTCGGATTGGCACCGACGACTTCGACGACAATGACAATGGCGATGGGCGATGCTTTGGCCGTTGCTTTGGTTGAAAAACGCGGCTTTACGAAACAAGATTTTAAAGATCATCATCCCGGGGGGAAATTGGGGAATGTATTGTTGAAAGTCGAAAATATCATGGCAAAAGGCGATGCATTGCCGTTGGTTTCTCCCGAAACACCGATGTCGGACGCGTTGGTTGTCATGACGGCAAAGAGTTTGGGATGTGTCGGCATTATCGATAATAATGGCGTTTTAATCGGTGTCATTACCGATGGCGATTTGCGCAGAAACATGTCTTGTGATTTGGTTTCAAAAACGGCCGAAGAAATTATGACGAAAAAACCGCGGACAATCGCACCGACTTTATTGGGTGCTGAAGCCGTGGGTTTCATGAATGCTAACGGCATTACAAATATTTTCGTTGTGGACGCGGACAATAAACCGGTCGGATTATTACATATTCATCATTTGCTCCAAGCCGGAGTCGTATAGGGCATACATGTTTACAAGGCGATTATTAAAAATTAAAATCCATTCGCGCCGCGTGCAAATTTTCAAAAGAAGTTTGCCGATTTTCGCCTTTTTAATTGCGGCAGTCATGTTGGTTTGGCCGGCTTTGACGGAACAAAAGGATAAATTTACGCTTCCGTCGAAACCCGCCACAGCCGTTAAAGGTGCCAAAATCGATATGCAGGCTGTCAGATTTTTTTCAAAAGATGATAAAAACCAACCGATGACGATTACGGCTTCGTCTGTCCAAGAAACGGATCCGGCGAAACAGATTATAACCTTATTGGATCCGAAAGCTTTGTATAGAATGGAATCCGGAGTTGTTTTGAACGCCGTCACGACTTATGGTTTGGCTTTCCAAAAGGATGAGTATTTGTATTTTGATGAAGAAGTCGTTGCTACCACCGATACGGGATGGAAAGCTGTTTCAACGAAAGTTGTTTGTGATTATAAAGCGGATACAATGGAAAGCAGGACGCCGATTAAAATTACGGGGCCCGACGGACGGCTGGATGCAACGGGCGGGTTTATTTTATACAATAAAGGGGATAACATTGATTTTAAAGATCAAACCCATACTGTTATTACCTCGCAAAAAGAACCAATTAATGTTTATTCAAAAAATGGTTTAAAAATCAATCAAATAAATGCAACTATTACAGCATTTGACGAAGTAAAGGTTACACAAAACAAACAAACGATAACAGCCGATAAAATGGTTTTGTATTACAAAAAACAAACACAAAAGGGTGAAGATAAAATTGACCGTATTGAAGCTTTCGGAAATGTCGTTGCGACCAATAACGAACAGACGATCACGGGCGATAAAGGGGATTATGATCCCTCAACGGGAATTATCACAATGAAAGAGAATGTTGTTTTAAAGCAGGGTCAAAACAGCGCAAAAGGGGATGTGGTAACTTTAAACCTTATTACGGGTGTCAATTCATTAACGTCGGAAAAGAAACCGGACGGCACGGGCGGACGCGTTAAGGGGACTTTAATCCCGTCGGATTTAGGCCTGGATTAAAACGGATAAATATTGTAAAATAGAACGGAAAAATTAAAAACACAGGTAGGAACAGGGGAAAATATGGAAAACAGACGCGGATTGGTTGTTGAAAATTTAAGTAAAAGCTATAAAAAACGCATTGTTCTTAAAGATGTATCTTTGTATGTTGAAAAGGGTGAAGCTGTTGGACTATTGGGACCGAACGGCGCCGGTAAAACGACTTGTTTTTATTGTGTAACGGGTTTGATTGCGGCAGGTTCCGGCAAAATTTACCTGAACGGAATAGACATTACATCCTTTCCCGTTTATCGCCGTGCCCGTTTGGGGGTTGGCTATTTGCCCCAAGAAGCGTCTATTTTCCGCGGTTTGAATGTGGAAGACAATATTCGCGCCGTTTTGGAAATCGTCGAAGAAAATGCCGAAAAACGCGAACAAGAACTTGATGCGTTGTTGAAAGAATTTTCAATCGAACATTTAAGATTTTCTCCGTCCCGCGCATTGTCGGGCGGCGAAAGGCGGCGTTTGGAAATTGCACGCGCTTTGGCTTCCCGTCCGTCTTTTATTTTGTTGGATGAACCTTTGGCAGGGATTGATCCGATTGCCGTCGGCGAAATCAAAGAATTGGTTGCCCAGCTTAAAAACCGCGGTTTGGGCGTGTTAATTACCGATCACAACGTGCGTGAAACATTGGGTATTATTGATCGCGCTTATATTTTACATGACGGTGTCGTTTTAAAACAAGGAACGCCGACCGAAATTATTACCGATGAAAATGTCCGAAGAACTTATTTGGGCAAAAACTTTTCATTATAATGCATTTTTTTCTTTGCAAAAATCATCGAAAACTTGTATAACCATTTTATTCAATAAAATTTAAGGAGAAGAACAATGACGGCAACGAAAAGAATTGGTGTTTTGACCAGCGGGGGAGATTGTTCGGGATTGAATGCGGCAATCCGCGGCGTAACGCTTGGCGCTATTACAAAAGGTTGGGAAGTTTTAGGCATTCATAATGCAACCGACGGTTTGTTTGTTCGGCCGATGCGCTATCAAAAATTAACAATGGCGGATTTTGAATTTCCCTATGCAACGCTGGGCGGAACCATGCTCGGTACAAACAGCAGCGGTAACGCCAATTTACAGGAACGTGCCGATGGTACTTATGAAGAATTAACCAACGAACAATTAAACCAACGTTTCAAAGATGCAATAGATGAACTTGGTCTGTCCGCCTTGGTTGTTATCGGCGGCGACGGTTCAATGGCAATTGTCAGTAAATTTTGCAAAATGGCCGGCATTTCAATGATTGGCATTCCCAAAACAATTGATAATGACGCTCCCGGTACGGATTTGGCCGTCGGTTTTGCAACGGCTCGGGCGGTTGTTACCGATGCTCTTGACAAATTAAATACAACGGCAGCCAGCCATCATCGGGTGTTAATTGCCGAAGTTATGGGACGCGGGGCAGGACATTTGGCATTAGAGTCCGCTATTGCGGGTTTTGCGGATGTCGCTTTGATTCCCGAAATCCCTTATACTTATGAAGGCGTTGTCAATCGTTTAAAGGAAGCTCAAGCGAGTGGCAAACGCCATAGTGTTATGGTTGTTGCCGAAGGCATTAAAACACCGGACGGAAAACATTCATACTCATGCGCCGGTAAATTCGGCGGCGTTTCGGAATACTTTGTCAGCCGTTTGACAAAGGATGGCTTTAATGCCCGCGCCAATGTTTTGGGCCATATTCAACGCGCCGGTTCTCCGGTTGCGGAAGATCGTATTTTAGCATCGGCTTTTGCCGCCAAAGCGATTGAATTATTGGCAGAAGGCAAGACAAACCGTGTGGTTTGTCACCAAAACGGCAAAATCATTGATATGGATTTGAATCAGGTTTTGAAAATCAGCAATACGCCCGTCGATGTAAATGGTGCGATGGTTAAAGTAGCGCAAAATTTGGGAATTTATATCGGTGAAAGATAATTTCTTGCTTTAAAAATAGTTTTATCATATAATATAACAGTGTAGAAGGAGACAGGATCATGACAACAGAAAAAATCATTAAACATTTAACTGCTTTGAAAGCAAAACATGCCGAATTGGATACGTTGATTGCCGAAGAAAATCAACGTCCTCATCCGGATGATATTAAAATCAATGATTACAAGCGCCAAAAATTGCGTATTAAAGAAGAAATTTCCGAAATCGAAAAAGATATGGAAGCTTAATTTGTTTTGCAATGTACCCCTCTTTTTTAAGAGGGGGCTTTTTTTTATTCTTAAACTTTCCTTGACACGGTATGAATTTTCCTTTATAATTCTCGAATATTGTTAAAAGGAAATATATGTTAAAAAATCCCCTTAAAATTTTAAACTTATCAATATTTTTTCAAACGCAAATTCTGATGTTGCCCGTTATGTTGTTTTTTTATCAGGCAAACGGATTGACAAAGGGGGATTATTTTTTATTTCAAGGCATATTTTCCATTGCCGCGTTATTGTTTGAAGTGCCTGCCGGTTATATTGCCGATTGGTTTTCGCGCAAAAAGATGTTGATTTTATCATATCTTTTGTTCATTACCCGATTGTTTTTATGGTTTTTCTTTTCGGGATATTGGATTGTTTTGGTCGGTGAATTGCTTTATGCCGCGTCAAAGGCTTTTTTATCCGGTGTTGCGGACGGTTATATTTATGATTTGCTTAAAAGCAAAGGGCAAACAAACGGGATGTTGAAACGATATGGCCGTTTTAATTTTTATATGTCTTTGGGAACGGCTTTTGCTTCCGTTGCCGGGGCGTTTTTATATGAAAGATTTGGCATTTTAACATTGATTTTTATCGAGTTGGTTATGAATTCAATCGCTTTGTCAATGCTTTATTTCCTGCCCAATGTCCCTTCGTCAAAAACGATTCAAATGACGGTCAAAGAAAAGTATATCGATTTATTTTGCATAACAAAAAGTGTTTTTACGAATGAAAAAATTAAATATTATGTTTTTTATTCAGGTGTCGCCGTTGCATCAAGTATGATTTTTGTTTGGAGCTTCCAACCGCTTATGCAAGCGGCACTTATTCCGGTTGGTTTATTCGGTGTCGTTTATTTTTTCAATCATGCTTTCCGAGCACTTGCCTCTTATTTCCTGCAAACAACAATGCGCTTTTTCACATTGAAATCATTAGGTATCGTTTTGTATGCCGGTATCATTTTATGCTATTTTATTGCCGAAATGATGTTGAAAATCGAATCCGTATATATTAATTTTGCTTTAATTGTTTTTATTTGCTTTGTAATCGGTATTCAGTTGACTTTTACCTTGTCAAGTATCAGCCGGATTCATACTTTGGTAACTTCCGATATTCGTTCAACCGTTATATCCGTCAATACGATGATATCCAGATTAACAACCGGAATAGTTCTTATTTTATTTAAATTTTTGCTTGATGGAATGGATATGGGACAAGTATTTTATGTCTATATGGCATTGTTTATCCTTTTTGGAACTTATCCGCTCTTTAAGTTGGTTAAAATGCCTGATTCACAAAGCAAGTAAGAGTAATATTTAAACATAAAAAAAGTGCTTTTAAAAGCACTTTTTTTATATCAGAATGATGAATGATATAATTTTGCGTTTATACGGTCATTTAATTTTCTTCTAAAAAGCTGCGCAACTTGCGTGAACGGCTCGGATGTTTAAGTTTACGTAAAGCTTTTGCTTCAATTTGGCGAATCCGTTCGCGGGTGACGGCAAATTGTAAACCCACTTCTTCCAATGTATGGTCCGAATTCATGCCGATACCGAAACGCATTCGCAAAACGCGTTCTTCACGCGGCGACAACGTTGATAAAACCGCGGTGCAAGATTGGCGCAAATTCGTTTGAATGGCTGCTTCCAAAGGTTGCATTGTCTGTTTATCTTCAATAAAATCGCCCAAATGCGAATCGTCTTCATCGCCGACAGGCGTTTCAAGAGAAATCGGTTCTTTTGCAATCTTAAGAACTTTTTTGATTTTTTCAACCGACATGTTGATGCGCGGCGCCAATTCTTCGGGTGTCGGTTCATGGCCGGTTTCAAGTAACATCTGACGGCTGGTGCGCAACATTTTGTTAATGGTTTCAATCATATGTACCGGAATACGGATGGTACGGGCTTGGTCGGCAATCGCGCGTGTAATGGATTGGCGAATCCACCATGTCGCATATGTTGAAAATTTATAACCGCGTTGATATTCAAATTTATCGACGGCTTTCATCAAACCGATGTTGCCTTCCTGAATCAAATCTAAGAATTGTAATCCTCGATTGGTATATTTTTTGGAAATCGAAATAACCAAGCGTAAGTTGGCTTCAATCATTTCTTGTTTGGCTTTGTTCGTTTCTTGACGACCTTTTTTAATAGTCGTTACCAAACGGCGATATTCGCCGATCGGCATTTTTGTTTCTTCGGCAATACCTTGAATGGCGCTGCGGATATCTTTGATTTCCGCTTCATATTTTTCCAAAAATGTTTTCCAACCTTTAGACGTTTTCTTTTTTATTTTTGTAAGCCATCTGGGATCCATTTCCGAATTTTGATATGTTTCCAAGAAATCATCGCGGTCAATTTTGGCCGTCATTGCCAAGCGCATTAATTTGCCTTCCAACATCATTAAACGTTGGTTTACATCCGTAATTTGTTCAATAAGCTGTTCCAAACAAGCCGGATTTAAATGAATATTTACCAATTTATCCGCTAAAGATTTGCGCAATGTATTATACTTTGTTTCAATGGGAGCAGGGATGGGCTTACCGCTTAACAAAGAGGCCATGCGTTCTTGTTGAACTTTTTTGAATTTATTGTAAAGCGTTTCAATTTCTTTGAAAGCAATCAAAATTTGAGGCATCAGATTTTCTTCCATTTGACTGACAGACATGGTCGAATCATCATCTTCGTCAAATTCATCTTCTGTTTCTTTGGGCGTATCATCCTCAATTATGATTTCTTCATCATCAATCGCATCTTCGACTTCATCGTCATCATCTTCTTCGATATCATCGGATAAATCTTCTTCATCCAATTCCACGACTTCCTCAATGATGGGTTTTTTCTCTTTTTTTATGACTTTTTCTTCTTTAGCCAATTCCGCCGCAGCCAATTTTCTGATTTTTTCGGCTTTTTCAATTTGTTCTTTATTCGGAGCTTCTTCAAAAGTTGCCTCTAAGTCAATGATTTCGCGTAAAAACATTGTTCCGGTAATAAGTTTTTTATTCCACGACGAAAGGGATTCCATCACTAAAGCACTTTCCGATAACCCGGACATGACAACGTCTACGCCTGCTGCAATACGTTTCGCAATAGCAATTTCGCCGTCGCGGGACAATAATTCCACGGCCCCCATTTCCCGCAAATATAAACGTACCGGATCGTTGATTCGAGCACCCGTATCGGCTTCGGCCACTGCCGTATCTTCATCCGTTGCCACCAATGCATTCGGATTGTTCATACTTTCGGTTAAGTCAGAGATGTCTTCCGTACCGTCAATAATATTAATTCCCATATCGGCAAAGGAAGAAATAATTGCTTCCAAGGCTTCGTCCGCTCGCGATTCGGCAGGCAAAGTCTTTTTAAGTTCGACCATGGATAAAAAGCCGCGCTCTTTACCCTTTTCAATCAACTTTTTCATCAACAGCTTAGAATCTATCGCGCTGATATCGGAAGTATCATTTGTCAAATCTTCATTCATGGGAGCTGAATTCATATAAAAAAACCCTCGTTTCAAGGTTACTTAAAAACAAATTATATGGTACTATATGTATTTATGTCAAAAATGTCAATAAAATTATTCACTTTCGCTTAGGTTTTCAATCTCTTTCTTTAGTTCAGTAATTTTTGTCCATGTTTGCAAAACGGGATGTTCAAGATATTCTTTGGTCAAAGCGGCAATATCTCGTTCAATTGCTTTAATTCGTGCGTCTTGAATCCACTCGTGCAATTCATTCATGACTTGCTTTTCGCTGCGATTGGATTTTTGCAACATTTCAAGTTCCGACGACAGCAAAGTTTGGGTATCATGTGAAATTTCTTTCAACATTTCTTCGCACACGATTTCCGGTTTGTCCAAAATAATGCCGGTTAATTCCCCTAACGCATCATCCAAAGACTTCTGAGCAAAATTAAGTACGGATATATCTTCTAAAATTTTCTGTGAGATTTGCGGATAAATTACCAGGTAAGCCAATAACATTTTGGCTTGGGTAATACCGGGAGTGGGCGGCAATATCGGCGTCGAAGATTGAAACGGCAAGATTTTTTTTGATTTTCCTTGGTCGTTTTGCAATTTCCAAATTTTATTTTTTATGTCTTTTGTATAAAAAGAGCGCACTGTTTCATCTTTAATTTGTGCCACGGTTTCAAGAGCATCTTTTTTAAGTTTTGCCATTCGTTCGGGGGTGTCGGTCGACCGTCCTTCCAACAACATATTCCATAGCGCGAACGTCATCGGTTTTGCACTGCTTAACAGTTTTTGAAATGCATCAGGCGATTTTTTGCGTATCATGTCGTCCGCATCAAACCCTTCGGGCAACCAAACAAACCGTAACGATTTGCCAGGCGTGAGATTAGGCAATGCCCGATTAACGGCTCGGACGCTTGCACGGCGGCCGGCCAAATCGCCGTCGAAACAAATAATCGGTTCATCGCAATAACGCCACAGCATGGCCAGCTGATGTTCTGTCAATGCCGTTCCCATCGGTGCGACGGCATCGGTAAAACCCGCACTGTGCAATGCGATAACATCCATTTGGCCTTCAACAAGAATTGCTTCATTTTTTTTGCGCATTGTATCAATCGCATTCGGCAAAGCGTATAATGTTTCCCCTTTATGAAACAATTCGGTTTCGGGCGAATTCAAGTATTTCGGTTCGCCTTTGCCCATAATACGCCCCGAAAATCCGATGACACGTTTACGCCGATCCAAAATCGGGAACATAATGCGATCATAAAAATAATCGTGTGTCGTTGCACGTTCTTTATTGCGCAAAATAAGCCCCAAAGCCACACAATCATCCAAATTATAGCCTTTTGATTGCATATGTGCCGTCAAAGCCGATCCCGGTGGCGCATACCCTAAACGAAAAGCCTTTGCCACATGGCCGGATATGCCGCGTCTCATCAAATATTCACGGGCGGTGGTACCACCCAATCCGAACAGATGGTCTTGATAAAATTGGCATGCCGCTTCCATAATTTCGGTTAATCCGATTTGTTTCCGATCCCGTTCAATTTGTGCGGCGGACGGTTTGGGCATGTTCATACCGGCTTTGCCGGCTAAGTATTCAATAGCATCCATAAACGGCATCTTTTCGGATTCCATAATGAATTTTATGACATCGCCGTGTGCGCCGCATCCGAAACAATGATAAAAACCTTTATCATCATTAACGGTAAAAGAAGGCGTTTTTTCATGATGAAAAGGGCATAGTCCCGTAAATTCTTTGCCCTTTTGGGTCAGTTTTACTTTCTCCCTGATGATGTCAGAGAGAGTCAACCTGTCCCGAATATCGTCCAAAAACCGCGGAGGAAGTGCCATCAGCCGGCCAACATTTGTTTAATAAGGCTTGAAGCAGCACCAAAATCCATTTGCCCCGCGTATTTGCCGCGCAAAGCGCCCATAACTTTACCCATGTCTTTAATGCTTGAAGCACCTGTCACGGCAATGATATCGGAGATAGCTTTTTTCATTTCTTCTTCGGACATTTGTTGGGGCAAAAACGTTTGGATTACATCAATTTCGCTTTGTTCCGCCGCGGCCAATTCGGGGCGCCCGCCTTTGGTATACATATCGATACTTTCGCGGCGTTGCTTAATCATAGATTGCATTAAGCTTAAAATAGCCGCATCATCAATACCATCCGTGTTGCCGCCCGGGCGCGCTTCAATATCTTTTTGCTTTATGGCCGCATTAATTAAGCGGATAGTGCTGACAACGGCATCATTTTTGCTTTTCATGGCTTCAACCAATTGTTTTTTCAATTCTTCGCGTAACATTTTAAACTCCTTATTTTCTTCGAACATTTGCCATTATAGTTTTTTTTGACTTAAAATAAAAGAAAAATCTTGCTATGAAGCCAAATTTTATTTATAAGTGAATTTGATTTTAACTTATTTTTTAGGAATTGAAAAACAAATGCTCTTGACATTGCTCACCGGCTTTTTATTGGGGCTCGGCATCCCCGTTATTGCCAGCCGATTTGGAAAAATACTGCCCGCCGATCCCGGTTTGGTGTTGGCGACTTTTTGGCATAAACCGCATTTCCCGAAATCTCACGATCGTAAACGAGAAAAATTATTAAAATTAAAATGGTTAAAAATGTTTTTATTTTCAACCATTTGGGGTATAATTTTAATGTGTTTGTTCGGGTTTGCGTACAAATTTATCGGAGCAGGCTATATAATGTGGAGCGGTTTGTTCATATTTATTGTTGCTCTTTCAATGGCAGTCGACCAGCAATACTTTCTATTGCCTGATTTTTTAACCGTTCCGTTGTTATTTTTGGGTTTTGGTTTTTCTGTTTTTACAGACATTATTACGCCTTCGGATGCTTTTTTCGGAGCGTTATTCGGCTATACTTTGTCGACTTTATCCGTTTTTATAATGAATTTGTTTCGCAAAGCCGAATTCGGAGCGGGCGATGTTAAAATGGTTACCGCATTGGGCGCATGGCTCGGCTATATGGGATTAAACATAACGTTAGTTTTGTCATTTGCATTTTTTTCGCTTTGGGCTATTTGGCGGCGCAAACGCACGGGGGCTTTCGGTCCGGCGTTGGGATTGTCCGCTATCTTGATGTTATTTTTCCAATATATTAAATAAGAGCTTTACAAAAGTGATAAAAACAAGTATTATATTTGAATAAATTTAAAAAATTTTAAGAGGTTGATATGCCGCGTAAAAAGAAAGAAACGCTTGTCCATTTTGATTTGGATACCGTTGTTAAGGAAATTAACACAGACGAAACGCCGCTTAAAACGCCGAACGGGCGTTTGACAATCGGTGAAGCGTTGAAAAATGCACGTGAAAAAAAGAAACTGTCATTGGCAGACGTTTCTCAAAAATTGCGTATCAAGGAAGTTTATTTGGAAGCGCTTGAAAAAGGGCATTATTATGTTTTCCCCGGATTGTCTTATGCAAGCGGCTTTTTGCGCTCATATGCTTTGTTTTTGGGAATGGATGCTAAAGCGCTTATCGAAGAATTTCATAAGGAAACTTCGGGAATTAAAGTTGAACCGGCGGGGATGCCGATACCTAAAAATTCGAATTTAATGCCGTCATTTAAAACGATTTTAAATGCTTTGATTGTTTTGCTGATTGTTTACCTGATTTGGTACATTTATGTCAGTTTGACAACGCCGGATGCGCCGGTGGAAACTTTTGCCGAAGAAACCATTCAATTTTCCTTGATTTCTCAAGAAGAGCCGTCGACGCCCGACATTGAAAATTCTGAAATCGAAACAGCGCCCGTTATTGCCGATGCGGTTGTACAAAACCCCGAAACGCTTGTGCAAATGAAAGCGCCCGAAACAACGCCGGCGCCGGTGCCGGCCGCAAAGACATACGGTACGAATAAAACGAAAGGCATGGCATTGGTAGCTACCGATGAAGTGTGGATTCGCATTATGGATGATGAAGGCACTGTTTTTGAACGCGTATTGTATCCCGGCGATCGTTATAATTTGCCGGAACGTGCCGAAGGTTTGCGTATCAGAACGGCCAATGCCGGAGCATTAAAAGTGTATGTTGACAATCAACCCGTTCGTCAGCTTGGCGAAAAAGGCAAATTTTTAAACGGTTTTCCTTTAAATATTGAAAATTTTCGATAGCCGGGAACATGCTGAATATTTCAGACAGGGAAAGTTCTCTGTCTGATTTTATATTATTAATGACAAACTAAAGGATAATAAAATGCAATTTGAACAAAAGTTAGAAACGATTTTGGCCAGAGCCGATGAATTGACGGCATTGTTGGCGGAAGGTCCCGATGGCGAAACGTTCGTAAAATTGTCCAAAGAGTTCGGCAGTCTTGAACCGTTGGTCGAAGCAGGGCGCAGGTATAAAAAAATGCATGCCGATTTAACGGAAGCCGAAGCCATTATGAATGATCCTGACATGGAAACGGAATTTAAGGCGATAGCAACCGAAGAATATTACGCTTTAAAGGAAAAATTACCGGTTCTTGAAAAAGAAATACAAATTTTGCTTTTGCCGAAAGATGAAGCGGATGACCGCAACGTTATATTGGAAGTGCGTGCGGGAACGGGCGGCGAAGAAGCTTCGTTATTCGCGGCGGAATTATTTCGTATGTACGAACGTTATGCTGCCTCAAAAGGATGGAAATTCGAATTGTTATCCGTTAATGACACGGGGCTTGGCGGTTATAAGGAAGCCGTTGCCCAAATTTCCGGCAACAGCGTTTTTGCCAAGTTGAAATTCGAATCGGGTGTGCATCGCGTCCAACGTGTACCCGAAACGGAATCGGGCGGCCGTGTTCATACGTCGGCGGCAACGGTGGCTGTTTTGCCGGAAGCTACCGAAGTTGACGTGCAAATTAATGAAGCGGATTTGGATATTATGACCTGTCGCGCATCGGGTGCCGGCGGGCAACACGTCAATAAAACGGATTCGGCCATTCGCATCGTTCATAAACCCACGGGGATTGCCGTTGAATGCCAAGAAGAACGTTCACAATTTAAAAATAAAGAAAAAGCCATGGCACGTCTCAGAACGGCCTTATACGATATGCAGCGCCAAGCATTGGACAAAGAACGTTCCGACAACCGTAAAAATCAGGTCGGTTCGGGCGATCGGTCGGAACGCATACGTACCTATAATTTCCCGCAAGGTCGCGTAACGGATCACAGAATTAATAAAACTTCATATCAATTAAGCGAAGTTATGGACGGCATGGGATTGGACGAATTTATCGAAGCGTTGGTAGCCGAAGACCAAATGGCCCGTTTGATGGAAAACGAATAATGGATTTTCAAGATATTGTTTCCGAATTAAAAGGGAGTTCGGCGACACCCGAATTGGATGTCCGTATTTTTTGTGAAGGGCGGTCCGTATCCGAAGAACAAATTGCCGATTTTATAAAACGACGGAAGGCAGGCGAACCCGTTTCCAAAATTATGGGCGAAAAAGGCTTTTGGAAATTTATATTTAAAACGTCAAAAGATGTGCTTGATCCCAGGCCCGATTCCGAAACATTAATAGATACTGTTTTATCTTACTGTCCGAATCGTATACAATCTTTAAAAATTTTGGATATCGGAACTGGCAGCGGATGTTTGCTTGCAACATTATTGAATGAATATCCGAATGCTGCGGGCGTAGGTTTGGATATATCCGATAATGCTTTAAGAATTGCGAAAGAAAATTTAAAAAATTTGCCGGCGACTCTCATTCAAAAAGATTTTATGCAACCGGATTGGCATAAGGATATGGATTCTTTTGACATAATTATTTCCAATCCGCCTTATATCCCCTCAAAAGATATTGAAAATTTAGATATTGCCGTTAAAGTTTATGATCCGTTAATTGCACTCGACGGGGGTTCCGACGGTTTAAACGCATACCGCAAGCTGGCACAAACACTTGACAATGTAACCCATAAAAATACAAAAGTATTTTTTGAAATCGGGCAGGGACAATTTGAAAGCGTCAAAAATATTATGTTGCGAAACGGTTGGAAATTTTTATCCGCTCATCAAGATTTAGGCGGCATTATTCGCGTTTTGGTTTTTGAAAAATAATTTCATTATTTGATAACACTTTACAAAAATCGTAAAAAAACACCCGATAAAGGGTGTTTTAATGTGGTGCGGAAAGCCGGAATCGAACCGGCACGGGAAAAAATCCCGACAGATTTTAAGTCTGTTGCGTCTACCAATTCCGCCATATCCGCTTTAAGTTGGTAGATAAATCGTAAAGAAAGATACATGAATTTGAATGTATCGTCAAGTACTTTTTGAAAGTTTTATCAAAAAAACTTAAAATAATGCTTGTCAGTGGGAAATGAGTATGGTAATTTCCTATATAATTATACTTGTTTTAGGAGGCCCTTATGGATGAATTTGACAAAATCAGAGAATTTTCCGAAGACATTGCTAACCGCAAAGAGCCGACATTGTCTTTGGATATGGATGTAAAAGAAGAAGTCATTGAAACGGATGATGCCGGTTTATATGATTTCAGGGCGGAATATTCCGAACGTCCTGCCTATGATCCGATTAACGATTTTGAAGAAAAAAAGTTTTCTTCAATGAAATTGCATATTATTGCTTTGTCGATTTTCATCGGCATTTTAGCCCTTACTTTAATCGGTTTTTTTGTTTTCGGCGAAAAAAATGAAAACGGAGATGAAATTATTACGATTCTTGCGACACAAGAACCCGTTAAAGTGCGTCCCGAACATCCCGGCGGTATGAATATTCCCGATCAAGATAAATTGGTGTATAATCGTATTCGTACCAATAATATTGATACGAAAGTGGAAAGTTTATTTCCCGAACCGGAAAAACCGGTTGTTCCGACTATTTTGGCGATTGAAAACAATGCACCCGATACGGCATTTGTTTCAATGGAAGAAGTAAAATCTTTCAATCCTCTTGTCGAAGTACCCGCCATCAGTGTTCAAGAAACGCCTAAAGTTGAAGAAGTCCCGTTAAAGAAAGAGGCTCCCCAAAAAACGACGGCTTCCAAGTCTGTCGCCGCTCCGACAAAAACAACAAAAGTAGCAACGGCTTCCAAAGCTGCCGACGGCATTTGGAGTGCTCAATTAATGTCATCTTCAACCCGTGAAGCGGTTGAAAAGGCATGGCCGTCCATTTTGGCGAAAAATAAGGCTTTGTTGTCCAATATGTCTTATCAAATTGCAAAGGCCGATATTCCGGGGAAAGGCACATTTTACCGTTTGCGCGTCGGTAATTTTAAAACGCGCGATATGGCAAATGAGTTGTGCACAAAATTAAAAGCGAGAAAACAAGATTGCATTCCGGCGAAATAATGATAAACAACCAACCGATTAAAGCCGTCATTTTCGGGTGCAGCGGAACCCGTTTAACAGATGAGGAAAAGGCTTTTTTTAAAAAGGTGAATCCATTGGGGCTGATTTTATTTGACCGCAATATAGACAATCCGGCACAGGTTAAAGCTTTGACGGCCGAATTTCGCGAAACGGTAGGCAGAGTTGATGCGCCGATACTTGTTGATCAAGAAGGGGGGCGCGTCACAAGGCTTTGGCCGCCGTATTGGACAGGCCTTGGGTGGAATAAAATCTATGGAGATTGGTATCGGGAAGACCCGCAAAAAGGCCTTTCGGGCGTTCAAAAGCATGCTGAAATTTTAGCATCCGATTTATTGCCCGTGGGGATTGACGTTAATTGTTGGCCTTGTTTGGATACGGCAATGCCCCAAACTCATGAAATTATGTTAAAACGTTGTTTTTCCAACGATCCGAAAATTGTCGCGGCATTGGCTGAAACAGCAGTTGAAACCGCTTTGATGCACGGATTGATGCCTGTTATCAAACATATTCCGGGATATGGTCGGACTCAAGTTGATCCGCATGTCGGATTGCCGATTGTCAAGGAAACATTAAACGAACTTGAAAAAACGGATTTTTTACCGTTTAGTCAAATCAAACAACCCGTTTGGGGTATGACGGCGCATGTCATTTATACGGCTTTAGATGCCGAATTGCCGGCTACTTTGTCAAAAAAAGTTTTGGATTATGTTCGGACTAACTTGAAATTTGACGGATTTTTGATTTGTGACGACATAACAATGGGTGCATTAAAAACATATGGCAGTTTGGAGTATTTAAGCTTGGAAATGATAAAAGCGGGTTGCGATTGTGTTTTGCATTGTAACGGTCGGATGAATGAAATGAATGAAATAGCCGTCGCCATACCCGCATTATCGGACGGTGCTCTCGTAAGATTAAACAAAGCGCAAGGATTAAGACATGCATGATATAATTTATACTGCCACAACATGGGTTATCCCGTTATTACTCAGCATTATTGTGCACGAAGTCGCACACGGATATGTCGCGATGAAGTTGGGCGATTATACGGCAAAAGCCATGGGGCGTTTGACTTTGAATCCCAAAAACCATATCGATCCTATCGGCAGTTTGTTGGTTCCCGGATTTTTATTGTTGGTTCATGCGCCCTTTTTAATCGGTTGGGCACGTCCCGTACCGGTTGATTATCGTAATTTACATCATCCCAAACGTGATATGGGATTGGTCGCTGCCGCGGGTCCGTTATCAAATTTGTTGTTGGCTGTTGTTTTTGTTTTGACGGCGCGTTTATTGTTGTTTATCTTGCCGCACGGTCAAATTATGCACTGGTTATTTTTGAATTTGGAAAACGGTGTGGCCATTTGTTTGATTTTATGCATTTTTAATTTGTTGCCTATATTACCGCTTGACGGCGGGCGTATACTTTCGTCTTTACTTCCCGTTAAATTAAGTATAGAATATCAAAAAACCGAACCGTATGGTATGTTTGTCTTAATCGGCCTGTTATTTATGGCACCCATGTTTGGCATTAATATTATCAGTTGGTTTATAAATGTTCTGTATCCTTTTTTTATGGGAATTTTAAGATTATTTATGTAAGGAGTATGATATGTTAGATATTAAATTTATTCGGGAAAATGCCGAAAAAGTACAAACGGCGGCTCTTCAAAAAAGGTTGGATTTGAATGTAAACGAATTGTTGGCTTTGGATAAAAAAGTCACATCGTTAAAAACAGCCGTACAAGCGGCTCAAGAAGAAAAAAACCGCTTGACCAATGAAATTAAAAAGGCAACTAACGAAACACGGCCCGCTTTGATTGAAAAATCTAAGGAAGAGGGCGCTAAAATCGCCGAAATGACGGCTGAATTAAAACCGCTTGAAGATCAATTATATACCATGATGTTGTCAACGCCGACAATTCCGAAAGAAGGAACGCCGATTGGCAAAGACGAAAGTGAAAATGTCGTTATTCGTCAAGTCGGCACACCGCCGAAATTTGATTTCGAACCCAAAGACCATGTGGAATTGTTGGAAAGCAAAGGATTATTGGAAACTAACCGTATTACGAAAATTTCCGGCACACGTACGGTCGGCCTTAAAGGAGTAATGGTACAATATGAATTGGCCGTTCATCAATACGTTCTTAATAAATTGGCTTCCAAAGGTTTCACTCCCATCAGTGTTCCCGTTTTGTGCGATGAACGTGCTTTGTTGGGAACGGGGCATTTTCCCGCCGATCCGGACAGTGTGTATGAAATACCGAAAGACAACCAATATTTAATCGGAACGGCTGAAGTTATTTTAAACAGCTTGCACAGGGATGAATTGTTAACGGAAAATGATTTGCCTATTATGTATGCCGGTTTTTCCCCATGCTTGCGCCGTGAAGCGGGGGCGACGGGGCGTGATACGCGCGGTTTGATTCGCGTTCACCAATTTAACAAAACCGAACAATACGTTTTAATGCGCGATAATTTGGAAGAAATGGAAAAAATGCATTATTTCTTGCTCAATAATACGGAAGAAATATTGCAAGATTTTGAATTGCCTTATCAAATCATTCAAAATTGTACGGGCGATATGGGAATGGGCAAATATATGATGCATGATGCCGAAGTATGGGTACCGTCCGAAGGAAAATATCGTGAAACGCACAGTTGTTCCTCTTTAGTGGATTGGCAAGCGCGCCGTACAAATTTAAGGTATCGCGGCAATGACGGCAAAGTACATTATTGTTATACATTAAATAATACGGGTATTGCCAGTCCGCGCATTTTTGTCGGCCTATTGGAAAATCATCAACAAGCCGACGGTTCGATTAGGATTCCGAAAGCTTTGCAACCCTATATGATGGGCATGACGGAAATTAAATAAATATTGTCGGGGCGCGTAATCGCGCCCTTTTTTTAGGAAAAAATAATGATTAAAATTGAAACAACGAATCTAAAAGATTTACCGCAAATTAAAGATTTAATTTACCGTTCATTTTGTTATTTAAGGATGTTAAAATTTTCCGTTAATTCTTACGGCCGAACAAACGTTCAATATCATTCAATTTTAATTCCACATATGTCGGACGCCCGTGGATACATTGCCCCGATGTTCCGCAAGCTTCCATTTGGCGGAGCAGGGCATTCATTTCATCCAACGTTAAGACACGTCCGGCACGAATGGAACCATGGCAAGCCATACGCGCACAGATATCTTTAAGTTTATCTTGCAAAGTCACCGTATCTTCAAATTCGGAAATTGTATCGGCTAAATCTTGAATGAGCGCTTTAATGTCAACCCGTTTTAAAATGGCGGGCACTTCGCGTACGGCAATACTGTCCGTTCCGAAAGAATCAATCACTAACCCAAGTTTGCTCAACTCCGCTTGCCAATCCATCAAAGTTTGGACTTCTTGTTGTTTTAAATCGACAATTTCGGGGATAAGCAATAATTGCGTTGCCACATGCTGTCCCAAATTTCCCATTATTTTTTCATAAGTTAACCGTTCGTGCGAAGCATGCTGGTCGACTATTATAATGCTGTCTTTTGTTTGTGCAACAATATATGTTTTATGAAGTTGTGCTTTGGCAAAACCCAATGGCGGAAAATCGTCTTGAATATCTGTCCCAATCGATTCGGGCATTTCAAAATTCGGAATTTCATCCGGTCGGACGGTAGAATTGACGGCAACGGTATTTAAATCGGTATAAGACGTATCCGGATTGAACGAACTGTATTTGCTTTCAGAAATATCAATATATTCCTTATCTGTACGAACCGAATAAAAATCGTTCATTTTCATCATTGGCTCGATATTGTCAAAATTCAACTTGGACGGCGTCGTTGAATGTTGATGTTGAGGCAAAATTGACGGTGTTGCTTTTCCCAATGCACCGATACCGATTGTCGTAGCCGTTTTATGGCCGTGCCGGGCCAATGCGTTGCGGATGGAACCGACAAGCAATCCGCGGATAGAGGCTGCATCTTTAAATCGTACTTCCGTTTTGGCCGGATGGACATTGACATCCACATCTTCATTCGGCACCGTTAAAAACAACGCCAATACGGGATGCCCTTCGTTACCATGCCCCAAAAGCCCTTGAAATGCGCCGCGCACAGCACCCAAAACCATTTTATCTTTGATAAAACGCCCGTTAACGAACAGATATTGTTCAGATGATGTTGCCCTTAAATAGGTCGGTAACCCGACATAGCCGCGTAAATGCACGCCTTGATAATCTGTATCAATCTCTACGGCGTTTTTATCAAACTCTCTGCCGATAACTGCCGCTACACGCGTTAACAAATCATCCGTTTTAATATAATTTATCGATGTGCGTTCGCCATTGGTTAAAGTAAATGAGATATGCGGGTAAGCCATGGCCAAACGGTTAATAACATCCTTTGCATAATTTAATTCTGTTTGAGATGCCTTCAAAAATTTCAAACGGGCAGGGGTTGCATAAAACAAATCCCGTACCTCAACGGTCGTACCAAAGGTATGAGCAGCGGGCATCGGGTCGTTTTTATGGCCGCCCAAAACCTCAATGCTCCAAGCTTCAGAAGCCTCTTTTGGACGAGAGGTAATTTTTAATTTTGATACCGAACCGATTGACGGCAACGCTTCGCCGCGGAAACCCAAAAAGTTAATATTGAATAAATCTTCATCCGGCAGTTTGCTTGTTGCATGCCTGTCAACGGCCAACACCAATTCGTCTTTGCTCATCCCTTTGCCGTTGTCAACGACCGAAAAGTATGTTTTCCCGCCATCTATCATCGTTACGTCAATTTTGGTTGCCCCCGCATCAATGGCATTTTCAACCAATTCTTTGAGTGCCGAAGCGGGACGTTCGACCACTTCACCGGCCGCGATTTGATTGATAAGGTTTTGGGGGAGTAATCGGATTGGCATTTATTCTTTGACCTTTTGAAATTCCTTTTTAATTTGTTTATAAAATGCTCTATATTTCTTATCGGTTACCATCTGGACATAATGAGAAGCTTTCACACGTGCGATTTCCCTTATAAAATATATCGTTTTAGATACTGTTTGTTCCAAAATTTCCACCGAAGTATTCGGTTTTGATATTCGCCTGATGTAATTTTTTAACTCTTTATCAGGCATTTTGTAAATCACTTTGGAAGCATTCAACAAATTTTTGTAAAAACTTTTGCTTGTATTCAAATTGCTCGTTATTTCAAAATAAGGGACATCTTGGGGATAAGCCGGTAAAGAAACCCTTTTAAGCAAATTGAAATTAAATAAACAGATGCTTTTCATTTCGCAAGACGGGCTGCCGGTCAAGTATTCAAACATTTCGTTTGCTATGTACGACGGTCCGTATGTGCGTTCTTCAAAGATAAATTCCGATAATTTTGCACGTTTTTTATCGGGCAATTTTCTTAATAGGTATAAGGTTTTATTCAAATAAATTTTATCTTTTTGTGTCATTTCAATCTTTCATCGCGAATTTTTCGAATAATAGAATTCGTTGAACTGTCATGCGTAAGTGTCGCATTTTTATCGGTTATTTCGGGCAAGATTGCCTTTGCCAATTGCTTTCCGAGTTCAACGCCCCATTGGTCAAAGCTGTCAATCTTCCAAATAACGCCTTGCACGAAAATTTTATGTTCATACATGGCAATCAATGACCCGAACGCTTTAGGCGTTAACTTATCAAATAAAATGGAATTTGACGGTCGGTTACCCGAAAAAGTTTTAAACGGAATTAATTCTTCCTTTACACCTTCGGTACGCAATTCTTCGGGTGTTTTCCCTTTCATTAATGCTTCGGGTTGCGCAACAAAATTAGACAACAATATATCATGATGTTCGCCCAACTCATTTAAAGAATGGATAGGCGCAATAAAGTCACAAGGAATTAAATGAGTCCCTTGATGAATTAATTGATAGAACGAATGTTGCCCGTTTGTCCCCGGCGCTCCGAATAAAACGGGACCCGTTGCGTAATCAATTTTGTTGCCGGTTTTCTTAACGCCTTTGCCGTTACTTTCCATATCCAACTGTTGCAAATAAGCCGGCAAGCGTTCCAAATATTGGTCATAAGGCAAAACAGCGATTGTTTCGGCATCTAAATAAGTTGTGTACCAAACGCCCAACAATCCTAAAATCACGGGCAGATTTTTTTCAAAAGGGGTTTGCCAAAAGTGCATATCCATTTCAAAAGCACCCGTCAACATTTCAATAAAGCGGTCGTATCCGATGGCTAACATAATGGACAAACCGATAGCCGACCACATAGAATAACGGCCGCCGACAAAATCCCAAAAAATAAACATGTTATCGGGATTAATGCCGAATTTTTGTACGGCCTCAGTGTTTGTTGAAACGGCGACAAAATGCTTTTCGACAGCGTCCAAACCCAATTTTTCCACCAACCAATATTTTACCGACGTCGCATTGACAATTGTTTCTTGCGTTGTAAATGTTTTGCTGGAAATAATAAACAAAGTTGTTTCGGGTGTACATTTTTTAAGCGTTTCGACAATATCCGTTCCGTCAATGTTAGATACAAAATGGAAATTCAAAGCATCCGTTTTGTAAAACTTTAAAGCTTCCACGGCCATGGCAGGGCCCAAATCTGAACCGCCGATGCCGATATTGACAACATCCGTTATCGGTTTGCCCGTAGCACCCAACCATTTGCCAAGGCGTACTTGTTCGGTAAAACCTTTCATTTTTTCAAGGACATTGTTAATTTCCGGCATTACGTCCACGCCATCGACCAAAATCGGACGATTGTCGCGGTTACGCAAAGCGATATGCAACACGGGGCGGTTTTCGGTTGTATTAATGCGTTTCCCGTTAAACATGTCGTTTGTTGCTTGTTTTAAATTGGAAATTTTTGCCAATTCCATCAACAAATCCATTGTTTCTTGAGTAATATTATTTTTGGAATAATCCAATAAAAAATCATTAAATGATGCATGGAATTCATTAAATCTGTTCGGATTTTGTTCAAACAAATCCCGCATTTGAAGTTTTTTCATCGCTTTGGCATGGTCAACCAATTTATTGTAAATATCGTTCATGGGGTATCCTTTCCGTTTAGGGGCGTATATCAAATTCGGGCGGCACGACAATAGATTTGCCGTTAACCGTTTGCGTCGCATCCAGCGGCGGTTTTTCGGGCGCACAGGCCGTCAATGCAAAAATGCAAGCTGAAAGAGCAACAATTTTATACATTCTTTTTCTCCTTGGATAATCTGAAAGCTCTTAATAATATCAAAAAAGCACCAATACAAATCGCACTGTCGGCTACGTTAAAAGCCGGCCAATGGTAACCGAATGCATGCAAATCAACGAAATCCACTACGGCTCCGTATAAAAAGCGATCAATGACGTTCCCAATGGCACCGCCGATGATAAGGGCTATACCCACCCGTGTCCATTTGTCTTTTTCCTTCATCATCCACCAAATCAACCCCGCACAAATCAAAAGCGCAACGATTGCCAAAATATAAGGGGCATAAACCGAACCGTTTGACATCATTGAAAAACTGACGCCTTTATTATAAGCCAGAACAATATTGGCGAAAGGAAGAACTTCAATTGTTTGAGGCGGATTCATCACATCCAAGATAAAAATTTTCGATATCTGGTCCAATAAGATTACCGCCAATGAAATAAGATAAACCATAATTCAGTCTCCATTTTTTTATTGTCATGTCATTTTATAGTATAAATTTGAACAAAAGTCATCCTTTTTTTATTTCTTTTTTATTTTTCTGTGCTATAATTTCTGTTATGAAAAAAGAAATGACACGTCCGGCGATGAAAGTCGCAGATACGAAAATAACCGATTCGGATATGATGTATTTTTCTTTGGGCATAGATACCCAAGAATTTATATTACCTTCCGTTCGTGATGACTACCGCTCCGACAAACGGGCTGTTGAGCTTGTTCAAGCGGTAAAAGCGGGGATTGATTTACAAGGAAGAGATTTTTCCGGCGTTAATTTAAAAGGGGCTGATATTTCGGGTGCTTGTTTAAAAGGCGCTAATTTGTCCGGTGCCGTTTTTTACAAAACTACGGCTAAAAATTGTGATTTTGAAGGGGCTGATTTCACCGAAGCATATATGGAAGAAGTTGATTTTGAAGGATCGGATTTTTTCGGTGCCGATTGGAATCGAATTTATGCGTGCAAATTAAACCTGAAAAATACGGCTATCGATGAAAAAGATTTAAAAAAATTGACGGCACTTGAATTTTTGATAAAACAAATTGAAGCGGGTCAGATAGATATTCGGTTTTTGTCAAAATCCGATTTGTTGCATTTGGATTTGCGGCGTTTGGATTTAACCAATGTAGATTTAAAAGGCATTGATTTGTCGGCTTTTGATTTGGAAGGAGTCAATTTGCGTGGCGTTTATGTTGATCCGAATCGATTATTAAGTTTGGAAGGGCTACTGCATTATTATCGCGAAGTGGAAAAAATGGATACCAAAGCGATTAAAACGGCAACTTTAAAATTTGCGCAAGCCAGAAAAAAAGAACTGCAAGAATATGCTAAAAATGAACTGGAAAATGCCGACAAGCGCGTTTATACACCTCAAAACGAATTATTCCGCCCACCGCTCAAAGATGATCGCATCCCCGAAATCGTTTATGTTCCGTATGAAGAAGAGGTACATACACCCGTTCCCGTAACGGAACAAACGGATATTAATCAAGATACCGATGTCGATGAAACAACGGCTAACGGGCCCAAGCGAATTACGGGGCAACCCAAAACGACTAAATCCAACTTGAAGAACAGGAATTGATCATGATATTTGACCATTTTAAAATTTTCAGGTTTAAAGAAGAATCCGAATCAACGCGCAAGGCATTGAAATTTTGGTGGTGGCGTGCTTTATTGGGTATCGTTTTATTATGGATTTTATTATTGTTTTGGATACCGTTTACATATGCGGCAATAAAAGGTTATTGGAACGAATTGGGCGGCATGTACGGTACTTATTTTAAAGCTGTTTTTTCGGGCAATGTCTTTTTGCCGTTCACCACATATTGGACATCTTTGACCCAATGGGTTACGAATGAGCCGCGCCATACGACTTGGGGCAGTTTTTTTGCTTGGAAACTGCCGATTATTCCGATCGGTTTATTCATTTGGTATGAATTGATGATTCCGGTTAAAAATCCGTACTATTTGGCACCTCGAACATTCGGCGACGGACGTGTGGCGACAAAAAAAGATTTAAAAGAATTCGGCCTGTTGACCGGAAAAGGATTGTTTTTAGGCATGATGAACGGTTCGAAAATGAAGTTGCCCGATTGCCGTTCGGTCTTTTGTATCGGCGCGCCCGGTACAGGAAAAACAGTGGGATGTATTATTCCCGCAATCTTTGAAGCTCAAGATACCTGTTTGATTATTCATGATCCAAAAGGTGAAATAGCTGCCGCTACCAGCGGTTATCGTGCGACATTAGGCCCCGTTTTTAAATTGAATTGGGGTGCACTTGACGACCCGTCAAAGGGTATCCGTTGGCCGTCTTGGAATCCGTTGGGCGGGGACAATCTGCCATCAATCCAAGGCGGCAGGGAAGGTTACATTGATGAATTGATTGACTTTTTAATCCCGGACGGCCCCACGGGAACCGATCCGTATTGGACAAAGGCAGGGCGCGGGTGTTTAACCGGCTTAACGGGGTGGTTGTGCGGGAAAGTCGATCAGGCAAAAGCCAATGATTACTTTTTATATAAAATTGAACAAGATGCTTTGGATGAAGAAGATTATGTTGTACTGATTTCCTATTATGAAACAATGCGCGATTTTCCCGAAGTGCAAGAAGCCCTTAAAAATGCTCGTGCGCGACGCATTACCAAAGAAAATTATTTGCCTATCGGTAAATGGGGCATTATTCCGAAAAATTGGCGGGGCTCCGATGCATGTTTTGCGATGTTGTTGGATGTTTTAAACAATACGCAAATGAAATACAACGAACAATTGAAACAAAGGCGCTTGGAACAAGATGTCACAGCTTTAAACACGGATGCGTGGAAGATGATTTTGGAAGAAGCTGTTTTGGAAACGGCTTATTACGGATACGGACGGCGGACATTACTGGAATTGTCTCAAGTTGAAGCATTGCCGGATAAACAACGCGGTTCTGTCGTATCAATGGCACTTTCGGGCATTAATATTTTTAAAAATGCCGCCGTTCGGTTGCGTACATCATTAAATGACATTAATTATGATCAATTACGCGGCATTCAAGATATTGACGGCACATATCGCCCCATTACGATTTATTTGTCGGTTCCTTTGTCGGATTTGGGTTCGACAATGCTTGTCAACAGCTTATTCATCAACATGTCTATGAATGCTTTGATGAAAAGCGGTCCGAATGAAGACGGAATGGGGCCTTTCCCGATGACTTTCATTTTAGATGAATTTCATCATATGCCATCATTAAAAAGTATTGCCGACGGTATTGTTTTCGGACGTTCAAAGGGAAATTCATTTTTTATCTGTGTCCAAGATTGGCATCAAATTTCGGCAAAATATAATCAAGAAACGGCCGATACGATTATGAGTTCGGTAGCCGCAAAAATAATCAAACGCAACAATAATCCCGAAACACGTAATAAGTTGACAAAGGGTATCGAAACATTGACAAAGGTCGTTCGCAGCTATGATAAAAGCCGTTGTAAATTGGATCTTTCGAGTTCACTTTTGCCGGGAAATTTCAAAGGGATGGGGGCAACTTTTTGGAATGAACATAAACTTAAAATAAAAACAAAAGATGATACGGTTATCGGCGGTTCAACTTTCCTAAATATGCCGAATACAAAACAAATTGTTTTATATGCCGGCAAATTATATCGTCCGATTGTCGGACAAACACCGCTGTATTCCAAAATACCGCAGTACAAAGAATTGTCAAAAATTAAACCGGTTGGTCCGATGCCTGAAGATTTTGTCAATGAAGAAGACGATTTGGAAACAATCGGCACAATGCAATTGGATTAATTTTATCTTAATATGTTTCAAAGCTTATCTGATAAAGGGTTGGTATGTTTGTTCAGGTACTTTTAAATTTCACAATACATAAGAGACAATAAATAAAGGGTACCGTTTAGGGGTACCCTTGTGATTAATATCTAAATTCATACGTTAATAATAATCAAATTGAACGCGTTCCCAACCGTCATGCCCCAAAGATGGGACAACTTTTACAACCGCCGAACGCGGCGATTGCAACCGCGCGACAAAACGTTCCGCCATACGTTTGGTCGTTATTTCATCTTTACCGCCGACGTAATGTATTTGGGGAATGGATGCGATAATATTTTTTTCATCGGCAGGATTTAAACTGTCAACATACGGTTCCAATCCGTTGTGTTCGGTATAGCTGTTTAAATCCAATATACCCGCCACCGTGATAATCCGTCGCGTTTGGGGCACACGTGTTCCGAGCAACATGGCGATTGTTCCCCCGCCGTCATACCCGATGAATTCAACGGCCGGAGTTTTATACTTGTTTATCAAATAAGCTGTCAATTCTTGCATTTCGGCCAAAATTTCTTCGTGGTATTGTGCCGTTGTATAAATGGCGGAATTGGAACATACTCGGCTGTCTATAAATTGGCACGGCCTTGATAAATAAATAACATTTTGCGATGGGTCGTTTTGCGCCATTTTTAATGCTACAAAATCATCCGGGTTCGGATTGCCGTTGCCTTCAATATAAAAACGGATCGGTTTGCCGGGAGTAATTTGCTTTTGGAAAATACGGAATGAAAAATGTTCGGTTTCAACCGTTACGGCTTCAAAATTTTCGGGCGTCCGGGGAAGCGTTTGGCAAGCACACGCCAAAAAGCCGAACAAGCAGACTATCATCAGTTTTTTTATCATTTATTCTATCTCCATCAATGACATATTTTCGGTCCATAATAAATAAGATTTGATTATTTTAGCAGGAAAGACATTTTTTAGCAATGCTTTATATGTTTTCATTTGCACCTTGTAAACCTCGGGAATTTTATCCCGGGTTGACGGTACATGGCGATTGCTTTTAAAATCCACAATTAAAACTTCATTTTCCTTTTCAACCAATCGATCCACTTGTCCCGAAACGGCACGCCCATCAACAACGCCTACGACGGGGACTTCCGCCAACGAACGGGGGCCGAACAAGTCTTTAAAATTTTCATTTTCAAAAATTTCAAAAAAATTGTTCGGAATTTCAATATCCCGAGGTTTAATTTTTTCGACGGTTTCCTGACGCTTATCGGGTTCAATATCGAGCAAAAATTGCAATAATTTATGGATAAACGTTCCACGGCGCATTGTCGATTCTTGCGCAGCCGTCAATGCCGATTCGTCGATTACCGTTTCATCGACGGGCTTGGACGGCGCCAAAGGTTTGGGCGGAACAGGTTCTTGCATCGGCGATGTAAATACCCAATATGGCAATTCAATTTGTTTTTCGCTCTTGATTTGAACTTCCTTTGTTTCCACTTCGCGCCGTTGAGAAGATTTAAAACGAATAATGCCGTCTTCATCGGGTACGGCTTCGATTGCTTCTAAAATCAAATCATACCAATTTCCTTGAGCCGCCTTTTTTTTGCCTTCCCAACCGCATATATACAATCTGTCTTTCGGACGCGTAATGGCAACATATAACAAACGGCGGTATTCTTGCAAACGCAGTGTGTCAAGTTCATCAAAAATGTCATAAACCGCTTCGGTACGTACGCTTTTTTTCGGTATCCATAAGGGATAGCCTTGTTTATCCCAAATAAAACCCGGTCGTTTGTGCGACACAAATCGCGTATCGGGCAAAAAAACAATGTTTCCTTGCAACCCCTTTGACCCGTGAACGGTCATGATTCGCACGGCATCAACGGACGCGCTGTCCAAATCGCGCTTGATTTCTATGGATTTTTCACTCATCCAAGTCAAAAAAACTTGCAATGACGACGTGTTGTTTTGTTCAAACGTCATACATAGGTTTAAAAATTCGTCTAACGCTTCGTTTGCTTCTTCTCCCAAACGGGCGACAAAACGTTTGCGGCCGTTCAAAACGCTCAAAATATATGAAAAAAATTCGAACGGAGGCATTTTGTCGGCGTTATCCATTATCTCGGACAATAAAGCCGCTTTATCCGGGAAGAGGACTTTAACACGTTCCCAAACCGATTGGGAACCGCGTCCATGGCACACATCAAATAATTGTTCTTCGGTCAAACCGATTAAAGGGCTTTTTAAAACACACGCCAAATTTAAATCGTCGCTTTGCAAAAGTGCAAACTTTGCCATAGCCAATAAATCCTGCACGGCGATATGGTTGGTAATAACCAAACGGTCAATACCGGCAACGGGGACATTATATTCTTTTAAATATCGAACCAATTCGCTGACAAATTTACGGCGCCGTTGAACCAAAACCAAAAAATCGCCGGGCCGTATCGGGCGACCTTGAGAGGGCAAAATTTCCTTACTTTCTATCATGTTTTTGATTTTGAAAGCTATTTTTTGAGCCAAGCGCGTTTCGGCCGATTGGATAGGCTGACGTTCGACCGGCGGTTTCCAAGGTTCGGGTTCATCCGTTTTTTCAGCTTCTTCCAGCGGCCAAATTTCCACCAAACCGGCATCTTTATCCCGAAAAGCCAAGTGGACGGCTTCTTCCATGGAATCCAATACGCCGTTTTTAGCCGTTTTATTTTTCAGCACCATATTAACCAAATCCAAAACGGGTTTTGTCGAACGGAAAGAATAATTAAGCGGAACGGTTATAAAATCGTTTTGAGATGCCATTACTTTTTTGTCAAAAAACAGACGCATCCGTTCAAATTCGGACGGATCGGCACCTTGAAAGCTGTAAATGGATTGTTTTTTATCCCCTACGGCGAATATCGTTCGAAAAGCATCGCTGACACCGTCACCCGAAAAAAATTCTTCGGCCAACATACGAACAATCGCCCATTGATCCGGGTTTGTATCTTGCGCCTCATCGACCAAAATGTGGTCAATGCCTCCGTCAAGCTTATACAAAACCCATGCCGCTTTATCGGATTGTTCCAACAGGACTTTTGTTTTTTCAATCAAATCATCATAATCCAGCATTGATTTTGTTTGTTTTTCATAATCGTATTTTTCCAACACGAAATAGGCAAGATTTAATAAACTTTCGGTTGCTTGAATGATTTTAAAAAACTTTAATTTTTCATCGGTTTGATAGACCAATTGAGCTTCATCATTATCCGCAAATTTATCTTTAATACCACGTTTTTTCCCTCCTTCGGCATACAGATAAAGTTTTTTCTTTTCCGACCATTCGTCCAAATCAAAATTTTCATTTATAATATCATTTTCAGTGAGATAATTATTTATTTTATAGTAATTCTTTAATTGATATATCAATGTTTGAAGGTTCGGGATACGCTCTTTCAAATGCATTAAAGCCGAACGGTTTGCCAAAATTTCTTTAAAAATTTTCATGAATGCGGTTTCATCCAATTCGCTTGACAAGTAAGCAACATCCTTTTTCAATGACGGATTTTTAAAAGCATCATGTAACAGCCGATTCAGCATTTCGGTTGAAGTCGTGTCATCCATGACTTCGAAATTGGGCGAAACGTCCGCTTCCAACGGAAAGCGTTTTAACACGGATTGGCAAAAACTGTGAATGGTCATGATTTTCATGCCGCCCGGTGCTTCCAAAGTCAGAGCGAACAAGCGTCTGGCCTTGTCCAACATGTCACCGTCGGCATAATCGCCGGACAGTTTTTCAATCTCAGCTGCCAAAGCTTCATCCGGCATAATTACCCAAGATTTCAAAACATCATTAATGCGGTTGGACATTTCGGCGGCAGCGGTCTTGGTAAAAGTCAAGCACAATAATTTTTCGGGTTGGCCGTTCAACAACAACAAATTCAACACACGGTCGGTTAACACTTTTGTTTTACCCGAACCCGCCGATGCCGCCACCCAAACGCTTGATAAAGGATTGCTGGCTTTTTGTTGTTCTTTATTGATTTGCCTTAATAAATCATTCATATGTGTCATCCTCGTCCTCATCGGCATTTAACCATTCTTTGGCACGCGATAAATGTTCGTAATCATTATACTTGGGCGCTTTTTCAGGGACAGGGCACGCTTCATAGGGCGTATTTTCGTCATCAAACGTATGGATAAGCGCTTTTACCCCTTCGGCGGATTTGGCGATTAAAGCCGATAAATTTTCGCTGTTTTTCGTATTAAGCGACGTAATTTTCGAATCTCCCGTTTTTCCGGATAATTTCCAATAGGATAAATCGGAAATTTTATGTGTTTGAACGTTTTCAAAACCGCCTTGGGTTAAAATATATGCTTCCAAAGGCAACTGCGGCGCAAAACCGGCATGTACCTCTTTAATCGAAGGAACGCTACCCGTTTTATAATCTATGATTTCAACCGACCCATCCTTTAAAATATCAATGCGGTCAGCTTTCCCCGATAATTTAAAAGGTCCGTGCGGCATAGGCAATACAATTTCGCCCGTTTGTTCGACAATACATTGCGCGGTGCGCCCTTGACGGGCGGCTTGTTCGGTTAAAAACCATTTGGCGATGTTTTCAAACTTTGGCATATAAAAGGCTAAATCACCTTCGTCAAAACCGTAGGATTTAAGTGTATCCATGCCGAATGCCAATAATTTTTGTTCATTAAGTGATGCGGGATTTTGTTTGATAAAACGTTCCAAGGCTTTATGCGCGGCATTCCCGAACAATAAGCCCTTTTGTAAAATTTCCAAATCGTCCAACGGATATAAGTTTAAAATATAACGTGCATAAATGGCATACGGATTACGCATCCACAATTCAATCTTTGTAACCGACAAAGCACGCGGCCGTGCCGATAACGGCGGTTTTGGAGCAGGGCGCACGGCGGGTATTGTTTCGGTCGGTTTGTCGATTAAACGCGCCAAATTCGGTACTTGTTTTTTCCATATGACATTGCCGGCTTTCAAAACCGCCTCAAGACGCGAAAGAAAACGCGACGGGATTGTCGGTGAACCGTCAGCTTTCAAAGCTCTTGTCAAATACACTTCTTTGGCACACAAACAACGGGCAAAATCCATTGCAGATGTTGCAATTTTGCTTTCAAGTGACGGCAACCCCAATGATTTGCGCATCGGACGGTTCAACCATGGCCCCGCTTCGGGAATTTGAGGAAAAATGCCTTCGTTCAAACCGCCGACAATCATGACGTCGGCTTGACTCATCCGCGCTTCAATAGGTCCCAAAATATCAAGCCTCGGATGCATGCCGTATCGCGGACGCACTGACATGTTTGACATAAATAACTTTAAAACGGTCGGATAAAATGCCGGTTCGATTTCACCCAAAATATCACCATATTCAAGTAATTCGGTTAGAAGTTTATAAGCGGTTTGCCCGGCTTCGGTGTTCCATAAACGTTCAACGCCGCTGCGATCATGGCTGGTTGCCAAAGATTCGGCCAAGGAAATATGTTCCTGCAAAAGCGTTTTAAACGGTACCAAAATATTATTTTGGAAATGGGCAATAAAAGGGGAAAAATCCGTTTGGGTTTGAATTTGCAGTTTATGATTTTTTAACCGCGCATCAAATTCTGCCGACTTAACTTTGACACGAAAAGCGGACGGATTTATATGGTCAGCACTTAACGGATGTTTCAACAATGCCAACTTAGCCGCACCTGTACCCCCTGACAAGGCCATTTCGGCCAACAACAGCAAATAAACCCCTGTTTCGGTTTGATAAAGCGGCGTACCGGCCGAATCGTCCAATTCAACACCCCATCGTTTCATTTCAATTATCACACGACGGGCCAATAATCTGTCAGTCGTAACAAAAGCAGCTGTTTTTTCGGGTGTTTCCAATGTTTGGCGCAAAATTAAAGCTACCATTAACGCTTCTTCATTCATTGTATCGCATTCATAGAACGTTACGTTTTTTAAAGTATCCTTATCCAACGCGTCCAAATATTGCCATGTATTGGTTTTTTCAGCAGGTTTGAAAGCTTCACTTAATAAATTTTCGCAACTGCGCCGAGGTGAAAAAGATTTCAATCCTTTAGGTTCAATATTAAGAGCCTGCAAAAGCTTTTTAAAAGTATATTGATAATGGTTGTCGGGCAATTTTTTGAATTCTTGAATATCCATGGACGTATCAACGCCGTTTAAAAACAAATCACCGTTTTTCAAACCGTTAACAACTTTTGCAAGTTCGATAACAGCAGGGACAGTTCCGTCAAAACCCGCCATTATAATTGGATGTTTCGGTGGCGTTTTTTGCCATTTTAACGTCGTGGCTTTTATCATTCGAATGGTATAATCCATTTCATCAATTTGTCCTGCTTCGGCTAAAATTTCGGGCCATGCACCATGAATGATGTCCAAAAATTCAACCGTTTCGTTCCAATGTTTTGCAAATTGTTTTTCTTGAACCAAATCTGCTAACTTGCCCATATCCGCTTCATGTTGATAAAATTCATCCAACATTGAAGCCAACTCGATGGCAACCATGACTGCTTTATCGGGAGTGCCGATGTTCGGTTTGGCCAAACATAATTTTGCCAACAACATGATGCGGCGAATATTTGGCATTGTAGGGGGCAAATCAATTTGCAATTCATCCAATTCATAAAGTGCCGTTAATTTAGGAAGTAACAAAGTGCGGTGACGACTTGACCTAAGGAAAGCTTCTTTAACGGTTCGGCAAGCACGGCGCGTAGGCAAAATAATCTGCAAACGTGCCATATCAAACGGGCTTGCAAATTTTTTTGACAAGACATATTCAACCAATCTATCTGCAAAATGATCCGATAAATTGATATTATATATCATGGCATAAACCTGTCATTGGCTTCTTGCAAAGCTTCCGGGGTACCGACGTGATACCAGCTACCGTCATGTATGACGTATCTTAAACGGCCGTTTTGTTGCGCTTTGTCAAATAAATCCCTTAAACTGAAAACACCGCCGGGAGCATTTTCAAAAACGCGCGGATGCAAAATATGAACACCCATGTAAAAATAGGGTGCATCCGCTTCTTGAGCCCCGATACGGCGAGGTTTTCCGTTTTCAACAAAATAATTGCCCCTGCCGTTATCACCGACAGCTTGGGATTTAGGTACAAACGCCAATAAAAAATCCATTTCGTCCGGATTCCATGCTTGTGCCAAACGTTCCAAAACGGGTTGTGTCGGTTCGTCCCACAAAGCATCCGCATTGATGATGAACAAACCTTCCTGACCTTCGGGCAATAAAAGCGGCAAAGCATTTTGAACGCCGCCACCGGTTTCAAGTGCTTGTTCTTCATCGGAAAAAACAATTGGAATAGGGGCATTTTTAAGCGATTCTTTAATCATATTCCCTTTATACGCCGTGTTGACAACGGCTTTCGATATACCGTAATGCGACAATTTTAAGCAAATATAATCCAACAACGTTTTGCCTTTAACTTCCATTAAAGGTTTTGGTTTACGGTCAGTCAATGCCCCCATACGAGTACCCCGTCCGGCTGCCAAAATCATCGCAATCCGAATTTCAAGCATTTTCGTTTTCCTTTGTTTTAAAACGTTCGCGGCAAGAAACGGGAACATACACATCCATCCATTGTTTTAAACGTTTTGCATGCGGATTTTCCAAACAATTTTCAATCAAATGCCATACAAGCGGTACGTATTTCATATATTTGTCTTTGCCGTCTTTATAATAATAGCGGATGAATTGACCGACGACTTTAATGTGGCGTTGCAATGCGACCAATTGGCTTAAAGAACGGATTCCCGGCGTATTTAATTCCGGAAAAGCATCATAATACAAATCCAACATTTCTTGTTTTACGGCGGGTTCAACCAAGCGGCGTTCATCTTCCAACAAACTCATGATATCATAAGTGGCCGCCGTGGTGCGCACATCTTGAAAATCCAATACCCCGCAAGAATTCGCAGGAGTTAAAATCAAATTATCGACATGGTAATCATACAAAGCGGGCCCGCGGGGTACACATAGCGTTTTATCGATTAATTCGGACCAAATGTCATGATATTCTTCCCATTCGTTCGGAGTCATATCAATTTTGGAAACGTATTTGACAACCCAATTCGGCAAATGGTCAATATCGGCTATCATACGTTGCTTGTCGTAAATAAATTCCTTGTCGGGTATCATTTTAAAACCTTGCCCGACTTTGATTAAACTTTCGGTGGCCATTCGATATAAGGTACGAGCATCATACCCCCCGTCCAACATGCGTGTAAAGCTGTTGTCACCTAAATCTTCCAGCAATACAAAGCCGTTTTTAACGTCATGCGCAAATACTTGGGGCGAATGCACGCCCAAATTTTTCAACATGTCATCAACCAACAACCACCGTGGAATATTTACCAATTGAGCCGGCAAATAATTTTCGGGATCCGACGGCGGAGGAGCATCCATTAAAACAACCGTTTTCCCGTTTAATTCAACGCGATCATAACTTCTGAGCGAAGCATCCCCCGCTAAAAAGGACCGCTTGGCGTTTTCCCATCCGGCACTTTTTAAAAACGCATCTATCTGTTCGTTTCTTGTCATTTATACTCCTAAGATTGTGATTAAACGGTGGTCGGGTTTTATTTCAATCAATACGTCTATATGTTTTTTGGGCAGCAATGAACCGATTTTTTCGGGCCATTCAATAAATGAAACGCCGTCCGCAAAAGCATCTTCTATGCCGATTTCATAAGCTTCTTCAGGTGATTTTAAACGATACATATCAAAATGATAGAGTGTAAAATGTGCCGTATCATAAGTTTGCAAAAGGGTAAACGTAGGGCTGGGCACTTCTTTGGCATCGCTTAAAGTTTGAATAACGCCACGCGTAAAAGCCGTTTTCCCGACGCCCAACGTGCCATGCAATGCGACAATATCGCCGAGCTTCAATGTTTTGGCAAATTGTGCGGCAATTTTCAGGGTATCTTCCTCGTTCCTTGAAATATATCGGCTCATTTAAACAATCCTTGGAAAAATCCACTTTTTTGTTCGCTTTGTACCGATACGGCTGCTTGCCGACGATACACCCACGGTGCAACAAATTTGCCCGCCCATAATCCCAATCTTTTTGAATGCGCTTCGTTTTCATACGGCACATAAGCATCTGTTACGTGCCTGTCCGCAACAGCCCAACCGACGGCTACCATCGTGGCACCGACATCATATCCTTTAAGAGCACATGTAACGACATATTGATTTTGCGCATAATGGCTGACCGTTTGACATACAATGTTTTTATTAAGTAACAATTTTTCAAGACGTTGTTTCGCTATTTGACCGCAATTATAAGTTTCGCCGCGTTTATCAATACATGTTTGTTTAATATTGGGCACATCAACGCCGTACAGCTTTAAAAAATTATTGCCTATCTTAAAAATGTTCCCGGAATAAACATGTGAAACGAAACCGCTGAGTTTTGCAGTTTTTGGCGCAACGGCGGGAGCTGACGGCGTTTTTTGCATTTCGGGGAAAGATGGCGATACATCGTGCATTTCTCGGCCGATTACAAATGATTTGACACGCGCGAACCAGGATTCGGAAACGTCGGATGTCGGCACAGTTGATTCCGAGGCGGCATTTTCTTTCATTTTTTCAGTTATTTCATCGGTTTTTTGCATAACGACTCGGGTAGCTTGTTTACCTTTTGCAATAACCATATTACAACCGCGTATTGTCAATAAAATAAGAATGCCGACAAGAATCGCAATGCCGAAAAACTTTAAAAAAACTAAAAAGGCTTCAAATCCGAGTTGAAATAAGAAGTAAACCAAAAAGACCAATACAAACAAAACGCCGATGCCGATTAAAGTCGTCGTAACGCCGGCTGCCTGCATTCCGAAATAGCCCAAAATCAAAGAACCGATCAGAAATGCCCACAGGACTATTTTCAATACCATATGATATTCTCCTCAACACAACCCTATTTTAATATAAAGCCAAACAAAAGTGCAACCTTTTTCCCGTGTTTGAATAAAATTATATGACTTAACTTGCGTTTTCTTGTTCATTATGTTCACGTCTTTGGCGATATAACGCAGCAAAATCAATCGGATTAATTTGTAACGGCGGCAAACCCGCGTCACGTGTTATATCGGAAACGATGGCCCGTGCATACGGAAATAATAAATGTGGGATTTCGACAAGTAACATCGGTTCAAGATGTTCTTTGGGTACATTCATCGCGACCAAACCACCGTAAACCAGCTCACAAATAAACAACGTTTTTTTATCTTCGCCCACCGTTGCATTAGCCTTAACCGTCAATTCTACCGTAAAGACACCTTCTTGATCCGTTTTGTTGACTTTCACATCAATATCCACCGCAATTGCCGGCGGCGTTGTCATACCTAAAAGCACGGCGGGCAGGCCGGGTGCTTCAAAAGACAAATCTTTAATATATTGGGAAATAATTTGAACAGCGGGAACATTGGGGGATTGTGTATCTTGTGTTTGAGCCATTTTTAAAAATCCTCTTGAAAAAAAATTAAATATCAAGTTATATAATATAAACAAAATAAAAAAATGTAAAGCAAAAAGGAAAACAAAAGGAAAACAATATGTCTATCGAAAATATCGGATTGCTGCTTATCGTCGCTTATTTGGGATGGTGGTTGTACAACGTTATCAATAAAAAACAAAGAAATGAAACAAATCCGGAAAAAATCGCATTGATTTCAGGTCAAGACGGCAAAATCATTAAGATGGTCATTCCGACCGATTCCATTCCGTTGCCGAAAAAAGAAGCAATGACCGAAGAAGATTTCTTGCGTGGCGCCAAAATGACATTTCATGTGGTTTCCAATGCTTTTGCCAAAGGCCGCAAAAAAGAATTAAAAGATTTTTTGGCACCGAAAGTTTATGACACTTTTGTCAAAGCCATTGAAACGCGCGAAGCGCAAAAAAACAGTGTGGATTTTTCGCTTATTTGTTTGTCTTCGGCCAAAGTACTTAAAAAAGCGCAGGATTTAAAAGAAGTTACCGTCGAATTTGTTTCCGAACAAATTAATTTGCTTAAAAATGAAAAAGGGGAAGTTATTGAAGGCGATCCGATGACGGTTGCAATTGTCGAAGACATTTGGACATTTAAACGCAACGGGTACGACAATTGGATTATTACAGCCACCAAAAGCGGGGTTGCCCATGCGTAAAACTCTCGTCACCCTCTGTCTCCTTTTGTTGTTAACTTCCTGCGGCCATGAATTGGACAAGGGTCGCGAATTTAATCTTGAAAAAGTTTCATATTCAAAACTTGACGGATGGGATGATGACAATATCCGCCAAGCGATGCCGGCACTATTGCGGTCATGCGCGAAACCGACGGCGGATTATAAAGAATTTTGCGCAGGTTTAAAAAAGCATAGGACTTCTTCGGGTTCAAAAGTGCGCTCTTATATAGAAAAATCTTTAACACCGTACAAAGTGGTTTCAAAAGGGTCTGATAAAGGTAAAATCACTGGCTATTATGAAGCGGAATTGACAGGCACTCGCACAAAAACACATGCGGGGCAGGTACCCGTTTACGGTGCCCCGAAAGGTTATCGCCAAGGGCAAAAATTGGCTTCGCGCAAGAAAATCGAATCTACGCCCAATTTTGCGCCCATCGTAGCATGGGCCGATGATCCGGTGGAATTGTTCGTGATGCAAATCCAAGGGTCGGGCGTTATGACAACGCCGTACGGCGAAGAAATTCAACTCGGATATGCCGGCAATAACGGACATACTTTTAAAAGCTTGGGCCAAATCATGAAAGAAAACGGGATAAAACCCGCCGGCGGTTATTCAATGCCGGCCATGAAAAAATGGTTACAGCAAAACCCGGCAAAAGGGCGCAAACTTATGGCACAAAACCCGCGGTATATTTTCTTTAAGGAAAACAAAGAAGGGCCTTACGGGTCGGCGGGCGTTGTTTTAACCCCCAAACGTTCCGTTGCGGTGGATAAAAAATTCATCCCGATGCACACGCCGATGTTTTTGGAAGTGCGTGACCCCGACGGGGCAAAATTAAACCATTTGGTTGTTGCGCAAGATGTCGGCAATGCGATTACGGGGGCAATTCGAGCCGATTTCTTTTGGGGCCACGGGGCGGAAGCTTTTCATAAAGCGGGGCGCATGAATTCTAACGGCAGATATTATTTATTGTTGCCGAAATAAGGATTACCATGAACGAGGATGAAGCCTTGTGGCAAGAATTTGCAAAAACGATTCGCCCGCTTTCGGGGGAAAAACAGGCCGAAAATTTTAAGGCTTCTTTGCCGCCGCGTTTGCGTGTCAGGCGTGCGCCCACCGTTGAACTGCCTTATATCCTTGATTTACACGGGTTTACATTGGAAAACGCTTACACAGCTTTAAAACGTTTCTTAAATCAACATCAAAACCGCAAATCAAGGCAAGTTACCGTTATAACGGGCAAAGGGCTTTTAACACCGGGTGCCATAAAAAGCGAAATAGAACTTTGGCTTGATACGCCTGTTTTTCAAGAGATTATTAAAAGTTATTCATGGAAAAACGACGGCGGAGCCTTAAATATACAACTTAAAAAAAGGAAAAAATAACATGAACGCAAAATTAGTCATGGGCATTGAATCAAGTTGCGATGAAACGGCTTGTGCGATTGTGGATGAAAATAAAAATATTTTATCTTCCGTCGTTTGGTCCCAATACGACGAACATCGTAGATTTGGCGGTGTTGTTCCCGAAATTGCCGCACGGGCGCATTTGGAAAAATGCGATGTTTTGATTAAGGAAGCTTTGAATAAAGCCAATGTCGAATTTAAAGATTTATCCGCCGTTGCCGTTGCCGGCGGCCCCGGATTAATCGGCGGCGTTTTGGTCGGGGTCATGACCGCCAAATCAATCGCTTTATGCCATAATTTGCCATTTATTGCCGTTAACCATTTGGAAGGCCATGCTCTAACGGCGCGTTTAACAAACCCTGTTAAATTTCCGTATTTGTTGTTACTGACTTCCGGCGGACATTGTCAAATTTTAATTGTTGAAGGGGTCGGCAAATACAAAAAATTGGGTTCCACCATTGACGATTCGGCGGGAGAAGCTTTTGATAAAGTTGCCAAAATGTTGAATATCGGCTATCCGGGCGGTCCGAATTTGGAAAAACGGGCATTGCAAGGCAATCCGAAACGCTATCAATTCCCTGTTCCCATGCGCGGGCGGGAAGGGTGCGATTTTTCGTTTTCGGGGCTTAAAACCGCCGTTCGCATTTGTATAGAAAAACAACCCTGTTTATCCGAACAGGACAAAAGCGATATTTGTGCAAGCTTTCAGGCCGCCGTTGTCAAACAAATTGAAGACCGTTTGGCACATGGTATCAAAACTTTCAAAGAATTATATCCGGATGCAAAAGACATCGTGGTTTCCGGCGGTGTGGCGGCTAATCAGACGATACGGGCAAAATTGCAAGAAATCGCGGATAAAAACAACCTTGTTTTTTCGGCACCGCCGATAAAATTATGCACGGACAACGGCGTTATGATTGCTTGGGCGGGCATGGAACGCTTTAAGTCGGGATTAACGGATACGTTCGATTTCAAAGCGCGCCCCAGATGGCCGCTTGACACATTGTAAAGATTGGTCTATATAATTTAATGATATTAACAATAAAGGAGAACCCGAAATGGATATCGTAACAGACAACACGTTTGAAGCCGAAGTATTAAAATCTGCCAAACCCGTCCTTGTTGATTTTTTTGCCACTTGGTGCGGGCCATGCCGCCAAATGTTGCCGATTGTAACGGAATTGGCAACCGAAATGGCCGATAAAGTTAAAATCGTTAAAATGGATGTTGATGAAGCACCCAAAACGCCCGGCGATTATGCCATTCAATCAATCCCGACGATGATTTTGTTCAAAGACGGGAAAGTTTTGGATCAAATAACGGGCGCATTGCCCAAATCCGAATTGGCAAAATGGATTAATTCAAAGATTTAAGTTAATCAACTAACCACATGATTATTAAATAAAATTGCAGTCTTATTTTTAGGGCTGCAATTTTAGTATTTATTGTAAAGGCAACCATGCCGAAAAAATAAAAATGGGCAAATTCTTATAAAAAAAGGTAAGGGAGCTCAAAAAAATTGACAAGGTATTCAATTTTTTGTAAACTTGCACAGATGTTTTTTGAAATATAAAAAGCGAGATTAAAAAAATGAAACAAAATCAAACAGTTACCACCCCCCCCACACACACATGCTGTTATAGCTAAAAATTCCGACAACCGTAAACTTCATAGGGCTAAAGTCGCGAAAAATGATGAATTTTACACACAGCTCGCCGATATAGAAAAAGAACTTGTCCATTATCATCAATATTTTAAAGGAAAAACGGTTTATTGTAATTGCGATGATCCGTTTGAAAGTAATTTTTTCAAATATTTTGTCCTTAATTTTAATCATCTCGGCTTAAAAAAATTGATTGCCACTTGTTATGACGGTTCCCCGATTGCCGATACGGAATTATCCCTTTTCGATTTTGAACCGAAAGAAAACAAAACCACCCGACAAGCGCATAAAATTATTATTACGGAAGTTACCGACAAAAATTCGGACGGGGCTTTTGATTTAAGTGATATCAAAATATTGCTTGCGAACAAAAAGAATGCCTTAACACGTTTAAAAGGCAACGGCGATTTCAGAAGCATAGAATGTATCGAACTGTTGAAACAAGCCGATATTGTTTGTACAAATCCGCCATTTTCCCTTTTCCGCGAATATATTGCCCAACTTGTGGAATATGGCAAAAAATTCGTTGTAATTGGCAATCAAAATGCCATTACATATAAAGAAATTTTTCCCTTGATTAAAGAAAATAAGTTATGGTTGGGCTATCAAAAAGTTAAAAAATTTATGGTTCCCGAATATTATGAGAAAAAGATGACAGGTTTTCAAATAGATGAGCGGGGGCAAAAATGGCGTTTAATGGGTAATGTTTGTTGGTTCACCAACTTGGAACACAAAAAACGCTATGAAGAAATGATTTTATATCGTAATTATTCCCCCGAAGCATATCCAAAATATGATAACTATGACGCCATTGAAGTCAGCAAAGTTTCCGATATTCCGTGTGATTATGACGGCGTTATGGGTGTACCGATAACTTTTCTTGATAAGTATAATCCCGATCAATTTGAAATTGTTTGTTTTCGCAAAGGTGAAGATGGAAAAGACCTAGTTTTCACCAGAGAGAGAATTCAACCGTACTTTCGTATCCTTGTACAATGGCGATTCCGGGGATGATAAAAAATGCGGAAGGAAAAATAAATGGGAAAATTACTTACGCCAGAATCACAATTCGCAGGAAACGGAACCCATAGATTGTTTTCATCCATTGAGCGTAACAGGCAGAGCAGGCGGGACAATGAATGGATTAATTAATGGGAAAGAAACTTACAGACGTATTCTGATCAGGAAAAAGAAATGAAAATAGAATTAAACAAAATTTTAATCAAGGATTTAATTGAAGGGTACACCAACACCGAAGAGGAGGGGGTTATCGGATACAACGGCCGATTAAATATCCGCTCTAAATATCAACGGGAATTCGTGTATAATGAAAAACAACGCGAAGCCGTTATTGATACCGTCATAAAGGATTTTCCGTTGAATGTTATGTATTGGTGTAAAAATGAAGACGAAACATTCGAATTATTGGACGGGCAACAAAGAACCGTCAGCATTTGCGAATATGCAAAAGGGAATTTTTCATATAACGGAAATTATTTTTTTAATTTAACTAACGCCGATAAGGAACGGATATTAAAGTATGAATTGATGATTTATATTTGTGAAGGAACGGATAAAGAAAAATTGGAATGGTTCCGAACAATTAATATTGCGGGTGAAGAATTAACCGATCAAGAATTATTAAATGCCATGTATACGGGCGAATGGTTGACGGACGCAAAACGACATTTCAGCAAAACAAATTGCCCTGCATACAATATTGCCAAAGATTATGTGAAAGGGGCGACTATTCGGCAAGAATATCTTAAAACGGCTATCGATTGGGTAAGTGAAGAGCAAATTCAATCCTATATGGCAAAGCATCAACATGATCCGAATGCAAATGAATTATGGTTACATTTTCAAAATGTGATTAATTGGGTCAAAACAATTTTTCCAAACTATCGCAAAGAAATGAAAGGCATTAACTGGGGGAATTTATACAATCAGTTTAAAGATAACCCCGTCAATAATGTTGAAATGGAAAAACGGATAACGACCCTTATGCAAGATGATGATGTAACGAAAAAATCCGGTATTTATGCTTATGTTTTATCCGGTGAAGAAAAGCATCTGAATATTCGCGCCTTTACCCAGAATATGAAGCGTGAAGCTTATGAACGCCAAAAGGGCGTTTGCCCGAAATGCAACCGTTCATTTGGAATCAATCAAATGGAAGGGGACCATATTACACCTTGGCATAGCGGCGGGAAAACCGTACTCGATAATTGCCAAATGTTGTGCAAAGATTGTAATCGCCGTAAATCAGGTATTTAATTCAATACATCAAAACACCGCATCCGCATATGGTTGCCATATTGTTAACGCTTTTATAAACACCTCTTTAGCTTTAATCTTTCGGATAAAAAACAATTTCATCCAAAGGCTTTCTGTCGGTTCCATAACGATTAATCGGTTTTTGGGTACCATCTTCGCCATAACCGACGGCCAAAATATTAATCGGAACCCAATTATCGGGCAAATCAAATTCTTGCTTCACAATATCGGGGTTAAACCAACATATCCAAACGCTTCCAAGCCCTAATTCCGTAGCCTTTAACATCATATAAGTTGTTGAAATACTTGCATCAATGTCAATCAGCGTTTTCCCGTCATACGGACGTTCCCACGCACTTGATTTATCGGAACACACAATAAACACCAAAGGCGCACCATGCGTTCTGGCTGTTTTGTTGACTTTATCAATATTTTCTTTATTATTCAATACAATAATTCGTTGCGGTTGAGCATTTTTTCCCGTGGGTGCTAAACGAGCCGCTTCCAAAACAGCATCGATTTTTTCTTGTTCAACGGGACAATCTTTATAAGCGCGCACAGAACATCTTTTCTTAATTAAATCATCAAATTGCATTGTTTCCTCCCATTTATATTTTATACCGTTTCAAATATAAGAAAATTTTCGAAATACGGCAAGCAGATTATTCGAATGCGAAAGAAATCTTTTAAAATATATAAAATTTCGATTGTATTTCATCTGAAAAAGTTTATAATAACGGGCATGTTGGGATATCGTCTAATGGTAGGACAGCGGATTCTGACTCCGTCAATCCAGGTTCGAGTCCTGGTATCCCAGCCATTTTTTTACAGGGAAGGGACATCAAATGTCCTTTTTTTATTACGGCGTCAATCTCGTGTATAAGCAAATTGTTGTACGGTTAATCGATTTTTATAAATTTGCTCGCCGAAAATCAATGTTTCTTCATCAAAGATGTTTTAAACCCAATTTGATTTTGCAAAGCGGCAAACATTCAATGTTTCAAATAATTCGTAAAACCGTATTTGTAAAAACATTCGTTAAAATATCCGTCATAAAAACTTTATCCGAAAAAATAAGTCCAAATTGTCGTCAATACGATTTATTATCCACAAAGTTATCCACAGTTTTGATAACATTTTGATTTATAAGGGAAGTATTGTGTTTTTGTTTTCCTATTTTGTCGCATAATTTATATTATGAATACTTTTAACAAAGCGTTCTTAATATAAAGTTTATCGCAACTAATTGAAAAATATAATATTTTAGTTGTTTTGCATTCGGATATTCTAAAATGTAATATAATTATCTTTTTGTTTTTATTCGATTTTTTTTATTAAAAAATCCAACTTTTACAAAAAAAGGAGCAAAAGTAATGAAAAATTATCAAAATGAATTAAAATGCCTGTCCGAACGGATAAATGAAACAGGCAGACATCTAAATGCGCTACAAATCGATTTAAAGGCGATTACGAACGATTTAATAATTTTGGCTAGGGACATGGCCGACATATCAAATGAACGCACTTATTTGCGTTTAAATGGGCGAATTTGCCGTTTTATTAACACATGCTTGCTTAAAGGGGTTTCTTTGCCGGATGCAGTTCAAGATGCTGCCGACACTTTTAACGTTCCCCCTGCCCAAGCTGAAACCGTCTATCATTATGAAAACAATCGTGTAAAGATTGTTGAAAGATTGGCTAAAATTTGGACGATACGCCGCTTGAAAAAACTAAGATATAAAAACCGCGAAATTGCAAAAATTTGCGGTTTTTCGGAAAAATATCTTTATGACTTGTTAAAAAAATAAAGTGCAAGTAAAACTTGCACTTCCTTAAAAATTAATCACACATCGGGCTTACATTGTATAAATCTTTTTCTTCATTAACAACAAAAACATTCCCGGTAAACAACCGACCGATATTTCTTATATCGGCTATATTAAAAACGCCGTAATCAAATTGATATTCAATTTGCAGTTTCTTTACTTCACAACCTTTTTTTATGCCCGAAACATATGAATCGGATGACCTGCTGTTTAAAATATATAACGTCGTTGCATCTGTTCCGACATATTCATCATTTAAGTAAATTTTTGTGCCTGCTTCGTTACTCATTGCACGAATCGGCTTTGCCGGATATTGATTGGCGCATCCGGCAATCAACAAGCAAAAAATCAATATTGCAGTCTTTTTCATTTGCATCTCCTATTTAGATTCCCTAGAATTTATATACTATAGTATTCATAGATGCAAGACAAAAAAGGCTTGCCCGCTTATTATAACCCCCAAAAGCCGAAACCGAGCAATGATTTTGTTCTTTTACGCCGTTTAATTGTTTTGTGTTTTGCCGTCGTGCGCCTTTTTCTATTTACTGTTTTTTTGTTGCTTTCTCGATATTTTCCGTTTTACCATATATGCACTCTCCTTCTATCAGTTAAACCAACCGAATAAACCGGCTGTGAATGTGACTAAGTCACCGGAACCTGCCAAAAAAGAACCGATGCCCGTTAACACATAGCCCCAAAAACTTTTATTTTTCAGTGTTCCTTTAAGCTTTTCTTTATCCATACCCTACCCCTTATTTGCCAACTTTAATTTTGACGGTGACCGTTTTACGCGCCGTTGATTTACGACGGGTTGTTTTTGTTAATTTTCTTTTTTTACGTCTTGCCATATCGTTTTCCTTTCAAATTAAATATTTGTTGTTCAATTAAGCTACACCGCTTGTCATAATGTGTCCAAACCAACAAAACGGCTATTAATGTTGGGCTATTACCCAACAAACCTATAAACAGTTGTTCCATTTAACGCCCTCGCTTCCTGAAAAACTTCCAGTAAACAAATGCAATGGCCAATCCTCCAGCAATATGTAACATCAAAATAGTTGATTTGCTTTTGTCCTCTTTAATTGTCCCTTGCTCAATTACCACGGTTGGAGCCTTGGTCGTCTCTTTTAAATAATCGTACCCTAATGCCGCCGCGGACGCCGCTGCTATAACTAATGGCCATACCATTTTACGCTACTCCTTTATAAAAAATATGATTGCCAATTATGGCAGTTTTATTTAATGATGATGCCCACTTTGGATTAACCGATACGGCGTGATAATGCGTTGCGCCGCCGGTAATGTCGGGCAACTCGTCCGTTACGGCCGTTCTTGCCAATACATACGCCAATTCAAACCATTCATCCGCACGGGTGACGTTCATCATTTTTCGATAGTTCGGGTCGTTTTCATTCCAAGCACTGAACTGCGCGGGCTTTTTACACACGTCAATCACATTTGCGCCCCACCAACCGCCATTTTTGACGCGATTCATCACAACGTTAATTACGGCTTGTATACCTTTACGCCCGTCGCCCCGGGCTTCCCCCCAAGCCGTACGCGCCAATGTATCAATGGCTTGTTCCTGTTCGAACGTATCCATATACGCTTTACGCATTAATCTGTATCCCCACATCATCAACAATGCTAACATCAAAATCTTGATTGTTATTTTCGTCTGTCTGTTCATTTTTCACACCTAATACAATTTGGCCGGCTTCATTTAAATATGCGTCATTTCCCGCTTCCGCCCATTCTTTTTCAGTTACGGTCAAAACCGAACCTTCTACTTTAAAACCATACGCCAACACATTGTTTTTTATAACTTTTAAATAAATCATTACGCCCCCTTGCACGGTATAAATTTTACCCATTGAACCCCGGCCCCATAAGCTTTGAAATAATCGCCTTTTCTTACAATACAGTTGCCGCCGCCCCGTTCATTCTCACTGTCATAATAACCGCCGCCCGTTAAAAACATCGTAACCCGGTTCGTTGACAATTCGGCATCCTGCGCAATGTCCAATTGTGCATTGCCATTCCAACCGGGGGTCGCGTACATAACCACATAACCCGTCCGGGCAGCTTGGTAGATTACGTTAATTGATTTTGTTTCAATTCGATTTAAATCCGGCGCAATGTTCGAAATTTGAAATGGATTGTTTATCATATTACCTCACGAAAAATGCGCTACAATACACTTCCCGCCCGTTTCATCCGATATGATTGCAAACGGTTGCGAAAACGAAAACTCAAAAACGCCCATTGGCTGGATAATGAAGCCGTCTGAAAACACAAATAAATTTGTGCTTCCTTTATTCTGAATGACCGTCTTTTTCACATCCGCTGGCGGCGTAATAACATTCGGCGTGTTCGCCACCATGTCCGATATACGTTGCATGTTGACCGCTCTAAACACCATATCGCTGGTGTATACGGGCTTATCAGATTCGCCCTGAACTGTCACAGAACCCGAAACGTTCAACCGATTATCCTTAACAGTACCAACAGCCAATGAGACAACAATATGCATTGTCTGCGTTGAATTATTTCTTAATTCAACAAAAGGGATTGATACGTTGTTCGGATATTCGTAAACGATTCCGGCTTCCATAGGCGTAAATCCACCACTACCGCCAAAACTAACTTCTAAATCATTCGGCTGGTCGTTAAATAAGACGTTCATTGAATTGTGAACATATCGGATGACACGAATTTGTCCGGGCGGGATAGTTTCATTAAATTGCCGATATGGATTTTCAATAGCTCCGGTTGTAATAACTGTCATTTATTTGCCTTTCATAAGATAATAAAAAACGATGCCTACGGTTGCATACAAGGCAAACGGGCGTAAAGAGTCAAACAAGTTCTTTGTTGTGCCCGTCGCGTCTGCATAAGCTGTCGCGGCGGTATTGATTGCCGTTTCGGCCGACTTATGAACAGAGGAAACTACCGTTTCAAAAAGGGATTGCTCGTGAGACAACACTTCTTCCAAGTTTTTATCTGATAATCCAACAGGGGTATAATCGCCGCCGATTATTTGGTTGCCCGAAGATAAATCCCCAATCGTACCGGATAATTGTTCCGAATAATTTGTTGTTGTGGACGATGATTTTGATTTACTTGAAAACAACCCCATTATTTTTTACTCCACGCCCGAATTAATAAATATGCGCTTCCGAACAAAATCAATGTCTTAACCAGTCCGAAACGCCCCGCCGAACCGGACATAACATCCCCTACCCGAATATCTCCCGACGTCGATGTTGCACTCGAACTACCAAAATCAAGAGCCCCCAAAGAAGCGTTAACATCCCGAAAATACCCCCCTCCAGTTCCCGAATTTTGATTTGTTTGTGTTGAAGACCCTTGCGCCATTTGTTCACCTATATATTTTTAATAATTTTATACGCAAAAAATACTGCAACCATAGCCCCAACGCCAATTGTGACTCGTTTTAACAAATCAAGATATTCATCATTGCTTGACGATTGTGTTGTGTCTGTTAATACATCTAATTTATCTTTTGAATTGAACACGGTATCGGTAATTGTCGCCCCTGCCCCAAGGATTAACTCCGCCCAATCATATGCGCTTTTTTCTGCCATTCTTTCACCTCTTTAATGTAAGGGCGGCGTTGCCGCCCCTTTTGTTAAGTTAAGCAGCAATTTCAGTTAACATTGCTGTAGGCATGTTTTTAATTGAAATAGCCAACAAATCATATGTGCCGGCAGTCGGCGCCGTTGTAAAAGACGTTTTTAAACGCAATTCTGTCACACCATTCATTGGCAATGCTCCACGATTTGAACCATCCGCAAACAAATAATTATAATACCTGCTCAGTGGCTTAAAGCCGCGAACCTGACAAACATAATCCATTGCCGCCTTGGCTGTTGGGTCAATAATGGTATTACCATTTACGACGCATTCGCCTTGTGAAATAACGCCGCCACCTGTATTGGCCATGATAGCCAAATAACCGTCATTAGAATCGCGGGGCAAAGTATCCACCGATGAAATACCAGTTGATGACATAGATTGGGGATAGTTGATGACTTTAATCAGTGAACCCAAATTACTGTTAAAACTGCGTCGTTCGGTCGATACCTCTAAATCAGTCACATCAGTTACGGTTGTCCCGCAATAAACCTGAAGTTGAATCGTTTGAATATTGGCACAACCCCAAGCAAAATAATCCTTGTTTTGGTTTAGCTTGAACATAAGCCGCGCCAAATTCAATGACACAACGTTGATTAAAACAGTTTCTTGTACTTGGTTGCCAAGCATTTCAAAAACGTCGTACAACTCACTGATTGTACAGTTGATGACTTGTTCGCCGTTGATATTCAAGGCTACTTTTCCAACCGATGAAATGATGTTGGCTTTGGTTGCCGCTGCACCGGATTTAGTAAAGCGTAAAATCACGTCGTCAATTGTGTCAAAAGACGGAATATTAAACGTTAAAACGGCTCCAGTTGTAACGGGCTTCGTGTCGTGGACAAAAATCTTTTTTAATTGAGACATGTTTTTACCTCACTTATGCTGTTTTTTGACTGGATTGGTATTTGTTATAAATAGCAATGCCCGCAATCACTGCGATTGTCGTCAATGCGAAAATTTTTAAGTTGGATTTCATTTTGCACTCCTGTTGTTTTTGAAAAAATAAATCTGCACAAATATCAAAACCATAAAATAAGGGAAAAAGCAAAGCGCCTTTTCCCTACCTTATGTAACGTTACATAACGTTATGTAAAAAAATGCATTATTTATCAAAAAATTTTATCTGCCCCGTTTCATCTTTCCAAAAGTATTGGAAATTCGCCATTTTTTGCAATAATGCTTTGTCGTGGACAATATCCGTCGCAAGCTTAATGTCCGTTAATTCGCCTAACCGAAAAATATAATAATCCGATAGATTGGCACGAATCCCAATGTCAACAGTATTAATGCGTTGACTTGCGATAATCAAATTAATGCCCCTATCGCGCCCCATACGAGCAATTAACAACGCCCCATGCGTGGGATTACGCATGCCCGTACCTGACGGGATACCTTCTTGTGCTTCATCAACAAACAATGTGATTTTAGCCATATGGTCGCGCTTGTAACCCGCCTGATAGGCATATATGGTCGTTGCAATGGCGCTTAAATGTTCTTTTTCACATCCAAAGGGAGGTGTATAAACAATCTGAAAACCGCCCTTGTTTGACCACTTCTTTTTAAGAATTCGAACAAATTCGGCATATGACGAAACGGGCGTAAATGCCGGTAACCAGTTCTGCCCCTCCCGTGTCCATTCTCTTTTTGGGTCAAAAACGATTAATCTTTTTGTACTTCTGATGATTGTTCTTGCTTTGGTCGTTTTCCCAGACCCAGACGCGCCAAAAATCCCGACCCTTTTCGCTTCGGTAACCATTTGCCCAACCTCCCAAAAATTATTTTATTCAATCCGTAACCTGTTTTTTCTTCTAACACGGCATTTGTTTTGCCATAAACGAATAAACTAATCAAACTGACGTCTGCTAACCATGACGTTTTTGTATCAATCATAAAACGCAAGAAAGGATATTTTAAAGCCATTTCATACAGTTTGTCCGACGTGCGCCGCGCGCCCTGCTCTTCATGTGCTTGAATTGGCAAGCTTTGTGTCGATGTATATTCTCCCGCAAAAGCAAAAACACTTTTAAATCCATTATAAAAATCATCAGGCGTTATAATATCGTTTAAACCTGCCTCAAACGTTCCACCAATCGGTGGTATTTGTTCCATCTGCTCTTGTGTTTCCATCTCGTTGATTGGTGGTACATTCGCTATTTCCCCGTCGTCCAATTTCAACTCGTTCATCATTGTTTGTTCCATTGTCTTGCTTTCCTTTCGTTAGTGGATACAAAAATAAAATGCCATTGTTCCATGGCTTGCCCGTGGTAAGAACCGGGATTGCTTGGCGGCTTTCTTGTGCCGTCAACTTCAAATGATGCCCCATAGGGCAATATGTATATAAAATTCGGTTTTTATTTATCCGTATAAACGTTTCCGCTCCACACGCCGGGCACTTCATCCGCGCAAAATCTTCTTTCATTGTTTGAATTCCTTTTTGACAATGGTAAACATTTCTGCCATGCCCGTTAAGTTCATATTAAAGTTTTTTCTCAAGTAGCCCATAGCCGCTTCAAGCGTTTCAAAATCGCCTACAAAATGACCCGCTGGAGCCATAGTAACCGTAAAATAATACTTTCTTTTTGCCATTAAATCGCCTCCTGCAATGATATTTCCGGCGGTATAGTTATTTTCCCGATTTTTCGACCTTTCATTTCCTGCAAAGCCAAATTCGCCGCAGTTATGATGTCCTTTGCCGCCTCGTTTTTTATCTCGAAAGGCCGGATAACGTAATGTTTGTCTTGTTTCTTTTCAATTTTAAGACCTTGAAGACTAAATCCCTGCTCTTCAAGTACGTTTCCGACCTCTCGCCATACAAGCTGGTCAAAACAATTAAATCCAACTTGCAAAGTCCCGTTCGCGCGTACACGCGCGCCCGCGCGCTCACGTGTATGCGCGCATTTAGTTAAAAAAATATCTACTTGATTCGGGGTGAAATTTTTTTCACTAGGGGGTGGTGAAATTTTTTTCACCCCGAAATCGGATTTATTCACAAGCTTGTGCGCCTGTTTTCCACCCCGCTTTTTGCGCAATGCCAACCCTGCGTCATAGTTGTTATTAATCGCATAATAATTGCTTGTTTGTTCGTTCGTCCCCTCGATTGTGCGCTTCATTTTGATGACATAATTCAATTCAACCAATTGGTTGATTATATTGATAACCATTCGCCGCGAAATTCCCAACGAATCGGCTATATAATTGAACGATGGCCAACATACGCCCTGTTCATTCATCATTGATTGCAATAATCCCATAACATCGCGCATACGGGGTGAAACTCGCCTGTCTTTTAAAACTCGTAATTGTATTTGCGTAAACTGCGGCATCATAAGCTTTTCTCGTTTTACTGTTAGTCTTTCAGTGTACATATACACCATTAGCCAATAAAAAAACAGTTGTCAACAAAAATTTTTATGGTATAATTAAAAAAGTTGTTAAGCATTTTTCGTAAATATGTCGCCTCTCACTTTCTATACACATAATAAAAAAGTTTATCACACCTTTACAACAGAAAGGATGGATAAACATGGATTTTGAAACTTATGTAAATTTGGCCAAGCTGAAACACAACATATCTTCAAACAATCAAGTAGCCAAGGTTGTCGGAATTAGCGGAGCTTCCATTTCAAATTTTATTCAAAAAAGGAGCACTCCAAGCCCCGAAACAACTTTAAAAGTTGCTAAGCTTGCAGGCTGCGACGAAAAAGAAGTTGTTCTGGACCTTCTTATTGACAGGTTTAAAGAATACAAAGATGTATCAAATGTCCTCAAAGACATTAAAAATCTTACCACAGGAAAGTAAATAATTTAATAAAATTAACGTATTTCAATTAACACACCATTAACTAATCAGTGTGATAAACTTTATATTATGAATACTAATATATGTTTAAAAGAAGGGCGGCAATAATTACAATATCTTTTCAACAAGTTACAATATTCTTTAAAGTAAAACTTTCGGAAATTTTACGTGCGCGAATTCGATTCCATAGTTGATATATTCAAATTTTGTATTCGTGCATTATGACAACAGACACGCTTTTTGAACGGCATAATTAAATCTTTTCCTGTTTCATGGATATTGCGCCTGATAATTGCCATTGCTTCTTTTAAACTTTCCATAGGATTTTCATTTACATCAACCGAATACCTTATATTTTCGAAATACGGCCTGATTGAATCGCATTGAGAACGATAAATATTTAATCTTTGTTTAATGGTTTCCGGAGTATCATCTTCCCTTTTTTGCAATTTCCCATGACACTTATCACATTCATTTTCAATTTTGGCAGGTTTTAATGTCGGATGATATGAAGCGCCGCAATCACATACAAGCCTGTTACATGATCGGTCAATAACATTTTCATCCGAACAAGAAAGTTCTAAGAACATTTTAAGTTTGACAACACCTGTTTTTTCAAGATATTTTAAAAACTTAGCTTGCTCTTCACGCCGCGGATACCCGTCCAAAACAATAAAATCGGCATCTAAACGGTTGTATAAATTTTCAATCAATATTTTATTGACAATCCTGTCATCAACCAAAGTCCCATCTTTTTGTGCCAATCCCATAGCGCGCAAAATATTGCCGGTTGAAATTGTTTTTTCCCCGTCAAAATGGCTGATTAATGAACTTTTCCCCGAAGCAGGCGGTCCAAATACCATATAAATATCAATCACTTAAACCTCACAATTAAAGCTGAACCCATCATATCCGGGACGAATAAATTCGGGCAATTCGTTTTTAAGCGTGTTATAATCCATATGAGACCCCATATGCGTCAAATAAACGCGGTCAGGACGGATATATTCAATCCATTTTAACGCATCGGGCAAACAAACGTGCTTAAAATTCACTGTCGGTGTGGTAACGCCCAAAACCCAAGTTTGAATACCGCGCAATAAATTAAACCCTTTTTGTTCCATTTTCAACACATCCGTTGAATAAGCGAATTTGCCTATTTTAAAACCCATTGAAAAATCCTTTCCATGATATTGTAATATAGGAATGATTTCCAACTCTTTGATTTTAAAGGGCTTATATTCTTCAATTGTTTGAATTTCCAAACCGTTCGAATTTAACAGATACGGGACAAGCCCTTTAAATTTATCTTGGTGATACTTGCTGATGTAAACCGGTAACGACTTATCTTTCAACAAAGATACCAAATCACCTGCTCCGGCCATATGGTCTTGATGAGAATGCGTATACACAACAGCATCTACTTTTTTTATCCCTGCCTTGATTAATTGCAAACGGATTTCGGGACCTGTGTCAAACAACACCGTTGTTTGTTCCGTTTGCACCAACAAGCCGCATCGTGTTCGATTATTTTCAGGTGTCGCCGGATCACAATCTCCATACCCTTTTGAAATGCTGGGAACTCCATATGACGCACCGGCCCCTAAAATAGTTACTTTCAACATTTTTCCCTTATCTGAAATAATTTATAACTTTATCCGCAAAACTTTCATTTTCAAAAATAACATTAACCATATTATCAACCATATAATTTATATCCGTTATTTCATTTTTTTTCTTTGGATGCGTAATGAAATTTTTAATGCAATCAATATATTGCAAATATCTTTCATCCGACATATTTTTTATATAATCGTATAATTTTTTATAAGTGTCAAAATCTTTTTTATTAATAAAGCATTCTTTCGGCACATATGTTTCAATGCTGTCGGCTCCTAAATAAATCGGAACGGAACCGGCATTCATGACATCCCATATTTTTTCGGAAACATAATTGTCAGACAAACAATTTTCATAAGCAAAAACAAACCGAGCTTTTTTTACCGTATCTTTTTTATTTGGGGTATAACCTTTGTTGCATCTGTCAAAATCTGCTCGAGATTCGGGATTAATCTTGCTTTTGTATGGGCCCCAATATTCTCCGTAAAATTCAAAATCTTCCGGATGGTTTTCAACAAACCATTTAACCAAGTTACGCCGTTCATGATATAAAAAACGATTGGAATAATAATGATTTCTCGCAACTTGCATCGCCAAAACCGTTTTTTGTTTCAAATCCACGTCTTCCCAAGGATCGAAAGAGTAAGTCAGCTGCATATAATGATACTTTTCGTTATCAACCAAATCTTTATCATAAGTGAAAATTTTCTTAAATAAATGGTGTTTTTCCTTTTTGTATAACGAATGTATCACCGGCGGCGTTTCCAAAAACCACACATACGATTTGTCTTTATGGTTTTCGGGCGGCAAAGGTGCCCAAGCATTGACATACAGGACTATATCGCTTTCGTATATCGGATTTATATCTTGAGTCGACAAATCATATCCGCGTTTTAAAAATTCTTCTTTCAAACGATTAAAAAATACATCAGTTTTAAATATACGATTATTTTTATCATTCGGCCAAATGTGCAGGCATGCTTTGCGCGGCATCAACCTGTCATACATATATTGGTAAATAATACCGCCCGCAAAATAAAAGCATACAAAAACAAAAATTATACAAGAAAAAAACAAAAAACGTTTCATTTATACTCCGAATAAATTTTTAAAATTTTGTGTGGTAATTTCTTCCATCTTTTCGGGCTTGATTCCCTTAATATCGGCCAAAACACGCAATGTGTGCGGCAAAAAAGACGGTTCATTTTGTCGGCCGCGAAACGGCACGGGTGCCAAATACGGCGCATCCGTTTCAACCAATAAACGATTAAGCGGAATAATTTTAAAAATTTCTCTTAATTCCTCTGATTTTTTAAAAGTTATAACGCCCGAAGCGGAAATATAAAATCCAAGTTCCAATGCCGTTTCGGCCAATTTTTGGGAGCCCGTAAAACAATGCAAAACACCTCTAAACCCCTTTTGCCCCGAATTTTTCAAAATTTCAATCGTATCGGCATCAGCAGAACGTGTATGGATAATCAGCGGTTTATTAAGCATTCGGGCAGCTTGAATATGTGTCGAAAAATTTTTCTTTTGCATTTCAATCGGCGCATAATCATAATGATAATCCAAACCCGTTTCCCCGATACCGATAATTTTCGGATGTGAAGAAATAATTTGCGCCAATTCATCCGCGTCAATTAAAATATTTGATTCATTGGGATGAATGCCAAAAGCGCCGTAAACATTATCATATTTATCTAAAATTTCTTTTAAATCAGAAAGTTGCCCATGCGTGCACGCAACTGTCAAAATCTTATCAACACCCTGCTCTTTCGCACGCCTAACAAGTTCGGGCAAATTTTCTTTTAACTCTTCAAAACCGATATGGCAATGACTGTCAATCATTTTGCAACCTTTGTGAAATCTTAAAAAAAGCATTCATAATCGTTTGTTTTTTATCCGTATAAAGATAATTGACTTCATTGAAAGAACGATTAATTTCATCAAATAAATCAACCCATCCTTCGGCGGCCAAATTATACATACTGCATTCTTTTTTTGCCCGCGCACTAATCCAAGATGACATAAAAACGCGCAACAAATTATACGCCGTTTCGTCTTTTGCAAAAGAATCGGCAAATATCCCCAATTTTTCGATATCCAACTGATTCCATGGCACCATAAAAGACAACATTTTTTGATATAATTCAATCCCTTTATTCGCGTAAATATCTTTGGCAAGGCCGATAGAACCTTCCGATAAAGATGCCAATAATTCGGGGTCTTTGCAATAAGGCATTTGTTCTTTTATTTCCGATATCAATTCGCTTTCGGATTTTGCGCGCATCATAATTTTCCGACACCTGGAACGAATCGTCGGCAACAGTTTGCCCATATTTTGACATATTAACAAAATCAAAGTATTATCATTCGGTTCTTCCAGCATTTTTAATAAGGCATTTGCCGCATTTTCATTCATGTCATCGGCCAAATTAATGACCAATATACGCAAATGCGTTCCGGAAGACTTTAATGATAAAAATTTTAACCCTTCACGAATATCATCGACGGTAATTTCTTTTTTACGCGCCCTTTGGACATTATCTTCGACCGCCTTTCCCGCCAAGATAGATTTAACCGTTTCTTTTTTTTCTTCTTCCGTCAAAGATCGTTCAATCCATTTAACATCGGGATGAAATAATAAATCGGCTTTCCAATCGCCGGTTGTCAAATATGCGCATAACCGCCTGACAAAATCTTTTTTACCAACGCCATATGGACCGCAAATTAACCAAGAACCGGTCAATTTGCCGTTTTTTAAAGCTGTTTTTATTTGTTCGGCCGGTTCAATCATTTGACTCTTTCAACAAAACCTTTCACAATGTCTCGATGAACATTTTCAATTGTTTGGTCAGCATTGACAACTACACAACGTTGCGGATCACTTTTCGCAATTTGTAAAAAACCTGCCCGCAAATTTTCATGAAAACTTAAATCCATATCTTCAAAACGTTGTTCATTATTGCCCGCGCGTTTTTGAGAGCGCATAACGCCGATTTTAGGATCAATGTCCAAAATAAACGTCAAATCGGGTTTAAAATCTCCCGCAATCATATGATATAAATTTTCAACCGTTTGCATTGTTTTTTCATCACTGCCGTAACCACACCCTTGATAAGCTTTCGTGCTGTCGGCGAACCTGTCGGATACCACCGTGATACCCCTATTTATCTCGGGCCATATTTTTTTAACCAAATGGTCGCGCCTTGCTGCCGTAAACAACAACATTTCCGTCATCTTATCCCATTTGTCAACAGTCCCTTTTAATAATAATGATCGTATTTCTTCAGCACCATCGCTGCCACCGGGTTCACGTGTTAAAGAGTAAGGGATACCTTCTCGTGCCAAATATTCGGCGAACAATTTGATTTGAGTCGATTTGCCGGTACCTTCGCCGCCTTCAAAAGTTATAAACAATCCCTTTTGCATTTATTTTCCAATCCATGACAAAACAAATTTTTTCAATTTCCCGAAATAGCCGATTTTATCCACCGCATTGGCGGCTACCATATCAATTTCTTCTCGGCCTCCATCAGGCATCTGAACAATTAAACGCCCCAACTTTTGTCCCTTTTGAATCGGAGCTGCCACCGGCGTATCATAAACGATTTTGGCTTCAATCTTATTTTTTTGCCCGCGCGGCAATGTTATCAACATATCTTCGGGTACAATGGCTTCAACCGTTTCACTTTGACCATACCAAACGGAAACGGTTTCCAAAACGGCACCTTTTTTATACAGCAAAAGGTTTTCGAAATTAGCCAATCCATAACCGACTAATTTTTGAGATTCCGAACTTCTGTCATTCATGGACTTTAACCCGTTGACAACCATAATCAAACGCCGTCCGTCGCGCGTTTTTACGGAACCGGTCAAACCGTAACCGGAGGCTTCTGTATGACCCGTTTTCAAACCGTCCGCCCCGTCCATCGTATACAACAACGGATTGCGGTTTCCTTGCTTAATGCCATTGTACTCAAATTCTTTTTCCGAATAAATTGAATAATATTCGGGGAAATCGCGCATTAACGCACGTGCCAAAATCGATAAATCCCGCGCGCTCATAACATGGCCGGGTTGCGGCAATCCCGTTGCGTTATAAAATGTCGAATCTTTTAGACCCAATTCTTTTGCCTTATGATTCATTCGATCGGCAAAGGCTTCTTCGCTGCCCGCCAATCCTTCGGCTGCCACGATACAGGCGTCATTACCCGATTGAACGATAATACCATGCAACAAATCGCGCACTTTAACCTTTTGATTGGGATTTAAAAACATCGTAGAACTGCCGCTTTTTGCACCGCCTTTGCGCCAAGCGTTTTCAGATACGACGAATTCATCGTCTTCAGTTATTTTCCCGTTTTTTAAAGCATCAAAAATCACATACGCCGTCATCAGCTTACTCATCGAAGCGGGCGGCATGGCCACATCTGATTTTTTATCATACATGATGTATCCCGTATCGGCATCAATCAATAAAGCATATTTCGCTTTCGTGTCAAAGGCAGCGGCACAATTTGTACCGATAAATAAACAAACGGTTAATGTAAATAAATAACGCATGATAATCCTTTCTATGGTTCGAAAATGATTGTGGAATCACCATATCCTTTCTCGGATAATTTGTCAAGCAATCCGACCGCTTCTTCCCGAGATTCAAACGGCCCGATTCTGACACGGTGCAATTTTGACCCATTCTTTTCAATTATGTATATTTGTGAATCACTTATTTCAGTAAGTTCATCTTTTACTCGATTTGCATTGTCCGGATTTGAAAAGGCACCGACTTGGATATAATGTCCCGAGACCGGTCGTTTTAACGGCATAATTTCAGATACATCGTCATCATCGACATTTGTCGAAACTTCGGTCATTTTAACCATTTTTTCTTCTTTTAAAGGCATTTGTTCCACAACCGTTTCGGGCGGTTGATGAATTGATTTCGGAATTCCGAAATAAGAATCTTCAAATTCTTCATCGTTATCGGAAGGTTTATAAACTTCCGTTACCGTTTCATCCGGTTGATAAATCGGTTGGTTTGATAAATCTTCAACGGTTACGTCAGCCGCCAAAACAGATGCGCCGCTTATGTTTTCTTCTTCCATCTGACCGCCGTTCCGTTTTAAAATTTCACCCTTTAATCGTTTGCTTTCATCCGGTAAAATTTCAACTTTGACCAAAGTGGTTCCCGTCATATTAAATTCCAATTGTTCTGCCGCTTTTTGTGAAACATCAATCAAACGGTTATTGACAAAAGGGCCGCGGTCATTCACGCGAACGATAGCAACATTGCCGTTTTCCAAGTTTGTTACGCGAACAATAGACGGCAACGGCAATGTTTTATGAGAAGCCGACATAACATTTTCATCATACTTTTCGCCATTAGCCGTTAATTTGCCGTTTTCTTCTTGATACCAAGAAGCAACCCCTTTTTCATGATAAGAATAATCTTCGGCGGGCGTATACCATTTGCCCTTAATCTGATAAGATTCGCCGATTTTATAAGTTGCCTTCAAATCGGATGAATAACCGCCGAACGACCGAAATAAAAAACCGTTATCCGTACATCCCGCCGCTAACAGGCACACCGCCATTATCGGTACAAAATGTTGCCTCATATGAAACATTACTTTATTCCTTTCATTTTTTTAAGTATTTCTTTGTCGGCATACCCGTCTTGCGGCAACTGATGGTCTTTTTGATATTTGCGTAAAGCTTCTTGCGTACCGCGACCGACATTCCCGTCAATATCCGAGGTATAATAACCCTCTTTTGCTAAAAATTCTTGAATTTCTTTAACTTCATTTATTGAAAGCGGATCATTTTGCCGTTTGGCACAGATTGTCATTTTATCTTGTTCCACCGCATCGGAAAGCAAACCGATCGCCAAAGCATACAAAGCCGAACGATTCCACCGCATGATAACGTTAAAATTCGAATACGTCAAAAAAATAGGTCCGTTTATCCCCATCGGCATTAAAATTTCCGCCTTTGTTCCCGACATTGATTTCGGCCAAGGGGCTCCATTCGCGGGCACAATACCTAATTTTTCCCACTCATTCAATGTCTTTTGTTTGACATCATGCACTTCATCCCATGATACGGGTTGTGTCAATTTGACTTCCCTGCCCCATTTAATATTCGGATTCCATCCCATTTCAGACAAATAATTGGCGGCCGAAAAAATCGCATCGGGCACAGAATTAACAATATCAATTTTTCCGTCGCCGTCACCGTCTACAGCATAAACCTTAAAAGTTGTCGGCATAAATTGAAAATTGCCGAAGGCTCCGGCCCAAGACCCTTTAACATTTGATAAGTTTTCCTTTTGCAAAATTTTCAAAAACACCAATAATTCCTTTGTAAAAAAAGTACGCCTGCGCGTATCATAAGCCAAAGTCGTTAAGGCATTTAAGGTTTCAACGGATCCTTTGTGCGAACCGTAATTAGTTTCCAATCCCCAAAACGCAACAATGTATTTCGCGGGAACATTGTATTTCTTTTCGGCAGTTTTTAATGTTTTTTGATGCAAAAGCATCATTTCTTTACCTTTTTGAATGCGCAACGGCGTAACGGTTTTATCCAAATAAGTCCAAAAAGTCAGCTGAAATTCCGGTTGCTTTTTATCCGCTTCAACCACATGGGGCAAAAGCGTCATTTTCGGCATTATTTCATCCAAAAATTCTTTGGAAATACCTTCCTTTAGGGCTTGTGTGCGCAATTGTTTTTTCCATGCATCAAAATCGGCGCCCGAATCGGAAGCCCGAATTTCAGCGTTTACAAAAAAAATCATTAAAAAACAAAGCAATAATGTTTTTAATTTCATACTTCTAAACCCTTTTAGCATTTGATGATTAGATAGTAGCTTATTTTTTTTAAAAAATCACTTGATTTTTTATTTTTTTTCATGCAATATACAACTCATCAAAACTGCTCTTGTTTTATATAAATGAAACAAAATACGTAAAGTTACAATTATTTGACTTAAGGTCAAATAATAACGCCGGTTAGTTCGGGACAGCTGTGATAGTCCCACACTCTATTGGATGGGTGGCAGAGCGGTTGAATGCTCCGGTCTTGAAAACCGGCGTGGGGGCAACTCCACCGTGAGTTCGAATCTCACCCCATCCGCCATTTAAAACAGCCCTTAACGGGGCTGTTTTCGTTTTTAACACATGCCGCCAAACAAAAATATTATTTTTTAATGTGCAACTTTAAAAGCTTTTTCATTGAAATAAACGTACCGATTAAAATAAGCGCACAAATGGCAAAAGTTTCTTGCATGCCGATGCTGTCAATCATGGGTTTTAAAGATATCATCAATACACCCGACATCATCATACAAATCATGGATTTGACAGACAACACGGTCGAACGTTCATCCGATTTAATCCGATGGTGAATAAACGTATTCGTTATAATTTCCACTGCCATTTGTGAAGCGCTTGCGATTGCCATCAATCCAAGCATTAAATACACCCCTGCCGTATTCGAAATACTTAGTACGGCAACAGAAGCAACCGAACCGACACATAAGGTATAAAATAATACGCGAGCCGTTTTACGCAGCTTAATTTTATCAAGCAAAACAGCCGAAAAATGGGCCCATGCTGTCCGACAAAACATATTAAAGCCCATAACAAAACCAAACACATAAACCGGGATATCTTTAGCGACCATAACGGGTTGCAATCCCCACATCAAAACAAACGTCAGCGCTCCGAAAAAAGCGGGGAATAAAATCAGCCATTTAATTTCAGGATGTTTAACCGTGAATTTTGAAATGTTTAAAATATCTTGAAACTTACTGATATCTGCCGCAACAACGCGCCGTGTTTCTTTAATATCAGGCAAACGGCAAATTATAATAAACCCGATAAAACAAAATGCAGCCGTCAACCAAGCACAAAAATTTGTACCGAACCAAGCATATAAAAAGCCCCCTGCCAAAGTTGACAATGCCAATGACATCATGGAATACGATTCCAATTTTGCCAGCTTATTATGAAGTTTATGTTGTTTTGAACGCGCTTGCAACAAATCGTGATAGTAAGCTTCCGCCGTTCCCGAATAAAGTGCCCAAGAAAAACCGAGCATTAATTCAGCCGCCAAAAGTGCCCAAAATCCGTAACCCAAAGCTATCGTTGCAAAAGCTAACACAGCCATAAAAAACGAAAAGGCAACAACCCTTTTGCGTGACATAATATCACCGATGTAACCGCTCGGGATTTCAAGGAAAAAGATGCTGACTGCCCAAATGCCTTGAATAAGGAACAAATCACCGATTGTGGCTCCTTTATCGACATAAAAGAGAGCTGAAACGGGTAATAAGAAATTCGCCATGCGAAGTGCTCTGGCCAATATCAAAAATCTGGGGGCAATTTTAAGAGAGATCATAAAAATCCTAATTAAATAAAACAACGTAACCGTTTAAATACAAAGCAAACAAACACCAAATAAATGTCGGGACCATTAAATAGGCTGCTGTCTTTGAAACCTTATAAAAAACCTTAATACACATATATAATAAAAACAAATAAATCAATATAATAACAAGCGCAGCTAAAGTATTTCTTAAATAAAAGAAACTAAAACTCCAAGCCAAATTGGCCATCAATGACAACGTAAAATATTTAGGATTGGCTTTGTTCCAAACAATAAAAGCGGCAAAGGCCATCAAAAAGAACAAAATTGTCCATACAATCGGAAAAACAATATCCGGCGGCGTTAATATCGGCTTGTTTAAATATTGATACCACAACATATTATCGGGTGTCATAAAAGTCGAACCCACATACCCTACCCCGTTTGTCAACAATAACAAAAAGAATAAACACAATGCTTTTTGATAAGTTTTATTCATCATTTCACCTCATTCATAGATGAAATAACACTCTTTTTTCCAAAATGCAAGAGTTGATTCCAATCAAAAAAAATTTAAATCAAATTTCCTGACATTATAATTTTAATCGGTTGATATTTTATTGTCACAATGCAAAGAAAAATCCGTTCATCGCCCTCTTACCATACAAAGCGTATCGGAAAGGGTATTAAAAACAATTTGACGGCTGCAAGGTTGCAAAAAATGATGTGTTTCATTGGTAAGTAAAGCAACTTTTGCATGTGGTGCATAATCTTTTTTAAACATCAAAGAATTGCGATACGGAACATGTTTATCCAAAATTCCGTGTATAATTTCCATTCTTTTGTCGTAGGTAACCGGTTGCTTAAGCAATAAGTGCGGCTTTACGGCTTTCAACATTTTGGAAAAAACATATAAACTTTCCAATGCATTACGCTTTTGTTCATTTTTCTGCAACAAGTCTAATTTTTGGCGTACCATTAAGTTTAAATTATCATACCAACGATACTGTTCCAATTCAATGGCGGGAGCCAACTCGATCAAAGCCTGTGTTTGACTTTTTAATTTTTGAGCGACATCCAACGCTAATTTTCCGCCCATGGAAAACCCGACCAAGACAAAAGGTTTATTTTTTATTTCATCTTTTAAAATATTTAAAGCATCATTTAAGCGATGATTCATCCCGAAATCGTCAGGTTCCGTACGTTGATGCATATATGCATGAGCCGTAAAATCCAAGGCCAAAAAACTGACATCATTTAGGTGGCAAAAAGTACGGTATTCTTCAACATGTTGCCGTTCAATGGTTGAACCCAACCCCGAAAAAAATATGACAGATATCGGGCGTGCCGGATTATCATGACAAAATAAAAATCGGGGGTTTTGCCCGTAACGTTCATTCATTTTTTTGTTGCTCCAACGGGAAAATACGTTTAAAATGCGATTATATATTTATACCATAAAAAGTTAAAAAAACAAGACAAAAAAAATGAGTATGCACTATGCCTTTTTTCTCGGATGCTTTTAAAGGTTTATTGAATTTTATTTTTCCGCCTCAATGCCCGATTTGCAAAACACGCGTTCAAAATACCGATACCTTATGCAATGAATGTTTTTCTCGCATCCGATTTATCTCAAAACCTTATTGTGAAAAATGCGGACGACCTTTTGAATTTCAAATTGCCGATGAATTATTTTGCGGTGCGTGCTTAACCAAGAAACAAGTTTTCCACAAAGCTCGTGCCGCTTTTAAATATGACGATTTTTCAAGACAATTGATTTTGCCGTTTAAACATTCCGACCATATTGAACTCACAACTTTGTTGACAAACCTGCTTTATCAGGCCGGCGGCGATTTATTTGAAGAAGCGGATATTTTGATTCCCGTCCCGTTACATCGTTTCAGATTGATGAAACGAAAATACAATCAATCTGCTCTGCTTGCAAAAGCTTTGTCCGACCGTATAAAAAAACCTTTTGCCACCGGCGTGTTGTTAAGGGTAAAACATACCCAAAGCCAAGGACATATGAAAAAGGCAGAACGTAAACAAAATGTATCAAAAGCATTCCAAGTCAAAAATGCTCTTAAAATTGTCGGCAAACACGTTTTATTGATTGATGACGTTATGACATCGGGTGCAACTTTGAATGAATGCGCAAAAGCCTTGAAAAAAGCCGGTGCGAATAAAGTTTCATATTTGACTTTGGCACGCGTTTTAAAATCATAAGTTTCAAACGCAATTTTTTTCATTTTACTTTGACACATAAAATCAGTATCAGTTTATTTAAAATCGAATTCAATATATGAACTTGAAAAATGTCACAAAAAAACGCTCTTAACCGAGCGTTTTTATCAGATTGTTCAAATGCACCGCCGCTTCATTTTCGTGTGTTAAAAATACGGCGCACTTCTTCGGATACAATCCGTTCAACCATTTGCGGCAAATTTTCATCAATCCATTTTTGAACGGCGGGCATAATTATTTCCTGCGGCCGTTCGGTTGAAAACGTTGAAGCCTGCACGGATGGCTTTTCAACAATCAAAGCGGCCATATTCGGATCAACTTCAACTTGCATGGCGGGTGTCAAAACAAAAACATCATCGTCATTATCTTCTTCATCGGACAAAACCGGCGTACTATCCCTTTGTAAGATAGGTTTTTCATCGCTGTTTACCAAATTCGATAAACTATCGGATTTGCTTTTTTGTGCCAATTCATCTTCAATCTTGCCGGACAATATCTGTTTAATTGAATTTAAGATATCATTGACCGATAATTCTTGTTCCTGCATGTTTTTCCCTTAATCGATGCCCCATCCGATCCACTTGCTTTGGATAGTATCATAATAAACTTCAGGGTTGTATGTGTCAACGCCTAAATTCAATCCGCGCGGATTCATTTGGCCGACGGCAGACAATAATGAAAAAGCCGATACGATTTCATCACGATGAACTTTTGTCAAACTGACTCGGTTATCCAAATGCTCTTGTTCGGCATCCAACACATCCAAAACCGTTCTGGAACCGACATTCATTTCACGAATCACACCGTCCAAAGCGATTTTGGAAGCTTTAATTTGTGATTTAATTGAGGAAATTTGAGCTTTTGTCGCCGTATATTGTTCCCACGCTGCCGTTGTTTCGGCACGAACATCCTGACGCGTTTTGGCCAATAAAATACGATATTGGTTTGCCAATTGTTTAGCTTCGCGGACAGAGGCATATTCATAACCCGCCTGATAGATGGGGACGGTTAAATTAGCTGTAATTTGCCAATATTCCGTATCATCGACCGTTAAATTTTCTCTTTGCTTACCGGCTGCCCCCTTAATATCAACGGACGGGGCAAGCGTACCTTTTTGAGCATTGACCGAACTGATGGCGGCTTGTTCGGCATAATGCGCCGCCTTAACTTTCGGATTTTCCTTAAGTGCCATATCTATTGCTTCGACAACGGATTTCGGCAACATAATTTCCAAATCTTCAACCCTAACATCCTGTAAATTTTTCGGTTCAATACCGACGACAGAGAAAAATTGTGCCTTAGACACTTCCAAATTTCCTTCGGCGGCAATACGATTCGCCGTCGCGCCGGCCAAACGCGCTTCCGCTTGAGCCACATCCGTTCGTGTCAATTCGCCGGCATTAAATCTTTTTTTATAAGATTCCAAGTGCCTGCTTAAAACTTTTTCATTGTTGATTTGTAAATCCAACACATCTTTATCACGAATCACATCCATATAAACGGCCGCCGCATCCAATAAAGTGACCTGCTCTGTATTTTTCAATGAGAATCGACCCGATCGAACTTGATTTTTAGCCGCCTGGACACTGTTATATGTCGTCAAGCCGGAAAAAACAGGCTGTACAAATGAAATCGAAGCTTCACGCGGTGTTTGCGTTTCTTTGTAATCTCCCAACAAACCTTCATACGTTATATTATTATGAGCACGCCCGATGCTGCCGGCTGCCTGCACTGTCGGACGATAGCCCGCTTTGGCCTTTGCCACACCTTCATCTTTAGCCTTCAAACCGGCTCTTTCCGCCGTAACGGTTAAAGAATTTTCATAAGTATATGACAAAACATCATTTAATGTGTCCGCCATAGCCATTGTTGAAACGGTACATAATACAGCTGTTAAGTATGTGATTTTCTTAATCATTTCATATCCTCTTTCATTTTTCGAATACCTTAGATTATTACAGTTTTAAAATATTTTCAAGCATTTTTATTTTTTCCCTTGACGAATTTTTAAATTTTGTGTAAAAGAGTAACTGCTTCTGAAACGAAGGCCGATTGGCAGAATGGCTTATGCAGAGGACTGCAAATCCTTTTATGTCGGTTCGATTCCGGCATCGGCCTCCAAAAGAACGGAATTCCTCTCTTTACGGGTTTCAGAATGATCGGTTTTGTTCCGGCGTAGCTCAGTGGTAGAGCAATCGGCTGTTAACCGATCGGTCGTAGGTTCGAGCCCTACCGCCGGAGCCATAAAAAAACAACCTGTCCTGTGACAGGTTTTTTTTATGTGTTCCGTATGAAAGGGCGAGAGCCGTTTAAGGTTCGTCAGACGAACGAACGCAGTGAGCGAGGCGGAAAGGGGCCAGTTTTTATATCCATAAAAATGGGAATTTACAACCCTACCGCCGGAGCCATAAAAAAACAACCTGTCCTTGCGGCGGGTCTTTTTACGTTTTATTATGGCTGATATCCTTTCCTCACCAATGCAATTGACAAGAATCAGCTTGTTTATTTAATCACATCAAAAACTTTAAAATGCCCAGAAAAAGTTTTACAAATACAAGAATGAAAATCTTACCTTTTACAATCAAAAGATCACAAATAACTTGTTTTTATTATCTTTTATAAAAAATAACCAAAATCTTACGATTAATATTCTATAAAGGGCTTGCAGCAATTTTGATACAAACCCTTTATATTACAAAATTCGTTTTTCCTGATTTTTTCATTTTAAAACACAATAGTGCTCGTCAAGTTGTCTGTCCGGACAAATTTTTTGGCAAACATCGGTTGCGCCATATACATCAATCCGGGATGGGTAATCACAGGCATAACAGTTGCCGTATCGATCGGGAAGAGGCATATCTTCATAAATACCTTCATCACACGGTAATATGCAATAATCACCCCACTTTACCCGATTGGGACATTTATCGCACATCTGAGTTTTTATACGGGCATCATTGGGCGTGTCGCACGTATAACATTTGCCATCTTCGCCCTTCATTTGATTATCATCACAGTCGTTTATGATACAAAAACCATTCAGATTTTCACGATTGGGACATATTTCTTCACATTTTGGGGATGAATGCCTTACATCAACCGCTTTGGGCTCATCGCACGTATAACAGTCACCACTGGCCCCGAGCAAAGGTTTATTTGCATTTATTCCTTCACCACACTTAAAAATACAGCGGTAGTTAAAACTAATACGATTGGGACAAACTGAACAAGAATATTGTGCGACCGTTAACGGTTTAGGATCATCACACGCATAACAGTTACCGTCGCTTCCGGGCATCGGTTTATCCGGATCAGGGCATGGCAATGCGCATAAATTACCAATTACTTCCCGATGCGGGCATACTGCGCAATTTTCATGAACATTGGTTACATTGATATTCCTTGTTTCCTCACATGAATGGCAAACCCCGGACGAATCAGTCAATGGCATATCTGCATAAATGCCCTCACCACACTTTAAGCCGCAATAATAATTTTTTTCACCACTTGAGTGTCGATTCGGACAAATTTGACTGCATTTAGAATTTATCGGTGAACCTTGGTAAATAAATGCTTCATCATCGCAAGAGCGGCAGACACCATAAGCATCGCGCAAAGGTTTGTCCGCAGTGCACTTGACGCGGCACCAATTTCCGTCCAACTCGCGATTTGAGCACACATTACAGTTATCTTGAACCCCCGTTACGTCAACACGATTTTTATAGTCACAAGCATAACAGTTGCCGTTTTTATCGATTAAGGGGCGGTACCAGGGGCAACATTGGTCATACTTGTTGCAACAACGGCCGTTGACCTTCTTTTCACAACAATAGGGTCCTTCGCGTTTATCTTTCGGACAGCATAACATTTGTCCCGTTAAGGTATCTTGTGCACAACGTTCGTTGCCTATACAAGTAGAGACACACAAACCGTCTTCATTACATCTGACACAATCCCCAACACAATCGGCATCGACTTTACATGTCCCGTACGGCAATTCATCGCTGTCCAAATCCGATACATATTGAAACACCATCTCTACCGGACTCCCTTCATCATCCGCTTCACATATCCCCGTATCTCCTACATACGCATAGTCGTTGACTTTTATTACAAGAGGTTCTTTTAAATTTTCGCGGAGGATTTGTCGGCACACTTTGGGGGGCACTTCGGCCAATGCAATTTCGAAATATCTGTCGTCCTCCAAATAATACGCACTTGCCGGATAATTTAACGTCGTTTTATTATTCGCTTCCGACAAATCCAATCTATCGCGTCCCATCACCATTTGTTGCGTTACAACCACTACAAACCGGTTTAAATCGTTTATCGTCGTGTTCGATTTATATTTCGTTATCGCATAATTATATCCCAATAACGCTCCTATCGATAGCACTCCTATTATCGATAACACTCCCAACATCTCCATCATCGTCCGACCTGCTTGGATTTTTCCCATGCTTTCATACCCCTTTCTTTTGACTCGCTTGTTTCAAATAAACGACCGATAGAATGCATCATAAAAAAAAGGAATAAAAGTTCAAGGAAAAATTAATAACCCGCTAAAAAATTAAGATTAAATCTTGAAACAGAGCATATAGCCTTTTTTTTAAATCATGTCTCAAAGAAACGGTCCTTTCTTTACATCACTCCTTTATCTCTACTCTTCTTCAGAAAACAGTTTAATTAATTTGACACACTCCTTCCCTTTTTTTCCCTGCAGGTTACATGAATTTTATCTCCACCGAATAAAAAAATTATTATTTAGATAAAAAATACTTGCATTTTATTTTAAAATTTGATAAATGTATTTTTACGGATCCGGCGTAGCTCAGTGGTAGAGCAATCGGCTGTTAACCGATCGGTCGTAGGTTCGAGCCCTACCGCCGGAGCCATAAAAAAACAACCTGTCCTGTGACAGGTTTTTTATACGTTCCGAAATAAATACCTACACACAATCTGCATAAAAGCGATATGCACGCACCAAACCGATATTAAAAAAACTTTCAATCGAATATTGAACAGTAATTTACCAATTAATACAAGCAACATTTTCCCATGTCCGCTTAGTGATTTAATTGAATAAATTCAAAAATAACCTTATTTTAATGATTTTTCAGTTGTCTTATTTTTAAAATTATTATAAAATATGCCATTACAGGGGAAGAAAATGAAACGCAATCAGCAGGAAAATAAATACGATTCGAAAGGATGGGATTGCCCGTTAACCCCTTTGGATATTGCTGTCAAACAAAACGTTCCTTTCTCATCAAAAAATCCCCAAAAAGATATTTTAACAAGCGGAATTAATACAAAGCCGCCAAAACATGAATTTTGGCAATCGCGCATTTCGACCGCTTTAATCAGCTTAATTTCTTTATCCGTTGTTCTTGGTTCCGTATCGACTTATTTATATTTTAAATTAGTTCCGATAATTGAAGAATCTTCGAATTTTGACAGTCTTCTTTCGAAACATGAAAAAGAAATCGTAAAAAAACGTCAAGAAAACAAATCATGCAACAAAAATAAAATCGATAAAAAAGACGAGCATTCATTCCCGCCAAAAAATATAATTCATGCGGATATTCAAAATAAAACAAACATTTTGTTCGATTCGAAAAAATTGCGTCCCATACCTTTATTATTGCAAAAAGGGCAACATGCCGAAAATATTTACTTTTACCGACATTGCGAAAATTTGTTGTTGATTAATCAAATGCAACGGTAAAAATTACTCTTGAATTAAGGTATTAAACCAGGTATCCAATACATCGTCAAATCTTGAATCGGGCCCCATTTTGCCAATCGGAACAATACCCAGCAAAACAAACGGGCATCCGCTGTTTTGCAACCGTTGATCATTTAATAATGCTTTTGTTTTTACATCATAAACGCGGATACTGACGTCCAAGCTGTCAACAGAAGCCCCCTTTGCGGTTTGCTTTGAATTATTATTGCTGCAAGTCATGTAAAAAGCATCTTTCCATTCATGAATTTCCATAGATATAAGGTACTTATCACCTTGCAATTTCGCTTGTTTAAACCCTTTTTCCAACGGTATATGCGTTTGCGTTACCGTCAAGGTGGCGAAAGATTGATGAAATTTATTATAAAATACGCTGACGGCTTCGGCCATATCCCCTTGCTCTGTATTTTGCGGATAAATCATATAAAAACCGGCATTTGGATTAACAATTCCGCCGATATGAACGATTTTGACACTTTCAACCGTTCCCATCCAAGTACAGCCCGCAATAATAATCAATGACATGAAAATAAAGATTTTTTTCATAAGTAAGTCCTTAAAATCAATGGAATTTATTGACAGGCGTTTTAACACACATCTTATTGTATGTCAACAAAAAAGTTTACAAAAAAGCCCTTCGGATGAAGGGCTTACGGACGGGTAAAATAAATTATTTATTCCGAATCCGCCGAAACGTTATTTTTTTCGATTTCTTGGTTTTCCAAAAATTTTTCCAGCCAGTGGATATTATACATGCCGTCAATAAAATCAGGCTGTTCAATAATTTTTTGTTGTAACGGAATGGTTGTTTTAATGCCATCAATGACAAATTCATTAAGCGCGCGTTTTAAGCGCATCAAAACGGCATTTCTTGTCCGCCCGCGCACAATCAATTTTGCAACCAAGCTGTCATATGACGGCGGAACGGTATAACCCGCGTACATGCCCGAATCAACACGCACATCCAATCCGCCCGGCACATGCCATGCCGTAATTTTGCCCGGCGACGGAATAAACGTTTCGGGATCTTCGGCATTAATGCGGCATTCAATGGCCGCGCCTTCCAATTTGATATCGCTTTGAGAATAACCGAGCGGCGCACCGCCGGCAACGCGGATTTGTTCACGTACAACATCTATGCCGGTAACCATTTCGGTAACCGGATGTTCAACCTGAACACGCGTATTCATTTCCAAGAAATAAAATTGTCCGTTTTCATATAAAAATTCAATTGTCCCGACATTTGAATAACCTAATTTTTTCATTGCGGACGTTGCAATTTCGCCGATTTTGGCGCGTTGTTCGGCATTAAGTGCCGGAGATGGAGCTTCTTCCAAAATTTTTTGGTGACGCCGTTGCAACGAACAATCACGTTCGCCCAAATGAACAACATTTCCGTAATTGTCCGCCAAAATTTGAATTTCAATATGGCGCGGCGTTTGCAAATACTTTTCGATATAAACCGTATCATCGCCGAACGAACTTTTGGCCTCATTTTTAGCTAATGAAAAAGCTTCTTCCAATTCTTTGGGGGATTTGGCAACTTTCATTCCCTTCCCGCCGCCGCCGGCGGATGCCTTAACGATTACCGGGTATCCGATTTTTTCACCCCATTTAAGCGCTTCTTCAACAGTTTTGACATCTCCGTCGGAACCCAAAATAACGGGCAATCCCGATTCGATGGCAGCCCGTTTGGCAGTTACTTTATCACCCATCATGCGAATCATTTTCGGACTTGGGCCGATAAAGACCATACCATGCGCTTCAACCATTTCGGCAAAATCGGCATTTTCGGACAAAAAGCCATATCCGGGATGAATAGCATCCGCACCGGTCATCATGGCGGCTGAAATAATCGCCGCTTTGTTTAAATAAGAATCTTTTGCCGGTGCCGGCCCGATACAAACGGCTTCATCGGCTAATTTCACATGCATAGCATTTGCATCAACCGTTGAATGAACGGCAACGGTTTTAATACCCATCTCTTGACAGGCACGATGGATACGCAGGGCAATTTCCCCACGGTTTGCAATCAATACTTTTTCAAACATAATTAAGCCACGCTAAATAAAGGTTGACCATATTCTACAGGGCTGCCCGATTCAACCAAAACAGCCGTAATTTTTCCGGCTTTCGTTGCCTTGATGGGGTTATAAGTTTTCATCGCTTCAATCAAACAAACGGTTTGGCCGACGGATACTTTATCGCCGATTTTTACAAAGTCCGGCGAGGAAGGGTCTTTTGCCAAATAAACAACGCCAACCATCGGAGAATTGATTGTTTCGTCCGCTTTCGTCGGCAAAGAAACTTCTTTAACGCTGGGCAATGTTTTATCTTCAATCACAGAAGGAGCGGGAGCGGCACCCGAAACAACCATATTTGTATTTTGAGATACTCCGGCGATTCGAATATAAACACCGTTGGCTTCATATTCAATTTCGCCCAAATTATTCTCATGCAACAATTCGGCCAATTCTCTGATAGATTGTTTTTGTTCGTTTTCCATTATATTCCCTTTCTAAAAAAAATATTATATATTACATTTAACTTAATTTCAAAAAAATTGCAAGTATTGTTGTTGAAAGTTTTATGACGAAATAAGGATAATTATGCTGGATTTTTTTTTAAACAGTTGATATGATATATGACATGATGAATAAAACGAAAAAAATTTTTGAATTGTTGCTGAATGCCGAAAATGATGCGCGCCAAATCCGCACCGCCGAAAACAACGTTTTGGCGTCTAATGAAAAAGGCGAAAAATTATTCGGAGAAAAAGAAAATCCGTTTGCTTTTTTGGAAAATTCCGAAGATTTGGGGGCCGTTCAAAAATTAATCGATGCCTATTGTTCCAAAACGCCGATTGAAACGCAAATCAAAACGCAAAATGCCCTTTATGAAATCACAATAAAAAAACTGCAAAAAAACTTTTTATTGGTTGCACGCGACATTGCGCCCCGGGCGGCTGTTTTTGAAAGCCAATCTCGCCAGTTATCGTTCGTTTCAGACTTAATTAAAAACTTTAAAGAAGCGTTATATCTTGTTGATTCAAAAGGAAATATATTATTTGCAAATAAACCATTGTGTGCTTTGTTTTCCAAAACGCCCAAAGAAATTTTGGGTAAGGAATTAAAGACGTTTATCAAAGAAAATACGCCGCCGGCCGCCACGGCATGGGAAGGGACCGTTCTATTGGAAACAGAACACGGCGAAAAAAGTTTTCATCTGTCACAAAACCCGTTCACGACGGGCAATTATACTTTTTACTACGGTTTTATTCAAGATTACCGCCCGGCAACATTGTCAAAAGACATTGAATTATTTGCACTCAATCCGATACCATGCATTTTAATGGATGCGGCAAACTGCAAAATCATTCAGGCGAACCCCGCCTTATACGCCACTTTACGTATTCCCGAAGGCAAACTTGACACCATGAAAGTCTTTGACATTTTATCGGAAAATTCGGCGAATGTGTTAAGCTCCAAGATTCAAAAATTACAAAATGGGACACTAAAAAATGAACGTGTCGAATTAACCAGCGGCAATGAATATGAAGCAAAAACATTTACTTCTTTGTTGGGATGGACAAATGCCGACAAACAAACGATTGCGCTTTATCTGATAGATGCGTCCGAACGCAAAAATTTGGAAATGCAGTTTGCTCACGCCCAAAAGATGCAGGCTATGGGGCAATTGGCCGGCGGGGTTGCGCATGATTTCAACAATTTATTAACGGCCATTATCGGTTTTTGCGATTTATTGCTGCAACGCCACAAAGTGGATGACGACGACTTTTTGGATTTAATGCAAATCAAAGGCAACGCCAATAAAGCCTCCGGTTTGGTCGGACAATTATTGACTTTTTCACGAAAACAACCCAGCCGTATCAAAACGATTTCCCTGCATGACGCGTTTGTGGATTTATCCGCCCTGCTCCAACGTTCCATTGCACCGTTTGTTAAGTTAAAAACGGATATTAAACGCGGATTAGGTTCCGTTAAAATCGACCCGAACCAATTGATGCAAATCTTTTTGAATTTAGCCGTAAATGCCAAAGATGCCATGCCGGGCGGCGGCACTTTTAAAATCACGGCCGCCAAAGAAAAAATAAAAAAAACCAGAGCTTGCGGCACAGATATGATAACGCCGGGCGATTACGTCAAAATCCAAGTATCCGATACCGGCATGGGCATTTCCAAAGAAAACTTATCGCGTATTTTCGAACCGTTTTTTACAACAAAAGAAAATGGCGGCGCATCGGGTACGGGGTTGGGATTATCGACCGTTTACGGCATTATCCGCGGCGTTGACGGTTATATTTCGGTGGACAGTATTAAAAACGTCGGTACAACATTTACCATATATTTGCCCATGTTTGAAGAAAAACCCGTTACATTGTCCAAAACCGCAAAAATCCGCCCGACATTTATTCCGAAAGAAACGGTAACGATTTTATTGGTCGATGACGAAGACGGTGTCCGTATGGTGGCGGCGCGCGCTTTAAAATCCAAAGGGTGGTCGGTTATAGAATGTGTTAATGCCGAACAAGCAATTGAAGTATTTCAAAAAGGAACCCCCATTGATTTATTATTGACAGACATGGTCATGCCCGGCATGGATGGGGAAACGCTGATTAAACAAGCTAAACAAGTTCAACCGAAAATGAAAGTCATTTTAATGAGCGGCTATTCCGAAGAATTCGCGCGTCACGGTTCACAAAAGCATGAGACTTTTCAATTTTTGGCCAAGCCTTTCGAATTGGCGGGTTTACTTGAAAAAGTTAAAGAAGTTCTTGAAAACGGTTAAAATTTGTGATAGCTTTTTTCGTATCTGAAACAATGAAGGTTTAAAACATGACAAAATACTCATATGAAGAATTATCCGCCGGCATTGAAACAATCGTTCCGGCAAACGGTTTAAAAGAAAAATTGGCACTTGCCGAAAAAGAAAATCGTCCGCTTATCATTAAATTCGGCATGGATCCGACTGCACCCGATTTGCATTTGGGACATGCTGTTGCTTTGAAAAAAATCAAACAATTTATGGAAAACGGGCATGAAATTCATTTGATTATCGGCGATTTTACCGCACGTATCGGCGATCCGTCGGGCAGAAATACAACAAGACCGCCGCTGACTCCCGAAGAAGTCGATCAAAATGCCAAAACGTATGTTGACCAACTGGATAAAATATTTGATACGTCCAAACTAACCATTCATCACAACAACGATTGGATGGGGAAAATGTCTTTGGCCGATACGTTAAAACTTTTATCAAAAGCAACGCTGGCTCAAATGATGCAACGTGAAGATTTTGTCAATCGGTATGAAAACAATATTCCGATTGCCTTGCACGAATTGATTTATCCGATGATGCAAGGGTATGATTCTTACGTGTTGAATTCAGATATTGAATTCGGCGGACGCGATCAACTTTTAAATTGCCTTGTCGGACGTTCTTTGCAAGAACAAGACGGCAAATCCAGGCAAATTGTTTTGTCTATGCCTCTTTTATGCGGTTTGGACGGCCATATTAAAATGAGCAAATCCAAAGGCAACTACATCGGTTTAACCGAACCTGCAACCGAAATGTACGGCAAGACAATGTCCATTCCCGACAGTTTAATCCCCGAATGGGTTGATCTGGTTACGGATTGGGATGCCGAAACAAAAGCGAATGTTATTGCCGATTTAAAAAATAATACCGTCAATCCGATGGAAATTAAAAAGAAAATCGCTTATAACATTGTTGAACAATACCACAGCCGCGAAGACGCCGATGCCGCTCAAGAATTCTTTTATAAACAAGTCCAACAACGCGGATTTGATACTAAAGAATTTACGGCTGTCAAATGGGAAAATCTAACCGCCGATGCCGAAATAACGTTATTGGATTTGGGGGTCGCCTTACAACCCGAACAAAGCAAATCGGCCATGCGCCGTTTAATTGAAAGCGGTGCGGTAAGTGTTGAAGGAGAAAAAACAACCAATCCGACGTTTAGGTTGGGAAAATCCCAAAACGGCATAAAAATCAAAATCGGTAAACGCGGATTTTATAATATCGTTTAAAAATATGTTGATTTTTGATTTACAAAAACACTCCGATCGGGGTGTTTTTTTATTGTGTATTTATACAAATTGTAAAAATTTTATAACGACATAAACCTTTCATTTACAAATAAATTCAATTAGATTTTAAGACTTTTTTAACCTTATTTTCCTTGACCGTGTTCTAAAAAAACTTTATAGTTTTATATAATTGACAAATAATGGGGAAATATATGAAAAACGGCATACCTGCTTCACACAAAAAAACGACTCATGCGAATAAAACAAACGCAAATAAAACTGTGATGGCAAAAAACGTAAAAAATAAAGACGAAAAATTACCCGCCAAAGGAAAAAATACCGGTATTATTACCGCTATTTCGGGCAGCGTTGTCGAAGTGCGTTTCAAAAAACTGCCCGCTATTTATAATCAACTTTTAACTGGCGAACGTGAAAACTTAGCTCTTGAAGTGCAAGGTTACATTGACGAAAAAACAGTGCGCGCTTTGGCCATGGGTCCCACTCAAGGATTGTCGCGCGGTATGAAAGTTTTGGATTTGGGTCATCAGATTGAAGTGCCTGTAGGCAGACAAACGCTTGGGCGCATGTTTAACGTGTTCGGGTATCCCATCGATGGCAAAAGCCCCTTAAAAGACGGCGAAAAACGGCCGATACACGGCGATGCCGTTCCATTGGATAAAATCGAAGTTTCCTCACAAATTTTCGTAACGGGCATTAAAGCCATTGATTTGTTGGCACCGATGGAACGCGGCGGAAAAGCAGGCTTGTTTGGCGGCGCGGGGGTTGGAAAAACCGTTTTGATTACCGAAATGATTAACAACATGGTCGGTCGTTACGAAGGTGTCAGCTTATTTGCCGGTATCGGGGAACGTTCGCGTGAAGGCGAACAACTGTACCGCGAAATGGAAGAAGCGGGCGTTTTGGATAAAACCATCATGATTTTCGGGCAAATGAATGAAGCGCCGGGTGTACGTTTCCGTGTGGCTTTGTCGGCTTTGACAATGGCAGAATATTTCCGTGATGAAAAAAAACAAGACGTTTTGTTGTTGATTGACAATATTTTCCGTTTTATTCAAGCCGGTTCGGAAATTTCCGTTCAACTCGGACAAATACCGTCTCGCGTGGGTTATCAACCGTCATTGGGTACGGACATTGCGGATTTGCAAGAACGTATTGCCAGTACAAAAGATGCGGCGATTACTTCCATTCAAGCCGTTTATGTGCCTGCGGATGATTTTACCGATCCGTCGGCAACTCATACATTTTCCCATTTGTCGTCTACAATCGTTTTGTCCAGAAACCGTGCGGCACAAGGTTTATACCCTGCCCTTGATCCGCTGGCTTCCTCTTCTAACATGTTAACGCCGTTGATTGTCGGCGAACGTCATTATAAAGTTGCAACCGAAGTACGTAAAACTTTGGCACAGTACGAAGAATTAAAAGATATTATTGCCATGCTCGGATTTGATGAATTGCCCGAACATGACCAAAAAACCGTTCAAACGGCGCGTAAATTGGAACGTTTTTTAACGCAACCGTTTTTTACCACCGGACAATTTACCGGCATGGAAGGCAAATCGGTCGATTTGGAAGAAACAATTTCCGGATGCGAGCGCATTATGGCGGGTGAATTTGACGATTTGTCCGAAAACAGTTTTTATATGATCGGACGGGTCGAAGAAGCCCGCGAAAAATCCTCTGAAGAAAAAGATAAATCCAAGGAAAAACAAAGCACGGAACAAAACGTAAAATCAAATTCAGATGAAGGGACTGATAAAAAATAAATGTTGATGCAATTAAAAGTCTTTTCACCCACGGGAACAGTGCTTGACTTGCCTATTCGAAAAATAGATTTCGAAGCCATTGACGGCTATTGGACTTTATTGCCTAAACATGTGGATTATGTCAACGCCTTAACACCATCAATTGTCAGCTATACGAATGAGGACAACATAACAAAATATATGGCTTGCAATAAAGGGGTCATTGTCAAAAAAGGCGCAAATATTTCCATATCGACGAAGTTGGCCATTTTGGATGACAGTTTGGAAAAATTGCAAAAAACGATTGAAATTGATTTTAAAGCAATGGATGAAGAACGCAAAGAAGTTAACACAACCATGGCACGCCTTGAAATCGGGCTTGTAAAAGGGTTGCAATCTCTTAAATCCGACGGGGGAGCAAATGGCACAATGTAACAAAGACGAAATCCAAAATACCGCCAAAACTTTAATAAAAAAAGCTAAAGCAATGGAAAATCGCCGTAACCGCCAACTGTATTTGAATGCCGCCATTTTGGGCACATACGGTTGGAATATTTCCGTTCCCGTCATTATCGGCGTCATTATCGGACGTTGGTTGGATAAAAAATTCCCGTTGCCACCAATGTCATGGACACTTAATTTAATCTTGATTGGGTTTATAATCGGTTTTTACAATGCCCAGCGTTGGATTAATAAAGAAGGCGTCATCAGAAACATGCGGGCCAAAAAAAAGGCCTGGGAAAAAATGAATCGTAAAAAGGATACCAAAAATGTTTGATTTTGCTGTTTTAACACCGATGCAAATCGGATTTTCATTAACTGTGGGTGTTTTGCTGGGATTGGCATACTTGATTATCTTGTGGCGCACCCTGCTCTACTTGCCGAAAGTTCAAAAAAAAGGCAACTTTTTATTTATTTCCGCCGTTATCAGACTGTTTTTGGTTATTTTTGTCGCCCTTTATTTTTCATATGACAACGGCGCAAGATTCCTGTTAATATTCATCGGTTTCATTATCACCCGTTTAATAGTTTTAAAATATATTAAAAACAATGTATTGGACACATTATCCGCCCGTGTGGCAAAAGTTGATAGAAACAAAAATTTTACCCGAAATACAACCGAATTTTCAAAAACGAAATTAACATCACGACAAATCGGCTCGCGTAAAAGGAAAACAAAATGATTGAAGATTTAGACACGCTGATTATGTTCAATATCTTCGGAATCGGTATTAATTACACGATATTCTATACTTGGGTCGTGATGGGGGTTTTGGTTTTGCTATCTTGGTTGGCAACGCGCAATTTAAAAACGACTTTGCGTGTATCGCGCTTCCAAACGGCCATGGAAATGATAGTGATGACAATCCGCAACCAAATAAAAGAAGCTTCAAACGACAACCCTTTGAAATATTTATATATTATGGGTACATTCTTTTTATTTATCGCAATGAGTAACCTGTTAACGATTATTCCCGTCTTCAGAGCGCCGACCGCTTCTTTGTCAACGACGGCGGCTTTTGCATTTTGCGTTTTCATTGCCATGCCGATTTATGGTATCCGTAACGCCGGTTTAAAAAAATATTTAAAAAAATATATCGATCCTGTCCCGTTTATGTTGCCGATGAATATACTCAGCGATTTTTCATCAACGTTTTCATTGGCATTTCGTTTATATGGCAATGTTTTAAGCGGTGCCGTTATCGGTTCGGTTATGATTATGCTGGTGCCGTTTTTGTTGCCGTTGCCGATGCAAATATTGGGATTGGTTACCGGGACGATTCAAGCCTATATCTTTGCACTTTTGGCCATTGTGTATGTTTCATCGGTCGGACCGGAAAAAGAATTTGACGATTACTTAAAAAATTACTAACTAACTTACAGAAAGGAGAAAAATTATGGATGCAGTAACATTTATCGGAGGTATGTCCGTTTTATCGGCAGGGCTTTGTATCGCCATCGGCGGTATGGGATCGGGTTTCGGTGAAGGTAACGCCGCACACGCCGCTTTACGTTCAATCGCTCAGCAACCGGATGAAGCCGCGACAATTACCAGGACGTTATTCGTTTCAATGGCCATGATTGAATCGTGTGCTATTTATTCGTTTGTTATTACCGTTTTAATTTTATATTTCAATCCGTTTTGGAATTATGCCGTTGAAATGGCCGCAAAATAAAAAGTAAAAAAATATTGTTTAGGTCATACTGAAAAAGGAGCTTAAATTATGGGTATCAACTGGGTTACATTCTTTGCCCAAATTGTCAACCTGTTTGTCTTGGTATGGTTGCTCAAGAAATTTTTATACCGCCCCATTTTAAATGCCGTCGATAAAAGACAGATTGAAATAATGGGACGTGTTCAAAAGGCACGCCAAGAACAAAAATCGGCCGAAGAAGAACATAATAAGCTCCTTCAAAAACAAGCCGACTTTAATGCCCAAAGACAAAAGCTTTATGATGACACAACAAAAGAAGTGGAAATTTTTAAAGCACGGCAAATGGCGGAAATTGAAATTGAAAAACAAAGGTTGCGCGAAAAAATGCAACATGATTTAATACGCGAAAATGAAACCGTTCAATTGGAAATCCGCAATTTGTTAGCAGATAATTTTATAACGCTTTCACGCAAAATATTAAGCGAATTATCCGCGTCCACCCCTCTTTATCAAACAATTGATTTGTTTGAAAAAAAAGTTTCCGTACTTTCAAAAAGTCAAAAAGAAAAAATAAAAAAATTCTATTTAAAACAAAACAATATTCGAATTATTTCATCTGATGATTTAAGTGATGAAATGAAAGAAAAATTAACAATTTTTTTAAAAGAGGAATTAAATTTCAAAGAAAACTTAACCGTACTTTTTGAAAAAGACGCTTCGTTAATTTTGGGGATTGAAATGATTATAGGAGATATATCCTTGGAATGGAATTTAAAAAATTATTTAGATGAATATCACGCTAATTTGAATAAATCGCTTTCTACAATCATTACAAACGAATAGGATAAAAACATGTTAAAAGATGTGGCACACCAAGCAGGGAAAGAAATCAAAAAAACAACCGATGACACGGATATGGAACTTAAAATTTCCGAAATCAGCGAAATTTTATCCATTTCATCCGGCACCGCGGAAGTTTTAGGATTGGCCGGTGTTAAAATGAACGAGCTTTTAACGTTCAAAGGCAACGTTATGGGCATGGTTCAAACTTTGCGTGAAAACAGTGTCGGCGTCGTGTTTTTAACTAATCCGAAAGATTTAAAAGCCGGTGATAAAGCCAAACGCACACACCGCGTATTGGATGTGCCTGTCGGCGAATCTTTGCTTGGCCGCGTCATTAATCCGTTAGGGCAACCGTTGGATGAAAAAGGTCCGATATCGGCAAAAAACGCACGCCCGATTGAAGTGGATGCCGCCCCGATTATGCACCGTGCACCCGTTGACACGCCTTTGCAAACAGGTATCAAAGCCATTGATTCGTTTACTCCGATCGGCCGCGGGCAACGCGAATTGATATTGGGCGATCGCCAAACCGGGAAAACCGCCATAGCCATTGATACCATCATCAATCAAAAAGACACGGGCGTCATGTGTATTTATTGTGCCATCGGGCAAAGATTGGCAAGCACCGCTCGCGTTATTGCCGATTTGGAAAAATACGGCGTGATGGACAATACGATTGTGGTTGTTGCCTCCGGCGAAGATGAAGCAGGTATGCAATATATTGCACCGTATGCCGCAACGTCCATCGGCGAATATTTTATGGAAAACGGCAAAGATGTTTTAATTATCTATGATGATTTAACGGCACATGCCCGAGCCTATCGTCAAATGTCATTACTGTTGCGTACCCCGCCGGGACGCGAAGCTTTTCCGGGCGACATTTTTTACATCCACTCAAGACTTTTGGAACGTGCAACCCATTTGCGCCCCGAATACGGCGGCGGTTCTTTGACGGCTCTGCCAATTGTCGCGACCGAAGCGGGCAATATTTCGGCCTATATTCCGACAAACATTATTTCCATTACGGACGGCCAAATTTATCTATCCACTTCTTTATTCCAAAAAGGCCAATTACCCGCTATTGATACGGGACGTTCGGTTTCTCGTGTGGGCGGCGATGCACAACTGCCCGCCTATCGCAGTTTGGTCGGTCCGTTAAAACTTTTTTATTCACAATTTGAAGAACTCGAATCATTTGCTAAATTCGGCACACAAATGGATAAAGAAACAGCTAATCAACTTAAACGCGGGCGTGCCATTCGCGCCGTGATGCAACAAATGCAATATAAATTGATGAGCGCGCCGGTCCAAATCGCGGTTTTTATGGCAACAAATGCGGGGCTTTTGGACGATGTACCGGAAGATAAAATCATGAAAGCCCAAGGAATTATTGACCGTACTTTGCATCAGCATTTCGGCACGGTAATCGATAAAATCGTTATTGATAAAGAAAAATTGGAAAAAACCACTCAAGACAAAATGCTGGCCGCTTTTAAAAATGCGCTTGAAACGGAAGGGATTTTGACGAAACAATGAGTTTGGAAGCCTTAAATAAACGCATCAAAACAACCGAAGATTTGCGCGACATTGTCAGTACGATGAAAATGTTGTCATCCGTCAGTATCGGTCCTTATGAAAAAGCATTGTTATCGTTAAAAGAATACGCCAAAACAGTCAGAGATGCTTTTTTAGGGTTTATAATAAACGGCAATACAGATTTTTCTTTGCCGAAGCCGAAAACGCAAAACCAAAAAATCTTGGCCGTTTTAATCGGTACGGATAACGGGTTGGTCGGACGCTTTAATCGCGACGTATTTAATTATTCGCAAAATTTTTTAAAAGAACGTAACATTTCAAAATCAAATGCGCTGTATGTATGCGTCGGTAAAAGAATCGGTTCCGTGGCAAGCAACACCGTGTCCGATGCTTTAAAAGGCACCTATGCCATTTCAAATTCGCTGAAAGAAATTGCTTCGATTGCTTCGACTTTATTGTTAAAAATCGATGACATCCTTTCGAAACATGATATTCGGGAAGTTATTGTGTTTCATAATTACAAGGAACCGTCAAAACCTCAACAGCCGCGACATATCCAACTGATGCCACTGCCATACAAAGAATTTACGGTCTTAAAAAAACGCAAATGGGAAGGGAAATCATTGCCATATTTACCGGCGCCGAAAGATCAATTATTTTCGGAGTTGGTTCATGAATATTTAACCGTTGCTCTTGCCGGCAGCTTAACGGCGTCATTGGCGGCGGAACATTATGCACGCATGGTCAATATGCAACAGGCCGAAAAAAATATTGATAAGTCTTTGGAAAACATGAATTTATACTATCAACAAGCCCGTCAAACAGAAATTACCGATGAATTAATCGATATCGTATCGGGTGCCGAAGCCATGAAACCGAAAAAAGCGCTTCCATTTGACGATAAATCATTAAGATGACTTGACAAATTGCAAAAAAACAAGTAAAAGAACTCATTACATTTAACATTAACAAAGGATAAAAAGATATGATAAAATCAGAATTAATTGCAAAAATTGCAGATCAAAATAAGCTCAGCAAAACTGATGCCGAACGCGTCGTTTCAACTGTTTTTAATGAAATTACGAAAGCTTTAGCCGCCGGAAACCGTGTAGAGTTACGCGGATTTGGCGTTTTATCCGTCCGTACACGCAGACCTCGCGTCGCAAGAAATCCCAAAACGGGTGAAAGCGTTCAAGTTGCGGCCAAAAAAGTGCCTTTCTTCAAATCCGGCAAAAATGTTAATGACGCTTTAAATAAAAAAGGCAAATAACCTATGAACTGGATCACAAGTCTCACCCGTCCGACGGTTAAAAAATTGGCTGTCCAAAAAGATATTCCCGATTATTTTTGGGATAAATGCAAAGGGTGCGGCGAAATGTTGTTCCATTCCGAAATAACAAAAGAAAATTTCGTATGCCCGCATTGCGGTTACCACTTTGCTTTGCCGACATTAAAACGTTTTGAAATGTTATTTGACGGTGGCCAATATACATTGATTCAGTTACCGAAAGTCAAAGAGGACCCTTTGCGCTTTGCGGATATGGAAAAATACACGGACCGTTTAAAAAAATATCGAAAAAAAACTAAAACGGAAGATGCAATACTGGTTGCTCATGGAAAAATCGGAGGCTACCCGGCTGTTGTCGGCATTTTTGATTTTGCTTTCATGGGCGGTTCAATGGGTACGGCCGTCGGGGAAGCGATTATCAAAGCCTCCCAACTTGCCTTATTGCAAGAAGCCGCTTTGGTTTTAGTACCGGCTTCGGGCGGTGCGCGGATGCAGGAAGGCATTTTGTCCTTGATGCAAATGGCTCGCACTACGGTTGCCGTCAAAAAATTAAAAGAAAAAAAACTTCCTTTTATTAATATCTTGACAAATCCGACCATGGGCGGTGTAACGGCTTCATTTGCCATGTTGGGCGATGTAACGTTTGCCGAACCGGATGCTTTAATCGGTTTTGCGGGAGTCCGTGTAATTGAACAAATTACTTTGGCCAAACTGCCGGAAAATTTCCAAAAGGCAAGTTACCTGTTGGATCACGGCATGGTTGACCGGGTTGTATCACGTAAAGATTTAAAAGCGGAATTAGTAAAAATCTTCAGATTATTACATCCAAACCAACCAAAATAAATTCATTTTACATACACTCTTGTAATATAAAACAAAATTGTCTATATTACAGATAGACAGAACAACTTAACTTGGGAGAAACCAAATATGACAATCTTATTTTTTGATTCTGATGCCAGATTAAAACAGCACGCAAAAAAATATTTGCAAATTAATTCTGACTGTGAATTTTTTAACACGACATTAAATACGACAAGCAAAACGAAACTGGAACCTTTTTTGAATTCCGAAATTATTTCCGTTTTCACGCACTCCGAAACCTTATCCAACAAAAAATTGGATTTGTTTCCGAATTTAAAATTGATTGCGACACGGTCGACGGGCTTTAATCACATTGATTTGGATTATTGCAAAAAACGCGGCATTGAAGTCGTTAACGTTCCCAGATACGGTGAAGTAACGGTGGCTGAATTTGCTTTTGGGCTTATGTTGAACTTAGCGCGCAAAATTATTTGCGCGGAACATGACATGAAACATAACCGCGTTGACGTTTCAAACTATATGGGTTTTGATTTATCCGGCAAAACAATCGGCGTTGTGGGAACCGGTTCAATCGGCCAACATATGATTAAAATTGCTCAAGGTTTCGGTATGAATGTTATTGCCTATGATTTATACCCGAAACCGGAGCTTAAAAAATTATACGCCAAAAATTTGGATTCTTTGTTTAAAAAATCGGACATTATTTCTTTACATGTGCCGTCAACTCCCGAAAATATCCACTTATTGGATGAAAAAGCTTTTGAAAAAATGAAGCGCGGCGTCATCATCATTAATACGGCACGCGGCGATTTAATTGATACGCAAGCACTTTATCAAGCTTTGCGCGATGGCCAAGTGGGCGGTGCCGGATTGGACGTTTTGGAAAATGAAGACTTTTTGGTTCATGATGAAATTATGACGTCCACCCGTTTGAAAGATAATGAATTTTTATTGGATTCCGCAATGAATTTAAAACTGATGCAATTTGATAATGTCATTGCAACACCGCATATTGCATTTAACACGAAAGATGCAATCGATCGTATTAACGATACGACTTTCGACAATATCAAAAACTTTTTAAAAGGAAAAGTTGTAAACGCCGTCATCAGGAAATAGGTAAAATTGAAAAAAGTCCCCATTCAAATATTTTATATATTTTTAAGCGGCATTTTTTTGCTTGCTTTTTGGGGTGGTTTACATCTTTTCCCCCGCCCGAAAATATCAGTCATAATGGCGACATATAATCGGGCGGAATATTATTTGCCTCGCGCTATCGAATCCATTTTGTCACAATCGGCAAACGATTTTGAATTTATTATTATCAACGATGCCTCCAAGGATTCAACACTAGAGGTTTTAAACGCCTATGCAAAACAAGATAAACGGATTCGCGTTTTTTCAAATACCAAAAACAAAGGGCTTGTTTATAATTTGAATCTCGGATTGCAAAAAGCGCGCGGCAAATACATCGCTCGAATGGATGATGACGACGAATCTTTGCCGGAACGTTTTGAAAAACAGCTTGAATTTTTAGAAGAAAACCCTGATATCGTCGCAACGGGTTGTTCATTTACCCGCCCCGACAACTTTATAAGAAAGGATACTTTCCCTTTAAACCCGGAAGATGCCAAAATCAGGACTTTATTTGAAGTGCCTGTTGCGCACCCTTGTGCAATGATTAGAAATAATTTCCTAAAAAAACACCATATCACTTATGTTGATGAATACGCGTTGGCGGAAGATATGCCCTTTTGGCGTGATATTATCTTAAAACACGGCGGTAAAGTATCCAACTTGCAAGATGTTTTACTTATCAAAGACAGCGATGCGCCTAAATCGGGAAACTATGCCCGACGGCAATGGGATTCGTTCATCCAATATGGCAAAGACAATATGAAAATGTTATTGGGCGACGATACGCCGAACACCACAAGTCGGTGCGTGTATTATAAGCATTTGAAAAAATTGAATGACAGAAAAAATTTCTTTGATGAAAATATCTTAAAAACCTATATAAACCGCGCTTGCCCAAAAAATGAAATCCATTTGCTTCATTCGGACTTTGAAGAATTGTTCCAAGTTAAAGACGGTTATATACAAAGGGGGCCTTATAAAGCAAAAATTATTCATAAAACCAAAGACTCATTGGAAATCATCTGGGAAAATTCAACCGAAAAAGAAATATATCAAAAAAATGCCGACGGAATTTATGAACGCATAAATCCTTAACCGTATTTTTTGTATAAAAACTATTCGCTTTTATTAATTGTTGAAGCGGTATTTTCGCTTTCATCTTCGGCCAAAGCAGGATTATCTTCATCTGCCGGGATTTCTTCGTTTTCATTTTGCGCTTCATTTAAAGGATAGGTATCATCCTTTACAACAATCGAAGGCGTTTTGGGTGCTTTTACGACGCAAGAAATAACCCAAATGTCATAAACGGGATGTTCCATAGCGCTTAACGCCGGATTGGAAGAAAACATCCATCCGTTAAAAACGGGCGTAATATCGCCTTTTGTATTTTTTTCGACAATTTCCAAATATGCCGCATTTTCGGGCGTTTCTTCAGGCGTGCGCGTTATACATTTTTGAGGCGTAACGGATAAATCGCCAAATTCAACCGGAACACCGATTTTGGCTTCTAACGTGCTCATGCGTCCCGTAACTTTGTCAACACCGCGCAACACCACCTTATCGGTTTCGATATTAGCCGCCCGTACCGGAATTGAAACAAGACACACCAATAATGCATATTTAAAAAAATCCATTTCCCATGCCCCGCTTTATTTCGTTGATAAAAAGATGAATTCCGAAACGTTATCTTCCAAAGATTTATAACTTTTCGTATTAATGATTTGATCATTGTCTTTTAACAATGCGGCACTCTTGCCCGGTTCCAAACGTACATATTTATCACCCATAATACCGACATCGGCAATCGCGGCAACCGTATCAATCGGCAATTTAACCGTTGGGTCAATACTTAAATAAACATCAGCCGTATAAGTATCTTTGTTAAGCTTTGTTTCCAACACCGACCCGACTTTAATACCGGAAATTCGCACATCCGAACCAACTTCCAAACCGCCGATCTTTGAAAAATTAGCCATTACTTTATAGCCCGATACGTTTTTTACATCAACGCGCGCTAAGGCAAAAAATAAAAATGTACCGGCGAAAATAAGAACAAAAAAACCTAAAATCGTTTCAATAGGATTCTTTTTCATAATAAATCTCCTGCATCTGAATCATCTTGTATTCCTTCTTGAACTTCAGCCGCTTCGCCTTTTTTCTTTTCACGCATATAGGCGTTAACCTTATCCATCAGTTCGGTCAAAATCAAAGCGTCTTGCGTATATAAAATACTGTCGCCGGATTTTAATAATTCATCATCGCCGCCCGGCACAAGTTCGATATGTTTTGCCCCCAACAGCCCATCGGTTTCAATCACGGCAGACGTATCGGCAGACAATTCTACAAATTTGGGAAACGACATGCCGACTTTGACGGCATATTGCCCGTTCAAAGATTGAGAAACGACTTCGCCCACTTTAAGCCCGGCCAAACGCACTTCGGCACCGTTCATTAAACCGTCGGCTTTGGTAAATTGTCCGTAAAGCGTAAAGGATGACGGGCGTTTGTCGGATACTTTTTGGGCATGCAAAAACAAAAGGATGAAGCCCAATAAAATGGATAAAAACACGCCGGCCACCATTTCTTTGTTTTCTTGTTTCATATAAAAACCCTTCAATTTTTCTTTTACCATTTGACAAGATTATCTGCGAATTGTCAAGAACTCTTTATTATTTTTATTGACGCGAACAATTTTTTTAACTAGCTTGAGATTATGAAATATTTAATATGCATCCTTTTTTCGTTTTTATGTTTTACACCTTGTGCGAATGCCTTGTCAATTGTGCGCGATACCGAAGTTGAAAGCGTATTAAACGGTTATGCACGTAAAATCTTTACGGCCGGCGGATTAGATCCCGCCAATGCGGAAGTCGTTTTGATAAACGACAATTCCATTAACGCATTTGTGGCCGGCGGACAAACCATTTTTGTCCACACGGGATTGATTACCAATGCAACAAGCGTTGATGATGTCACATTCGTTTTGTCACACGAAACGGGACATATCATCGGCGGGCATGTCATACGCGGCATTGAACAGCTGAAAAACGCTCGCTCAACCGCTTTGATTTCAACTGTTTTGGGAGGTTTGGTCGCTGCTGCGGGCGGGCGGCCCGATGCAGGAATGGCCGTTATGATGGGTGGTCAAGGTTCCGCATTGGGTTTGTATTTATCTTATCGGCAAGTTGAAGAAAGTTCCGCGGACAGGACGGCCGTTGATATCATGAATAAAACGGGATATTCTTTGGTCGGATTCAGCAATACAATGCGTAAAATCAAACAATCGGAACGATTAAATGCTCCTCAGGAGGCCGGTGCCTATCTTAATACGCATCCCGTCACAAAAGACCGCATACGCGATATGGAACGTTTTACGGCAAATGCCAAACCGGCAACGCAAGATGTGGCATTTGAAATGATTCGGGCAAAATTAATCGGTTTTTTATATCCGCCGAAAAAAACACGCGAAATATACCAAGACGATGCCCTGCCCGACAAATACGCTTTGGCAATTGCTTTATACCGCGATAAAAAAATACCGCAATCATTGCAAAAAATAGACGAGTTAATAACGCTTAATCCGAATAATCCGTTTTTTTATGAACTTAAAGGCCAATTTTTGTTTGAAACGGGTCGTGTGGACGAAGCGGTTAGCACTTATGAAAAAGCGGTCGATCTGTTGCCCCGGGCTCCGCTTATCCGTTTAGCACTCGGACAAGCACTGACCGAAAGTGAACAAAAACAAGCATCCGAAAAAGCCGTCTTTCATTTATCGCGCGTCGTTACGCAAGATGCTTACATACCCGAAGCATGGCGCCTGCTTGCCATTGCACAGGGAAAAAATAAAAATATTCCGATGGCCGATTATGCAATGGCCGAATATTATCAACTTATCGGCAATACAAAAGAATCCCGACGCTTGGCCGAACGCGCAATGAAAACCGTTCCCGAAAATTCTTCGGCATATTTGCATTTACAAGACATTTTGGCAACTTCAAAAAAACAATAAATCTGTTCCGATAAAAAATATGTTTTCATTTGCCTAATTTTTTGTTATAGTGACCATAAAAGATTAAAGAACGGATTTCAATTTTTTTAGAGCTGTTTTTATGAAATATTTAGTTTTTGTTTGCATTACTTTATTTTCCTTAAAAATCAATGCCGAAACGGCTGTTTATTTTACCCCGTCGCTTGATTGTGAAAATCAAATAATCCGATTGTTGAACAATGCAAAACAAAGTATTGATATTTCTGTATATTCAATCAATAACAATAATATTGTCGCTGCTTTGAAACAAGCATATACACGCGGTGTGCCGATACGTATTTTGACCGATAGAGTACAAGCGGCCGGACGCGGTGCAAAATCCGTTGAGCTGTATGAAAGCGGATTAAACATTCGTGTGCATTCCAAACATCGCATTGAACATAATAAATTTATGGTAGCCGATAACGAAACCGTAATTACCGGCTCTTATAACTGGACAAATCCCGCAAGTTTGAAAAATTCGGAAAATTGTTTAGTCGTATGGAATGATCCCGATACGGTATTGAAATACAAAAAACGGTTTGAATATCTTTGGGATGTCAATACGGCGAAAAAATCAGAGGCTTGGTTTGAAAGAAAGATAGCCGAAAATAAACAAAAAAGCTTGTCATTTGGCAAAACCTTGCCTATAAGTAAAAAATAAGGAGTTTTTTAAATGGAAGACTATACACACGAAATTGCTCATAAATTACATAAACTCAACCATTTGTTGGAGCATGCCCAAAACGATAAAATTTTATGGGAAGAAATGCAAATTCTTTCAAAAGGCGCATTTGATTTGCAAGATGAAATTTTACAAATTTTGGATACAAACGAAAAAATCGAAACAGATTTAATTAAATTGCAAGCCATTTTTGATGCTCGCGAATTGGTTTGGGATTTAATCAACAAAATTGCTCTGCGCGAAGTTGAAGTTAAAGAAAAAACATTCAAAAAAACAAAGCAAAAACCGTCCGACAAATCGGATAAAAAGGCAAAAAAATGAACAAAGACGTAAAAGAACTTTCTTTTGAAGAAGCCATGGACGAACTGGAAAATGTTGTGCGGCAACTTGAAACGGGACGCATCAAATTGGATGAAGCCGTTAATTTTTATGAACGCGGGATGGCTCTTAAAAAAATTTGCGAAGAAAAATTAACGGCCGCAAAAGCCAAAATTGATATATTGATACTTGATAAAAATAATAACATTACAGGAGCGCAATCATTCGATGACACCCTTAAATCTTAAATTATCCGAAGCCCGAACATTGGTCGACAACCTGTTTGATGATGAATTAAAAATGCCCGACGGACGTGAAAGGCGTGTTATTGAAGCAATGCGTTATTCCGCCATCGGTTCGGGGAAAGCTTTTCGCCCGTTTTTGGTTTTAACCGTTGCAAAAATGTTAGATGTCCCTCAAGAACAAGCCGCACGGGTTGCCTTAGCTTTGGAAATGGTGCACACCTATTCATTGATTCACGATGATTTGCCGGCCATGGATAATGATACGCTTCGTCGCGGAAAACCGACGAACCATGTTCAATTTGACGAAGCAACGGCGATTTTGGCAGGAGATGCGCTTCTTACTCAAGCTTTTGAAGTATTGGCAAACAAAAAAACACATCCCGATGCGGCCGTACGAATTCAGTTAATTGAGGCCTTATCAAGGGCTGCCGGTACGCGTGGTATGATCGGCGGGCAAATGATGGATTTATTGGGCGAAAAAGAACCTTTGACTTTAAAAGAAGTCGAACGCATGCAATCCATGAAAACGGGTGCATTGCTTGAATTTGCCTGCACGGCGCCGGCAATTTTGATTGGTGCTTCGGATGAAATTATGCAAGCGTTAAAAGCTTACGCCCGTGCAATGGGTTTAATGTTCCAAATTACGGATGATATTTTGGATGTTGAAGGCGACAGTGCGACTGTCGGTAAAACGCTCGGAAAAGATTCAAAAGCGCACAAATCGACTTTCGTATCCTTATTGGGTGTTGAAGAAGCTCGCCAAACAGCGCGAGATTTGGGTACAGAGGCAAAAAAAGCCATTCTGATGTTCGCAGATAAAGCCGACATGTTAAACCATACAATAACATTCATTTTATCACGTAACAAATAATCGGCGCTACATGTCACGAACGGTTAAAAAAAGTTAAAATTCAAAAATATCCTTTAAACAAAAAATTTAATGCCAAAGAGGTAAGTATATGGCCGAAAAATTGATGACTCCGAATCAAAGAGAAAAATTTTGGAATACTTTGCACGAAGCATACCCCAATCCTGCATGTGAACTTAATTGGACAAACCCGTATTCATTGATGATAGCCATTATATTATCCGCACAAAGTACGGATAAAAATGTCAATAAGGCAACGGAACCCTTGTTCAAAATCGCCGATACGCCCGAAAAAATTAAAAAAATGGGTGAAGAAAAATTAAAAACATATTTTCGTTCAATTAATTATTTTAACAACAAAACGCGTGCCATCATTAATTTAACAAACGTCATTTTGGAAAAATTCGATGGCAAAATGCCGACGGATTTTGATACTTTATTGACATTGCCGGGCGTCGGACGCAAAACGGCAAACGTTTTTTTAAATGTTGTTTACCGCGCACCGTTTATCGGCGTTGATACACATGTTTTCAGGTTATGCCACAGGCTTAAAATCTGTACGGGGAAAAATCCCGAAGAAATTGAACATAAGCTGCAAAAATTGGTGCCGGATTGGTTTAAACCCGATGTAGCATTGGCTTTGGTGTTACATGGCCGGTACATTTGCACGGCAAAAAAACCTAAGTGCTGCGAATGCCCGTTGTATAACGTATGTATCGCCGATGAAAAAAAGTCCTGCAATTAAGGAAAAAAGCTTTGATTTTTGATAAATAAATGCTATATTTTGTTTAAAATAAAGGGCAACAATGAAACATTTATTTATCTTGACTTTTTTGGGATTTTTTATGTTTACGACAAATTCGGGGGCCGTCGTTCCCGATTTGAATGATTTGTTAAACATTAAAAATCGTCACACCGCACAAGGCGGCATTTATACCGGAACGCCTTTCGTATATATTGATTCGGATGAGGACACTTCCCCAAAAATTCAAAAATTCGAACCGTTGCCGTATCAACCCAGCTATACATTTGACATTAAAACGCCGTTCGGTCAAAAATCCGAAGCTTCTTTTGTGCCGCATACAACCGATTTTACGGATAAAATTCAAATCTTGGCAAACGGAGATGTCATTGTTGAAGAAACAATTCAATTCGTCAATACGCACCGCGATTATTCGTTTGAACGAATTATCCCCAAATCAACCGGCGACGAATTGACATTGGTTAAAGTGTCATTGGACAACCGTATTATTCCAATATCCGCTGATAAATACGCGCCTTCAATGACCGTAAATGAAACGCCGGCAACTTGGGTTATTAAAGATTCACAAATTTTATCTCCCGGCGTACATACTTATGCATTGACATACTTGTTGAAAAATGCAGTTCATACCCAAGGTCAACTCGCGACTTTAAGGCTCAGTTTAACGGGTCCGCATTGGGATTTACCGATTGAACGTTTTTCGGCGGTCGTTTTGTTGCCGAATAAAACACCGTTGTTCAAAAAAGACATCCTGTTCGGCGCCAACAATCAAAAAATTCCGGAAACGACGGAAACTTACTCCGATGAAAACGGCAATTTTTTCTTAAGCCTTAACCGTCCGTTGCCCGCATATGCCGATGTTAAAATTGATTTGGATTTCGATAAAAAAGCACTTGAATACCCTTCCTTTTGGGAAATCTTATGGGACAGTTCGTCCAACATGCTGTTTTTAATCGGAACAGGCATTTTAATTTTATATGCATTGGCAACAATCGTATTTTTAAAATTCACGAAATCATCTCTCTACCCGGTTAAAGAATTGTCTGCTTATTCCATTTTAACGGTGCGGTATTTGTCGGGCTATGCTTTCACGCATGCCTTTTCCGAAAACTTAATGAAATATAACGCTTTTAAAAAAAGGCGAATGCTGTGGGTTAAAATTTGGGCAAATATGTTATTGCAAGGAAAAACACGTCATTTGGCAATATTTTTAGGCCGATTATTTGCCCTTTTTGACATACTGTACAAATATGTCCTGACACAAAGTCTTATCATCGGATTGGTTATTTGGCAAGCATGCCGCATCGACATGCCGCTCGGAACCTTTCAAATTGCCTTTTTAACCTTGTTGGGCATTTTAAATTTATTTATCATTTATTTTAAAGCGGAAAAACCTTATATAAAGCGTGAAACGGACAAATTTTTGGATAATGCGTTCAGTACGGATATCGGTTTTGGTTTATCTTCGGCCTCCGTCCAAGCATTATTCATTCAATTTTATCCACTTATGCTGGCACTGGACCGACAAAAAGATTGGATTAATTATATAAAACAATACAAAATAAATTTTAAGGGTTTAACATTTTTGGATGAAAAGGAAACATCTGTATGAAATATGCTCCACTGATTATGACATCGCTAATCGGCATTTTGACTTTACCATCCGTGTTAAATGCCGAAACAATCGGCGTTGACGCTCAAAAGAATTTAGATATCACGATTTATAACGAAAATCGTGCATTGGTTAACGATACGCGCGCTGCAGATTTGGCAAAGGGTAAAAATGCCATTGCCTTTGCCGATGTTTCCGGCCAAATCATGCCCGAAAGCGCTTTGCTGCAAGGCAAGGATATTCAACTGTTGGAACAAAATTTCAATTATGATTTATTATCGGAAAGCTCATTATTGGAAAAAGCGGTCGGCAGTACCGTAACGGTTGAATACATTAATCCGGCCACCGGCGCAATCAAACAAAATCAAGCCGAATTGCTAGCCGTCAACGGTGTATCGCCTATTTTAAAAATCGACGGCAAAATTGAAACCCAATACCCCGGCCGTGTCATCTTTAACAAAGTGCCCGACAATTTGTTGGCGCGTCCCACATTAATCATGGATATACAATCCAAAACGGCACAATCACAAAATTTGGAACTCAGCTATCTGACGCGCGGTTTATCATGGAAAGCAGATTATGTTGCCGAATTGAACGATACCGAAAACAAAATGAATTTAAACGGTTTGGTAACTTTGAACAACAATTCGGGCGTGGATTATAAAAATGCGAATTTAAAATTGGTGGCGGGCGATGTCAATATTGTTCAAAATTACGTTCAACCGCGCATGATGAAAACCATGGCCGTAATGGAAAGTGCCGCCAATATGGCAGCGGGCAATATGGCCGTTTCAAGCTTATCGGATTTTTACTTGTATACCTTACCGAGAAAAACGGATATTTTGTCCAATCAGACAAAACAGGTATCATTGCTCAGCGGCAAAGACATTAACGTAAAAAAAACATACGAATTTGACAATTCGTTAAGCTTGCTTCATACGCCGGAACTGAAAAAAATTAAACCGACCGTTTTTATCAGCTTTGAAAACGAAAAAAACAATAATTTGGGTATAGCCTTGCCAAAAGGCACCGTCCGTTTATATAAAGCCGATGACAAAGGGAAAATGCTTTTTGTCGGCGAAGACAACATTAATCACACGGCCAACATGGAAAATGTACGCTTGACGATGGGAACGGCTTTTGATGTATTCGCAAATGCCAAACGGACAAAATACACGCAAGTAAGTTCCAAGGTATCCGAAATTGCTTCCGAAATAACACTTAAAAACGGCGGTGATAAAAATGTCACGGTTGAAATTTATCAAAATTTTTACGGATCATGGAAAATATTAAACGAAAGCGTTAAAAACGAAAACGTAAACGCCAATCGTGTCAAATGGACTGTCCAAGTACCGGCAAACGGCGAATCAAAATTGACCTATAAGGTTCAATTAAACGCCGATTCGAAGAGTGTTACATCATCTTCGACAAAAGTCGTGAAAAATTCGGCACGTTGAAATTATAAAATCGGGAAAACTGTTGAAAGATGAAAAAACATATTCACATAATAGTCTTGGTTCTTTTATTGGGATGCTTTATATCCGAGCAAACGATTGCCCAAACAAAAACTGCGGAAAATATGGATGCTGCCTATACATCCGTTTCTCAAACTTTTTCAATAAATAATATTAAGCAATTATTGGAAAGAATGTCTGTCAACCCCGGCGGTGAAGAAGATTTAATCTTAAACATGTTATTGGCAACTCCCTACGAAAAACGCCAATATGTCTTCCCGCAGCTGCACGAAAATCGTGCTCTGTCTAAAAAAATTCTGACACATCCCGAAATTGCCGTTTGGAAAGGCAAAATGCCGACGGATTTACCGCCGCAACTGAAAGATTATGCCGCGAAATATTTGCCCTACCTGCCCCCCATTTATTATCTTTATTTGGATCCTGATTTATGGTCCGTCCAAGATACCGATAAACCGAAAAAAGGTTCTTTGGACTTATCACCGCGCAACACATCCATCCGTTTAACCCCGCATAAAGGCGAATTTTACGCGTATCCGTCGGTTCAAAGCCTTTATCATCTCAGTCCCGAAACGCTTAAAAATTATAAAAAAACGGATTTAAAACCACAGGACGTTACGCGTGTTTTTGATACGGTCAAAGAATTGGAAGCTTATATTGACAATCAAGACGACCCGACGGATTTAAAACACGGCATTTTAAGTTTAATGATACGCAACAACCAAATCGAAAAAGATTTCATCAATCCCTTCGCTTCATTGGTTACACGTTTAAAAAAACTTAAACCGCAAGAAGAAATTGAAGCCTTATTTAAAAATATGGGATGGAAAAACGGCGACGATTTTGCTTTGACGGCCGACCGCATTTTAAAGGCACAACGTGTTAGCACGCTTAACCTGACCATTGCATTGCAACTGCAAAAAGTACGCGCATATCCCGATAATCCCAAAAATGAAATGCTCAGCAACTTAAAAATGTTCGCAAGGATGCATGAAGCCGCTCCGGGGGATGTTTATTTTATCGCCCCGTATGCGGAAGAAATCAGAAAACAGTTAAAGCCCAAGTATATTTTGTTGCTTGGCACACCCGTTTATATTGAATAAAAAAAGGAGTATGAAATGTCTTGGACACCTGAAAAAATCAAACAGCTGAAAAAATTATGGGCAAAAGGGAAAAGTACGGTCGAAATCGGCAGAGAGCTCGGCATTTCCAAAAATGCCGTTGTCGGGAAAGTGCACCGTTTGGAATTGGATGCCCGTCCGTCGCCCATAAAAAAAGCGGCTGTCCCTGCCCCGAAATCTCAAAAAACAAAACTGGGCGATAACAAAGGGTATATGACATTATTGGATTTAAAATTAAATTCATGCCGTTGGCCGATTGGTGAACCCAAAGATGCAGACTTTCATTTTTGCGGCAAAGATACTGTAACGGGCAAACCTTATTGCGCCGAACATTGCAAAATTGCTTATACATCTTTGAAAGAATTGGCCAATCAAAATAAAAATGATTTAAAAAAAGAAAATCGGGAAGAAATCATTGAAGATGCCGAATTTGAAGAAATTGATGATGTGGATTCCGAACTTTTTAAAACGAAATATCAAGAAGCAAAAAAAAATGATTCAAAGGATGTAAAGTCTGCGAAAGGCATGAAAAAAGAAAACAATAAAAAAATATCCGAAACGAAAGAGATAAAAGAAAAATCAGACGTTTCTTTGACGCTCGACGAAACGGTTAAAAAAGAAGCACAAACAAAAAAAAACAAAACATTCAAAGAATCCGTGTCAAAAAGTGCAATGCCGCCGAAAAAAACCGTTAAAGCATCGGTAAAAAAACAAACAGTACAAAAAATTGCAACAAAAGAAACCGAAACCTTATCAAAAAGAACAAATAAAACGACAAAGAACGGCAAAAATGATGAACAGTCTGCCCCTGTAGCGTCCATTTTAAAACGCGTTGTTAATGCGGCAAAATCAAAGAGGAAATAATGCTTCATCAAAACACGATATGTCTTGTCGACGGTTCTGGATATATTTTTCGAGCTTTTTATGCCCTGCCTGCCATGACGCGTTCCGACGGTACGCCGGTGGGCGCCGTTTACGGTTTTATCAACATGTTGATGAATTTGGTGCGTGAAAGCGGTTGTGACCACATTGTTGTCGTATTTGATGCAAAACGTCATAATTTTCGTAATGAAATTTATGCCGACTACAAAGCAAACCGCCGTGAAACGCCCCCCGAATTGATACCTCAATTTCCTCTTATTCGTCAAGCAACAGAAGCATTTAACATTCCTTGGATTGAAATGGAAGGATATGAGGCTGATGATTTAATTGCCACTTATGCCCGTATTGCTTCCGAAAAAGGGTGGAATGCGCGCATTATTTCCGCCGATAAAGATTTAATGCAGCTGATGAATAACAAAGTATCCCTTTATGATCCTTTGAAACGCAAACAGTTAACCGAAGATGATGTTAAAGAAAAATTCGGTGTTACTCCCGACAAAGTCATTGATGTTCAAGCACTTATGGGTGATTCGACCGATAATATTCCCGGGGCGAACGGTATCGGCCCCAAAACGGCGGCCGAATTAATAAACCGATTCGGTTCGCTTGATAATTTACTTCAAAATTTATCTGATGTCCCGCAACCGAAAAAACGTGAAGGACTCATTCGCGATACAAAACAAATTTTAATTTCAAAACAATTGGTTACATTGGACAGTCATGTTCCTGTCAACGAAGATTTAACGATTTTTAAAACATCCGTTCCCGATTATGACAAGATTTTAAATTTCTTGCAGGAACAAGGATTTAAAAGCTTGATTGAACGCAGTAAAAATTGGACGCGCAAACAAACGGACGGGCTTCAACCGCCCACAACTTTTTTCAATGAAATCAAAACTTCAAAAGTACTCAAAACCATTGAAACGCCGAAAACCGTTGCTTATGAATTAGTTCAAGATGAAGAACATTTGAAAAAATGGATTGAACGAATTTATGAAAAAAAAATTGTCTCCGTTGACACCGAAACGACTTCCTTGGATGTCATACGCGCAAAAATGGTCGGCTTTTCCCTATGTTGCGAAATGGGACACGCTTGTTATGTACCTTTGCGCCATGGCGGCGATGAAGATGAAAAAACGGGCGAAACGGATTTATTTTCTTTTGCGACCCACCGCCCCAAACAATTGTCGGTTAAAAAGGCTTTAGCCTTGTTAAAACCGGTTTTGGAAGATAAATCCGTCATCAAAGTCGGCCATAATATCAAATATGACATGCATATTTTCAGCCATGAATACGGCACTGATTTTATGGTTGCCCCGATTGAAGATACGATGTTGATGAGTTATACGCTTTATGGCACCACACATGGGCACGGCATGGACGAGCTTGCAAAACTTTACTTGAATCATGATACCATTAAATATGTTGATGTATGCGGCAAAGGGCGCAAACAAATGTGTTTCGACCAAGTTGAGTTGGATGTTGCAAAAGATTATGCCGCCGAAGATGCCGACATTACTATGCGTTTATATCAATTTTTTAAACCGCAATTGGATGAAGACAAATCGCTTAAAAAAGTGTACACCGATATTGATTTGCCGCTTATCCCCATTTTGTTTAAGATGGAACAAGCGGGCATTTTGGTTGACCGCGAACAGCTTAATAATTTAAATGTCTACTTTATCAAAGAAATTGACCGTCTGACAAAAGAAATTCATGTATTGGCCGATGAAGAATTTAATTTAAATTCACCGGCGCAATTGGGTGTTATTTTATTTGAAAAAATGGGCTTGGAAGGCGGCAAAAAAGGGGCAAGCGGCGCTTGGCTGACCGATATGAAAGTATTGGAAAAATTGGCTGAAGAAGGTATTGAATTGGCTAAAAAAGTATTGGAATACCGTTCGTTTTCGAAATTAAAAACAACGTATGTCGATGCTCTGCTCGCTCTTATTCAACCGCCGCACAAACGCGTTCATACGTCGTTTATTTTAACCGGCACCAATACGGGACGATTAGCCTCATCGGATCCGAACTTGCAAAATATCCCTATTCGTACCGAAGCGGGCAAAGAAATCCGCAAAGCTTTTATTGCCAAAGACGGCTATAAACTTGTGTCGGCGGATTATTCGCAAATCGAACTGCGTTTAATCGCCAATTTTGGGAACGTCAAATTGCTTAAAGAAGCGTTATTGAGCGGTGAAGATGTACATGCGGCGACGGCATCTCAAGTATTTGGCATTCCTTTGTCCGAAATCGATGCCGATACGCGTCGCAAAGCAAAAGCGATTAATTTCGGCATTATGTACGGGCAATCGGCTTTCGGATTAGCGGCGGCTTTGAATATTTCACGTACCGAAGCGCGCCAATATATTGATGCCTATTTCGAAAAATATCCCGAAATGAAACAATATATGGAACAAACCATTATATTCGCACATGAACACGGTTATGTTTTGACACCATACGGACGCAAATGCTTTATTAACGGCATTAATGAAAAAGGTATGCGCGGTTTTGCCGAACGAGCCGCCATTAATGCACCGTTGCAAGGCGGCGCGGCAGACATCATCAAAATGGCAATGGCAAAGGTGGCAAAAGATTTAAAGGGTACCGACTTGGATGCAACATTATTGTTGCAAGTTCACGATGAACTCATTTTTGAAGTTGCCGATAAAGATGTTGAAGCTGCCAAAGCTGTCATTAAAAATGCGATGGAAAATATTGTTAAGTTGGATGTACCGTTAATAGCCGAAGTCGGTGTCGGCCATAATTGGAAAGATGCGCATTAAAAACGGTTTACATCTGTTTCAACATACGTTTGACATCTGACATATTGTCAGAAATTTGAGTGACGCCCAACTCATGTATTTCTTCAACCATTTGTTTTTTTAACGCGCCATGATGTTCCACAAACGGTATGATTTTTATATGCGCATTTATTGCGGCTTGAACACCGGCAACGGCATCGTCAATAACAACACATTGTGATGGTTCGTATCCCATATGCTCTGCGGCATACAAAAACAAATCCGGCGCGGGTTTGCCGTGTTCGACCATATCGGCCGAAAAAATATTTCCTTTATTAAAAAATTTTTCAATATGTAAAATATCTATTTTTTCCAATGTATTTTTAACCGAATCGCCCGTCGCGATACATTGACAGCCGTCATAGGTTTCAAATAAAGGTAAAATACCGGATGTCAACGTAATTTGTGCCCGTTTTTTATGCAAAGAATCACCGCAATAATCAATTAATTCTTGGATGTCGACATTCAAGCCGAATTTATCTTTTACGCGTTCAAATTTGGTTTTATTGCTGACACCTGCAAACATTTCGTACCAAAAAGAATAAGGATAATTCAAATGATAACAATTTTGAAAAAAATCCGCCCATGCTCCGACCCATAACGGTTCCGTATTTGATATAACACCGTCAAAATCCCAAATGATTAGTTTTTTCATCAGATAACCTTTCTTTCACCGTTTAAATCTTTTTTGATTACAGGAAGAAACAAAAGTAACTTATTTTTGAAATTATTCCGGATGCTCTTATTTATCCCTGTAAATAAAGTTATAAGGAGCAAAACAATTCATTTAAAGGGGGATTTACGAATGCCCTTAATAATCATCTAAAATTTCAGGCTTTTTAATCTTTTTAAGGGTTTCCTTGGGACGTCTTGATTTCAAATCCGGCACCATTGTCGTAATAATATCATGAACTTCCTTAAGCTGATTGCCGTATAAATGGTCAGCCCCGGGAATTAAGCGGTATTCCACATGAACGAACCGATGACCCGCCAATTGTTCGGCCAACATTTCAACCGACGTTTCGGATACAATCGTGTCTTTGCCGCCTTGGATAATCAATCCCGAAGCCGGACAAGGAGACAAAAAGTCAAACGAATACAAATTTGTCGGCGGAGAAACAAAGACAAATCCGCTGATTTCCGGTCGGCGCATCAATACTTGAGCGGCAATCCAAGCGCCGAAAGAATACCCGGCAATCCAACAAACATTCGTTTCGGAATCCATATTTTGTAAATAATCCAACGCCACAATGGCATCGGCCAATTCGCCCACACCCGTACCGTCAATTTCACCTTGAGAATTTCCGACGCCGCGATAATTAAAGCGCAAAACGGAAAACCCCATATTCACAAAAGCTTGGAAAATCGTATAAGTAACACGATTATTCATTGTCCCGCCCTGGGCCGGATGCGGATGCAATACTAAAACAAAAGGAGCACGGGGATTTTCGGATTTATGAAAACGCCCTTCCAATCTGCCGGTGGGACCGTTAAAGAAAACCTCAGCCATATAAAACTCCTTTTAAGTTATTCAAAAATAATCAAAACATTTATTTTATGGATTTTATCGCATTTTTTTATCAAAATCAATATTTTTTTTGTTGACATTCTTAAAGATTCGGGCTATATATGTATTCGCTTAATGGCGGAATAGCTCAGTTGGTAGAGCGGTGGAATCATAATCCATGTGTCGGGGGTTCGATCCCCTCTTCCGCTACCATTACAAAACCCTTAAGATTTTTCTTAAGGGTTTTTATTTTACCCAAAACAAATGACAACATCATAATCCTTAACCCGGGGAATTCGATTCACCATGTGCCAAGGATTTGATTTGCTTTTATCGGCCATTGAAAAATTTCCAAGAAATTGGGATTTTTTTATTTAATATCAACAAATATTTTTCAATACTCATTATTTTTCCCGCTCTTTGGCAATCGTAAAAAATAAGATAAGCAAACCTTTGCCCCTTGAAAACAACTACCCATATGCCCCATTAATAAATAAACCGCAAAGGAACACAAATGAAAAGAACAAAAACATATTCAAATACAGCATTAAAACAAATGCTTCAATTTCAAAAAGATGAAGTGACAAATTCAATCATCTATATGCGATTTGCAAAACATATGAAAGATATGAAAAATCGTAAAATTTTGATGCAAATTGCAACAGATGAGAACAAACATGCGCAAGTATGGAAAAAATATACACATCGAAATGTTCGCCCAAATCGCTTCAAAATTTTATGGTATTTATTTTTGACCTACCTGTTGGGATATACGTTTGTCGTAAAGCTGTTGGAAAATGAAGAATACAGCGGTGCACACGGGTTGGAATGTGTTAAACAAGAAATTCCGGAAGTCTACCGTATTATTGAACAGGAAAAAGAACATGAACGCTTATTGATGGACATGCTTGATGAAGAACGTTTAAACTACGTCGGTGCAATGGTACTGGGATTAAATGATGCTTTAGTCGAATTAACCGGCACGATAGCAGGTTTGACTTTCGTTTTGGTTCATACGAAACTAATCGGTATGGCGGGCATTATCACGGGGATTGCCGCTACATTATCAATGGCCGCTTCAAATTATTTAGCTGAACGGGCCAATAAGAATTCTCATGCACTCAAAGCCTGCATTTATACCGGAATAGCCTATATTGTTACGGTTATCTTACTGGTATTGCCCTATTTGTTTTTTCCCGAGAAAATGTATTTAGCGGCTCTGTGCGCCATGATATTTATTGTCGTAGGTATCATCTTTTGTTTTAATTATTATATCGCCATCGTCCGTTCCGAAGCATTTTGGCCGCGTTTTTTAGAAATGGCAACGATCAGTTTATCCGTTGCTCTTATATCCTTTTTAATCGGATTATTGGCAAAATTGTGTTTTAACTTGGATGTCTAAGGTATAAATCTTCAAAAATGCCGCTTAAAAATTTTTGATAATACATTTTTCAATTCGAAACCGTTCCGCTATACACTCAAGTATTCATTGATGTCCGCTTGATACAGAATAAATAAAAACGAAAATACAAAACAAAAAAACTTCCCGAACGGGAAGTTTTTTTGATAAGAAGATTTTATTCTTCAATAGATTTACCGCTTACGAGTTGGTAATATTTACCGTCCTTTCCTTTTTTAAATTCTTCAGGCGGATAACGATCCCAATTAATAATCAACATTTCATCATCAAAGCGACCGACAGAACCGTAATCTTTATACCCCGATGACAATTCGCGATAAATCCGATACGGTGTCGGCATAACAAGGGTATCTTGCCAATATTGATGCGTAACGGGGATTTTTTTCGGCGCGAACGAAATCAATGGCGGTGTCAATTCTTCACTGAATTCTAAAATATCATAATTATCAATATGTTTGATATGCGTCTTAAGTTTTGCCACATTTGAATTATTTTTAGCCATTTCATCAATGCGTTTCATCAATTCGTCATCAATAACATAAAAATAAGACGAATCGGAAACATAACCGCTTAAAATTTCATCTTTACGTTCATTGACCAATTCAGCGGGTTTTGCCGTCCAACGACTGTTTAAAAAACCGTAATTGACTTTTTTATTATGTTTGATAGCCCATCTCCAAATACCGCGATAATTTTTGTTATGAGCAAAAATAAAGACTTTATCGTATTGTTGAGCCAATCTGTCCCATTCGGGTGAAACGGTGTCCAACGGTACGGGACGTGCATTCCATATAAAATCCGACTTCATTTTATATGAAGGATACAAATCCCAAATTTGTATAATCAATAACAACGGCAAAATCCAATACATTTTTTTGCCGAATTTTTGATAGCCCGTTTTGATAACAAAATAAGCCAACAAATACCAAACAACCCAAAAAAAGCGTGCGGAATATCTGAAAGTGCCGCCCAACCATTCAACAAAAGAACCGGGATTATAAGACAAAATCAGCGTATCGCCCGCTTTAATCCGATTGGACATTGCAAATAATACGATGGCAGCCAAAACCAAAGCCGTCATCCAATGTTTTTTAATGTTTTTCTTTTGGAAAAGGGCCAATACTTCGTACAGGCACAAAAATAACAAAATCAACAATCCCAAACCAAAGTAATTGTCATTATCAAACATGGCTTTCGGAGTTAAGTTGTTGAAAAATTGTGATTTACTCCAAATCGGATTAAACAAGGCAAACAAATTCAAACCGCCCGTTTGCCACCCTGCCCCGGACAATTCTTTCAACGACGTCGTATTAAACATACCGAGCATATAGTACCAAAAGAGCAAAACCGCGCCCAAAAATGCAATGCCCAATCCCAATGATTTCCAAGAAATTTTCTTTTCTTGGCATACTTTTTTATACCATAACAAAAAGAAAAAGGCCGTGCACATCGGCAAAAAGTACGGGCATATAACCATTGCCAACGAATAAATAACACCCATATAAATCCATTCTTTTCTACCTAATTTATCATTCAGCCAAATCAGCATGGAAAATAATAAAATGAAATGCGGCATTAAATTAATATGCACGAAAACACGCATTAACATAATAGGTGCCGATACGAAGAACAAAGCGGCAACGGTAACCAAAAATTTATTTTTAAAAACGTGACGGAAAATCAATACAGATGCAACTGCTTGTAAAATATAAGAAATCAATACCCAAATACCGACAAAATTCGCATCCGCACGCATGCCGAAAAATTTATGAAAAACTTTAAAAATCAATGACATTAACGGCGAACCGTCCGTTCCGTGGACAGAAATGCCAAACGGATATCCCAAATTCATATGTGTAAAAATCGGCCATCTCCATTCATCCAAGCGATAAAAAACACTGCCGAAATAAGTAACCGAAAAATCGCCGCCCCTAACGGCCCAATCGGTATCATTAATATCAAGCGTTCTGAATGAGAACACAACAAAGAAAGCCACCAATGTAATCAACAAGGTTGCCAACATATCCCAATTTTTTTTTGAATAATCAATAAGCTTTGTCATATCTTTCCTTATTTTTCCTGATTTAGACTGGTTTCGTCAACAATGTAATTCGGCCGTTTTTTCATTTCCATAAAAATCATGCCGATATATTCGCCGATGATTCCCATCATGAAAAGTTGTGAACCGCCCAAAATCAACAAAACGCACATGGTTGATGCCCAACCCGAAATTGTGGCGCCGCCGAATAATTTCATGTAAAGCACATATGCCGTAAACAAACATCCGAGCATTGCAACAAAAAAACCCGCATAAATGGCTACACGTAACGGTTTGACACTGAATGAAGTTGCCCCCGCCACAGCTAAAGAAAACATTTTTTTTAGGGTATAAGTGCTTTTGCCGGAAAATCGGGGATGTACCTGATACGAAATAGCTTTTTGTTTAAATCCCATCCAAAATACAAGGCCGCGCAAAAAAAGTGTTTTTTCGGGCATATTTTTAAGGATTGCCACAACTTTTTTATCCATTCCCCTGAAATCGGCGGTACCGGACGGCATATTTAAACCCGTTAAAAAGTTAAATATCTTGTAATATAATTTTGAAGTGGAACGTTTAAATAAACTTTCGGTCTTTTTATCTTTTCGTACGGTATAAACAATATCATTTCCGTTTTGCCATTCTTGTATCATATCGGGGATTAAAGATACGGGATGTTGCAAATCCGCATCCATTGAAATGACAAAATCACCGCTTGCACGGTCAAGGCCCGCCTTTAATGCATACTGATGGCCGAAATTGCGCGACAATGAAATGTAATGAATCTTCTTATTGCGAATTCGCAACCTTTTAACGGTATCAAGCGTTTTATCAATACTGCCGTCATTGACGAAAATAATCTCATAGCTTTTATATTGCTTTAACACGTTTGCCAATTCATTCGCCAAACGTACAATATTTCCTTCTTCATTAAAGGCAGGGACAACAACCGAAACTTTGAAATCTTTCATTTTTATGCCTGATAAAAAACTTAAAAAATAATATATCTTCTTTTAAATGATTTTAATCTAAAAGTAAATAGAAAAAAATTTTTAGTGACACCGAATGCCCGATTTTTTTTGTAACTTTTATTTGAATACATTAGGTTTTCAAATATCTAATCGCGGCCATGGTTGCAAGACGGCTTTTTACCGGGATAAATGATTTTGACAGAACCTGCATCCCTTGCAACGGAACGAAGATTTTTCGTTTTTTCATCGACATATTTTTTGATAAAAGCTCCCTGTTTATTATCCTGACAAGCCACATAGTCATCATGCTTTTTGACAACAGCCTTCAATAAATCCGAATTTCGAACAACTTCTTTCAGTAAAACATCCTCAATGCGGCGTTCAAATTGCCTGACATTCGTATCCTTATTCAACCGGGCAAAAGCCAATGCCCGCGCATGAGCTTCAAAATAAACGGCCGCTTCAATTTTCGGTCTGATTTTTTTATCCACATAACGCCGCATAAAAACATTTTGGGCATCAAACGACGGACAAGACAGATAATCATTATGTCGTTTAACAAAAATGTCAAGCATGGTCGGATTTTGCACGACAACCTTTTTTAAAAGCTCCAAATGCTTTTGTTCGGCAGCTTTTGTCACGCGAAGCCCCTTCAAACGAGCATCCGCCAAAGTGCGTGCACGAGCTTCAAAATACAAAGCGGCGCTTTCTTTGGCTCCGAAAGTTTTTGGTAAAGCAACCGTCGAAGCAAGTGTATTGCTTAATCCCATAGCTAACTCCTTTAAAATTTATATGCATAATTTTATATGAAAATTTTTATTTGTCAAGAAATTAAAAAACCCGCCATAACAGCGGGCTTATAAATCCGACATCAAAATTATTTGGTTGCCATGGGCCATTCAGCCGCTTTTTCGGCATTGAATCGAACCCATTTTTCATCAGCTTCGTCAGACGGTGTGATGGCGCCTTGCGGACATTCCGCTATACAAACGCCACATTCAATACAATCTTCCGGAGAAACGACAACCATTGTCTCCCCTTCACGGAATGCGTCAACCGGACAAACTTCGACACAGCTTTTGCATAAAGCACAAGAATCATTTACAACGGACGGCATATTTTTCTCCTTTAAATTTTTTACCAATCGGTGAAATATTTGTATATCAAATTTAAAAATTTATCAAGCTTTTTTTAAAATTTTAGGCTATAATGCACCCAAAGTCTGCATCAAAACACGAAAAAACAGGAGGAATAGATGGCAGTTTTATATAAAACGGGCGACAAAGATACGCGACCATGGGGTACTTGGGAAGTTTTGGACGCCGGAACAAAGCATATCGTGAAAAAAATAACGGTTATGCCCGATAAAATTTTATCACTCCAAATGCATTATCATCGCGCCGAACATTGGATAATTGTTGACGGGGAAGCAGAGATAACTTTGGGAGAAAAAGTTTTCACCGCCCCGGCGGACACTGCTATCCGTATTGAAAAAGAACAAAAACACCGCATTGCCAATAAAACCGACAAACCCATGGTCTTTATTGAAGTACAAACCGGTGATACATTGGATGAAAACGATATCGTCCGTTTTGAAGACAGCTACGGACGCGTTTGAAAATATAAATTATTCACAGTTGCGGGCGGATCTATAAACGGTTTGATCGCTCGGGTTATTTATATCCGGCTTCCATATTCTGAGCCGGACATTAAAAAATTAAAGGTCCGGTTTTAAAACGCGCGGAGTATCCCAATAAGAATTGTCTTTAACCGTCATCGGCAATAATTGATAAGAATAAATGTTGAACCCAAGCGGATTGCCGATTGATTTGGCATTATTAAATGCCGTGCGAATATAAACTTTATAACGTGTACGACGGTAACTGTGATCTATTTTGCATTGAATGCATTCCTTTGAATTATCCGAACAAGCACACAGCGGGTTAAACGAATCGGGAATGGGCATGTCAAAAGAATCAAAAATACCCATCCAAATATTTTGATACAAATATTGCAAATCCAATAAATGGATATCACGCACATACCCTTGATTCCTTGACGCGGCATATTCGCGTTCAGCCTCTTTTTCAAAATCTTTAAAAACCGTTTTATTTGCCGAAAAAGCCCATACGGGACCGCTTACCCCCCATTTCCGAGCCATAGCGGTATTATCCCACGTAATGGCATGGCGATCTTGAATATATTGGCGCAACAATGATTCGGCCATCAACTGCATCGCATAAACGCCGCGTTGAGTATGCTCAGCCGGGCGCAACCGCTTTTGTTCGGTATCGATATAAAACAAATTAACGGCACGACGGCTGGCGATTGAAACATCAATACGTTCGGCTAAATACATATAAATGCCGCCGAACGCCATCAAAAAACCCAAATTGATTAATATCAAAACAGCCAAAATACGCGACGTTTTAACATACCGCCTTTCGGGTAATGCCTTGACCTGCATATGTTCGGGATAACGGCCGAGCACATCCGGAGAAGCTTGCTCTTCCGGGAAAAAGAAATCGCGTAGTATCCCCATGAATTCCTCCTTTAAACACATTCCTGCACGGCATAGCCGCCGATAGGCCGTACAAGTTGAAGATTTTTTTCCTGTGCTTTTACAAAAGCTTGCAAACGTTTATCCGACATGTCAACAACACCGTCAAATTCAACGGCGAACAAAAAAATGCGCGATAAATTATAAGCCGGCCAAACTTGACGTACCGTCAACCCCGTTGCTTCCAACAGAGATTTTAAAGATGCCAAACTTGTTTGCGTAGCCATTTCGATAGCAAATAACGTGCGATCATTGCCCGTCGGCTTTATATTTACTTCGGAAATGACATAAGCTTCTTTGGCAAGTTTTCCTTCTTGTTTTAAAAACGGCAGTTTTGCAACAATCTTCAGTGCCTTATGTTCACCGGTCGCAAGCGTTGTCCACCAAGAATCTTCAGATTGTTCAAATAACGGTAAAACAGCAACACCGACTCTTTTCGTATCTATTTTTTGAATAGCCTGACTGATCGACAAACAAGGCATATACTTTGCCATCGTGCCGAAATGATTTTTTGCCAGCTCAATCATTTCATGGGTATTTTCTTTAGTATAAACCGCAACCGAAAAAGGTCTCAACATTTGACCTTCTCCGGATAAAATTTCCCGCCAGATTTTTACTAACCCTTGAATGGGCAAACGGCCTTCATTTTTGCTTAAAACACCCCTGAGCGCCATAGCTTCTCTGTCCGGTTCATAAGCAATCATCCCTTTCGGCAACCGTTGTTTCACTTGCAGGGATTTAGTCAACTCATTACGTTTTATCAACAACTTTAAAATATCAACATCAATTTTATTGATTTGATTTTGCATTTCTTCCGTCGACATTTTGTCCCCCGCCATCATGCTTATCGGCCTGTTAATAACCGTTCCCCAACGCTTCGCTGGCAAATGAAATATCCAAAATGACGTCCGTGTTGTTTAAACTTGTGGAAGTCAGCTGAATTGTTGCGATTCGTTTATCCTTGGAATATGTCAAAACGCTGTTGGCCGAACGGATTACGGTTACTTCCCGCCATCCGAACTTAGGCATTTCCTGCATATAAAAATCAAACATGTTTGATTGGCTGTACGGTGCCGTATACGTTAAACGGCCCACAAGCGGATTATTGCCGAACAACATTGTACGTTTCAAATCCATTGTAGATTTTTCCGGCACGGGCAATTCGCTGAACTGCGCAAAATTCGGCTGTGTTTGAATTTTGCCGTCGGCAAAAGTATCTTCGGCCTTATAAGAAGCATACATACTTTCCTGATTACATGCACTGAGATCCAAAGCCATCAAAGCAACCATTAAAATCAAGGGAACTTTTTTCATTTTTTTATCCTTCCGTTATCTTAGCCAGCCTTTACGATAAAGTTTTTTGCGTGATAAATCAAGCATTATTTTCTAAAAAAAGGGGTGCTCATTTAACTTTACGGCACCCCTGTCGCATTTAAATACGCACCAAATGGATTTCAATCAACGGTTTTTTGCCGTAATTTTCCGACAAAAAGCGACGGACGGTTGTACGAACGGCCGTTTCAACCATATCATCGCGCCCTTTATGATCTGCGGGTAAAGCATCAATACTTTGTTTAACCAACTCGATTAATTTAAACTTATGCCCTTCTTCGGATTCCAATAAGCCGAAAGACGAAAATTGCGGTTCGCCCAAAACGGAACCCGTTTTGTCAACGACTATCGTCGCGACCATTGTCCCGCCTTCCATCATTTTGCGGCGTTTTTTAATGGCGGTGTCATCCAAAGCAACAATGCGTTTGCCGTCTACGGCCAAAATACCGGATGGAACAATCCCCAAAATTTGCGGCGTCTCATCCAATGCGACAACTTCTCCGTCTTCAAGGGCAAAAGCAAATTCGGCACCCCATTTTAAAGCCGATTCCATATGAGCCGTCAATTCCATGGCTTCGCCGTGTACCGGCAAGGCAATTTTCGGTTTCAAAGCTTTATAAAGTTTTTCCAAATCTTTGCCGGCATAATGTCCCGATACATGGACAAGCGCATCACGGTCGGTAATGATTTTGATACCTTTGGCCTTTAAGCGTTTTTGCAATAAAGAAATGGATTTTTCGTTGCCGGGTATGACGCGCGATGAAAAGATGATGACATCATCGGGGCCGAAATAAACCGAATTTTTTTGCGGCATAACCGATGCCAATGCGGACAAAGCCGAAAACGGTTCTCCTTGCGAACCTGTGCAAATATACACAACCGTACCGACCGAGCGTTCCAAAGCTTCGCGCTCGGACAAAAAGGGCGGAATATCCTTTAAATATCCTGATGCACGCGCGGCCGCCTCCATACGCCACAATGAACGCCCCAGCAAACATACATCGCGGTTATTGGCGCGAGCGGCATGACAAATGCTTTCCACGCGCACCACATTTGAAGCAAAACATCCGACACCGATTTGTTTCCCGGGGTATTGCGCAATTAAATCCGTCAATGCTTCGCGAACATCTTGTTCATTTTTGTCCGTATGTTCACCGAAAACATTTGTCGAATCACACACCAACGCCAAAACGCCTTCTTTGCCGAGTTGCTTCAAATGGTTCATATCCATTTTTTCGCCAATCAACGGATGCGTATCAAATTTCCAATCGCCCGTATGGACAACCAATCCTTCTTTCGTGCGAATAGCCAACGCATTGGGTTCGGGAACGGAATGGTTCATTGCGATAAATTCCACTTCAAACGGATCCAAATCAATAACGGAACCTTGCTCGACCACATGCGTTTCGGCACGTCCCAACAAACCAAATTCATTAAGGGACACTTCCAATAATTCATTGGCAAACCGAGTCAAATAAATCGGACATTGCAAATCTTGCCACAAATACGGAATGGCGGCGAAATGGTCAACATGGCCATGCGTTACAACCAATCCGACAATATCTTTTTTCTTGTCCGCAAAAAATTTCGGATCTGGTAATAACACGTCAATACCCGGCAAACCGTCTCCCGGGAAACCGACACCGCAATCAACAATCAACCATTTTCCTTTGTATCCGTATGCAAAACAGTTCATACCGACTTCATCGGACCCGCCCAGCGGGATAAAAACAAGTTTTTCGGACGGAATAATAACCGTCTCATTCGTTACAGTATTCATTTCTTTTCCTTTTCATACATGAACGGTTTTGATACTGCCCGATTTCGGCAAAGAAATTAAAACCGTTCCTTATTTAAATTAATCCATCAGAAATACGACCCCTGCCGTAATTTCTTTTAATGTTTTATCCGGTAGTTGTAAAATTAAAGCGCCGGATGCGCTTAAATTCTTAAAAACCCCGACAAGTCTTTTATCGGGCAAATTAACCAATATTTGCGTATTAAGCCCTTGCAGGCATTTCAAGTAAGCTTCCCTTAGCCGCACAAAAGAATTTTGTTTTAACTCTTCCATGTTCAAGTGCATGTTTTTTAAAATTTCGTCCGCCAACCATTCACACGAAACGGCTCCGTTCAAACAGGCCGCTTCATACGGCAATCCCGCGGCCGGACATGAAACTACATTTACTCCGATGCCCGCCACAATCCCCTTATCGTTCTTTTCCAGCAAAATGCCGGCCAATTTTTTGCCGTTTAACAAAATATCATTCGGCCATTTAACTTTGGCTTCAAATCCTTTTGCTTTCAAGCTTTGTACAACCGACAAAGCAACGATAAACGCATAAAAACGGGTATTTTCCGCCTCATCGGGCAAAACGACAGACATATATAGATTGCCCGTCGGACTAATCCACTTATGGCCATACCTGCCTTTCCCCGCCGTTTGTGTTTTTGCCACAATAACCGAATAAGGAGAATAATCTGCAGCCGTATCATTCGTGCTTTGCAGCGTATCAAAAATAAACTTTTTCCAAATCATGCATCAATCTATAGCACATTTTTTTTCAAAACAAAAGAAAAACCTTGATTTTATATAATTCGAAGTTGTATATTAAAAAGGTACTTAACATCTGAAAACCATAAAAGGGACACACAATGAACAAAACCATTCTTATTTTGGCAATTATTGCGGTTTTATTGATTGCCTATATAGCAATGAAATCCGAAAAAACAACGGTTGAACACGCTCCCACCATATCCGATACGGCCATTGTACAAACAGACGGTACCGCTGATATGCCGATACCCGATGCGGTCGACGAAATTATTATTATGAACGAAGAATTGCCGGATCCGCAAGATGTTTCTCCGATTGATGAAGAAACGGCGCCCACCCAAGGCGAAACAATCGTTCAAGAAACCGAAGTTATTTCCGTGCAATAATTTATTCATCAGTTGAAAGGGATATATCATGAAACAATTATTATTCGGCTGTGTCGCCATTTCCTGTCTGTATGCCGGCATATCATTTGCTCAAAACGGAACGACGCAAGAAGCGCCCGTCAACATGCAACAAACGACGGATATGTCTCTTCAAACAAAACAAAACGGGCATCTTGATCCGAAATCGGTTTATTCCGTTGAAGAAAACATGATTTTGGAAGCGCTTGAAAATTTCTTGTATTTCAATTCAATGGATGATACTCGCAAAACGGATGTCAGACAAGACGGGCAAGATTTCATCATAACAATCAGCAACCCTAAAGAATCGGCACAAAAACCCGTTCAAATCCGCATGGTACGTTCCGGCGAATTTATGGGAAAACCGCAATATAAAATTGCGCACGATTCTTGGGACCGTTACAAACAGGAAATTTCAAAATACATCGGCCAAGATTCCGTTACGGTTAATTCTTACAGCGAAAATTTGACATGGGTTCCCGAACTCGGTATTTTGACAAACCAATCCGTCAAAGCTTCGGACATCCGCATGCAATTTGACGATGTCATGGTTTTAATCAAATCAATTATTTCCGATTCCTTGACACGTGAAAGCGGCGATAAAATGGATATCGCTTCAATGTCAAGCACGTCGGATTTAAAAATAACAACCCCGTCCATAACAATTGAAATCCCTGCCGAAACACAAAACCTTCAAATCACAAACGCCGCTTTAAGCGCCGATTCGACCATGCAAATATTAACAGCTTCCGATGTACGGTTTTCAAGTTCAACGCCTTTAATTGCAATATCGTCCCCGATGATGCCCGGCCAAACTTTAACGGCTAAAATGGATACCGCCGGTTCTTTTACAAAAACATTTAATGTGGAATCCACCGTTTCGGATATAAAAATGACGGGCAACAATATGATTGCTTTGCCGCTATTGCCGAAAACGATTGCTTTTAAAATGACGATGGACGGTTTTTCAAAAGATTTATTGATTGCTTATTATAACATGCAAAATCAATTGAATGAAATGGATGAAAACTCTCCGGAAGCACAAGAATTGGAAAAGAAATTAAATGTTGCCGAGGAACAATTATTAAGTACATTAACAATCAATATCAACGAATTATCCATACAAAACGATCAAGCCGGAATGCATTTGACCGGACAAATCAAATATGCCGAACCTTCCTTTAACGCAACGGCAAAATTAACGGTTACAAACTTTGATTTGATTTCACCCAAGCCCGCACCGATTGATGAAAAAGCTTGTAAAGAAGCCTTACAAAACATGACGGGCAACGAACGCCGATTGCCGCCGCAATGCATACAAAACGCCGGCATTTTGGAAGCATTGCGCCCTTATTTGCCGACGGCTCAGCACTCCGTTAATGAAAAAGGTCAAACCGTCGATATTTTCACAATCGTTTATACGGCCAATTCTTTAACCGTAAACGGGCAAACTGTTTTTAAAGCGGATGATTTGGCCAAGGATACAGCAGCCAAAAATATTGATGATACGAATACGGACGCGAGCGTGGATTCCGATAACGGTCAAAGCGATCAAGAAACGAATACCGTTTTTCAATCCGATGATGCCGTAGATACCATTGAAACCGTTTCCGAAGAAATTATTGCCTCCGATGAAATCCTGGAAGCGCAAAAAATGCTTGACGATATTGTATCCATTGATTAACCATGACTAAAGACGAATTGATTGAAAATTTTTCGTATTTGCCCGATTGGGAAGACAAATATCGTTATTTAATTGAACTCGGCGAAAACTTGGAACCCATGCGTCAAAACGATAAAACAACCGAAAATAAAGTTTCGGGATGTATGTCTCAAGTATGGATTTCACACAGTTGCACAAACGGGAAACACCACTTCGTCATGGACAGCGATGCGCATATCGTCAAAGGGTTGGGCGCCGTTTTGCTGATATTGGTTAATGACAAAACAAAAGATGAAATTTTAAGTTTAAACATCCCGGAAATATTCAACGAAATCGGATTGGAAGAACATTTATCTCCGACACGCCGAAACGGATTTACCGGTATGATTGAACGCATTCGTTTTTTAATTAATTCTTAAAATATTCGGCTAAAATCAACCGTATCGTGAATATATCCGCGTCATTTTGAACACACCGTCCAAAATCTTATTCGTCAATACCGATATCGGGATCATCTGCAAAATCTTGAAGTTTTATACTTTTTACGGCTTCTATTTTAGCCCCTTTAAAGGCATTTAAAACACCTGCAACCAACGGATCTTGCTTTAATTCAGCCAATTCCCGTTCTTTTTTTTCCTGCTTAACTTCATTTTGCGTTTTGGCAACCGCCGATGCACGTGTTTCGACAGACCATGGCATTCCCGTTGCTTTGGTTAAAAATTTCGCCAATGTCATTGACAAATGGTCAGGCGCGTCTTCTGTAAAAGCACAAACAAACTTACCGTTTGAAATTTCGATCGGGCGAATATGGCTTTCAATATTAAACGCCAACAACATCTCTTTGTTTTCGCGCGCCAATTTAGCCATATCTTTAATGGAAGTGATTTGAACAGTAGGTTTTACGGCATTTTCATTCGAAATATCCACTCCGTTTGACATATCGTTGCTCGGTGCATTGATATCGCCGACGGACGCATTCGGACTTAATGCATTTTCGGGAATTTGAACAACCCGATCTGAAGATTTTGCCAATATTTCATTCGCAACGTTCGGATTATTTTTTGCAACGGCATCGAAAACAACCGCACTGCCCTTTGCGACGGCAGAAGCATGAACATGCTGCACACTTGCTACGCCTGCACCGTTAAACGCTGAAGTGTTTTTTTTTATGTCCTCAATAATCTGAGCGGGCGTCGGCATATCGGCGGCATAAGCCAAGCGAATGATTAACATTTCCAACGCTTTTAAAGGATAATCGGCTTGCTTGATTTCCAAAATACCCTTTAACAACATTTGCCAAACGGCCGTCAAAGCCCCCATTGACAAATTGTCCGCCATTTCTTTACCGCGAATACGTTCGGCTTCCGGCACCGTTACATCTTTTAACAAATCGGGGACAATCTTAATACGCGTCAACCAATGGGTCAATTCCAACATATCTTGAGCAATGACTAACGGATCCGCGCCGCATTCATATTGCGCCCCAAGCAATTGCAAAGATTTTGCAATATCGCCTTGTATAACGGCCGCATATAAATCAAACAAACTTGTCCGATCGGCAACCCCCAACATTTGACGGATTTGTTCGGTATGAATATCGCCGTTAAATTGCGTAATGGCTTGATCCAACAAAGACAAAGAATCACGCACGGAACCGTCGCCCGCTTTAGCCAACAGGTGTAAAGCTTCTTCTTCGGCTTTTGCCCCCTCTAAATTTGTTATTTTAGCCAAATGCGCCGTCAATGTTTGTTCGTCTACGCGCCGCAAATCAAACCGTTGGCAACGCGATAAAATCGTAACGGGGACTTTGCGGATTTCAGTCGTGGCAAAAATAAATTTAATGCGCTCCGGAGGTTCTTCCAACGTTTTTAACAAAGCATTAAACGCTTGACGAGACAACATATGAACTTCATCAATGATATAAATTTTGAAACGCGCCGAAACGGGGTTATACTTAGCCCCTTCGATGATTTCACGAACATTATCAACACCGGTATTTGAAGCGGCGTCAATTTCAATCACGTCAATGTGAGCATCATTGGCAATATCGATACAATGCCGACATTTCCCGCACGGATTAGGCGTCATACCCCCTTTACCGTCTGCACCGATACAATTCAACCCTTTGGCAATAATGCGAGCCGAACTTGTTTTCCCGACCCCGCGGATACCCGTCAACATATAAGCATGCGCCAACCTGCCCGAAGCAATTGCATTTGTAATTGTCCGCACCAAAGCTTCTTGACCGATTAAATCGTCAAAAACTTGCGAACGGTATTTACGAGCCAATACATGAGAAATAGGAGTGTCCATTTTTACCTTAACACAATATCGGGTATATCAAAAACATCATTCCCGCAAAATAAATAATTCAAGCGGAAGGCGCACGACCTGTTTTAATCAAGCTGGGCTGCTTTCTTCCGAACCTGACCCGCTGGCCTGAAAAAACACCCGCGGCCTTCCACTAGAGAAGATACTTTCATTATGCAAGAAAGTCAAGCGAAAATATTTATCCCGCGACATTGTATTTTCATTTGCGTGTCGGCGTGCGTTTCAACCAAAGGCCAAAATTACCACTTATATCGCTGGCATAATATTTAAGCCATCCGCTTGGCGTATATATCCAAACCATACCGGGTTTGTTTGCGGGCAACGTCCCCAAATATTGATTTTCATAATTCGACGCATATGTTATTGACCCATAGTTTGTCCCAAGTCCCGGTTTATTCCACATCCAATCTACAGCCGTATAACCACTCGGATACCAAGTTTCCCAATATTGCCCTTCTCGTTGAAATTCATAAAGATATATTTGCCTTTCCAAATGAGCAGTAAAATACACTTCATAATCAATGGGATAAGGTCCTATATTCCCATTAACAATGCCCATTGTTCCACGTTTTTTGTTCCAACTCCACATTTGCGCTGCTTCCAAAGTAATGACGCATTTATCCGTGGATTTTTCATATACTTCC
>CAYPVK010000002.1:13761-178317 GCA_964414185.1 uncultured Lactobacillales bacterium | reverse complement strand
ACACCTAGCATTCATCGTTTACAGCGTGGACTACCAGGGTATCTAATCCTGTTTGATCCCCACGCTTTCGCACCTTAGCGTCAGTTGTGACCCAGACAATCGCCTTCGCCTCCGGTGTTCCACCCAATATCTACGAATTTCACCTCTACACTGGGTATTCCATTGTCCCCTATCACACTCTAGATATCCCGTCTCAAAAGCAGTTCCGAGGTTGAGCCCCGGGATTTCACTCCTGACTAAGATATCCGCCTACATGCCCTTTACGCCCAGTAATTCCGAACAACGCTCGCACCCTTCGTATTACCGCGGCTGCTGGCACGAAGTTTGCCGGTGCTTTTTCTTTAGGTACCGTCATCATCTTCCCTAACAAAAGAGCTTTACAACCCGAAGGCCTTCTTCACTCACGCGGCATGGCTGGATCAGGGTTTCCCCCATTGTCCAATATTCCTAACTGCTGCCTCCCGTAGGAGTCTGGGCCGTGTCTCAGTCCCAGTGTGGCTGATCATCCTCTCAAACCAGCTATAGATCATCGCCTTGGTCAGCCTTTACCTAACCAACTAGCTAATCTAACATGGGCCGCTCCTTCAGCAATAAATCTTTCCCCCTTAGGGCTTATGCGGTATTGCTCCCCGTTTCCAGAGAATATCCCCCACTAAAGGACACGTTCCCATGCATTACTCACCCGTGCGCTACTACATCATCTCTGATGCCGTCCAACTTGCATGTTTTAGGCCTGCCGCCAGCGTTCGTTCTGAGCCAGGATCAAACTCTCATATTTATTCCAATATCAAAGCTGTCCCGTGCATCTCTTCCAATTACTTCCTTATAAAAGTCATTAACAGAAACCACCACAAAAACTTACCATATATACTTCCGTATATACACACTCATAATATTCCTATTATCCGTCTTCATAGTTCCTAAATGCACTACAGCCCTTAGTCATCTCTAACAACTGCCCGTGCATCCGTTTCTTCTTCCTTATTCACTACTACTTCTTAACAACGTGTTCGTTTCCGAACGTGAAGGCAATCATATAAGAACTTAAAACAAATGTCAAGCAAAAATTTTAATTTTTTTATCTTTTTTTGTTTTTTTGCACAATCCGTTGATTTATCACTTATTTTAAACGCCACAAAATTCCGTGGAACGATTCGTAAACAACGATATGGATTGCAGGTAAGTTCGGAATTTAACATTTTTTTTAAAATGTGCCGCCCGATTTGGACGACTTACCTTAAAAAATTCTTTGTCAGATTGCTCCGATAAATTTAACTATATCATAACTTCATATGTCTGTCAAATGGGAAAAAGTATGTATTTCAAAATGTTTTTTCACGGCGGAGATTTGCACGATTCATATATAAAGCACACATACGATTCGAATAAATTAAATTACGGCACCAAGGTATCGGACAATCAACAAGGCTGCGGCGACAAAACGGGCGTAAAGAAAATTACTTTTTGAGTTTTTCTTCCAATTCCGCTTTCAGTTCGGGCGTAATATCCGCCTTTAATTCAAGCGCTTTATGATATTGATAGGAAGCTTCGCGCGCCCGGCCCAACGCTTTGTAAATATCGCCCAAATGTGATTGAACCATAGAGCTGTACGGCAATAAATCGGCTGATTGTTCGGCATAGCCGAGCGCCGTTTCGTAATCTCCCCGTTTATAATAAGCCCACGCAAGAGAATCGATAATATGCGGTTCATCCGGTGCCAATTCATGCGCTTTTTTAATTAAATCAACAGCCTGCGAAATATTTTTATCCGAATCAAGCCACATATACCCCAAATAATTCAGCATCAGAGCATCATCCGCCAATAATGCATTGGCTTCGATTAAATCGTCTTCGGCTTTTTTTTGCCATCCCATGGCGTCATAAACGCCGGCCCGTGAAAATAAAGTTTTGCCGAGTGCCGCATCATCTTTGGCCGCCCGTTGCAGCCGAATCGCCTTCGTATAGAACGAAACTGCTTTGTCAAAGCGCATTTGATCCCTGTACAAATCACCCAAAACACCGAGCAACATACGGTCATTCGGTTGATGTGCGTAAATTTCCGACAACAGTTTTTCGGCCGATTCGTATTCATTAAGCAACATATGGTTCAATGCCATTTTGAATTTGATGATATCCGATTCGTTTTTAATCGAATCGTACAACCTGTTTGCCTGAGCATAATATTCAATATTTTCAAATTGTTCGGCACCCCAAATTTTATAAACAGCCGATGTCGGATTCAAATATAACGCCAACGCATTGAACAACAAAGCGGTTTCGGGGGCTTTGGATTGTTTGCCTGCCACGGTGGATACGATATAAAACGATTCGGCCAACCCTTGAGCCGGCGTTTGTATATCAAATTCGTCGGCGCGGCCGATTAACACTTCCGTCAATGACGGATTTTCCCGAATCGTCTGATAATATTTTTCAAACAGCGGGTTTTTGTTGTTCCACTTGTTTTGACCGATATAAAATTTTCGAATCGCCAACATGCTTGTAATGGCCGGAACTTCGACATCACTTAAACCGACAAAAGCTTTATCGGCACGTTTTATATCACCGGCGGCCGCGCCGATTAACGCTTCGTTATATAAATACAGCGGCCATAAATCCCCATCCTTTTTAATCGGAGCAAGCGCTTTGTAAGCCTTATCATATTGTTTTAAACCGACATAAGCCCAGGCGCGCGCCAACGGATAAAGCAACCCCGACATGTCGTTCGGATCGGCTTTTTGCGTTTGAGCAAGAACCTTTTCATAATCTTGCGTTTTCATCCGAAGTGCCAATACGGCCATCGGCGCATAATACCCTTTTTGATTTTCAAGGGCTTGCGCCGTTTGCATGAACCGGCCCATATCGCCGGCAAAGGCACTGACCAAATACGCTTCGGCCAAAAGTTTTTCGTTATTCGGATCGCCCTTCAACGCTTTGCCGTAATAATAAGAAGCCTTATCGACATCTTTATTTTCACGTGCCTGCAAAGCGGCCAAATAAGCACCGAAATCCGCCGTTTCGGGAATTTTACGTGCCGATTTTGCGGATTCGGACGCCGAAACGGCCCGATCGGCGGCATCCTTATGCATATAAGATGTGTACTTTGTGGAAAAAGCACACGCGATAACAAACAGGCAAATACCGATAATAACCGTTTTTTTCAAGATAATCTCAACTTTCTTCAAATAAACACCTTTATTTTTCATTAAAAGCATGTTAGCATTTTTTTTGAGCAAAACAAAGGGGAAAAATGAATCTGTATCAAAAATTGAACTGGCTTTTTAAAATGGGTGCGGACGAATCGGTCGGCGAGGCGCCCGTCAACCGTTTCCAAAAGAAAGCTTCCGTTCCCGCCCGAAAGCCCGAATCAGCCGTTTCGGCAACGCCGTCTTACGATACAAAAGACGATATTGCATTACATCAAGCCATGGCTTTGGCGGACAGCGCCCAAACGCTGGGCGATTTATACCACGCATTGAATTCGTTTGACGCATCGTCGTTGAAACGTACCGCCATGCACACCGTTTTTGCCAAAGGAACGCCCGAAGCGAGTGTTATGTTTATCGGCGACGTGCCTGACGGCGACGATGACAAACAAGGCATTCCATATGCCGGCGAATCGGGCGTTTTATTGGATAAAATGTTGGCCGCAATCGATTTAAGCCTGTCCGATAACGCCTATGTGGCAATGTTGGTGCCTTGGCGCCCGCCCGGCAACCGCAAACCGACACCGGCCGAAATCGCCGTTTCTTTGCCGTTCATCAAGAAACACATCGAATTGATCTCCCCCGACGTTTTGGTTTTGTTCGGCGGCTTGACGGCCGGCGCGTTGCTTGGCATTGACAGCATATCGAAAGCCCGCAGCGCTTGGCAAAAATATCAAAGCGAAACCGATGCGTCTCCGATTGATTGTCTGGTTACTTTTTCGCCGGCATTTTTGCTGAAAAATGCCGCATACAAAAGGCACGCTTGGGAAGATTTGCAAAAACTGCAACGTAAATTAAACGGCGAATCGCAAACGGGATAAGACCTTATTTAAAAGATTTTCGGGCTTTTTGCATTTTCATAACGCCGATTCGCAGCCCCCGAATCGGCCTTTAACCGTCAACCGACGCAGCCAAAGATTCTTTTTGTAAGTCCGTTGTATCAACAAAACATGCGGCAAAAATATTTTTTATCCGGTCATATGCATACGATTTTAAGCACAGTTCAAACAAGCCGAATCGATTCGGCTTAAAAAGCGTTAATAAAAAATTAACTCTTTGTTTCGCAACCACTTATGCGAAACATCCCCGACGAAAGTTAGCCGAAAAACAGGGGGAAGCCGATTTTTGCCCGCCTGTTAAAAAACGGGCGTTTTCCGACGAAAAACGCCAAAAATACAAAATACAGATTCAAAACAACAATATATTGTGTCAACAACTTTATTTGCACTTATTAACAAAAAGTTAATTGATTTATTTTTCCCCGTTTCGTAAAATGAGTTCATCAGATCAACAAAGCGGTAAAAAAAGGTAAAATAAATGCAAAAGACTGATGACGTATTGTTCAGGCAATGGGGGGAAGTGTGTACGAATTTGCAACGCGAACTCGGCGACAAAATCGCCGTGCGGTGGTTGACAAAATTGATTCCGAGTGCGCTCAAAGACAACCAGCTGCATTTGTTGGCACCGTCGCCGTGCATCCAAGAATTGGTCAAAAAAAATTATGCCGATCAAATTTTATCGTTTTGGCAAATGCAAGACCCCCATATTGAAAAATTGTCTTTTGAATTAAAAAAACATGATGAACCCGTTTTGAAATCCGAATCGGCTTTTAAGCCCGAAATAAAACCGGCTAAACCCATACCTGCAAAACACGTGGAACAAAAAATAGTGGATACCGACGGCGAAGTTATTTCTTCCTTTTTGGACCCGACACATACTTTTGACACATTCGTGGTCGGCAAACCCAACGAATTTGCGTATGCCGCCGCCAAACGGTTGGCCGAAGAAGAATCCATTTCGTTTAACCCGTTGTATCTGCACAGTTCGGTCGGGCTCGGCAAAACGCACCTGATGCATGCCATTGCCTGGCGGATGAATGAATTGTATCCGGACAAAACGGTCCTTTATTTGTCGGCCGAACAATTTTTCCACCGTTTTATCAAAGCGATGCGTTCAAACAATACCGAAGCATTCCGCGATTTATTCCGGTCGGTGGATGTATTGATGGTTGACGACGTCCAATTTATTTTCGGAAAGAAAGCAACGCAAGAAGAATTTTTCCACACATTCAACACATTGATTGCCAAAGGCAAAAAAATCATTTTGTCGGCCGATTCGTCTCCGGCGGATTTGCACGGGATCGAAGAAAGGCTGCAAACGCGAATCGCCCAAGGGCTGGTGGTGGACATTCATCCGACATCCTATGAATTGCGTTTGGGAATTTTGCAAGAAAAAGCATCGCAAAAAAGTGTGGCCGTCCCGTATGAAGTGTTGGACTTTTTGGCGCAAAACATCACGTCAAACGTCCGCGAACTGGAAGGCGCTTTAAACCGCCTGGCGGCGCATGCCGAACTGATCGGCGGCGAAATCAACATGCAAACGGTGCGCCAGGTATTGAAAGATATTTTAAAAACGCATGAAAAAGCCGTCACGGTACCCGATATTCAAAAAATGACGGCGGATTATTACGGCTTGAAAATCGCCGATTTAAAATCGGTGCGCAGAGAGCGTCGAATCGCCCGCCCGCGCCAATTGGCGATGTATTTGTCGAAACAAATGACAACGTTGTCATTGCCCGACATTGCCGCTCATTTCGGCAGAGACCATACGACAATTATTCACGCGGTCAAATTAATCGAAAGTTTAATCCAAAATGACCACCAATTGGGCAAAAACATGCAAAATATTATGGCGCGGCTGAAAGAAGGTTAACATGAATAATATGTCTGCTTTTAACCGTTCTTTAATGTTGGGATTTGACGAACTGGAAAAAATGTTGAACCAAGTCGCGAAATCTTCCGAATCGTTTCCGCCATACAATATCGAACAGCTGGATGAAAATACGCTGATGATATCTTTGGCCGTTGCCGGTTATACCGATGAAGATTTGGAAGTTTCTTTGGAAGACACCCAACTGATTATCAAAGGGCGCCATGAAAACGCCGCACCACGCCAATTTTTGCATAAAGGCATTGCCGAACGCAGCTTTATCAAATCATTTGTGTTGGCCGACGGCATGAAAATCACGTCGGTATCGTTGGAATACGGGTTGTTGAACATTCGGCTGTACCGGCCGCCCAAAAAAGTAAAACGCACGACTTTAAAAATTACGACGGCGCATAATATGCCGCGTACGATAGAACACGAGGATAAAAAATGACACATTACATCAAAGAACAAACACTTCATGCTTGCGAAATGTCTGTGTCCGTTTCCGAAGACAACGATACGGCGTATATTCGTTCGGAAACAATCGATTCGGAAAACTTGTGGGTTATTTATGATTGTGCCGGTGAAAAATTGGGCCATGCCAATTCACGGGAAATGGCTTTTGCCGTTGCGTATCAAAACGATTTATTACCGATGGACGTACATTAAATTTTGTTTTCGAAAAATAAAAGCGGCCGAACGACGTTTCATAAACAATTTGATTTTTAATTTAAATTTATTTTTGCCAATCCGTTTGATATAACTTGCTATTAAAAAAATAAATACCTATATTGATTAAGTCTTCGATGAATGCAAGTACCAAAGGGGATTGTGATAAAAAGTATTGCGTAAAGCCAAACTGTTTTTCTTTTCCTGCTATCGACTGAGTCTATCGAATTTTTGCCGATGATAAGGCTGCATTAACAATAGGAGTTTATAATGCAATCAGGTAAAGTAAAATGGTTTAACTTTAAAAAAGGTTTCGGTTTCATTGTGCCGGATGACGGCGGCAAAGACGTGTTTGTACACATCACGGCCTTGCATGATGCCAAATTGCGCGGTTTGGAAGATAACCAACCCATTTCTTATGATTTAAAAGAAGAAAACGGCAAAATTTGCGCTACGAATTTGACGTTAAGATAAATCAGAAAAGTTTATAAACCTGAAAAAAATCCCGAGGCCGATGCTTCGGGATTTTTAAAAACCGCATAAAATTATCAACATCTGATATGGCTGTTTGACATATGTGCCGCCGTTTTCAACTGCGCAATTTTTGAATCTTTCGCGACACACTTGCAAGATTCCCGGCTTTGATCATACCCCAAATAATCGCATAATTTATCATACGACAACAATTCGCGAGCAAACCCGACCGCCGCCATAGCGGGTTTTGAAGAAAACATTTCATGCGCAACCCGAATCACATCTTCTTTAGTGACGGCTTCAACGGTTTTAAAATCTTCTTCCGTCGGTTTAATAACCCCGCGTCTTGACAATCTTTCAGCATTTTCGACGGCCTGATTCGTTCCTTTTTCCGAATCCATAATCAATCCGCACATATATTGTTTTTTTGATTGTTGTAATTCCGCATCCGTCAAAGAATACGAAAAATTCAGAATTTCTTCACAAATAACGGGTATAGCCTCTTTAATCTGCTTGGGGGATGAAGACAATGAAACGGTAAGCAACCCGGTGTCGCGGAACGAATCCATAGCCGTGCAAATATCATAAACCAAGCCGCGTTTGTCACGGATTTCCCGACACAACTTAGATGAAAAACCGCCGCCCAGCACATCTGCCGCAATTCGGGCGGCGTAACGGTCCGGATGATTGTGGGAATATCCTTTAAACCCGATATTAACCCTTAATTGTTCCAATAACCTGCCGAAAACTTTACAGCCGCCTTTGTACACGGTCGGTTCAACTTTGACAGGTTTTCCCGTTTTTAAAGAAGAAAATTCATGTTGGCATTTTTGCACAAACGAATCGTGATTTATATCCCCGGAAACACTGACAATCATATTGGAAGCCGTGTAATGTTCATCCATATACGCGTGCAATTTTTCGGCATTCAATTGCGTAATTTGTTTTAACCGCTCTCCGACCGAATGCGTAATGGGTTGCGTTCCGTAAGCGGCTTTTAATTCCGCTTCACACAAAAGGCTGCCCAATTCGTCGGAGCTTTCTTTAATTTCTTGATATATAACCCGTTTTTCCCTGGCCGTTTCTTTTTTGTCAAAAGTCGGATTTTGCATCATATCCGCCATAATAGACAATGTTTCATCCAAATCTTCTTTAAAAACAAGAGCTATATATTGCGTATCTTCCACCGACGTGAAAGCATTGATATTGCCACCGCGCTTTTCAATTTCCGCCGTAATTTTTTCCTTATCCCGATTCGTTGTCCCGTTAAAAACACAATGTTCGACAGCGTGAGCAACACCACCTTCATTCGCTTCATGGCGCGCGCCGGCGCCAACCAATATACATAAGTCCGCCAAGCGTTTGCCGGGCAAATTTTCAGTTACTATTTTTAAACCGTTATCAAGCGTTGAAGTTTGAATCATAAAAACTCCGATTCCATATAAAAGTAATAGCCGACGGACACACCCCGGAATAAAAACCGGACAATTTGCCCCGACTTTTTTATGATACTTAAAAAGAATTATTTTGTCAATATTTTTATTCAATTATATAAAAAAAGCCCGCGGGCTGCGGGCTTGGCGACAAATTCCTTTGTCATAAATTTAATAGGCTCGGCCGCGGATACGGGTCGTGCCGTCCACGTTCATCAACATAACGCGGTCGCCGGGGCGCAAACCCAATTCGTTTGATTGGACAACAACCACCGTTTGACCGTTGTCTTTGCGGACAATAAATTCCATAGCCGTATCTTTTGTAATCGCGCCTTCGGCCGCACCGCCGACCATGCCGCCCAAAAGAGCTCCGCCGACGCCGCCGATAATGTTCACGGCCGTATTGCCGCCGATCATTGAACCGGCCGCACCGCCCGCAATGGCACCGCCCAAAGTCCCGATACCTTCTTGGCCGGCTATTTGAACAACTTGCATGCTGACAATAGTGCCGTATTGGACGCTGCCTTGAGCACCGATTTCGGAACGCGAATAAGTTGTGTTCGTATCACCGATGCCACACGCTGCCAACCCGATGGCCGCTATGATAACAAAGAGTATTTTTTTCATTGATTTCCCCTTACAAAAAAGTTATAAACATAATAATTTTAACTGCCGATACTTTCATAGTATAGTTGCCTAACAAAAGAAAGTCAAAAAAAATGATTAAACTTTGGAATAAGATGATGAAAGCCGTTTACGACTGGTGTATGCGCATGGTCGACGGCCCGTTCGCCGTGCCGGCTTTGGTCAGTGTATCATTCATCGAAAGTTCGTTTTTCCCCATTCCGCCCGATTTATTGTTAATTCCGCTGATTTTGGCACGGCGCAAAGATGCGTTCAAACTTGCCCTGTGGACAACGATAGCCAGCGTCGTCGGCGGATGGTTCGGTTATTTCATCGGATGGTTTTTATATGACACCGTCGGCGTATGGTTGCTGAATTTTTACGATGCAAAAGCCCAATTCGAAACATTCGTCAATTACTATCACGAATGGGGTGCATGGATTGTATTCGGCGCGGGATTAACACCTTTCCCGTATAAAATCATCACAATTGCCAGCGGCGTAACGCATTTGGATTTTGCAACGTTTACGATTGCCAGCATCTTGGCACGCGGCATGCGATTCTTTTTCATCGCGTGGTTATTATATAAATGGGGCAAGCCGATGAAAGAGTACATCGAAAAAAACCTGGGTTGGTTGTCCGTTTTGTTCCTGATTTTGTTAATCGGCAGTTTTTACCTGATTAAGCTGATGTAAAATTTTAACTTTTTTGGCCTGCAAACGCCGATAAAGATGACGGACGAAAACACACGCCCATCCAAGTATAAAATTGTGCGTTTTTGTTAAGGCTTCGGATAAAATCCGATATGCACACATAATAAACGGTTGCAATACGGCCGTTTTAAACCTACCATATAAACGATATACTTTCATCAAAGGAGGAAGAAATGGTAAAAAAACATCAATCAAACATTTGGCTGCTGATCGTCGGGCTGATTATGGCCTTTTTGGGAGTCTATGTTTTATTTAATCCGGTAACGGCCTTAATGGCATTGGCACTTTATCTCGGCATCGCTTTCATTGCAATGGGCGTCGGCTATATCGCATTTTACAGATACGCCAAATCGCACCTGTTGCTGGCTATTGCCATCGTCGATATAATTATCGGATTGTTATTTGTTTTAAACCTAAGCGTTACGGCAACCACCTTGCCCGTTATTTTTGCGATGTGGGTTCTGTTCGTCGGCATTTTGCAAATCGTTACGGCTTTCGAATACCGTGACATGGGCGATTCGACATGGGGATGGACATTGGCCGCAGGCCTTATCGGCATTATCTTCGGATTTATGATTTTATTCTATCCCGTTGTCGGCGTCTTGACAATTACCGCCTTTATGGGGGCCGCATTGATTTTGTACGGCGCTTACGATATTTCGCTGTACTTGCGCGCAAAATAATTTATCCGCCGATAAAGGAAAAAATGAAGAAAGCCGATTTTATCGGCTTTTTTTTATTGTAAGATGCATCAAAATGTTTTTAACCGAAAATTAACAAAAAATTATATCTTTTTCAATAAGTTATAAAAAAGTTTTTTCAATTCGACAATAAGGGTTTACATTCGCGTTTCCAAGCGGTACGATAACTGTATCAATACCATAAAAGGAAATTGCCATGGCTGTTTTCATTTTGAACGGGATACGATTCTCAAGCATGCCTTGTTCGGCATCTTCATCAAATGCACGACCCTGCTTACTCTCTTTTTTTACCGGACGAAGAAGATATACTCATACAAGCTTGGCAAACGAACTTTTTTCTTGTCGGGCAATATCATCATTTTTAACATGTAAAGGACACTTATCGGGAAAAGTGTCCTTTTTTATTTGAGAAAGGAGAAAATAATGACACCGGAAAACAACCCGTTGGATTATCAAGAATTGCAACAAGGTACATTAGAAGGGTTGGCCGAAGACGAAGCCCGCGTTCGGGAAGAAGAAAACAAACTTCTTGAACAAACGCAAAAAAAGATTAACAAAGCTCAGCTTATTGCCAGTAAAAATGTTATAAACAAATTAAACAGCACCATCATACGTATGGATCAAGAATTGAATAATGCCCTTGCATTTCGGGAAAATTATTTGGGCATGGCACCGCAAAGCGAAGATATTCCGTCATGGGAAATCGATCACACGAAAACGGCAAACGAAGAACCTAACATTCCGGTTTTAATGACATCCGATTACCATATCGGCGAATTGGTCAGACCCGAAGAAATCGGCGACGTAAATTGTTATAATTTGCGCGTGGCGGAAGAACGCATCAAACGGTTGGCAAAAGGGGTCGTCGCAAAAATCGGCAAAAAGCCCGTCCCGATGTTGTACCTGTTGCGTTTGGGCGATATGGTCAACGGAGAATTGAGGGAAGAAGACATCCGTACGAACGCCGCCGACCCGAACGCGTGTTCCAAAATATGTGCCCAATACGAAGCAGCCTTAATTAAAGAACTGCTTAAAGCGGCCAAACGCATTCGGATTATTTCAACACCCGGCAATCACGGGCGCAAATGTAAAAAGCCCGAATCGAAAAATATTATGAACAACTATGATATGCAAGTTACAACCTATTTGGAATTGTTGTTTATGGATAACAAACGCGTCGATTTCTTTTCACCGCCGTCGGGGGAAGCTTATTTTAAAATTTACAACACGCGGTTTTTGGCTATGCACGGCGACCGTACCGGCGTGCGCGGCGGCGGTACCGGTTTTATCGGCGTCAGTGCCACAATTGCCAAAGGCGAAAAAAAGACAAGGACATCCTACGGCGTTGACGGCAAATCCGTTGACCATTTGCTTATCGGCCATTTCCACACACCTTTGGAATTGGAACATACCATTGCCAATTCCAGCCTTGTCGGACACAATCAATACGCACGGGATTTAAAACTTGAACACGCACACCCCAGTCAAACTCTTTTTTGGGTTCATCCGAAATACGGAGTTGTTGACAAAAGTTTGATTTATGTTTCCCACAAAGAAGAGCTTAAGGAAGACAAAAAAATATACTATAATACGCGAGCGAATAAAAAAGACGAATCGGGTTATATTGCGCCTTACACTGTCATTGAAGGCAAAAAAAGCCATTCCGGCCGGCTTATCGCCGAAAAGAAAAAACAAGACGGCCATCAACGCACGGGATCTTGATGATAAAAACAAACGTTTAACAATCAATTCGCAACCCGATAAAAACAAACGCGCCTTGTTTCACACAGGTGCGTTTTTTATTGACTTATGCGCCGCAAATGCATAAATTAGTCAAAGAAAAGCGCTCGCCGCTTTGTCCGAACACAAATAAAAAGGCCGAAAAAACATGCAATCGGATTATGCCGTCGAAGACAAAAAATTTATTTTATCCTTGAAAGGGGATTATGTGAATTTTGACAACGCCACCGAAAAACACAACATTTTCGATGCATTGAAAAAAGCACCCGTCCGAACATTTGAAATGGATGGTACAAGCTTAAAAAAATGGGATTCGACTTTGGTCATTTTTTTAATCGATTTAATCCGCGAAAGCGAAAAATTAAATTTAAAAACCGATATGTCCAAATTACCGGACGGATTGGCGCGCTTGATTAAACTGTCATTTGCCCCGAACAACCGGCCGCCGAAAATCCAAAATAAACCCGTTGACATATTAACCGAAATCGGGGCTTGGGCCATCACGGTGGAAACGGCCTGCGCAAAAGGATACGATTTCATCAAAAAAACTGCGGCATCCGTTTGGCGTTTGATGACGGGGCGCGCAGTCATGCGCGGCATCGATTTTTTGTTTGCTTTGCAAGATTGCGGCCCGAAAGCTGTTTTAATCGTATCGCTTATCAGCTTTATGGTCGGTTTGATTTTGGCGTTTGTCGGCGCCATCCAATTAAAATTGTTCGGGGCTCAGGTTTTTGTCGCAAGCTTGGTTGCCATCGCCATGACGCGCATTATGGGCGCGATTATGTGCGGCATTATTATGGCGGGCCGTACGGGGGCTTCCTATGCGGCGGCCATCGGTACAATGCAAGTCAACGAAGAAATCGATGCGTTAAAGACCATGGGCATCCCGACAACGGATTTTTTGGTTTTGCCGCGCGTGTCGGCATTGATCATTACAATGCCGATTTTAACATTGTTGGCGGACGTTATGGGCATTGTCGGGGGCATGGCCGTCGGTGTATTTTTTCTGGGCATTCCGCTTCAGGAATATTGGAAATACACAAATGAAGCATTAAGTTTGCGGCATTTTTGGGTCGGTATTTTCCACGGTTTTGTTTTCGGAATTATTATCGCACTGTGCGGTTGCTATTACGGTGTCAATTCGGGACGTGATGCCGACAGCGTCGGCAAAGCCACAACCATGGCCGTCGTTTCGGCCATTGTATGGATGATTGTCGCCACAGGGATAATCACGTGGATTTTCATGCAGCTGGGGATTTGAACATGGCCGAACAAAAACAAGCTTCATCAATCATTCAAATCACGCCGAAAGAACATCGGGTGCAAGTCGACAACAGTCAAATCAAGGCTGTCGATTTAACGGTCGGCTATGACAATTATATTTTATTGAAAGATGTCAATTTTGAAGTTAAAAAAGGCGACGTATTTATCATCATGGGCGGATCGGGCAGCGGCAAAAGTTCGTTGTTGCGCGTTTTGACGGGGCTGATGCCTCCGAAAACGGGTCAAGTTTTTATCGACGGCATCAATTTTACGAAAGCCGAACAAAACGAACGCGATTTAATTATGCGAAAATGCGGCATTTTATATCAAAGCGGCGCGTTGTTCAGCTCGATGACATTGGCCGAAAACATCGCGTTACCGTTGCAACAATACTCTTCGTTTTCGCCGCAAACAATTAACGAATTGGTATCGTTGAAATTATCTTTGGTCGGATTGGCGGGGTTTGAAGATTTTTATCCGTCCGAAATCAGCGGCGGCATGAAAAAAAGGGCCGGATTGGCTCGCGCTTTGGCATTGGACCCCGAAATTGTTTATTTTGACGAACCGTCGGCGGGATTGGATCCCATCAGTTCGCGTGCTTTGGATGATTTGATTTTGGATATCAATCAAAGTTTGGGCACAACCATAGTTGTCGTAACGCATGAGTTGAGTTCAATTTTCGCTATCGGAAACAATTCCGTTTTCTTGGATCCGGCGACAAAAAGCATTTCGGGATACGGATCGCCCAAGGATTTGCTTAAAAATCCGCCTAATGAAACTATTTATAAATTTTTAACGAGGGGAGCAAAATAAAATGCGTAAAGAACCCAATAAAAAATTAATCGGTTTATTCGTCGTCGTCGGCGCGGTTATATTCGCGCTGTTGATTGCCGGCTATATCCGCAAAGAATTATTCCCGCCGAAAGAAAACATGATTGTGATGTATTTCGACGAATCGGTCAAAGGGTTATCGGTCGGATCGCCCGTCGTGTTTAAAGGTGTTGAAATCGGCAAGGTTGCCAAAATCGATTTGATTGCCAATCCCGAAAACATGGAATTCAAAATCCCCGTTTATGTCAAATTGGGCGAAAATAAACTCAACCCATACGGAAAACGAGCTTTTTACGGGGACAAAATGTTGTTGGATGCATTGATTAAAAAAGGGTTACGCGCCCGCTTAATCAGTCAAAATTATTTAACGGGGCAATTAATGATTGAACTTGAAATGTTGCCGGATACGCCGATTAAACTGCGCAGCAATCGCGGACATGTTTTGGAAATCCCGACCGTGTTGTCTCCAATCGGCGAATTGTCAAAAAATATGCAAAGATTACCAATTCGCGAAACATTGGACAAGCTCAACAGCATTTTGGGCACCATTGACAAACAATTGCCCGATATTATGCCGGAAATCACAAGCATTGCCAAAAGCTTAAACAAAATCGTCATGGTCGGTTCAAAAGATTCGTCGGGGACATTGTCAAATCTGAATAAAACACTATTTGATATCAGTGAAGCGGCTAAATCCATCCGTTTATTCATGGAATATTTGGAACGACACCCCGAAGCATTTATTAAAGGGAAAAAAGGAGTTTATTAGATGAAAAAATTATTTGTTATGGGCATTTTATGTTTGTTGGCAGCTTGTGTCGGGACAAGTCCGTCGTCACAATTTTACACTATGCGCACGATGGAAGCCGCCGACGCACCCGTCATTTCGAAATCTTTTCAGGCGAGCATCGGCGTCGAACAAGTCAAAGTCCCTTATATGTTGGACAGGCCGCAAATCGTAGTCATCAAAGAAAATGAAATTGAAGTGTCCATTTCCGAACGCCACCGTTGGGCCGAACCGTTGTCTATCATCATACAACGCAAATTGGCGGGCGATATATCAATCGTTTTGCCGAATGCGCAAATCCGAAATAAAAATTATGCACTTGAAAAATTCGACCGTTCCGTGATTGTCGAAATTTCCAAATTGGATGCAACGCTCGGCGATAAAGTTTCGTTGGAAGCTTGGTATACAATCAGCGATGCATCGGGGAAAATTTTGGCACGTAAAAAATATGCTTTGACCGAACCCGTCGGGACGACATATGAAGATTTGGTATCGGTCACAAGCAATATGATACAAGCGTTAGCCGTTGAAATCGCGCAAACGGTTTCAAAAACAAAATAACGTTTATCCGATTCGGAAACATTTTAAATTTTTAAAACAGAGGATCCGATGTACACCGAATCCCCCGTCTCAACGAAGTCCTGCCGTTCGTTATCTCGGAAGCGGGACCGCGCTGCCGAGTGGGCCCGGATACAGGCAAGCAAACACACCCGGTTTCAACTTTAATTACTTTTAAAATAATTAAAGTTGGGACCCGGTTTAAATGTTTGCGCCTTCGATGAACTGTTTAAAAATATGTCAATCAAAATATAAATCCTTATAAAAACGATTGTTCTTTAAATTTTATATAAAAACCGATACGGCAAATAAAAATACGGCACAAAGTTCAGATATCTGAAAGTGTTAGCCCGTTCGTATTAATCCCAAAGGCACATATTTCGATACGATAAATAACGTCTCAAAATGCGATATGCGCCCGTACATTTTTTATAAAAAATAAAACCACCGTTTTGTTTAAAATAAAAAAATATTTAAAAATCAAAAAGATATTTCTTCCTTCACAAAACACCCCCCTTTAAGAAATTCAAAAAATCATACGGTTAAAACACCCCCTGTTTACAACGGCATTTCGACAGGCCGCAATATTCGATTCAATTTTTGAAAACACGGACGAAAGAACATATTTCATCGCTTTGATTTTCATCTATTTATAAAAAAAAGGGGGAAAATATGAAAAAAGAAATCAAAGAATGGTTGGACGTAATTGAAGACATTATGACCATTACCGTATCCGTTATGGCCATTTGGGGAACGGTTATAGCTTATGAAAAAGGATTTTGGCATGCTTTGCACGGCATCGTCATGCACTACCATGAACGCATCTTGGAAGATGAAAAAAAGATTGAACAAGATACGGCCAAAGCGGCAAACGGCAAATTATTTTAGCTTAATACCCTCTTTGACAAAAGCTTCCAACAAAGCACCCCTTAAATCATTCATAATGTGCATGCGCTTGCCGATATCCGACGTATAACATCCCCATTCCAAATTGATTCCGCTGCCCGATACGTTGTTAATCGCAACATACGGTGCCGGTGTCGATAAAATACGCTTGTTTCCTTTAGCTATGCCGATTAAAACCGTTTGCACTTTTTGAACATCATTATCCGGCGTAATGTTGACCGGAATCGTGATTTTGGTCGTTCGGCTGTTATGCGTTAAATTTATCAACGTGCCGCCCAAAACAGTTGCATTGGGAATAATGACACTGGATTTAGTCGCCGTTTCCAATTCGGTCGTGCGAATATTGATTTGCTTGACGATACCTTCCTGCCCCGCAATATTTACCAAATCGCCGACTTTCAAAGGGCGTTCGAACAATAATATAATGCCCGATACAAAATTGCCGACAATTTGTTGCATGCCCAAACCGATACCGAATGACAAAGCCCCCGCGACGATGGCAATACTGCCGAGCGACCCGCCCATAACGGCAATACCGAATAAAAATGAAACGATAATGCCCAAAAAGCCGATGCCCGACCCCAATGAGCTGCGCACACCGTCATCCATGTTTATTTTGCTTAACGCGCCGGTTTGCAAGCTGTTGCGAATCATTTTAAAAACCATCATCGAAATGAAAAAGGCAACAACGCCCATAATGATTGAAGTAATCGATACATGTACGCCGCCGATGTTAAATCCGGTTAAAAACCGTTTCGTGTTATTTAATAAAATATCGACGGACACGCCCCATAATCCCAATAACAAGATGGCGGCAAACACAATCATTAAGGGGTTTAAAAAGAACGTAAACCAAAATTCGGTTTTGACCAACGTTTTGGGCGAAATGCGCAACGTACGGCGCCAAAACTTTAACAATAAAATCGCGTGGAATATAACGCGAATCAGGCGGTTAATAATATAAAGCGCGCCAATTAAAATGAACGAAGCGATAATGCGGTCCAATATAAATTCGGACAAAACAATATAGCCGAACAACGACGGCACAAAAGCAATAACGGCCGCAAAGGACGACCCAATACTGGCCTTTGATGAAAAACTCATCGACGTGAAATTTGCTTCGTTTTGCAAATCTTCATCCGACAAGCTTTTGTTATCATACAAAGCCGTCTGCGCAATAACGACAATACAAAAGGCTTTAACGGCATCCGCCAACAATTTCAATGCATAAATAACGTCCGCCGCATAGTGCGTTTGAATGGCAACACAGCCGAAAAAAGAAAAAATACCGATGGCAATGATTGAAAACAACAATGCTTTATAAAGCGATTTTGCCCACGCGTCGCACACTTCAATTAAACGCCATTTCGGATTGTTCGGCGTAAAAACAACTTTGATAATGGCTCTGAGCAAAAATATGCCCAATAAATAATAACAACCGTACGTAATAAAAATACCGAAATTGCCGTTATTCATAATTTCGTTATTTTTAAACCAAATCAAAAAAGCGCCAATCATCGCCGCGGGAATCAAGCCCGTTGCAATCAATTCGGCAGCGGCGGTTATCGCCCGTTTGCCATAGCTGGGCGTATCATCCGTCAAACGATAACCGAATTTGCGTTTAATCAAAAAGCTTAAAAAAACTGCCAACAATAAAGACAAAACAACGGCCAAAACGACATGGGACAAATGTTCGCGGACGCTTTGTTGCCCGTCAGGCGACATTTGGGTATACCAAGCAACGGGCGATTTGACAATGTCATACAAAAATCCCGCAAAACCGACCATAGATTTTACAAACTCTTTCGGTTCGAATATTGAACTTTGCTTAACCAAAATATTATTCAATAACTCTTGATTGCGACGATTTAAAATAATTTTGTTTAATTCGTCAATATTCGTTAAAATTAAATCGGCCGATGCCGTTTGAGATTTAATCATATCGGCTTCAACTTGAAATTCTTTACGTTTGGCGGCAATGTCTTTGGATTCCGCCCCGTCGGCGGGCACTGCCCCCAAAGCGTCCAGGCGCGTTTGAACACTGTTTAAACTATCTTGCGCCGCGGCTTTGGCTTTGGCAAGATAATCTTGCAAATTCGTAAACGAACGCACATACGCATTCATTTGCGTACGCGTTGTTTTGGCATCATTCAACGTTTTTTGCGCCAACGCCAACGCTTTGTTGATTTTGGCATAATCGGGCGTATCCGTCATAACGGCATCAATAGCAGGCACACTTAAAAGTTTGTCTTTAACGTTTTTATCAATGCTTTGGCTGTCGACGGCAATCGACACTTTGGGCGGCGGCACTTCTTTGGTTTGAGCTGCCGCAACCGTCACGACAAGCCAACATAATATAAAAAACAAATACGGTATTAATAATTTTTTCATAAGTTTCTCCGTTTTTTTATCGTTTAATCCTATATAGGTTACGTGTTCGAACGGCAAAAGGGCTTTGAGTTCACAAAACAATTAAAAATCACGGGCAGCCGTAAAATTTTTATATTTCTTTAAATTTGACAAGAGTGTTTTGATTGCTTATTTGATTAAAAGGTATTTTTAACATGTGTAAATACAATGACGAATTTTTATTCGACGGGGGAAAAATGAATTCGAAAATCGTACCGTATTATTTGGCGCTAATTGCTTCGGGCCTTTTGTTCGGGCTGTTGGTATTCGGCGGCAAAATGATGAACAAATACGGCTTTTCAATGATTGAAGTTTTGATTATCCCGAATTTAATCGGTGCTGTTGTTTTATTGCTCATCACAAAACCCGAATACAAAGCTTTTTTCAAAGCGCCGATGCTGATCGGCATAGCCTATTTTATCGCGGTCGTGATGATTCAAATCGGGCAATTCATCCCGTTATTTTTAGGATTGTCCGTATCCTTAACCGTGTTTTTAATTTACACGCAACCGTTGTGGACAACCCTTTATACTTTATACAAAGGCGCAAAATTCAGCTATGAAGACACAATTTTAATTTTGCTGACATTCGTGGGATTAATCTTATTGATTGCGCCGTGGCATGCCATCCGTTTTTCGGCAGCCGGATTTATTTTGGCCTTATTGGGCGGGATTGCGATGTCGGCTTGGATTATTTTAAACAATGCTTATTACTCCAAAAATTTAAAACCCGTTACCGTCACTTTTTTTACAAATTTATACCAATCGATACCGTTTATTTTGATGATTCCCGTTTTTCGGTTGTTGTTCGGCGACAACGAAAACATTATGGGATTTAATTTGAACCAAAGTTGGATTGTTTGGCTGTTTGTCATTGCCTATACGTTATTGGTTTCCATCGGCGCCGACTTTTTGTTTTACAAAGCCGCCAAAAAAATCAGGCCGCTGGTTTTGGGCTTGGTATTGTTATTGGAACCCGTCACGGCGGCCGTGTTGGATGCCGTGTTTTTGGATACGCGCCTGACATGGAACGAATTGTTCGGCGGGGCCTTGATTTTATGTGCCAACGCTTATTTTATCATCCATTCAAACCACCAAGGCCGTTCGGGACAAACCCAAGCTGCCCGCATTTCGCATATGCCGCGCGCGGCCGCACTAAAATAATTTGCATTATATTTTTTATTCTTGGAGTCCGACAAAATCTGCGCTATACTGTGACTAACATACATACCATACCGAAAGGATTTAAAATGAACCGAACATCCCATTTAAACGCCCCCGATTACATCGGAACAATGGAAATCACATTTACTGCCCAAGAATCCGAAACGCAACCCGCCGAATTGCATTCACAAATCATGCGGGATTTGGAAATTCCGTCCGATGAGGTTGTGGACCCTCGTGCTTTTTATATGCTGATGGGACAAACTTTAGAGCCCAAAGAAGCATTCAGCATTACGTTTTATGCGCAAAATGCGACAAAAGAAGAACAAAAAAATTTCCCCGTGTTGTACGCGGGGGTTTCGGCGCAAAAGGATAAAGACGGCATTGTCCGTTTTAAAAGCCGACTCGGCGATTTTGAAGGTGTTTTGCGGCCGCAAGATATTTTATTTGATTTCAAAACGGGGAAATTAATTGACGGCACAACGGGCGAATTTGACATGTCCCGCCGATGTTTATGGCGGCTGTTTGATTTTTCGACTTATGCGGCAAAAAACAACCCTCCGCAAACGCTTGCATCACTTCCCGAAACAACGGCCGATAAAACGGCGGATAAAACTTGGCCGCCTGCAAAAATAAAAGCGGCACAAACCGATTTCAACAACCCGGGACATATGCGTGAAGACCGTTGACCGTTTTTTCAAAAGTATTTTTTAAATTTTTGCAAAACGAAAAATAAAACGGTTATTCGGAACAAACAATCTAAAACCCCCTTTAAATTAAGGAAGGGGGTTTTAAAATTAAATGAAACAAGCCGTTATTTGCGTTTTTCGATAAACACAAAAAAAACGGATTATGCCATTGCCTTAACGGCAGCAGCCAATCTTGAAATTTTGCGGGCAGCCGTATTTTTGTGGATTGTCCCGCGATTGGCGGCACGAGCCAACAATGCTTCGCTGGATTTAAAAGCGGCCATTGCTGCTTCTTTATTGCCTTCGGCAATTGCCTTTCTTGTTTTCTTAACTTCCGTTCTGACAGCATTCAAACGATTCGAATTGATAACAGCTCTTTTGTTATTGCGTTTGACACGTGTCTTTGCCGATTTTAAATTGGCCATGTTTGATCCTCTATATTTAAAAATTAATTAAACTAAGATCTGCTTTATATGCCATAAAAAGTTAAAAGTCAAGCACTTTTTATTGCCTTACGCCTTAAAATGCCCGTTACTTCATACGGTCTTTATCCGAAAAAATGCCTTGCGCCGGTATTCCGGGCACGTTACGTTTGTTGCCGTTTCCGTTATCGGCAGCCTGTTGAGCCGCTTCTTCCTGTTTCTTTCTGACGGCAACTTGCCCCGGCAAAACGTCGGATTTAAATTTAATGCCCAACATGGCATCAATTTCGGCATTAATTTTTTCAAGTTCAATTTGCTTTTCTTCCAACAATCGTTCCTGTTCGGATAAATCGGCTTGTTTTTTGGCCGTCATTTCGGGAATCATGTCTTGAATGGATGCCGTTGCCAATTGGACATCTTCGGCGGACATGAATTGTTCCAACATCAACGCCAATTGTTCGGCATCTTTATGCCCGTTGAGCGCGGCAATGTATGCCCACTTGTAAGCCACCAAATCATTTTGCGGCAAAACAATGCCTTTATTGTACAACTGCGCCAATCTGTATTGCGCTTCCACATGGCCTTGCACGGCAGCCGAAATCAAACAATATCCCGCGTTAATACGGCCGGGGCCCTGTTCGACCAAAAAGGCTTCCCCTTGTTCAAACAATTCATCGGGGGTCGGCATGAAAACGCCACCGCGCGTTTCGTCAAACTGTCCGTCACATTGCGCAGGGATAACCGCTTCGCGCCCTTCTTCATCATACGACCAAAATGCGCCTTGGGCCGACACATCGACGGCCGTGGCGAAAACCGTTAATGAAACAAGCGAGCCGAGCAAAATTTTTTTCATATATCGATATCCTTTTGAAAACTGTAAATGATGCTTTTATCATAAAACGTTTTATCCGATATGGCAAGCATAAAATAACTGCCTTCCGTTATTGTTTCATCCACCAACTCATAAAATTAATACCTTTCGTCGGCCGAGCGGACGGCATATCGAATTTATCCCAATACAACACTCTGTGCATCGACGTATGCCAATGCGGAATAATTAAATATTGCCATAACAAAACTCTGTCCAACGCATGCACGGCCGTTAAAAGCTCTTCGTTCGAATCGGCCGCAATGACTTTTTCAATCAACGCGTCAACAGCCGGATTTTTAAGCCCCGCGTAGTTGCTTGACCCTTGCGAATCGGCCGCTTCGGACCCCCAAAAATACCGCTGTTCGTTCCCCGGGGATAATGATTGCCCCCAAACGGCCACAATCATATCGTAATCAAAATTGTCCATGCGGTTTTTATATTGGATAACATCCACGACACTGACTTTTGCACGAATGCCCAACCGTTTCAATTGGCCGATAAACGGCAATGTAATGCGTTCCCACGCCGAAGCGGAAGCCGCATCCAACAATATTTCAAATTCAAACGGTTCCCCTTTTTCATTTCTTAAAATGCCGTCTTGGTGGATACGCCAACCGGCTTTGCCCAATAAGGATAAAGCTTTGGCATAATTCACACGCATATTTTGCGTATCGGGCAATTTAAATTCTTGCGTAAAAACTTGGGGCGGCAATTGGTTTTTCAACGAGTTTAACAATTTTAATTCTTGCTTTGCCGGCAACGGCGGCGCTTTCAACGGCGAATTGTCAAAAAAACTTGTCGTGCGCTTATACAAACCGTGAAATAAATTGGTATTCGTCCAATTAAAATCAAAAACATAATTCAATGCTTCGCGCACTTTGGGATCTGCAAAAATCGGGCGGCGCAAATTAAAGACAAACCCTTGCATGCCGCTGGGCAATTCATGATAAAAATTCGCCATCTTGATTTTGCCGTCTTTAACGGCGTCTTCCTTGGCAAAAGAAACCCATTTTTTGGCTTCGTTTTCAATGCGTATATCAATATCACCCGCTTTAAACGCTTCGGTTGCCACCGTTGCATCTCGGTAATAATCGTATTTAACGGTATCAAAATTATAAAGGCCTTTATTGACATTCAAATCTTTTGCCCAATAATTACCATCGCGTTCATACATTATCGAACGACCCGGTTCAAATGATTTGATTTTGTAAGGGCCGCTGGAGACGGGCGGTGTCAAAATCGTTTTTGAAAAATCTTTGCCCATCCAAAATTTTTTGCTTAAAATCGGCAATTCCCCCAAAATCAACGGCAATTCGCGATTCGAAATATTTTTTTTGAAACGGAACACAACGCGCGATTCGCTTGTTTTTTCCACCGTTTCAACATCGTTATAATAGTATCGGTATGTCGGCAACCCTTTGTCACGTAACGTTTCAAACGAAAAAATAACATCGTCGGCCGTGATGGGAGTCCCATCCGAAAATTTTGCCGATGTGTTGATATGAAACGCAACCCAAGACCTATCATGCGGCATTTCGATTTTGTCGGCCACCAAGCCATATAACGAAAAAGGTTCATCCAAACTTTGCACCATTAATGTGTCATAGGTTAACCCGATGCCGCCGGGGGCAATACCGTTGAGCGCAAACGGATTAAACGTGTCAAACGTACCGATGGCGCCTTGGCGCAACGTACCGCCTTTGGGCGCTTCGGGATTAACGTAATCAAAAGCGGCAAAACCTTCCTTATATTTCGGTTCTCCATGCATGGCGACGGCATGTTTCGGCATGACCGTTTCGGCCCTTGCCAAAGGCGGCAACATCCAAATTGCAAACAACAATACAATCAAACCTACCCGATATATGATTTGCAAAACCTGACTCCTTTACCCAAATTTGAAAGTATTTCATAGCCGATTGTTCCGGCATACGCGGCTATGTCATCCGCCGTGTACACATCATCCAAAACGGCGGCGTAATCGCCCTCTTGCACGGCGTCAACATCGCTGACGTCACACATAATGTTATCCATTGAAACACGCCCGACAATCGGCGCCAAATGTTCGTTGATGCGCACACACCCGGTATTGCTTAACGAGCGGGGCAACCCATCCCCGTACCCGATTGAAACAGTGGCAATTTTCATATTTTCCGATGCTTGGAATGTTGCACCGTATCCGACATATTCTCCCTTTTTTAAATCAGCAATCCTTAAAATCGGCGCCGAAACATACATAACGGGTTTTAACGTTAAGCCTTGAAATTGCGATGAAACGGGATGAAACGGATTTAACCCGTATAAACCCGCGCCGAATCGCACCATGTCAAAATGATAATTTTGTCCCAAAAAAGCGCCGTCCGTTGCGGATAAAGTCGCGGGCGTATCGGGGAAAAAAGTTTTAACCGCTTCAAATGTCGCCCTTTGGCGTTCGTTCATCAAATGGGCGGGTTCATCCGCACACGCCAAATGCGACAATACAAATGAAAAAGATTTTTTCTGCTCAACCGTCAAAGCGGACACTTCGGATAACTTGAGCCCTAACCGGTTCAAACCCGTTTCGACTTGCACAATCGGACGAATATCGTCAAAAGCATTTTGCTGCCAAAACCGTAATTGTTTTACCGTCGATATGACGGGTGTTAAATGCGCCGCTTTAAACACATCGACACTGTCCGCCCCGCATCCTTGCAAAACATAAATATCGCTGTTTTCAACATGCGGGCGGATTTGCGCACCTTCAAAAGCATGAGCGACAAAAAAATAGCGGCACCCCTCAATATACAAACGCCGCGCAACTGCGATTGCCCCCAATCCGTACGCATCATTTTTAACGACCGCGGCCGATATGGCAGACGGCACCGTTTTTTTTAAGGCGTGATAATTTTCCGCCAAACGATTTAAATGAATGCACATCCGCGGTTGAGTATATATCGGCATTATTTATCTTTTTCCACAAATGAAATTTCAACATCGTCCGGCAAAGAAATGGACGCATATTTTTTAATGGGTTCATCTTTGGGAATTGACAAGGCTGTCTTTTGTTTCGGCATGTTAGCGCGCCGTACCGACAACGCGTCATCCAACCGCTGTAACCGCGCCAAAATATGGAGAAAAACTTCTTGTTGGCGATTGAGCAAAACCCAAGAAAAAACAATAAACCCGACAGCCGACACCCACAACAGCGCCGCCAAACTTCCGATTAACCATAAAACAGTAACAGACATTTTATTTCCTTTTTGTGAAATCCGTTTTTCCTGACTGGACAAACGGCATTATACCGTGTATAATTTCAAAAATCAAAACAAAAGGAAAATGTAATGCAATATTTAGACTTTGAAAATAAAATATTGGAAATTGACGCCCGCATTGAAGAAGTACAAATGACAAAAGCGGGCGATTCGGCACTTTTGGCAAAAGAATTGGAACGTTTAGCCGAAAAAAAACAAAAAAATTTGGAAGCACTTTACAAAAATTTAACGCCTTGGCAAAAATGCGCCGTCGCACGTCATGAAAACCGTCCGCATACGTTGGAATACATCAACACGATTTTCACCGACTTTTCAATTTTGTGCGGTGACCGTTCTTTTGCCGAAGACAAAGCCATTGTCGGCGGATTCGCAAAATTGGACGACCAAACGATTATGGTCATCGGCCATGAAAAAGGGCACGACACCGAAACGCGTTTGGCACATAATTTCGGTTCGGCAAAACCCGAAGGCTACCGCAAGGTTATCCGCTTGATTCATTTGGCCGAACAATTCGACATTCCCGTTATTACGTTGGTCGATACGGCCGGCGCTTTTCCGGGGGCCGAAGGCGAAGAACGCGGTGCGGCGCAAGCGATTGCCGCTTCGACGGAAGCTTGTTTGGATGCGACAGTGCCCGTCATATCCGTTATCATCGGCGAAGGCGGCTCGGGCGGTGCGATTGCGATGGCCGCGGGCAACAAAGTCATGATGCTTGAAAATTCGATTTATTCTGTTATTTCGCCCGAAGGGTGCGCGTCGATTTTATGGAAAGACCATAAATTTGCCCCAAAAGCGGCCGAAATTTTGAAGCTGACGGCTCAGGATTTATACAATTTCGGCGTAATTGACGAAATTATTCCCGAACCCGCCGGCGGGGCACACAGATTCCCCGAAGTCACTATGGCAAATGTCAAAGAATCGCTTAAAAAAGCACTAAAAGAATTGAATGGCAAATCGGGCGACGAACTTAAACGCACACGTCACGACAAATTTTTGGGAATGACCCGTTTGGGGGTATAAAACCGGCGGCGGGGGATACCTTTTTTATCAAAGGCCAATGGTATTTTTCCCTTTATTTTCAACAATATCGCCTTTCAAAATATCCAACTTAAAAAAATACGCTGTGTTTTTTGGGTAAATTTTTTATTTGTCAATTTTTTATTGACAAAAAATTCCGAATTGGTTATGATGCCTGTGTCCGCTGGTTGCCTATTCATGAATATTTTTAAAGGGCGTTTCAAAAACGTTCAAAATTAACGTACATGAATATCTTAAATACAAATCGGACTTTAAAGCACCGAAAAAATTAATTTTTAATAAAGCCGATAAGGGAGGGCAACGCCATGGCAAACAAAATCAAAAGGCCTCAATTAAGCGATATTAAAAAAACCGTTCAAACACATTGATAAATTTAAACAAAAAACAGGCGCGGTTTGCGGACACGCCTGTTTTTTTTACGGATATAAAGAACATTCTTTACCGCTTAAAAAGCCTTTATTTCCCCTTTAAAAAAGACGGCAAATCAAACCGATCATCCATAATTGTCGGAATTTCTTTGGGCTTTGTTTTTTTATCTTTGGTTTTGCCCATCAACCCCGGCACCAAATCAAACAAACTGCCCCGAGCCGCTTTGACATTTGCGTCGGCCTTTTTAACATCGACATTGACGGGTTCTTGAATTTCGGGTATATCATCCACAGGCACCGCCGCCGGAATTTCGGGAACTTCTTCATCAAATAAAGGGGGTTCGGGCACCGTATGCGTTTGCGAAACTTCCACCGCAATATCGACAAATGACGGCGGCGGAGGCGTTGCAAAATCTTGCGACGACATTTCGCTTTGGGTAATCGTAACCGTTGTTGTTTCAATCAATTCGGGTTGTTGTGCCAAAGTTTCGGGTTCTTCGGCAATCGGTTCGATTTCGGGCACAAACGGCACCGGCACGACCGTTTCTTGAACGGACGGTTTCGGCCGTTCGGGCGCGGGCGCCGTTGTTTGTTCGCCGCCTTTTAAAATACCCGTTGCAACCAATGAAACGCGGATTTTGCCTTCCAACTCATCATTGGTGGTCGTACCGAAAATAATATTGGCATCTTGCGATAATTCGGACGTAATGCGTTCGGTTGCCAAATCGACTTCACTTAACGTCAAATCCGAACCGCCCGAAATGTTGATTAAAATACTGCGCGCCCCTTTTATCGTGCCTTCTTCCAACAAAGGATTCGAAATCGCTTTTTCCGCCGCGACATAAGCGCGGTTTTCGCCCGATGCTTCACCCGTTCCCATCATCGCGCGACCCATTTGGGCAATTACCGTTTTAACATCGGCAAAATCCAAGTTAATCAACCCCGGATTCATGACCAAATCGGTAATTGAACGCACACCTTGGCATAACACATCATCGGCAATTTTAAACGCTTCGGCAAACGTTGTCGAATCGGCAACAATTCGGAACAAATTTTGATTCGGAATCACAATCAGCGTATCCACGATTTTTTGCAATTCTTCAATGCCGTTTTCGGCCGTGCGCATGCGTTTGCCCCCTTCGAAACGGAACGGTTTGGATACCACGCCGACGGTTAAAATGCCCATGTCTTTGGCAACTTTGGCAATGACTGGCGCCGCGCCCGTACCTGTACCGCCGCCCATACCGGCCGTAATAAACAACAAATGCAAACCGGTCAAATATTCTTTGATTTTATCGACAGCTTCTTCGGCCGATTGGCGCCCGATTTCGGGATCGGCGCCCGCGCCCAACCCTTGTGTCAAAGACACGCCCAATTGGATTCGGTCGGTGGTCAACGATTTTGACAAAGCTTGCGCATCGGTATTAGCCGCGAAAAAAGATACGCCTGTCAAATCCGTCGTAATCATGTTATTAACGGCATTGCCGCCCGCACCGCCGACACCGATAACACCGATATTGGGCGTTAATAAAACTTCCGGCGGCGGGGTTGCCAAACCGATGGACAACGAACTGTCTTTATTTAGAAATTCTGAACTAACCATTTACCTACCTTTCTTATGAAACTGTTTTTTGTCACTTTCGGGGTGTCAAGCCCGGCAGACGAATTTAAAATAATATTCTTTTGACGTATCATAGCATATTTTAACAAACCGATACAGGTGGAAAAAGTATAGGCGTCAAATTGTGTCGGCAAACCTCTTAAAACACCAGGTTTTCCTTGGCGCACCGTCGAACCGATGACGGCCGCCGCCTTTTCTTTGATGCCTTGCAACATGCTGCCCCCGCCCGCCAAAACCAAACGGCGCATCGCAATTAAAAACTGAGGCTTTTCATCCAACAAAAGATTTGTTTTTTCCAAAATGTCTTCAACCCGCGGAATGATAATCGAAATTAAATCCGACCGCGGAATTTGAATGTTTCCCCCTTCTTCGTCCCCCAAAACCGGTACAATTAACCTTTCCAAATTATCGCGCGGCGATAAAAAGGCGGCACCGTTTAAATTTTTCAACCGCTCAGCCGCGCTGAGCGAACAGCTTAACCCTTGGGCAATATCGCGCGTAATGGCATTGCCGCCGGTCGGCACCAACCCCAAATTCACCAAGCATCCGCCTAAAAATGTTGCAAAATTCGTCGTGCCCGCCCCCATATCCAAAACGGTTGCGCCGATTTCCTTTTCTTCGTCCGATAACACGGCCAAAGCCGCCGCATAAGGCGTTGCGACTTTCATTTCAATGCCGACATGGCACCTGTCCAAAACGGCAACCAGATTGCGCGATTGGCTTTCATCCAATAAAATCATATGCATATGGACGCCCAATCTGTTGCCGTACATGCCGCGCGGTTCAACGCCTTGTTCATCGTTGACGACATAACTTAAGGGAAAAGAATGCAAAACTTCATCGCCGCTGGGGATATGCGACGCAACCGCCGTATCGACCAACTTTTTCACATCCGACGCACTGATTTGCCGCCCGTCGGAAATTTCAACCTCCTCATAAAATTGCAAAGATTTCAACGACGATGACGAAATGTTGACAATTACTTTGTCAATCGGGCGTTCGGCGCCTTTTTCCGCCTGTTCCAACACACTTGAAATACAATCGGTCGCTTTGTCCAAATCGACGATGGCGCCGTTTTTAATGCCTTTGGACGGCGCATAGCCGTATCCGACAACTTCGGGTTTTTGATCGGCATTCATACGCACAACCAAACAACACACCTTCGACGTGCCGACATCCAACAAAGCCATATACGATTTTCGTTTTGAGGAAAAATGCAGCATTATTTTTTCCCCTTTCCTTTTGAATTGTCAACATCACGCGTACGCACAATCAAGCGGTCTTCCAACCTTAAATCGATAACCTTTAAATCTTTATCCAAAATACTGTCTGCCGATTGTAATTTTGCAAGCCGTTCCAATGCCTTTTCGGGGTGTGTTTCGGGCAAATAAACCACCAACCCGTCTTCGGCCGAATGAAAGATTAAATTCCAACGCCGTTCGCCGACGCGCACAGCCGATTTAACCGCCGATTGCAATGTCGGGAATCGGTCAAGCAACCTGATAAGTTCCGGCGTTTTTGCCCTTGCATCCGTTCCGACGACCAAAATCAGGTTTGACAATTTTTTGGTATTGTCGGCAATGATGCGACCTTGTTCGTCCAACGGGAAATATTTCTTTTTATTCTGCCAAACGGCTATCGGCGTTTTTTCGGCCAATTTAATATAAACCGTATCCGGCAAATACCGTTCGATAACCGCTTCTTGCACCCATGGCAATCCCATCACGCGCGTGCGCACATCGGCTAAATCCACCTGCGCAATCGGCATGCCTTGGCGCAAATTCAAAACATTCATCACTTCGTTTTTCGTTGTCATCGAATGTCCCATAATCAACACATGCTTTAATTGCAAATCCGACCGCCCGCATATATCTTGCCATAACACACCGGCTTTTTCAAGCGTCTGCCGACCGACCGGAGACACCAAAAACACGGCCGCCGCCATCATCAAAAAGACGATTGTCCCGATAATGATTTTAGCCTTTAACGAAAAACCTTTTTTGTTTGTCTTTACTTGTCGCATGTCGCTCTTTCAACCAACCAAATAACCAACTGCTGATACGAAATATTTTGATGGGCGGCAATTTCGGGCACCAACGACATCGGCGTCATGCCGGGATTGGTGTTAAGTTCCAAAAACAAGCACCGTTCACCGTCTTTTCGCGTTTCGTCATATCGGAAATCGCTGCGCGTAACACCGCGGCAACCCAATGCTTGATGCATCGCATAAGCCGCATCCATCATTTTTTGATAATCTTTTTTGACAATTTTTGCCGGGATAATATGTTCGGCACGTCCCGCCGTATATTTGTTTGTAAAATCGTAAAACCCTTCTTTGGAAATAATTTCGACTATCCCAAGCGGCCCGTCATCGCGTACGGCAACCGATAATTCACGCCCCGGGATATACGTTTCCGTTAATACTTTATTTTTATACGGCCACCGCGATAACAATTCTTTTTCTTCACTTTGATTGCGAATAATATAAACGCCGACCGACGACCCTTCGTCATTGGGCTTGACCACATACGGATACGGCAAAGTTTTGCCGTTCAAAACATCTTCGCGGTCAACCAAGTATTCCCGAGGCACATAAATGCCCAAAGTTTCGGCAATCCGTTTGGTCATGCTTTTATTCATCGCAATGGCGGACGCCATCACGCCCGAATGCGTATAAGGAATTTGCATTAAATTCAGCACGCCCTGCACACATCCGTCTTCGCCGTATTTCCCGTGCAAAGCGTTAAAAACGACTTCGGGTTTTTCACGATTCATAATCGAAACGAATTCATCTGTATTATGCGTTAAATCAACGGGGAAAGCGTGATAGCCCGCTTGATTCAGCGCGCTTAAAACCCCCTGTCCCGTTTGAAGGGATATTTCGCGTTCCGAAGATATGCCCCCCATTAAAACTGCTACTTTGCGCATTGTCAATCCCTTTCCTTACGCACGCCGACGCGACGCACTTCCCATTCCAATTCAACCCCGCTTTTTTCCCAAACTTTTGCACGAATATCTTCGGCTAACCGTTCAATATCATCCGCCGTCGCATGACCGAGGTTAATCAAAAAGTTTGCGTGTTTTTCCGATACGGCCGCCCCGCCGACTTTGGCACCGCGCATACCGGCTTTGTCAATCAATGCCCATGCTTGCAACCCTTGCGGATTTTTAAACATCGACCCCGCCGTACGCACGCCGATGGGCTGAGCATTTTCCCGTTGCTTTTTATAAGCGGCCATTTTTTCGGAAATCGCAACGCCGTCGCCTTTTTGCCCTTTAAAAATCGCACCGACAAAAATCCAATCGGTCGGCAAATAACAGGTACGATAGCCGAATACTTCCGTTTCTTTCGGGTCAATTTCACGGTATTCGCCTTCACCGGTTACAACTTGGATACATTCCAAAATGTCTTCCAAAGACCGGCCGTGCGCGCCGGCGTTCATCCGAATGCCGCCGCCGATTGTGCCGGGGATACCGGACACAAATTCAAAACCCGCCAAATTTTGTTTAGCCGCCACACGAGCCAATTCCATCAAAGAAGCACCCGCCCCGGCGTATATCATTTCATCTTTAACGGTAATTTTCGAAAATTCTTTACCTAAATGAACCGTAATGCCGACAATACCGCCGTCACGGATGAGCAAATTGCTGCCTGCCCCCAAAACCGTCACGGGCACTTGCGGTTTGAATTGCATCAAACGGATTAAATCATTTAAATCGGCCGGTTCCACGTATACTTGCGCCGGGCCGCCCACGCCGAACCAATTTTTTTTGTTCAGCGGTTGATTTTCATATACTTTTCCCTTCAACGGCGGCATTGCATCGATAATCGATACATTTCTTTTAAACATTTTTTTAAAAATATTTTTCATTTTGTTACCTTGTCCGCCTTTCGACAAATTGTGTTACTTTTTTGGAAATGTCGCCTGCACCCAACGCTACAACGGCATCATGTTTTTTGGCAAACCGTTTTAACAAACCGTCCAACTCGTTAAAATCATCCATAACGGCGACTTGCGGATGAACGGCACTTAACGCTTTTGCAAACGCTTCTTTCGTTGCCCCTTCCGCGACAGGTTCCCCGCAAGCGTAAACATCCGTTACGATAACGGCGTCGGCATCTTTAAACGCACTCAAAAATTCATTCCACAAATCGGTAAAACGTGAATACCTGTGCGGTTGAAAAACGGCAATTACTTTTTCGCCATGGTTCAAAGATTCTTTGACTGCCGCCAACGTTGCCGCTATTTCCGCCGGATGATGAGCGTAATCGTCATATATGTCAACACCGCCGACCGTGCCGCGTTTGGTCAAACGCCGTTGAATGCCTTCAAAATTTTTCAATGCTTTTTTGATATGTTCTTCTTTCACGCCGACGCGCAAAGCCGCCGCAATGGCCGCCAAAGCATTTTGGACATTGTGTTTGCCGAACATCTTGAGTTCGACATCCTTCATCTTTTTAAACTTTGCGCCGCTGCGGACAAACACGTCAAAAATCAAACGCCCTTTTTCGGCCCGAATATGGTCGGCATGCACGTCGGCACTCTTGTTCAACCCGTACGTAATGATTTTGCGCCCTTGGATTTCCCCCGCCAATTCGGCCACGACAGGGTGGTCGATACACGCCACGCAAGCTCCGTAAAAAGCCGTGTTGTTCATAAAAACGCGATAGGCATTTTTCATGTTATCGAAAGTTTTGTAAAAATTCATATGCTCGGCATCAATGTTGGTCACAACCGAAATTGTCGTCGGCAATTTTAAAAACGACCCGTCCGATTCGTCAGCTTCAGCCACAACCCATCTGCCGCGCCCCAAACGGGCATTGGAACGCTGAGAATTTAAAATACCGCCGATAACAAAACTGGGGCGCAAACGCGCCTGCATCAAAATGCTGGCAATCAATGAAGAAGTTGTTGTTTTGCCATGCGTGCCCGATACACAAATGCTTTGTTTAAAACGCAAAATTTCGGCCAACATTTCGCTGCGATGCCCAACCGGGATACCACGGCGGCCGGCTTCAACCAATTCAACATTGTTTTGAGGCGTCGCGGTGGAAACAACAACGCTGTCAACACCGTCCAAATTCTTTTTATCATGCCCGATGAAAACTTTAATCCCTTCTTTTTTCAAACGGTCGGTATTGGCACTTTGCGCGGCATCCGATCCTTGCACCGCTATGCCGAGTTCATCCAACATTTCGGCGACGGCACTCATACCGATACCGCCGATACCGATAAAATGGACTTTTTTCAAAGGGAGTAAGTTTTTCATTTTCATCGCATGCTTCCTTTCGCAATATCCGCGACAACATCCGCCATTTTTTCGGCCGCATCGGGCAAAGCAATTTTGCGCGCTTGAGTACCTGCCTGGTATAAAATTTCGGGTTCACCCACCATCTGAGCCAACCGGGCGGCAAATTTTTCGGGTTCATAATTCCCTTCGCTCATCAACCAACCGGCGCCGGCATCGGAAAACCGTTTGGCATTTTCCATTTGATGGTTATCCGCCGACGACGGCAACGGAATTAAAATGGCGGGACGGCCGATAATCGCCGCTTCGGTAATTGTCGACGCCCCCGCACGGCCGATAATCAAGTGCGACTTTTCAATCAATTCGGGCATATTGTCAAAAAATGATTTTAACGTGACGGATTTAAAAGGAATCCCTTTGTAAAGTTCTTGCGTTTTTTCCATGTCTTCGGCACGTACCTGAGCCGTTACATGCATTTTGGCCGTTATGTCGGCGGGTAATAATTTAAATGCTTCGGGTAACCGTTTTGAAAAAAAGCTTGCCCCTTGCGAACCGCCGAAAATCAACAACCGGAATCCGTCATCCGTCAACGGATACGGTGCATTGGCACGTGCCAACACATCGGCACGAGCCGGCATACCGACCAACACCGTGCGAACATCATCCGGCACACGCAACGTCGGTTCGAATGATAACGCTATCAAACGTGTGTTGTGTGCCAATACCCGATTGGCGCGCCCCAAGACGGCATTTTGTTCGTGAAGCACCACGGGAATGTGCCATAAATGTGCCGCCAAAACGGCGGGCAATGAAGCATAGCCGCCCACACCGACCACGACGGCCGGCTTTAATTTCTTGAGCAAAAATAACGCTTGAATCGCACCGCAATAAAGTTTAAAGGCTCCCGCCATTTTACCGAAAAACGACCGCCCCATTACGTGTTCTGCCATCAGGTTATAAACTTTAACCCCCTTTAACCCTTGGAAAGCTTTGCCGCGCTTGTCGGTGACAAAGACAACATCAAACCCTTTCCCGATTAATGCTTGGCTGATGGCTTCGGCCGGGAAAATATGACCGCCGCTGCCACCGGTTGTGACGATTGCCAAAGGTTTCTTTTGTCGTTTATCATTCATATCTTTTTATCCTTTTAAATACTTTATGCTTTTGACGGGCATAAATACCGTAATCGGACCGTACGGACATGCCGCCGCCGCTTCAAAAAATGATTTTAAAACGGCAAGAAACAAAATCTTACAAACCGACATATACACCAATTGCCGTTTTAAAACCATTTCCTTATTCCAACCCCCTGCTTAACGTATGCCGCCTTGTCAACCCCAATATCACGCCGAAAGCAAAACCGATGGATACCAAGGAAGAACCGCCATAGGAAATAAACGGCAAGGTCATACCTTTGGTCGGCAGCAAATTGAGCGTTGAACCAATGTTTACAATAGCTTGAAATGCGATTTGTGTCAACAATCCGCCGACGGCAATTTGACAAAAAAGATTATTTTCCCCGCGCATTAACCAAAATCCGCGCAAGATAATAAACGCAAAGACCAAAATCAACATGGCGGTGATGATAAAACCGAATTCTTCGGCCGATACGGCCATGATGAAATCGGTATGCGCATCGGGCAATTCGTATTTGACGACGCCTTCGCCGGGGCCTTTGCCGAACCAGCCGGCATTTTTAAGCGTTTCCAGAGATTTTTCAACTTGGTACGCTTCGCCTTTTGCCGGATTTAAAAAGCGGTCGATGCGCGAATGGACATGTTCCAACGTAAAATAGGCGCCGATCATGACGAACACTAAAAAGCTGCCCAATACGCCGACCAACATTATCGGTATGCCGGACAAAAACAATTGGACGACGAAAATAGCCGATACGGTAAACAACATGCCGATATCGGGCTGCAAAAACAACAAACCCGCGACAATTAAATAAATAAGCGCCGATACCATATAGCCCGGAAATTGTTTAATCAAACGCCCCGAAGCCAATAACCAAGCGCACACAACGGCAAAAGCGGGCTTCATAAATTCGGACGGCTGAATACCGACGTCGAACAGGTAAATCCACCGCGTGGCGCCTTTGACTTCGGTACCGAACAACAAGACATAGGCCATGCCGAATAAAGCCCCCAAGAAAATTAAGCCCGACAACCGACGGATTTGTTGAAAAGATAAGCAGGCGGTAAAAAACATTGCGACAACGGCCGGCACGATAAAAACAAGCTGGCGTTTAATGAAATGGTACGGATGAATATGGTTGCGTTCGGCGACGCCGGGACTGGCCGCAAACGTCAAAAACAAACCGAATAACAACAATATAAACGCAGCATTTAAAAGCCCTTTATCCAAACTGCGGTAAGCGCTTGAAATTTTCAACTGCAGTTTATAAACAAACCCCATGCGCTACCTCAATTTTAATGTAGACAAAGCCAACAAAGCCAACAAAATGGATACAATCCAAAAACGAACGACAACGGTTGTTTCGCTCCATCCTTTTTTTTCAAAATGGTGATGTATCGGCGCCATCAAAAATACGCGTTTGCCACGCAATTTATAAGAACCGACCTGAATCATAACCGATAAAGCTTCAACAACAAAAACGCCGCCCGAAATCGCCAAAACAATTTCGTGTTTCGTTGCAACGGACAAAGCTCCCAACACGCCGCCTAAAGCCAAAGAACCCGTATCGCCCATAAATACTTGCGCCGGATGCGCGTTAAACCACAAAAAGCCCATAACGCCTCCGATAACGGCACCGCAAAAAATGGACATTTCCCCTGCTCCCAATACATAATGAACTTTTAAATACGATGCGTAATCGATACGACCGACAAGATAGGCTATTACCATAAATACCAATACCGACATAATAACGGGAATGCTGACCAACCCGTCCAAACCGTCTGTCAAATTAACGGCATTTGAAGCACCGACAAGTACAATCAACACGAACGGTACATAAAAATATCCCAAGTCGATGAACAAGTTTTTAAAAAACGGCACGGTCAATGTGGTACCCATCGGCCCTTGTTCAAGCATAATCATCCATACGCATGCGATAATCGAAACAACCAATTGCAAAAATAATTTTTGCCGTGACGACACGCCATTCGGATTGCGCCTGGTTAATTTCAAATAATCGTCCAACATGCCCGCCAAACCGAATCCGAGCAAGACAAATAACAACATCCAAACATACGGATTAAACCAATTTGCCCACAATAACGTCGCAGCGGCGGCCGATATCAAAATCATCAATCCGCCCATGGTCGGTGTTCCTTTTTTTGCCAAATGCGTTTGTGGCCCGTCGGTGCGGATAGGTTGCCCTTCGCCTTGTTTTTTCTTAAGCCACCGAATAAAATGCGGCCCCATGAACAAGCAGATAAAAAATGCGGTAAAAATCGCACCGCCCGTTCGGAACGAAATATAACGGAACAGATTCAAAAGATTAAATTCATTGGCATAAAACGAAAGTAAATACAGCATTATCGCATCCCTTTTAAAGTTGGAACAATTTTGTTCAAACCCGTGCTTTGGGAAGATTTAACCAACAACACGGCACCGTCAGGCATTTCGTTTAAAACAACACCCGCCATTTCTTCGGGCGTTTGCCGCCATGCCCCTTTCATATCGGACGGCAATATATCAAACAAATGCTTCATCAAAGTCCCTACAGCATAAACCTTTGAAATATGATTGTCCAATAAATTTTGTAATAAATTCGTATGCATTTCGATTTCGCCGCCGCCCAATTCTTTCATATCGCCGAGCAGTGCGATTTTAACGGTATTTTCATGCATGCCCAACGTACCGACGGATGCCGCCATCGACGCCGGGTTGGCGTTATAAGAATCGTCGATTAAATCGTACGAACGCCCGTCCGCCAACGTGATTTTTTGCACCGCGCCGCGCCCGATAACCGCCGATGTTTGCGACAAATCGGCAGCCGCTTGTTTCACGCTGGCCCCAAGGGCATCAACCGCTGCCAAAACCGCCAAAGAATCCATCGCAAAATGTTCGCCCAAAAATCCGATGCAATAAGATATTTTTTCACCGCCGACCATTGCATTGACCATCGTTTTATCACCGTTCGGCATCGCGTTTAACAATCTGAAACCGGCTTGTTCATTTTTGCCGAAAGAAATAATATTGCGAATACCGTTTGAAACGACTTTATCGCGCAAAAAAGCGCAATAAGGGCTGTCGGCATTGATGATAGCCGTACCGTCTTTTTCCTGGCCGATAAAAATTTCGCTTTTCGCTTCGGCAATCTGGGCAACGTCTTTAAAATATGCCAAATGAGCCGGCCCCACCATCGTGATAATCGATACGTTCGGGCGCACCATTTTTGACAAGTTCGTCAAATCCCCCAAATGGTCCATGCCTGTTTCGATAATTGCATATTGCATATCGCGCCCCATGCGTGTCAATGTCAACGGCACGCCGATTTTGCCGTTTAAATTGCCCGCCGTGGCATAAGTATTTCCTTGCGCTGTCAACGCGGTTTTCAACATTTCTTTTGTCGTTGTCTTGCCCGAACTGCCGGTAATTTCGATAAAGGCGGCGTCGCTGCGGTTACGGGCAAACGCCCCCATTTTTTCAAACGCCGGTTGAACATCTGTCACAATGATTTGTTTACATTCGGGCACACTCGCAATTTGATGGTCAACCAAACAAACGCTTGCCCCTTTATGCACCGCGGCGGCAACGAAATCATGTCCGTCCAACCGTTCGCCGCGAAGGGCAACATACATATCACCGATTTTTAACGTACGCGTATCAATCGAAATGCCGAAAGCGCACGCCCCCGACGGTACGGCGTCCCCCAAACAAGCCCGCAATTCGTCATAAGTCCACAGCGGCGTTTGTTCGACACGCATTATGGCAAGTTGTGCTTCGATTTTATCATCAAACGCATAAACGGTATCTCCGATTTTTTGCCCCGTTTCATGCCCTTTGCCGGCAATAACCAGCACGTCGCCCTCTTGCAACGAACGTACGGCTTCATCAATCGCGATGTGGCGGTCGCCGATTTCAATGGACTGAGGTGCCGCCGCTTTGATTTGTGCGCGGATATCGGCGGCATTTTCGGTGCGCGGATTATCGTCGGTCAAATAGGCGCGGTCGGCATATTTTTGCGCGATTGCCCCCATCAACGGGCGTTTGGTTTTATCTCTGTCACCGCCGCAACCGAACACGCACACCAATTCATGCCGTGTATGCGGGCGCATTGTTTTTAACACGCGTTCCAAAGCGTCGGGCGTATGCGCATAATCGACATACACGGTCGCGCCGTTTTTTAAATGTCCCACACATTCCAACCGTCCCGCGGGCGCTTGCAAAGTTGGCAGTAAGGCAAAAATTTTATCAATAAATTGCGCCTCGGTTGTTTCGCCGAACAGTTTATAAATATCGTTTAAACCGATACACATGCCGACGGCACACAGCACGTTTGATACTTGGAAATCGCCGACGATGTTCAAATCGCACATATATTTTTTTCCGAATGCGTTTACTTCAATCGTTTGCCCTGTCGGCGTAACCGTACGCGACAATAACTTCAATTCGTTACCGTTCACGCCGTAAGAAATAACACGCAACCCTTTTTGCAAAATTTGTGCATGCATCGTTTCAAATTCAGGGATATCGGCATTTAAAACGACAATGCCGTTCGCGGCCGTACGTTCGCAAAACAATTTCATTTTGGCGTTGAAATAAGCCGCCATATCGCCGTGATAATCCAAATGGTCTTGCGTTATGTTTGTAAAAGCGCTCACCGCAAAATCAATCCCCACCAAACGGTCTTGGTCCAACCCATGGCTGGAAGCTTCCATCGCGACGACTTTTACGCCCGCATCATTCAATTCATGTAACATTTTATGCACGGTTACGGCATCGGGCGTTGTCATTGATCCTGCGATATTCAATACGGGCGATTGCACGCCGATGGTGCCGAAAGCGGCCGATAAAATACCCAAACCGTTTAACAATGCGGCAACATAATTGACACAAGACGTTTTCCCGTTCGTACCGGTAACGGCTGCCTTGATTAATCCGTCGGACGGATACAATTTATCGGCAATTTGCCCCATCGCCACCCGTGCATTCAAAACACGGACAACGGGAATATCCGAAGCCACCTCACGGTCGGCCAACACGGCTGCTGCCCCTTTTGTGATTGCATCGGGAATAAAAGCCGCACCGTCGGTTTTAACGCCTTTCAGCGCGACAAACAAAGTACCCGCGCGGACATCGTTTGAATTGGATGTAATATTGTCAATTTCAACGGCACCGCATTTTTCATCCGTATTTTGAATCAAATTTTTCAATTTCATTGTAACCGCCTCTTTTAATGTTTCTTTTTATGTTCTTTGGAAATTTCAATCGCACGCTGCACATACTTGGGCGGCGTGTAATCTTCAACGGGTTTGACACCCAAATGCGGTGCGATTTGAGCAATAATTTCAAGCCCGACCGGCTTGGCATTCCAACCGGCCGTATTAAAATTCCACGTTTCTTTGATACCTTTCGGATTTTCCAAAACAACCATTACAATATACTTGGGATCGTTCATCGGAAACGCCCCGACAAATGTCGTGCGTAATGCACCTATGACATATTTGCCGTTTTCAATCAAATTCGCCGACCCCGTTTTGCCGCCGACGGCGTATTTGGCAACCGGATTTTTATCGGACATATCCCAATTAACCACCGCCCACATCATATGACGCATTTTATCGGACGTGTCTTTTGAAATCACTTGGAATTCGGGCTTGCCTTTATTGCCGCCCTTAATAAAAGTCGGCACACGATAATATCCGCCGTTGACCAAAGCGGCCACACCCGATATCAAATGCAACGGAGACACCGAAATCCCGTATCCGAACGCCACAACGGCCGATGTGGTATCCGCCCATTTTTTTTGGCGCGGTACCAATACGCCGCCACGTTCGGGCAACGCAATCGGCAAAGCTTCATAAAATCCCAAACTTTTCAAAAAGTCACGTTGCTTTTTATACCCCGATTTTTGTGAAATAAGAACACTGCCGATGTTCGACGAATGCATTAAAATTTCCGTAACGGTTAACGGCCTGTTTTGCCCACGGTAATCCGTAATGTCTTTACGTCCGACTTTAAGAGGTTTACCGACATCAAACGTATCCCAAACCGTAATATCTTTATTTTCAAGCGCCATTGCCGTGTTAAACAATTTAAATACCGAACCGAATTCATATACGCCCAACGACGCTTTGTTAAATTGCTGTTCTTTTGTCAATTTTAACGATAAATTCGGCGTATAATCGGGCAAAGACACCATCGCCAAAATTTCCGCGGTACGCACATCCATTACAATGGCTGCGCCGCCGTCCGCTTCAAATTTTTGAATGCCTTTGTCCAACGATGAACGCGCCGTTTCTTGCACCGCCATATCGACCGATAATTTTAAATCGTCTTTCCCAAGCGCAGTGTTATAGGATTTTTCCAATCCCGCCACGCCGTTATTATCAATATCCACACCGCCGATTAAATGCGAAAACAAATTGCGCTGAGGATAAACGCGTTTTTCGCCCGGCGTTTCGGTTAAAAAATAATATCCGAGCCAATTCACTTTGCTGCGTTCGGCGGGCGTTAAGTTGCGTTTTATATAGCGGAAACTGCCGCCTTGCCCAATACGTTTTAAAATCGTTTCATAACTGACATCGGGCAATGTTTCGGACAAACGCCGTGCCACTTCCGACGGATTTTTAACCATGCTCGGATTAATCGACAAATCAACCGTCGGGACACCGGTTGCTAATAAAACGCCGTTGCGATCGACAATATTTTTGCGCTTTAATTCAAAATCCGTTTTCAACACGGACGGCACAAATTGGCGCGATTGGTAATTAACAATCGTCAGTTGGAACAAGCGGCATAAAATGACGATAAAGCAAATTGACAATACGACCATAATCAACGTAATGCGCGAACGCGCCTTTTGCAAAGCCACCATCGTCGCACCGTCCAAACACCGATATTTATCCAATGCGGTATGCGGGATTTCGCGGCCGGGATAATAAAAGGTTTCCTTTTTTTTAAACGCCATGTTTATTCCCCCGTTTCATCCGATGCGCTTTTTTCGGGCAACGCGGAAACTTCAATAACCTGATCGGCGCCGATAGCCTTTAAATTCGTTTGCTTTTCGACCAAAACCTTCAGCCGTTCGGGATCGTTAAGCAACGCCCAATCGCCTTTCAACATATGAATTTCGCGTTTATCGGCGGCAATTTGTTTATGGATGCGGAACAATTCTTCTTCCTTTTCAATCACGCGGTACTTTAACATGAACATGCTGATGCCCGATGAAACGGCAATTAAAATGCAACACAAATTTATCAACCATAAACGCATCTAATCCTCCTCGCGCACGGCGGCACGCAGTTTGGCCGAATGAGACCGCGGGTTGTTTTTAATTTCTGCGTCGGTCGGCAAAACGGGCTTTTTGGTCAACACTTTGAACAGAGGTTTATCGCCCGCCTGTTGCAAAACGGGTGCATGGCGATTTTGATTCGGACGCAACGATGAATTTTTAATCAAAAAGTTTTTGACAATCCGATCTTCCAATGAATGGAATGTCACAACCACCAACCGTCCGCCCGGCTTTAACAAATGCACGGACGCATCCAATGCGCGTTCCAATTCGCCCAATTCGTCGTTGACATAAATGCGCAACGCTTGAAACGTGCGCATCGCCGAATCCGACCCGTCTTTGGGTTTGGGCATTACCGAATGGACAAGTTCCGCCAAAGCCCCCGTCGTTATTATCGGCTTATCCGCCCGCGCTTTGACAATCGCGGCGGCAATGCGGCGAGACGCCTTTTCTTCGCCGTATTTAAAAAGTATGTCGGCAATTTCTTTTTCTTTAAACCCGTTGACAATGTCTTTGGCACATAAACCCGTTTGCCCCATGCGCATATCCAACGGCCCGTCAAAGCGGAATGAAAAACCGCGTTCGGGACGGTCGATTTGCATCGACGAAACGCCCAAATCCAACACAATGCCGTCAACTTGTTCGCCGATATGATCGGCCATATTTCCGAAACAATCATGCACGAACGAAAAACGCCCCTGCATTTGCCTTTCCAAATCATATCCTGTTTTGGCGGCATCGGGGTCACGGTCAAAACCGATAACATTGGCATTTGCATCTTGTTGTAATATCGCGCGCGTATACCCCCCCGCGCCGAAAGTCCCGTCAATATACGTGCCGCCCGCACCATGAACCAAAGCCTTTAGGACTTCGGCCAACAAAACGGGAATATGCGGGCTTTTTTGCATGATACAGACCTTTGTTTATAACTAAAATATTTGTTGAAAATACATGGCAAAAACAACAAAAGCCAGTATACAAAAATAAGGTTAAAGATTGGTTAACAAATTATTAACCGTCACCGTTAAAAGATAAATGAAAACACGTGCATAGAACGAATTTTGCAAACAATCCGATATTTTTTAATGAACGGTACAAAACTTCGCCATATAATCCGTTACGTCTGTTTTTTTCAACCAGCCGCCATCCGTCCAATTATCAAGAATTTTTTGCAAAATAACGCACCTTTCTTCCCAAGAAAATTCGCGATATCCGCTTTCTTTCCCGGATAATTCCCAATAAGGCGCGAAAAACCGTTTTTTGACAATCACGCTGTTCCAATTCATAGTCCTATAAAAATCTTCGCCATGCGACCGATGAATACGAACAACTGCCCAATTTTCGTTTACTCTTGCAATCAAACCACGATGCATTAAAATCTGTCTGAAAAAATCATAATCTTCCGCCGATTGCAAATTTTCATCATATAAAATGCCATATTCATTCAAAAAAGATTTTTTATAGCAAGAACCCGACGGTTTAAACATACTGCTGAACAAATAAGCAATACGCACCTGAGACGGCGTCATACTAAAACCGAAAAATTCCGAACGGAGAACGGGCATATTTTCAACGTCTTTTGATGAAAAAGGAAAATCAATAACGCGTATTTCAAGACTTGCCAATGCCGCTAAATCCGGATATTTGCGCATATAAAGAACTTGGCGTTCCAACATCTCCGGCAAAGCAAAATCATCGGAATCCAACATAGAAACATACGTACCGCGCGCCATTGACAATCCTTTATTTCTCGCGCATGAAACACCGCAATTTTTTTGCGTGATTACTTTTATCCGTTTATCCTGACGCGCATAATTTTTCAAAATTCGGTCTGTACCATCCGTAGAACCGTCATCAATGACAATCAATTCAAAATCCGTAAAAGTTTGTGCCAAAACCGAATCAATGGCGCGCGGCAAAAATTCGGCACGATTGTAAGTTGGAATAATGACGCTGACCAATGGATTACGCATTAATTCAAACAAACAAAAAAAGATCCCCAAAAATAACGAAAAAAACGTCAAAATTACCAAATTTTGTTTTAATGAAAACGATTTGTGTCGCAACATTATATCCTCTTCAACCAAATATTAATTCAAAATTTAATAAATTAAAAAAAACTTATACACGTATACCACAGTCCCGTATGCTTGACAACAAAAAACGAGGCTTGTTGACAACAGCCCCGTTTTAATAAAAAGGTTCGAAAATTATCCGACGATTTCGTTGCCGCTGAACCATTGGGCAATTTCAACGGCAGCATTTTCTTCGCTGTCCGACCCGTGAGCGGAATTTTCGCCCATGCTCAAGGCAAATTCTTTACGAATGGTCCCTTCGGCGGCATTGGCGGGATTGGTTGCACCCATAACTTCGCGGTATTTTAAAATCGCGTTTTCGCCCTCCAAAACTTGCACGACAACGGGGGCTGACGTCATAAATTTGACCAATTCGTCAAAAAACGGTTTGCCTTTGTGAACGGCATAAAACGTTTCGGCTTGATCCTTTGTCATACGCACGCGTTTTTGAGCAACGATACGCAAACCCGCACTTTCGATTTTGGCATTGATGGCACCCGTCAAATTGCGGCGCGTGGCATCGGGTTTAATAATTGAAAAAGTTCTTTGAATGCTCATAAAATCCTCCTGAAAAAAAGTTAAATTAAAACTGCTTGCGATAATATATTTTACCCACTCATTTGTCAAGGCTAAATAAAAAGAGGGCCAAAAGCCATGCCGATAATAACAATCAATCCGAATATGAATTCGAAAACTTTTCCCACAGGTGCCAAAATAGATACCAAAATCGGCGAAATATATGTTCTGCAAAAATCATTAATGCCCAAATCTTCAAAAATGTCCAAAAGGAAATGAGCGACCTTACCGGCAATCTCGTCACCATAATCCAATATGCCTTTTTCACGCATTGCATAGGCATATTCGGCTTCGCCGGCGCATTTGCCGTTCTCAAGACGTTTCGGGTATTCTTCGGGACATGTGCTTAAAGCGCAATAATATTTTCCTTCTGCTTCAACGACTTTGCGATTTCCACAAACGGCGCAATCTTCGGGTGCACCAACCGTTACGACAGACAAAATATCACACGCATAACAACTGGCCGAAGCACCTCCCCTGATCGGTTTGTCGACGGGACAAACTTTCAATGCACACCGTTTTCCTTTGGATGTTTGAATAACTTCGCGATTTTCACACAACGAACACGGTAATTGTAATTTTTTCACATTGAACGATAACGGATCGTCACATGGCACTTTTACCACGCATTTTTTATGTATGTCTTCCCCTTCCAAAACGCGATTCGCACAAGGCGCACAATCCGTTGCATACCTGTCAACATCGGCGAAATCTTCATTGCAACCATGGCAAGCCCCTTTGGAATCCGCCAAAGGTTTATCTGCGGGACATTTCTTTAAAACACAATATTGTGCTTCATACAACAGGCTGTTTTTATATTTCATATGGCGGTTTTCGCATTTGGCACATGCTTCGGGTTCTATCGCCAAAGCATTCGGGTCATCACATGAAAAAGGCGCGGAAGCATCTTCATCCCCTTTGACATTTCCTTGAACATTCGCAACGGATTGATTGTTTGGGGCCGTTTCATCAGATGCCGTTTGTTCATTAACAATAACGGCTTCGGCATCAACCGATTCGGTTTGCGCCGACGCTTGAACATTGATAAAAAACATGCTTAAAAATACAGCCGTTAAAATTTTCATGTACTCTCCGATAAATTTTTTAAATTGATTTTATCTTAAAATAAAAAAACGAGACTTTCATCTCGTTTTTTTACTGACATCTCTTATTCGGCATCGCCTTCTTTATGACGATGTTTTTTGCGTTCGCCGTCACGCGCCTTGTCTTCGAACGGGATTTCTTCGCCCGTTTCCTGATTGACGCGTTTCATCGACAATTTCATTTTGCCGCGGTTATCGGCGCCTAAGTATTTGACCTTGACTTTATCGCCTTCTTTAACGACATCGGTTACTTTTTCAACGCGATTCGGAGCCATCTCGGAAATATGGACCAATCCGTCGCGCGAACCCATGAAGTTCACAAATGCGCCGAAATCCATGATTTTGACGACCGTACCGTCATAAATGTTGCCGACTTCGGGTTCTTCGACAATGCCTTTAATCCATTGCAAAGCCGCTTGTCCCGATTCGCCGCAAACGGAAGCGATATTAACATTGCCGTCATCGTCAATATCAATTTTAGCACCTGTTTTTTCAACGATTTCACGAATGACTTTACCGCCCGTGCCGATAACGTCACGGATTTTTTCTTTATCGATTTTCATTGAAATAATGCGCGGGGCATTCGGACTGATTTCACTGCGCGGAGCGGGCAACACTTCGGCCATTTTGCCAAGGATATGCATGCGGCCTTCCAACGCTTGTGCCAACGCGATTTTCATAATTTCAAACGTAATGGACGTAATTTTAATATCCATTTGCAACGCGGTCACGCCGTCTTTCGTACCGGCAACTTTAAAGTCCATATCGCCCAAGTGGTCTTCATCACCCAAGATATCGGACAAAACCGTGAAACGGTCGCCTTCTTTAATCAATCCCATCGCAATACCGGCCACCGGCTTTTTCATCGGCACGCCCGCATCCATCAACGACAAAGTCGATCCGCAAACGGTTGCCATTGACGAAGACCCGTTCGATTCCATGATTTCGGAAACCACGCGTACCGTGTACGGGAATTCTTCCTTGCTCGGCATCATCGGATGAATCGCGCGCCAAGCCAATTTGCCGTGCCCGATTTCGCGTCTGCCGGGGGCGCCGATACGACCCGTTTCGCCGACCGAATACGGCGGGAAATTGTAATGCAATAAGAATGTTTCTTTATATTCGCCGTTGAGCGTATCCATAATTTGTTCGTCTTCGCCCGTTCCCAAAGTGGCGACAACCATAGCTTGCGTTTCGCCGCGCGTAAACAAAGCCGACCCGTGCGTTTTGGGCAATAAACCGACTTGACATTCAATCGGGCGAATCGTTTTCGTATCGCGCCCGTCAATGCGTACACCGGTATCCAAAACGGCATCGCGCAAAATGCGAGCTTCAATCGCGTGGAAAACTTTATCGACAATAGCCGCTTCGGCTTCGTTTTCTTCAAACAAAGCGCGCGCTTTTTCACGAGTCGCGTGAATGGCGTCTTGACGTTCCAATTTATTGTGGATTTTGTAATCGGCCTTGATTTCATCGCCCAATTTTTCCATGATTTGAGCGCGCACCGTTTCATATTCGGCGGGTTCTTCTTTGACTTCCCAAGGTTCCTTGGCGCATTCTTCGGCCAAAGCGATAATCATGTCGATAACGGGCTTAATGGATTCGTGACCGAATTCCACCGCACCGAGCATGACTTCTTCGGACAATTCTTTGGCTTCGGATTCCACCATCAAAACGCCTTGGGCAGTACCCGCGACAACCAAATCCAATGCGGAATCTTTCATCGCGTCAACAGACGGATTCAACGCATATTGACCGTTAATGTAACCAATTCTGGCACCGGCGATGGGGCCTAAAAACGGCAAGCCCGAAATCGTCAAAGCGGCCGATGCGGCAATCATCGCAACGATATCGCTTTGCGTTTGTCCGTCATAGCTGATAAGCGTACATGTAATTTGCGTATCATTGTTATAGCCTTTGGCGAACAAGGGGCGAATCGGACGGTCGATTAAGCGGGAAACCAAAATTTCGTATTCGCTGGGTTTGGCTTCGCGTTTGAAAAAGCCCCCCGGAATACGTCCGGCGGCATACGCTTTTTCAATATAGTTAACCGTCAACGGAATAAAATCTTCAAACGTTTCGGGCGTTTCTTTTTTAGCGGCAACGGCGGCATGAACAACCGTATCACCGTAACGCACGATAACGGAACCTTCGGCTTGGCGGGCAATTTTCCCGGTCTCTACGGACAACGTTTTGCCACCCCATTCGATTTCTTTTTTAAATGTCGTAAACATACTCATAATATTTTTTCCTTTTAATAATTTTGTTTTATCATTTCAATCTCGGTTAACTCTCCAGCTTTTTGGGGCGACTGTTTTATCGATTTCCCCGATACGATTTGTGCGACTTTTAAAATAATCGGCCTAAAAAGTCAGAGGTTAACAATTCCGATTTCGAAACCTTTTTTTTAAAAGAAGGCCTTAAAAAAATTCTTAAAGCCTTCCCTTAAAAACACTTACTTACGCAGATTTAATTTCGAAATCAATTCTTCGTATCTGGCTTGATCTTGTCTTTTGATATAAGCCAACAATCTGCGGCGATTGGCAACTTTTGCCAACAATCCGCGGCGGGAATGGAAGTCTTTTTTGTGGACTTTCATGTGTTCGGACAATTCTTCAATTTCAGCCGACAAAATGGCGACTTGAACATCGGCAGAACCCGTGTCCGCAGGCGTTTTGGCATATTCTTTAATGATTTGTTGCTTTTTTTCTTTGCTGATCGACATCTTTTTTACCTTTCTTTAATTTTATTCATTTAAACAATCGGACAAAACTTTGAACGGTTTAAGCATGCCGTCTTCAAGCTTTGCCAATGCCATCATTTGATTCAAATATTGAAGCGCGAAAACATTTTCGGCCGTGACCTTTTTGTTTTGCGCCCTGCCTTTCGATAAAATCGGCCGGCCTTGTATCAAAAGTGCGACTTCTTCCTTGTTTACCGCCAGCACCGGGATGTCGCCCAGTGCGGTTCCCAAGGGCAAAATACCGCAAGCGTTCGAATTATAATCATTTTTTTCCAATTTTGCAAGCAAAATCGCATCCGTGATTTTAAACGGCCCGCATTTGGTACGGCGCAACTTTACAATATGCCCGAAGCACCCTAAATGCCGCCCCATGTCGTGCCCGATAGTGCGCACATATGTGCCTTTCGAACAATTTACTTCAAAATGCGTTTCCCCCTTTATATCGTCATGATGCAGAATTTTTAAATTTTCAATATGAATGCGGCGCGGTTTGATGTCCACTTCTTGCCCCGCACGCGCCAATTCATAAGCGCGTTTGCCGTTGATTTTAAGCGCCGAATACTTGGGCGGTATTTGCGTGATATCGCCGATAAAATGCGACAACATTTCTTCTATTTGAGCCATTGTCGGGCGTTTATCCGAAGTCAAAACAACGTCCCCTTGAACATCATCCGTTGACGTTTCGGCACCCCACTTGACGGCGAATTCATATGTTTTCGACCCGTCCGTCACATAAGGAATCGTCTTGGTCGCTTTGCCAAGCGCAATCGGCAACACGCCGGTTGCCAACGGGTCAAGCGTGCCGGCATGCCCGATTTTTTTCGGTTTTAACAACCATTTGAGTTTGCCGACCACTTGCGTGGAACCCATACCGTATTCTTTGTCAATAATCAACCAACCGTTTAAATCGTTTTGAATTTTGTTCATTTACCGCGATGCTCCGACAACTTTTTTAACCGCAAATTGGGGGGGGTAGTGTATGCGTCTAATTTCGCCAGCGTTTCTTTTACCGGCGTATCATAAATAAAAATGGGTTGTTCTTTATAAACCGTTTTACCAAAGGCATTAATTTCTTCTTCCACAACACGCAGACGATTTGCCACCCCTAAAAATTTCTGTGAAAATTTAAGCGACGCGATGTTATTTTCCTTAATAATGCTGAAAGTTTTATCAATACCGTTTTGCGCCAACTGTTCGGTAAATTTATAAAGAGCCGACATTGTCAAACCATACCGCCCGTATCGTTCTTTATTCGGACTTTTCGAATCGAATATAATAATATGCCTGTCCCAATGCGGGCCTGTCAGTTGATGCACATCGCCTTTACAATCTTTGACAAACGGTTCCAATAACCTTTTTGTGACGCTGATATTGCCGGCATTATAGATGCGGCCGCCTTGGCGCCACATAATGTCATACCCGATAAACCGCCCCGGTACTTCATCATAGGTTTTTAAATAAGCCCCTTGAAAATCGGCCGGCAATTTTATATGCGCATATTTTTCAAGCAATGCTTTTTCAATTGGAACCATTTGTGCAAATGACATTCTACCCCCTTTGATTATTTCGCGGCAAAAAAGTTTTTGCGCCCGTTCTTTTTTTATCGCCGGCCACTTCGTTCATCGGATTTTTTCTCAAACCGTCAAGGCGGCTTAAAATTTCGGGGACAATCCCGTGCGCCGTATGGAAATTTTGTAAATTGACGTCAAAATAACGCCCGCGGCCCTGTATATTGATAATCGTGCGCTTTTGCATTGGAAAATCAAACCCTAAACCTTTAAAAAATTTTATCGACCGCGCATTCTTTTTATCGATAACGGCATCAATTTTTTGATGTCCGTTTCGAAATGCTTCATTAAGCAGCGCATAAACGGCCGCTTTCGTATACCCTTTTTTGCCATAAGAAAACGAAGCCGATTGGTCGATAAACACAACGATATCAACCGTTTCAAGTTCCCGAACACCGTCACCCGTCCGATTTTCTTTTGATGTAATGATTTTGTACCTCGGCGTCAATCCCAAACGGCCGACAAGCTTTTCAACACCTTTCGTTTTTTCGAACAATCCGTAATGAAAGGCTGCTTGTTTTTCAAAAGCCGTCTTATAATAATCGATAAATTTCGCCATTTGTTCGCGTTGCAAAGCAAAATCGTTTCCTTTAAATTCCGGCGTTATGCCGAAAAACGGAACATCTGCGTTTTGACGGTAAAAATCCAACAAAGCTTGTTCGTCATAATCTTCAAAACGCCGCAAATAAAGCGCTTCGGGCAACTCACACGGTTGGACGGCAAACGCTTGAACATCCGTCAAATCCAAATCAATTTGTTTTTTAAAAGCCATGCGCCTCTTTTCCTTTAAAATATATTTAAAATAATAACATATTTTTAATAAAAATGCCAAAATGTTTATATCTTAAACGCTTTAAAGGTTGTTTTTTGCGTTTGTCAGCGGCCGCGCGCCAACATTTTGGGCAAAGCCACATTTGTCCGGCGGTATTTTTCCATACCTTTTACCGATTCGGCGAGCGTTGTTTTCAACATCCGCCCCGGCGTCGGAATTAATTCGGTATTTCCTTTTTTATCGGCATAGGGTTGAAATTCCGGATGCCAAACCAATCCCGCTTTACGATAAAATTTTTGCGCCGCTATGTTCGATTCGTCCGTACGAACAACCAAAACATCATCCCTTAAACCCGTATCGCACAAATGGCGGCTGACAGCCAATACACCGGCCATTGTCAAACCGTACGATCCGTAATGAACCCCTTCTTCATCGTGCATGACAATCGCTTGTTCCCAATGCGCGCCGTCAATTTTTTGCACATTGCCGTCTTGTTCATAAAACCGCGGCACATCCGTTTTATCAAAAGCCACCGTCCCAACACTTTGTTCGCCCATATCGGTTTGGACAACAAAACAATACGATATATGCCGTTTGTCGGCGTGGTTTAATTGCATGCTAACTTGTTGCCAATCAAACGGCATCGGCAACTTGGCAAACGGCGCCAATTGGTCGACCGTCAAATTAATTTGCTCCGATAATGCCATGCATTTTCCCCTATTCTTCATCCTTATATTTTTCAATATCGGCTTTAACCACCGGGTTATTGAGTAAATCGGCAATATGCGACGCTTCGTCAAAACTGTTGTCTTGCAAAAAAATCAATTGCGGCACGATACGCAAACGCACTTGTTTTCCCACCGCTTTGCGAAACGGCCCCTTATGGGCGTTTAACAAATCCACTTGGGTATTTGTATCGACATCGCCGATACCGCGGACAAAAACGGTTGCATATGCCAAATCGGGCGAAATTTTAACTTGCGTAATCATGATATACGCAGGCTTTAACCCTTCGATAAACAAATCGTTTTGGCTCATCATCCGCGCCAACACATGGCGGATTTCTTCCGCCACGCGCAATTGGCGTTGAGAGGGCTCTTTGGATGCAAAATCTTTTGCCATATTTTTCCCCCTTTTTTTTAAGCGTCCAATTTCAATTTGACGGCGATTTCTTCAATTTCGTAACATTCAATCATATCGCCGACTTTGACATCGTCATAGTTTTCAAAACTCATGCCGCAATCAAACCCTTCTTTGACCTCTTTAACGTCATCTTTAAAGCGTTTGAGTTGGCTGAGCGCGCCCGTATAAATGACAACGCCGTCGCGAATAATACGTACCTTGGCACCGCGTTTGACCAAGCCTTCCTTAACCATGGAACCGGCAACCTTGCCGACTTTGGAAATAGAAATAACTTGGCGCACTTCGGCCATGCCCAATTCTTTTTCACGCAATTCGGGCGACAACAACCCTTCGACCGCCAACTTCATGTCATCGGCAACGTCATAGATAATCGAATAATAACGGATATCGACACCATCGCGTTTGGCCAATTCGCGTGCCGTCGGATTTGCGCGCACGTTAAAGCCGATGATAATCGCCTTGCTGGCGCGTGCCAACGTCACGTCGGATTCATTAATCGCACCGACCGCGCTGTGCAAAATGCGAATCTTAACTTCTGAATTGGCAATTTTGGACAAGATGCCGTTAAGCGCTTCAACCGACCCTTGCACGTCGCCCTTAATGACAACGGGCAATTCTTTAATTTCGCCGGCTTTAATTTTGGCAAACAACCCTTCGGCGCCGCCCAAAGTTTTAACCTGCATGGCTTCGCGGGCTTTGCGCTGACGATACCCCGAAACTTCGCGCGCTTGAGCTTCCGTATCGACCACGACGAAATCGTCGCCGGCGGCGGGCGTCCCTTGCAACCCGATAACTTCAACCGGCTCGGCGGGCTTGGCCGTTTGGACACGTTCGCCTTTATCGTTGAACAATGAACGCACGCGACCCCATTCTTGCCCCGATACGAAAATATCGCCGACATGCAACGTGCCTTTGTTCACCAAAACGGTCGCAACCGACCCGCGTCCTTTGTCCATTTTGGCCTCCACGACAACGCCTTCAGCCGACCGTTCGACAGGAGCTTTAAGTTCCAAAACTTCCGCTTGCAACAAAATTGTTTCAATCAATTTGTCCAAGTTCAATTTTTGTTTGGCCGACACTTCGACATCCATCACGTCGCCGCCCATCGATTCAACCACAACATCGTGATTTAACAAATCCATGCGCACTTTGTTCGGATTGGCGCCGACAACATCGATTTTATTAATCGCCACGACAATCGGCACGCCGGCCGCTTTGGCATGGTGAATGGCTTCCACCGTTTGCGGCATGACCGAATCATTGGCTGCCACAACCAACACGACAATATCCGTCACTTTGGCACCACGAGCACGCATCGCAGTAAACGCTTCATGCCCCGGCGTATCAATAAACGTGACCTTTTGCCCGTCTTTAAAAGCCACCTGATAAGCACCGATATGTTGCGTAATGCCGCCCGATTCGCCCGCGACAACGTTTGCATGGCGCAAAGCATCCAACAATGACGTTTTACCGTGGTCAACATGCCCCATCACCGTAACGACGGGCGGGCGCGGCATAAATTCTTCGGGTTTGTCTTCATGCGTTTTCAACAACTCTTCGACATCGGATTCGGCAACACGTTTCACAATGTGGCCGAGTTCCGTTGCCACCAATTCGGCGGTATCGGCATCAATGGTTTGCGTAATGGTCACCATCATGCCCATTTTCATCAATTCTTTAACGACCGTTGCACCTTTTTCGGACATACGGTTAGCCAATTCCTGTACGGTAATCGTTTCGGGGATAACAACTTCGCGCACGACTTTTTCGGCGGTTTTTAAAGATTCCAAATGTTTCAATCTTTCTTTTTCGCGCGCCCGTTTAATCGATGCCAATGACCGGCGATGCCCGCGGCCGCCTTGTTCATCATCGTCATCATCACCGCCGACATAAGCGTTCACATTGATTTTGCCCGAACTGCGGCGTTCTTCATAACGGTTTTTGTAGCTGCGTTCCTGCGTTTCGCGTTCTTCTTTTTTACGGTCGAATCCGCCCATATCGGATGACGATTTATCGGCAAATTTTTTAGCTTCTTTTTTCGGCGCTTCTTCCGTTTTTTGCAATTCTTGAACATTGGCGACGGCCGCGGCCGCTTCTTGTTCTTTGCGGGCGATTTCGGCAGCTTCTTCTTCGGCTTTTTTACGTGCCTCTTGTTCGGCTTTTAATTTGGCTTGGCGTTCTTCTTCCAATTTTCGGGCATGAGCGGCAACACGTTCGGCCTCCTGAACCAATTTCAATTTTTCCGCAGCATCTTTTGAAAGGCTATGCGTACTTTGTTCGGACGTAATGACACGTTTTTTGCGCACTTCCACTTGAACAACGTTGCTTTTGCCGGCGCCGACATTTTGGCGCACTTGGCCGCCCAAAGTCAAAGTCTTTTTAAGCTCCAACGTTTTCCCCGACAACGTCAACGGCTTTTTCCCATCTGTCATAGCGTTTCTCCTTTACTTTGCAAAAATAAAACTAATTTATGCACATTTTGATTTATTTCGTCGGCAACCTTGCCGCCCGACACAACCATATGCGCTACGGCATCCGTACCGGCAACACGCCCCAATTCTTCGCGCGTAAAAATATCATATACCTTTAATTTTTCATAATGATATAACTTATCGCGTTCGCGTTCGGACGAATCGGACGCTTCAAAAGCCAAGACGGCTTCATGCGCTGCCAATACTTTTTTAACGCCTTCATACCCGAAAACAAGCACACCCGCTTTACGCGCCAATCCCAACAAAGACAACACTCTGCCTTTTAATTGATTTTCGACTTGTTCGACCAAATCGGCGGGAATATTGACCGTCCCTTTGGCAGCCTTGAAAAAAATACGTTTTTCAACAGCATTTTTTAAGGTCCGATAATCGGCCTTCAGCCACATGCCGCGCCCGGGCAATTTTTCGGCCGCATCAAAAAAAACCGTTTTATCGTCAGATACCACAAAGCGCAGCATCTCCTCACGCAAAAACGTTTCCTTGCTGACAAAGCATGTTTTGTGCCCGTCGGGCGTTTTATGTTTATTGTGCGTCCTTTTCAAACCAATGTTCCCTTGCTTTCATAATAATGGCGTTTGCATCTGTGTCGCTTAAAGCGTCACCGACGATTTCCTGCAATTCGTCACCGGCCAAATCAGCCAAATCATCCAATGTTTTAACGCCGGCTTCGCCCAATTTGACAACCATATCCAACGTCAAACCGTCAAAGTTTTTCAAATCGTCGGCAACAGCCAATTCTTGAACTTTTGTCGTTTGGCGTTCTTGTTCGGCAATTAAATAAGCTTTCGCGCGGTTTTGCAATTCGGTCGCCAATTCTTCGTCAAAACCTTCAATGCTTGTTAATTCTTCCAACGCGATAAAGGCAATGTCTTCGACTTTGGCAAAACCTTCCTGTATCAAAATATGCGCCATCATATCGTCAATGTCCAAAGCGCGCATGAACAAATCGACGCGTTCTTTTGTTTCCGCGATACGATGTTCGGATTCTTGAGCTTCATTCATCATATCAATGTGCCATCCCGTCAATTGGGAAACCAATCGGATATTTTGACCGCGCCGCCCGATGGCCAAAGACAACTGTTCTTCGGACAAAACGACTTCGACATTGCCGGCTTCTTCATCAATAACGATTTTCAACACTTCATTCGGTGCCAAAGCATTCACGATAAATGTCGCCGGGTCGGCCGACCAATTGACAACATCGATTTTTTCGCCTTGCAATTCGGTCACAACCGCTTGGACACGGATACCGCGCATACCGATACAAGCGCCCCTTGCATCGACGGAAGAATCTTTCGACCAAACGGCGATTTTGGCACGAGAACCCGGGTCGCGAGCCACAGATTTGATTTCAATCAATCCGTCATAAATTTCGGGCACTTCGGCCACAAACAACTTGGCCAAGAAATCGGGATGCGAACGCGACAAAAACACCTGAGGCCCTTTAATTTCCGAACGCACGTCCAAAATCAAAGCGCGCACACGGTCGCCGACGCGGTAATTTTCGCGCGGAATTAATTCGTCGCGGCGCAACATCGCTTCAACGCGACCGGCCAATTCAACGACCAAATTGCCCGCTTCGACACGTTTAACGGTACCGTTGACGATTTCGCCTTTTTTGTCTTTCATTTCATTGTATTGTTGCAAACGTTCGGCATCGCGCACTTTTTGCATAATCACTTGCTTGGCCGTACCGGCGGCAATACGTCCGAAATCCATCGGCGGCAACGGGTCAACGATTTCATCGCCGACTTTTAACGTTTTGTCTTTTTTACGGGCATCTGCCAAAGTCATTTGCGTAAATTCGTCTTCAACTTCCTCAACCACCGTGATATAGCGGGCCATTGTAATGGCGCCCGTTTTGGAATCAATTTGCGTACGAATATCATATTCGGGGCCGTATTTTGAACGCCCGGCCTTGGAAATGCCTTGTTCCATAGCCTCCAAAACGGCTTCTTTCGTAATGCCTTTTTCTCTGGCCAACGTATCGGCCATTTGAATCAGTTCCGGTCTCGGGAATGTTGCGACTTGCATTTTTTTGTCCTTTCTCCTTAAAATTTTAAACTTTAAAATTAATGTTTTTTCATATCTGCTCTTAACAGGTCATCCGTTAAAATCAACTTGGCTTTATGAATGTTGTCAAACGGCAAAACAATTTCCGCCCCATCCACATTCATCACAATATCTTTTGCATTGTCCACACGGATTAAACGTCCCTTAAAACGTTTGCGCCCATCCATGTCCTTAATCGTTTCCACTTTTGCCTCAGCACCAAAAAAGCGTTCATAATCGGCAATTTTAAACAGCGGGCGGTCAATACCCGGCGAAGACACTTCCAACGTCCAACGCCCGGCAAACGGGTCCATAACATCCATCAAAGCCGACACCGTGCGCGATACTTTGGTTACATCGTCCAACGTCATCGATTCGCGGTCATTGCGTTCAACCATTACTTGGATGGTTTTAACGTCGCCGCCAATCAGCGAAACACGCACGACTTCATAACCCATATCGGTTAACGACGGCGTGATTTGAGCTTCAATTTTATCTTCAATTTCCATTTTATCCCCTATCTGGTTCAATCTGCTGTTCCCATTTATTTAAAAAGAGCGGGATTTTTTCAAATCCCACTCCCTATTTTATTTGAGAATATAGTTCTTTATACACATATTTAAAACAAAATGCAAGTTTTTTTTCGACCCGAGGAAATTTTATCGTTTGCAAACCGATTTGAAGATAATTTTTTTATTAGCGCTTGCAATAAAAACCGAAATGTGCCAATATTCGAACATAGATTTATGAAAGGACTTGTTTATGCTTTTTGCACCTAAACCGCCGAAATTGGTACATGACGATCAAAAAGGCTTCATAGGAACGGCACCGGCACAATCCGCGATGCGTCCTGTTTCTATGGGAATGGGCGCGCCCAAAACGACGGCCGCCGCAGCAATGGATGAATTGGCGAATCGAAATGACAGAGTCATTCACGCACCGTCGCTTAATTCTTTTTTCTTTGCCGATTTATGGCTGACACCCGAACGCGTCACTTATATCCGCGATGTCAATACCAAATTTGCATTGGTGCCTCTTGAAACGGAAGATATGGAAGATTTCCGCAAAGCATTGGAACAAGGCTATACGGGATCGTCCAGCTATGCACTTAAATTCGCGGGCGAATCATACCGCGTTGAACGAATTATGACCATTTCGGGCATTCAATACAACTGCCGCAAAATGCCGAAATCCACGCCCGATATTTTTAAACTCGGCTTGCCCGAACCGATTGTCCGCCAATTGGTCAGCCTGTCTCAAGAATCGGGACTTATCTTAATCGGCGGCCCGACGGGTATGGGTAAAACGACGACATGTTCATCGCTGATTAAAAAATATTTGGAAAATGACGGCGGCTTTGTTTATACGATTGAAGATCCGCCGGAAATGCCGTTGGACGGTTTGTACCATTCCAAAAACGGCGGGTTGGGGTTATGTAAACAAACGCCGGTTGAAAACGAACGTTGGGGCGATGCGTTAAAATCCGCCATGCGTTCTCGCCCGCGGTATATTTTAATCGGCGAAATCCGTACACCCGAAACGGCCAGCCAAACATTGCGCGCCGCGACATCGGGGCACTTGGTTATTTCAACGATTCACGCCAATTCCGTGGAAGACGCCTTGAATTCGATTATTAAATACGCCACCGCCGCCGATTTGCAAGAATCTTTGGCCGCCGATTTGCTCGGCCGCGGCATTTTGGCATGCGTCCATCAAAAATTGGAAGGGACAAAAGTTTTGCGTCCCGCGTTAAGCTGCGCTTTTGCCAATCCGAATCCGACGGTTGCCGACCAAATGCGCATGATTATCCGCGACGGGAAAATTAATCTCAGCACACTGATGGAAGCTCAAATGACAAAGCTTTATCAAGGCAGGCCGATTTTTAAGGAAAATGATTAATTTTCATTTTGCACAATTAAAAAAGGCATCCGATTTCGGGTGCCTTTTAAATTATCCTTATAACCTCAAAAAAATCTTAATGCTGCGTGCTTTGCAATTCGGGCAACGGCACATGAGGCACTTGAACATCTTCGGCGGGTACTTCTTGCAACACATCCGCCCCTGCCGTATGGGCTTCCATGGTTTGATCTATCACGGAAGAAAATTTTTCCAATCCCGGCGTTGTTTTAATGACATCCAATAATTGTTCGGACATATCGGACAACCACGGGAATTTCCAAGAAATCAGCAAGCTCAAAATTTTAATCGTGATAATAATCACAATCGCAAACCCGAGCGTCAATCCGACACCGCGCGAAATGCCCAATAAAACATTTGTCCAAATAATACGCCACGGACGCCCCATATAAGTGATATAATCGGCCAATTGGACGGTCAACATCCTTTCGGCGCGCGTCATGCGTTCTTCATCGGTCAATTTTTTTTTCTTTTTGAATCTAACTCGTGGAATTTTTACTTGCATTTGTGTATTTCCTTATAAACCGCTATTGTTTTTTCTTGCATTTTTTTAATAGAAAAATTGTCATGAACCGATTTGACGGCCGCTTGTTCGATTTTCTTGCGGGCAGCCGGGCTCATATCCAAAATCTCATCCAATTTTTTCGCCAAAGCATCCGTATCGCCGGCAGGAACCAAAAATCCCGTTTTGCCGTCTTCAACCGTTTCGCATGCGCCGCCGTGGTTAAAAGCCACGACGATTTTGCCCATGGCTTGAGCTTCGGGCATCGCGCGGCCGAACGGTTCGGGTTTTAACGAAGCCGACACGGCAATATCGCTGAGCATATTGACAACCGGCATGTCCTTGCCGGGCAACGCAAAAATCAACACGCTTGTTTGCGGCGGCAACGTATTGATTTGCGCCATCAATGTGTCAAAATATTCCGTGCGCCCTTGGTGATGGCCGATAAATAAAACCGTTACGTCTTTATGTTTCATTTTTTTCAGCGCTTCAATCAACGCTAATTGGCCTTTCCAATGCGTCAACCGCCCTTGCAACATGATAATCGGCTTATCTTCGGGAATATGATGTTCGCGCATTAAATCCGCGATTTGGTTTTGCTTGACTTTTTTCGCATCAAACCTGTCCGTATCGGCGCCGCGATGAATCAAGCGGATTTTGCTTTCATCCATTTGATAATCACGCAACACTTGGCGTTTGACATGCTCGGATATCGCAATCATGCGTACCCCTTGGGTCATCACGACATTGTAATATTTTTTAATCGCGGGTTTAACACCGTATACGCCGTGGAAAGTCGTCATAAACGGCACACCCGTCATACGGGACGCCCACTTGACGGCCCAAGCCGGCGCACGCGAACGCACATGCATCAACGTAATACCTTTTTCTTTAACGATTTTAGCCAATTTACGCGCATTCAAATACATGCGAATCGGGTTTTTGCCGTGAACAGGCAATTTGATATGTTCCACCCCCAACCTTTCCAATTCGGGCACCATTTTGCCGCCGTTCGAACACACGTAATTTTTAATCCCCGCTTTTTTCAAAGCCGCCGCAATTTCAATCGTGCCGCGTTCAACGCCGCCGATTTGCAAAGCGGGCAACACTTGCATAATAACCATATCGTTTTGTTTGTCAGCCATTGATTCTCCATAGGCCATAAAAGTTTTCATATTTTTAAACGGCGCAAGAAAATTAAATAATCATTGATTATACCAATATCCGCGTTCGGGTACCGAAAAAAATACCCTTTTTGCATTTCGGCAAACCGTTTATTGTTGGAAAACTTCGCGCCCTTTTGTTTTGGGTTTATATTGGCGATATTCGCGTTGTTCCATACATTTTTCATAGGTTGACGGCGACATTGACCAATCCCCGCGCAACGAATTTACGTAAACGGGCTGAGCCCCCGGGAACGGTGTAAATTCCGCCCAAATACCGTTAGAAGCGTCATTGTCAAACCTTAAATCGTAATCGGGCGGCGTTCCCCAACCCCATGGGCCGGACCACGTCCATCCGGGTGCATAATACGGCCACCAATCCGACGCCCTTAAACACTGATTATGGTCGCGCACAAACCATTGCGCGCCCGTGTTGGGGCGTTCCCAATAAAACATCGTTTGCCCGCTGCCGCATGCTGTCAACGCAAGCAGTCCGAAGCAAGATAAAAGCATGTAAACCTTTTTCATATGAGGCTCCTTAAAAATCCAAATTCGAATAAGTCTCTGACGGCATTATACCCGCTAATTTGTCATGAAGTAAAGAATTAAATGAAGGACGCGACTTAATTTTTGCATACCACATCTTTGTATCGGGGTAATTTTCCCACGAAATTTCCCCCAAATAGTCCAATACCGACAAATGCGCGGCAACCGCCAAATCGGCGACGGATAAGCTGCGCCCGCCCAAATAACTGCGCCGAGCCGTCAACCAATCCAAATATCCCATATAGCGACGCAAATTTTCGCGGCCGACCCTGATGAGTGCCGAATTGGGCGGCGTACCTTTTTTAAGAGCTTTGAAAACCTTTTCATCGACAATCGGTTTAAAAACGTTGGTATAAAATTCCGTATCGAACCAATTGGCGATACGGCGCACTTCGGCACGGCCGCGCGGCGTTTCGCCAAGCAAATTCGGCGCCGTTTTAATTTCGTTCAAATATTCGCATATGGCGTTATGGTCGGTTAAAATATGGCCGTCGGGTTCAATCAAAACGGGGACCGTGCCGAACGGGTTGATTTTTAAAAACTCGGGACGGCGCGCCCATGGCGTTTCAAAAATCATGCCGTAAGGCAACCCTTTTTCAAATAATACCAATCGAACCTTGCGTGAAAACGGACACAACGAATAATGGTACAAAGTTCTGCGTTCGGTCATTTTTGCACTCCTTTAAATACCATATCAACCAATTTTTGCGCGACAACATCGGACGGCGCTTCTCCGGAAAGGACTTTTAATTGGCTTAAACTTTGCTGCATAATCGGATTTTTTCGGCGAACCAATTTTTCCATGCAAGCGCAAATTTCGGACGGCGTGCAATCTTGTTGCAACAATTCGGGAATAATTTCCCTGTCCGCCAACAAATTGATTAAATTTACATACTTGATTTTTAACAAACACCTTGCCAAAATTTCGGTTAATTTGTTCACACGATAGGCAATCAAATGCGGAACGTTCGCCATGGCGAGTTCCAAACTGACCGTACCGGAAGCCGCCACCGCGACATCCATGGCGGCAAACGCGTCATAACGGTCTTTTTCCCCTTCGACAACGATATGGGGAATACGCCACCCTTTTAAAGCGGCTTTCAACCGTTCGCGTACCGTTTTAACGGTCGGAATCACAACACACAAATCGGGATGCGCTTCGGCCAATTGTTCAACGGCTTTCATAAAAACCGGCAACAAATATTTAATTTCGTTTTTGCGGCTACCCGGCAACATGCCGACGACCAATGTTTTTTGAGAAATAAGAAAACTTTTCTTAAACAAATGCCCGCGACCGTTGCCCGCACCGCCTTCCACGACGGGATGCCCGACAAAAGTCGCCGCCATGCCGTACGGTGTAAAATAAGCCGGTTCCGACGGCAATAAACAAAACAAATGGTCCATAAAATTTGCGACCTTTTTGGCGCGGCCTTTTTTCCAAGCCCACACCTGCGGCGCGACATAATGCACATGCGGAATTTTGCACTTGGCTTTTTTCAAGCGCTTGTGAATCCGAGCGCAAAAACTGTAGCTGTCAATCGTGACGATGATATCGGGTTGTTGTTTTTCAATATCGGCCATCACATTATCCATATGGCGCAAAATTTTCGGAATGCTCGGAATAACTTCCAACAATCCCATTACGGCCAAATCGGAAATGTCAAATAAGCTGTCGAGCCCTTCTTTTTCCATAGCTTCACCGCCGACACCGCAAAAACGAGCAACAATATCCGTACGTTTTTTCAATGCCCGCATCAAACGCGCGCCCAATAAATCGCCCGACGGTTCGCCCGTGATTAAATATACTTTTAATTCAGGAACTTTTGTTTTCTTCATACCGTTTTTAATCCTCTTTTTTTTCAATTCCTATAATAAAAATTCCCAATTCATCTGCCGATTTGATACACTTTTCGGCATCGGCCATCAAAACGGCACCCGCTTCAACGGCGATACCTTTTAAACCCGCCTCATGCACATCTTTGACGGTTTGAATGCCGATAGTCGGCAAATCAACCCGCCGTTCTTGTTTGGGCTTAGCCGTTTTTACCAACACACCTCCGCCGCCCGCACGCTTTAAAGCCCCCGTGCGCTTAATCAAAGCTGCCGTCCCTTCAATCGCTTCAACGGATAACACAATGCCTTGCTGCACGATAACGGCCTGTCCGACATCGGCCGCTCCCAAAATTTGAACAGTCTTAATGCCTTTTTGAATATCTTCCATATCTTCTTTATTCGGATGAACCTTCCCGAATACGCCGTTGCCCGCCAACAAAGACGGAACCAACGTATCGGCACCGACAATCTTAAAACCGTCCGCTTCGATTTCTTTGATAACCGCGCGCAACAATCCGTCATCGCCCAAAGCCTTAATTCCCGCTTTGGCAAAAAACTTTAAGCCGCGCAAATCGGGGCGCAATTCCGTCAAAGACGGCCGCCGCACATTGCCGATTAAAACAATGTCTTGGACACCTTGGCGTTTCATCTCGGCAAAGCCGAAACCGACGGCACCCATACGCATCCACTTCATCGGAATATCTTTCGGTAACAAAGCCGGGTCGGCATGACCTTTCAATGCCAATACGAAAAACGGCCGCCCCTCCTTTCGGCAAGCTTCAATCAAACTGCCGGGCAACGCTCCGCCGCCCACGACTATTCCCAATTTGCGTTTCTGTTCGGCCATTTTTTAATCTCGGTTTATTTAGGTTGCAATATATTGTTTTTCGACGGATTTTGAACAAACCGTATCACGGTTGCAATCAACGGATTCTTCATTTGTTCGGCGTTGTTTGCAATACGTTCGATACGTTCGGCAAAACTACCGCTGTCTTTATCAAATAATTCTTTATACGCTTTTTGCAATTCGAATATGGTGCTTTTTTCAAACCCGGCCCGTTGCAATCCGATTAAATTCAACCCGTCCAACGGAGAATCATACCCGCTCATGATAATGCCGAACGGAATTACATCGCGTTTGACGCCACACATGCCGCCGATCATCGCACCCGTGCCGATACGCGTAAATTGTTGGATAGCCGACAACCCGCCGATAATCGCGCGGTCTTCCACATGAACATGCCCCGCAAGTGTAGCGTTATTGCTCATAATTACATCATTTCCAACAATACAATCATGCGCGATATGGGCACCGACCAAAAACCAGTTGCGCGACCCGATTTTCGTGATTTTGTTATCCACTTCGGAACCGACATGCGCCGTGACATGTTCGCGGAACAAGTTATCATCGCCGATTTCAAGAACGGCATCGGGAGCGTTCGAACGTTTATGTTGTGCCAATAATCCCAAAGTCGTGAACGGATAAACCGTGTTGCGTTGCCCAAGCGTCGTATAGCCGTCAATCACGACATGCGACACCAATTTGGTACCCGAACCGATTTTAACATTCGGGCCGATTGTGCAATAAGGGCCGATTTCAACGTCTTCGGCAAGCTCTGCGTGTTCATCGACAATGGCCAGGGGGTGAATTTTTACCATTTGCTTTTCCTTTTTTGTTGCGGGGGCAATCCCCTTTTTTAATCCGAGACGGGAATAACAAGCATTTACGATTGATGTGTACAAATCAGTACATGAATGAGTAAATGCGCCGTTAGTTACCCCTTAAAATTAATTTTATTGTTTTTTGAAAACCATCGCACTGAATATCGCTTGCGACACCAACTTGCCGTCAACACGAGCTTCACCGCGGAATTTGAAAACATTGCGGACGGCTTGTTCTTTTTTGACGGTAAATTCGATGACATCGCCGGGCAAAACGGGCTTACGGAATTTGACTTCATCGACGGTCATGAAATAAACGCTGTTACCGGTACGTTCTTCTTCGGGAAAGCTCATCAAAACGATAATGCCGGCTGTTTGGGCCATGGCTTCGATTTGCAAAACGCCGGGCATGACCGGATTATCGGGAAAGTGTCCGGTAAATTGCGGTTCATTCATCGTGACGTTTTTAATGCCGACACCGCTTTCGCCCGGAATACAATTTTTGACCTTATCCACCAATACAAACGGATAACGGTGGGGCAAAAGTTTCAAAATTTGATGAATATTGATTTCTTCAATCAAATTTTCGGGTGTTTGATTCGTTACTTCTTCTTTCATTTTTGTTTCAATCATCCTTTCATATCTTTTAACGCTTACGATTTTTTCTTAAGAGCGAACTTAAGTGCCAATTTTTCCTTAAACGAAAGCGGTTTCCCTTCTTTTTTCTTAGTCAAATTGCGAACGGCCAATACTTGGCGCATAAATTCTTTGTGCGGTACGGCGGGAGCCCCCATTACGGTTTCGCCCGCGGGAACATTGGCCATTAAACCCGATTGAGCCGCAATTTGCGCGCCCGTTCCGATTTTCAAATGGCCCGCAAAACCCGCTTGGCCGCCCGCGACAACAAAATCACCGAATTCGCAAGAACCGGCAATGCCGACTTGCGATACCATGACATTACAACGGCCGAGTTTAACGTTATGGGCCACCTGAACCAAATTGTCAATGCGCGTCCCGTCACCGATAACCGTGTCGCCCATCGCACCGCGGTCAACCGTTGTGCAAGACCCGATTTCAACGTCATTGCCGATAACGACACGGCCCAATTGCGGCACTTTGGTCGGCCCGAATTGGGGAGACATCGCAAAACCGAATCCGTCTTGGCCGATATGCGCGCCCGCATAAATATAAACTTTGTGCCCGGCAATACAATGCGAAACCGTCGCCGTTGCACCGACAATACAATCATTGCCCATTTGAACGCCGCGTCCGATAACGGCATTGGCACCGATACAGCATCTGTCACCCAATTGAACGTTTTCGCCAATCACGGCACCCGCATCCACGCGGCAACCTTCCCCTATTTTAGCGGTCGGATCAATAACAGCGCTCGGGTGGATAAAAGCTTGCACCCGCACCGGATAAAACTTTTGCGCCAATAAACCGTATGAACGATGGGCGTCTTTGGCGACCAAAGCAATACTCCCTTTCGGCACGAACGAAACAAATTTTTCGGGCACGATAACCGCTCCGGCTTTCGTATTTTTTAAATCCTCGCGCACTTTGGGGATAAAAGCCCATGATACATCATCTTTGCTTGCCGATTTTAAATCGGCAACATCATGAAATATACGCGATTCATCGGCACCATCGGGCAAAACCACATCCGCATCTTCGGCAATTTGAGCCAATGTTAAACTGTCTGTTTTATCAAAAAATCTGCTGTCAGCCATATTTAATTTCCTTTAGGTAAAGTGAGTGTCGCGGGATCCGGATAATCCACGTCGATTGTTTTTTTGTTCAATACTTTTACAAACGTGTCCGTCACATCGATTGCCTTGCTTGTATAGATTGCCGACGATTTCGGAATCACGATGTCGTACCCGTTCTTTTTCGCAACTTCCCGAACGGTTTCAATCACCGATTTATTGGCTTGGTTTACCGCCGTTTGAGTCGCCATAACGATTCTGGAAGCTTCGCCTTGGAATTTTTGTTGCAAAGCGATTGCTTTTTTTTGCAAAGCGTCAACTTCTTTTTTAAGCTGAACCGGCTTCATTGATTTGCGCCGTGCCGCCAAATCTTTATCTTCACGATCCAAAATTTCGCGTTCGGCGTTGAACTTAATCTTCCACATTTCTTCATAACGTTGTTGTTCGTCGTAAATTTTTTTGTAAACATCCGATTGCGTTTTAAGCTCTTCCACATCCAACACGGCTACCGTCTGTGAATCGTGAGAACAAAATGCCATGCCGAACAATACCAACACGGCGGCCAAAGCGGCTAATGTCAATTCCATATGGCCTTTGACCCATTCGACACTTTTTTGATAAACGCCGTGTGCACGGGCCGCCATATGAACGCACGGGCACATTTTTTCAGAACGTTTTTTATTTTCTGCGGTTTCATTCATATCAGAATCCTTTCCCAAAATTTAAACGGAACACTTTCGTCTTATCAAAATCTTCATCCATTAACGGCCAAGCAAAGTCAAGGTTAATCATACCCATCGGCGATTGCCACAAAAAGCCGAAGCCGCCGGCTGCGCGCATTTTACCCGAATAATCCATTGTTTCGGAATTATAGCCGTCCGGTTTGCCGACAAAGCCCGCATCGGTAAAGACTTTACCCTTGATGCCGACTTCTTTAGGCAACCCGAGCGGGAATGTCAATTCGGCCGACGCGGTTGCATACCAATTCGATCCCAAAGCGTCGCCCGTATATTTATCGCGCGCACCGATACCGCCGTATTCAAAACCGCGGAACGATGCATCCCCTAAATAATAGCGGTTGTTAATGCGGACATCTTCGCCGCCCCAACCCCAAACGCGCCCGGTATCTCCGCGGACGGAAAACACAACATCTTCGGCAACGGGAAAATATTGAATCCCCATCAAGCCGGCACGCACAAATTTCGTATCGGCACCCAAGCCCGCAAAATCCGCGCTCAATGACAAATAATACCCTTGCGTCGGGTTAATGCGGCTGTCCCTTTTATCATACGACAATTCTTGACCGACCATTGACGTGCTGGTTTTGCCTTGTTGTTCTTTGATGTAAACGGAAGCATCATCATTAATATCGCGGATATCGTCTTTTTTAATCGTATACCGAACCGTTTGACTCAAATAATCGGTATAATCCCATCCTAAACGCGCCGTTGCGCCAGTCGTTCTGGATTTGTACGAACTGTAATCTTTATCATCACGTTCGGTATGGAAAATATCAAAACCGGCCAATAAATTTCTGTCCATAAAATACGGATCGGTAACGCCGACAGTGTATTGTTGTTCACGTTCAGACAACATCAAATTCAACCCGACGATTTTGCCGGTTCCCAAAATATTGCGTTCACGAATGCCGGTTTCAAACAATAACCCGTCATAAGATGACCAACCCACACCGATTGAAAACGACCCCGTGGATTTTTCGGAAACATCAACCGATACGTTCGCTTTGCCGGGTTGTCCGGGCACGGCGGAAGAATCCATCGTCACGCGATCGAAATAATCCAAATCTTCAACGCGTTGTTTCGAACGGCGCAATTTGGACGCATTAAAGGCATCGCCTTCTTTAATCCGAAATTCGCGACGAATGACTTTGTCAAGCGTTCGCGTATTGCCCGTAATATTGATTTCGTTTACGAAAACTTTTTCGCCTTCTTCCACGTTAAAAATAATTTTAACGGTGCGGTTAGCTTCATCGCGTTGAAATTCGGGTATGGTATCGACAAACGCGTATCCCATGTTCGAAAATTCTTCATTCAAATTCGTAATCGTTTTTTCGACTAATTCGGAATTAAACCATTGCCCCTTTTTAAATTCAATGTATTTTTGTACCGATTTACCTTTGTATTCGGGCAATTTAATACGCACCTGAGGTTCGGCGAATTTATAGCGTTTGCCCTCTTCGATTTCAATCGTGATGATAAAACCTTCCTTATTCGGTGTTAATTCGGCAACGGCATTTTTGACTTTAAAATCCACATAGCCGCGTTCCAAATAAAATCGGCGCAACAATTCTTTATCGTAATTCAAACGGTCGGGGTCATAAGTATCCGTGCTGGAAAAGAACCGGTACCATGCCGCTTCTTTCGTTATCATCGCATCACGCAATTCGGCAGCGTCAAATTTATTGTTGCCGATGATATTTATGCTTTTAACGGTTGTTTTTTCGCCTTCGTCGATTTCAAAAACAATGTCCACGCGGTTTTGGTCTTTTTTAATGATTTTGGGTTCCACCGTTGCACCGAAACGCCCGTTGCGCTTATACACTTCCAATAACCGTTCGGCATCGTTTTGGACTTTATTCAACGTATAAACCATGCGCGGTTTCAACAATACTTCGCTTTCCAAAGCCTTATCGTCCAATTTCTTGTTGCCTTCAAAATACACGCTGTGAACAATCGGATTTTCAACCACATTAATCTTTAAATTGCCGTCTTTCATAACCATATTGACATCGGAAAACAACCCCGTTTTGAACAACGTTTTCGTTGCTTTGTCCATATCGGCCCGAGTAATGTTTTCGCCGTCTTTCAAATTCAAATAATTCATAACGGTGGCATTTTCAATGCGCGCCGTTCCGTTAATCGTTACTTTTTTTAAAATTTCAGCCGATGCTCCGCCGGAGAGCATTGTTCCCATTAATAAAATACTAATCCAATTTTTCATCCGAATATCCTTTGTATGATACGGGGAACATCCAAATACATTGTAAATGCCAACAAACACAACAATAACGACATGCCCCCCCAAAGCAAGCCGTTTTGAATCCTTTCGGGTATCGGGCGGCGGATAATGCCTTCAACGGCGTAAAACGCCAAATGGCCTCCGTCCAAAATCGGCACCGGCAATAAATTCATAAAGCCGATGGCAACCGAAATATTCACAATAAACAATAACAACGACATTGCGCCGCCCTTTAAAGAATCTCCCGCAGCTTCGGCAATGCCCAACGGCCCGCGCATATCATCCGCCGAACGGTTATGAAACAATACCTGTCCCAAATATGCCAACGTGTCAACGGTAATCGTATATACGTCAATGACGGCTTCCTTAAAAGAACGAACCAAGCCCAAATTTTCCTCTATGACAATTTTTTCGGTCGCCGCATAAATGCCGATTCTCGGAACGGAATCTTCAAAATACCGAGGCGTAACGTTAAATAAAAGCCGCTCACCGTCTCTGTCAACCGTGATTGCCAATTCTTTGCCGAATTCCGTCAAACGGACAATGCGCAAAATATCATGATATTTTTCAACAGGCAATCCGTTAATGTCCACAAATTTATCGCCGACCGACATGCCCGCTTCTTCAGCCGCCGAATTTTCGCCGAACCCGCCGATAACGGGCGGCCAAACGGCTTTTCCCGCAAAAAAGAAAATACCCGTCAACAATAAAATCGCAAACACATAGTTCATGCCCGGGCCCGCAACGATAATAGCCGCCTTTTTCCAAAGGGATTGTGTCGCGAACATATATTTTTCATCTTCTTTTTTTACATTTTTTTTCGAAGCGGTGGCACTGGCCGCATCTTCATCGCCCAACATTTTCACATAACCGCCCAACGGCAACACACACACTTGCCATACCGTACCTTTTTTATCGGTCCGATGCCACAAAACTTTGCCGAAACCGACTGAAAAATGCGTTACTTTCACACCACACAAACGTGCAACGATAAAATGCCCCCATTCATGTACAACCACGACAACGGACAAAACAAAAATAAAAGCAAACAAATAAATAAACGTATCTACCATTTGAAAATCCACCCTTGGTTAACACAAAACAAAACAACGGCCATCAATGTTGCGGCAAAAATCAACCCGTCCACACGGTCGAATAACCCACCGTGCCCGGGGATTAAATTGGATGAATCTTTCAAATTCAAACGACGTTTGATATACGATTCAAAAAAATCGCCGATTTGGGAAAATACCGCCAAAACGGCAGCGGAAACAACCAATACGATTGTCAAACGGTTAAATAAAGCGGTGCCTTGCGGAATATAATCATATGCTTTCAAATAAAGTGCAAACACATACGCCACCATTGAAGCAAACGCCACGCCGCCGATAAGCCCCGACCATGTTTTTTTCGCGCTGATTTTCGGAGCGATTTTCGGGCCTTTTAAAGTCGAACCGACCAAATAGGCTCCCGTATCGGTTGCCCATACGACAAAAAACAACCACAAAATCAATTCGCGCGAAATTTTTTCATCGACATAATACAAATAACTTAAACTCATCACCGGCAAGCAAATATACAAAACGCCGCCCGCCATTACCAATCGCCCTGCGGATTTCCAATAAACCACCAAAGCGCCCAACAATATGACCCAAAATGCGAAAATCGGATTGTCAGGCGTTAAAAATGCCGTCAAACATGCCAATGTTGCCATAATAATGCCACACGGCGTTTGCTTTTGGCACATCATATGTTCCCATTCCCAAGCCAATCCGGCCCCGAATACCGCCAATAAAACGGTATACAGCGGAATACCGTACATTTCGTACACCGGCTGGCCATACCAAATGGCAAGCAACACAAGCGGCGCCAGAACGGCGGCGGACAACACCCTGAGCAATAAATTGGAACGCATTTTTTTCTCCTTAAAAACATATGGTTAAGCTTGCAAAACCTTTGTTTGACGGCACAAATGCCGCAACTTTGCATAACATTAAGCAAGCCCCCGAAAAAGCTTCCTAAAACTATCGCAGATTTAGCCCCGTCTGTCAAGTATTTAATCCGTTTTACGCAGATTACACAAGGGTTTTCATGTTTTCAATATGAATAAAACATTTCACTTTGTAAAATTCGTACGGTGTCTTCGGGAATAAGCCCTTTTAAGCGCCGTCCATAATCGTAAAATTCGTTTAACGAGGATTATAATGTGCTTTGGCTTCCCCTCACGTAGAATCCGCTACTTGAGAGGGAAGACAAAGTGCGGTAGAATTCCGTTAAACGGATTTTACCTCAAGGATGACACCGCGCAGAACCCCCACAACTTCCACCGTCTGACCTTTTTTTAACGGTTCGGCACATGAAGCAATCCAAACGGTATCGCCGACACGGACTTTGGAACGATTATCAACGACGTCTTCTTCCAACATGTATTTTTTACCGATATATTGGGAAGCAAAATCGTTTAAGTGGCGGTATTCGGAATTGGATGGGGCTTTGGTAATAAAACGGCCGTAGACACGCCACCCGATAAGTGCAAAAATAAAAGAAAAAACAGTAAAAATGACAACTTGCGTAATAAGGGGCCATACAAAAAAACTGGTCAAAACGGCCACAAGCAACCCGGCAAAACCAAACCAAATCAAGTAAGTGCCCGGCACAAAGAGTTCCAACAAAACCAAAGCCAACCCGACTATTAACCATTCTAAATTGCTCATAAGTACCTCCTATTTCTTTTCATGCGGCATTTTGGAATGTTTCCCGGCACCATGCACCATCGGTTGTTTCAGCACATCTTTGGCAATTTCGGCAATACCGGCGATTGAACCCATGACGTTCGTCGTTTCAAGCGGCAACATCAACAATTTTTGGTTGGGCGATGCAATAATGCCTTGCAATGCATCAATATATTTTTGACCCAAAAAGTAATTGATTGCTTGAACATTGCCTTGGTTGATGGCTTCGGACACCATAGCGGTTGCATTGGCTTCCGCTTTGGCCAAACGTTCGCGCGCTTCGGCTTCTTTAAAGGCCGCTTCGCGTTTGCCTTCGGCTTGCAAAATAGCGGCTTGCTTTTCGCCTTCCGCCTGTAAAATTTCGGCTTGGCGGAGCCCTTCCGCTTCCAAAATATTGGCACGTTTTTCACGTTCCGCTTTCATTTGGCGCGCCATTGAATCAATTAAATCCCTGGGCGGCGTAATGTCTTTGATTTCGACACGCGTGACTTTGACGCCCCAAGGAATCGTCGCTTCGTCCACCACGGCCAACAATTTATGGTTAATCGCATCGCGTTGGGACAACAACTCGTCAATTTCCATTGAACCGATAACGGTACGGATGTTGGTCATAATCAAATTTAAAATAGCCGTGTGCAAATCGCGTACCTGATAGGCGGCATTAACGGCATCTTGGATTTGAAAGAACAATACGCCGTCGACACGCACCATTGCGTTGTCTTTGGTAATAACTTCTTGGCTCGGCACATCAATCACTTGTTCCATACGGTTCAATTTGGCACCGACATGTTCGATAACGGGGATTAAAATATGCAAACCGGGCATTAAAGAACGTGTAAAACGCCCGAACGATTCAACGGTATATTCGTACCCTTGGCGTACGACGATAACGGACGATTTCAAAATAAAAAACGCCAGAAACAATAAAACAATAATTAATATTTCCATGGGATCCTCCTTATAAATAAAAAACTTTATGACAGTTTACACATTTCAATCCTTCTTTGTCAAACAGATAATGCATATATCATCGTATGCTTTTAAATTTTAAGAAAAACGTGATGATTTATTCGGGGGATTTCGAAAACGGCGTTAAAAACAGGCGACGTTTTTTTTCAAGCGTGATTTTAACGACGCCGGCGATTTTAATTTTGCCGGCGTTTATTGCTTTTAAGCCAATTTGAACGGCACACCACCTAAACCTTGCCGAAACGGCGTTTGCGCGCGGCATAGGCTTCCAAAGCTTTATCAACCTGCTTTTCATCAAAATCGGGCCACATCACGTTCGCCCAATAAAATTCGGCATAGGCGACTTCCCATAACAAAAAGTTGCTTAAGCGTTCTTCGCCGCTGGTACGGATAACCAAATCCGGGTCGGGCAATGTTCGCGTTGACAAAGCGTCGGCGAAAATTTCAGGGTTGATGGATGAAATCGTCAAACGGTGGTCAACCACATCGCTTGCAATCCGTTTGACGGCTTCGATAATATCGTCGCGCGCACCGTAGCTGAGCGCCAACACGACATGAAAATCCGTATGCAACGCCGTTTTGGCTTCGATTTCATTCATTTTCAAAACGATGTCTTCGGGGAATTTATAGCGGTTGCCGATAAACGAAACGCGTGTGTTTTCTTTGTGCAGTTGTTCGATATCATTTTTCAAATAATCGCGAAACAGCCCGATTAAAGTGTCAACTTCTTCCTTCGGGCGTCCCCAATTTTCGGATGAAAAAGCATACAACGTCACATATTTGACGCCGCGTTTTTTTAAATGAGCCAAAACTTTTTTCAATGTTTCGGCACCTGCTTTATGGCCGGCGGTTCGGGGTAAATGCCGCGCGGTTGCCCATCGGCCGTTGCCATCCATAATAATGGCAACATGGTTCGGTATATTCATAAAGGGACTCTTATACTTGTTTAATTTCAACTTCTTTGGCTTTTAATTGTTCATCCAACGTTTTAATCGCATTATCCGTCAACGTTTGGATTTCCTTTTCATAACGGCTTTGATCGTCTTCGGAAATTTCGTTGGCATCCTTCAACGCCTTAATTGCATCCAATGCGTCGCGGCGGATATGGCGTGCCGACACACGCGCCGCTTCGGTATATTGGCCGGCAATTTTTGTCAGCTCAATACGGCGTTCTTCGGATAACGGCGGAATCGGGATGCGAATCGTTTGACCGTCATTCATCGGGTTTAAACCCAAACCCGCTTCGACGATACCTTTTTCAACCGCTTTGATTAAGCTTCTGTCCCACACCTGCACGGCCAACATACGCGCTTCGGCAACGGTCACCGTTCCGACTTGGTTCAGCGGCACGCGGGCACCGTATGCGTCAACCATAACGGGGTCAAGCAACCCGGTGCTGGCACGTCCGGTGCGCAAGCCCGCAAAATCACGTTTCAAAGATTCTTCCGTTTTGGCGAATCGGACGGTTAAATCTGCTTTAATTGCGCTGTAATCCATATTTTTTTCCTTTTATTTTTGATTAATATTGTTTGACTACATAATACATTTTTCGGTGAAAAAATCAACTCTTTTCTTTTGACGGATTTTATTAATACGATATGCGTTGCGATATACGATGCCAAAGTTTTGTTAACATGCCGATGTTTTAAGAAAAACGCCCGCATTTTCACACGGGCGTTGTCAATTCGGCATAAACGGTTTGACCCGTTATTTAACGATTCGAAAAATTTAAGCACCGATTTGTTTAGCCACTTCGGCGGCAAAATCTTCTTCTTTCTTTTCCAAACCTTCGCCCAAGTTATAGCGGACATAGCCTTTGAGCGTGATTTCACTGCCTGCGGCTTTCGCAGCGTCGGCAATCACGTCTTTGACTTTTTTGTCCGGGTCCATAATGAAAGCTTGTTCCATCAAAACAACTTCTTCATAATATTTGCGGACACGACCTTCAATCATTTTTTCAACGATATTGGCGGGTTTGCCGGAATTTTTGGCTTGTTCGGCATAAATGCCTTTTTCATGTTCCAACACCTTTGCATCAACCGATTCAATCGTTTGGAATTTCGGAGCGGCGGCGGCAATATGCATCGCCAATTTTTTGCCCAATTCGGACAAAACGGCCGTATCGGCTTTGCTTTCCAATCCGACCAAAACGCCGATTTTACCCAAGTTCGGGACAACAGCCGAATGCATATAGGACACAACAACGCCTTCATCCACGCTTAAAAAAGCACTTTGGCGCAATGTCATGTTTTCACCGATTTTGGCAATCATGTCCGTCAAAGCGCCTTCGACGGTTTTGCCTTTCATATCGGCTTTTTTGATGGCTTCCAAATCACCTTTGTTTTTCAAGGCGATTGTCACCGTTTCGTTCAAAAATTCTTGGAATTCGCCGTTGCGGGCCACAAAGTCCGTTTCCGAATTCAATTCGACCAACGCACCGCATTTGCCGTCGACACATACACCGACCAACCCTTGGTTAGCAATACGGCCGGCTTTCTTTTCGGCGACGGCCATCCCTTTTTTACGCAAATAATCAATTGCGTCATCAATATTGCCGCCGACTTCGACCAACGCTTTTTTCGCGTCCATCATGCCGGCACCCGTTTTTTCACGCAATTCTTTGACCATTGCCGCTGTAATTTCTGCCATTTTGTTCTCCTTATTACGTTTTAAATTCGTTTTTGTTTATCTATGAAGAAAAGGCAAACGCCCGTTTTCCGCTGTCCGTCAATCTCTTTATGCGGACGGTTCTCGGAACATGAGACTCTTTGCCTTTTCAAAAGCTTTTTTTAAGCGACTTCGACCGCTTCGCCCAAATCAACGCCGGCGGCTTTGAGTTCGGCTTTCATACCGTCGATAACGGCACCGCTCATCAAATCGCAATACAAGTTGATGGCACGAATGGCATCATCGTTGCCCGGCACGACATATTCGATACCGTCCGGATTGGCGTTCGAATCGCAAATCGCCACAACGGGGATACCCAATTTTTTTGCTTCGGCAACGGCCAAAGCTTCACGGGGTGCATCAATTACGACGATAATGTCGGGACGACCGTTCATATCTTGGATACCGCCCAAAGATGCAAACAATTTTTCGCGTTCGCGGGACAAACCCAATTTTTCTTTTTTGGTCATGCCTTCAAATTCGCCTTTTTCCATTTTGGAATCAATTTCTTTAAGGCGTTTAATGCTGGCCGAAATTGTTTTCCAGTTGGTCAACATCCCGCCGAGCCATCTGCAATTTACATAATATTGGCCACAGCGTTTAGCCGCTTCGGCAATCGGTTCACGCGCTTGCGTTTTTGTGCCGACAAACAACACTTTTCCGCCTTTGGCGGCAACATCGCGAATCGCTTCCATCGCGCGGTACAAAGCCGGCACAGTTTGAGTTAAATCCAAAATATGAACGCCGTCACGTGTTCCATAGATATATTGCCCCATTTTCGGGTTCCAACGGCGAGCGTTATGACCAAAGTGGACGCCAGATTCAATCAACTGACGCATAGATACGGTAGGAAGAGCCATTTTTAAATCCTTTCTTTTCCCGGTTAAACCTCTGTGAAGCCTAGATATGGATTTTTTACGGGCAACACCCGATAAAATATTTTCCACACCGGAAGCGAAACATTTTAAGAAAAACAAAATTCATGTTAAATGCTTTTCAAAAAAACAAAGCCAACTCGGCCCGTCCGCAAACTTCACATGTGAATTGCCGCCTTCCTTTGAAAGCGGTTTATATTTTATATACTTTTTCTATTTAAAAATCAAGTAAAAAATACACGGGTCATTTTTTAAAAGGACACAAAATAATTCCAACCGAAACCAAATACTTTAAAATAATTGCCCCATGCACTTTGCCAAATCAGCTTGATACCGTAAGAAACAAAAGAAACGTATCTTTTTTTATTTGATTTAGGAAAAGAAAGGACAAGCTTTGACAAATGTGGTATATTTAATTAATTTAAATAATTTTATAAATCCCATTCGCTGTGTACAAAACAGTACATAAAAATGAGATTTACGACGATAATAAACCGGTAAAATTATTTAAAATGATTCGGATTTGAAAGGACGCGCCAACATATTCGCCAAAATATCGCCGACCGAAAGACCTTGATATATGATGGCATCAACTGCGGCAGTGATGGGCATGTCTAAGTTCATTTTTCGGGCGCGTTTCATAACGGCGGCAGCCGTCGGAACACCTTCGGTAGTCGTTTTGGACGACGCCAAAATTTCAGCGGCTGAACCGGACTTGCCGACAGCCAAACCGAATGAGTAGTTGCGCGATTGGGTCGAACAGGCGGTTAAGACCAAATCTCCGACACCCGACAACCCCAAAACGGTTGTTTTATGGCCACCCAACGCTTTGGCAAAACGCGCCATTTCATTGAGACCACGGGTAATCAGAGCCGCACGGCCGTTATCACCGTATCCGCACCCTTCGGAAATACCGGCGGCAATGGCGATGACGTTTTTAAGTGCACCGCACACTTCAGGCGCAATAATATCGTTGCAAAAATACGGGCGGAAGCATTTTGACCCCAACAATCCGACTAAATGTTCGGCAATGCCGGGCACTTCGGAACCGATGGTAACGGCTGTCGGATTGCCCTTGGCCACTTCGGCGGCAAAACCGGGGCCGGACAAAACAGCCAATGTGGCATCGGGGACAACTTCTTCGGCAACTTCGGTTAATAATAAACCGGTGGATAGTTCAAGCCCCTTGGCGCATAAGACCAACGGTACGCCTTTTTTCAAACCGGGTTTCATTTGTAACAAAGTTGCACGAGTATATTGCGCGGGGGCAACCAATAAAACCGCATCGGCAAAATCAAGCAGTCGTTTCATATCATCGGTAGCGCGAACCGTATCGGGAAGCACGGCTGACGGCAAATAAAGCGAATTTGTATGCGCGACATTTATTTCATTGACCAATTCCGATTCGCGCGCCCAAATCAAAACATCATTATTCGCGCGCGCCGCCGTTATTGCCAATGCCGTACCCCATGCGCCCGCGCCGATTACACCGATTTTTGCCATAAATTTTTCCTTCGTTCCGTTATGCAAGGCGGCTTTTTTTAAAAGCCGCCCGACAATGTTAAAATTTAACCGTTTACTTCGGCATTTGCCAATTCTTTGGCGCGAACATAGTCAAATTTTCCGGTACCCAAAAGCGGCGGATTATCCGTAACGATAATTTTCGACGGAATACCCAATTCGGTAACGCCGGCTGCCTTAAACGCCAAAATCAACTCTTCTTTATTAATGTCTTTGCTGGTCGTAATCAAGACGATTTGTTCGCCTTTTTTCTTATCCGGGATGTTGACCGCCCCCGCAATGACGCCGGGCCATTTTTTTTGAATAACCGTTTCAACGCTGAGCAATGACACCATTTCACCGCCGACTTTGGCAAAACGTTTCGAACGCCCTTTGATAAAGATAAAGCCGTCTTTGTCAATTTCAACGATATCGCCCGTATCATACCAACCGTCTTTCGGCGGGTCGAGTTCAAGCGGTTTTTCATAACGCATGTACCCTTGCATGATATTCGGACCTTTAATCAACAATTCTTTACCTTCCTTGATACCGGGGACTTCACGCAAATCGTAACTCATGCCGGGCAGCAAACGGCCGACGGAACCGAGCTTTTGATGTAAGAATGTGTTGACGGAAACAAACGGAGAACATTCGGTTGCTCCGTACCCTTCCAAAATACGCACGCCGAATTTTTCCGACCAAATTTTGCGCGTTTCATCCTTTAATTTTTCGGCACCGACCACAACAATGCGCAAACTGTTGAAATCATACGGATTCGCACATTTGGCATAACCCGCCAGGAATGTATCCGTACCAAAGAAAATCGTTGCTTTGACGGATGCGCAAATTTCGGGGATAATGCGATAATGCAACGGTGTCGGATATAAAAACGTTTTAACGCCCATTAACAACGGCAAAATCATACCGGCCCCCAATCCGAACGAATGAAACATCGGCAAACAGTTCAAAAACACATCGTTCGGCAACACATCAAAACGGGACGGGACTTGATAACAATTTGACAAAATGTTGCTATGTGACAAAAATACGGCCTTAGGCATACCTTCCGAACCGGATGTAAACAACACAACCGCCGTATCGGACCCTTTCACCTTGCCGCCCGATGTTTTTTTATAAGCGGATTCGGGACAAAAAGCACTCCAAATTCCAAACAATTTGTCGGAAAATTTAAGCAAATCTTTTAAATCTTCCAAATACAAAATATTGATGCCGGCAGCTTTGATTTCTTCAACCAGCGGTTCCAATTTAGCCAACATCACAACTTTTTTGGCCGTAACGACCGTTTTTAAACCAACAGTTTTACATGTCGCGATAACTTGTTTCGGACCCGATGAAAAATTAATCATGCACGGTACTTTGTTATAAGCTTGCAGCCCGAATACCGTTAAAGCGCATGTATTGGATGTCGGTACCATCACGCCCACATATTTGTCATTCGGAATTGCACGGTTAATCAATGTCCCCAAAACAAACGATTTCAAAAATACGCCCATAAACCTGACGGGATGCCGCGCCGTATCTTCCATGACGGGTTTAAAACGACCGGCCATTTTCATGGAACGTGCGATAGCCGTGAATATTGACATATCCGTTTTATAGCTGTCAAACACCATGTCAAACATAATGTTATACAATTTGGAACTGGATTGTTCGCGGATTTCACGAGTCGTCAATTCTTTTTCATTATAATCAAAAGAAACGGGTTCCAAAATATTAATTGAAACTTCGGGGAACCAACGGAAATCCGCTTTGTTTTTCAACACGCGTGAAAAAATTGCGTGCTTGGCGCCGTCGATGCGAATCGGCAAAATCGGCGCATTCCCTTTGACCGCCATCAAAGCGGGTGCTTCGTAAATTTTCATGCGCGTGTTGCCGCCTTCGATAAACCCTTCCGTCAAAATCATGCACAGTTGGTCTTTTTTAAGTTCTTCGGACATTTCTTTAACGGCAAAGGGGCTGACCGCATCCATCGGTTTCACATCGACCAAATTCGTCATGAACTTAATAAACGGACGTTGCATTAATTTTTCGTCAATCGCCAACAAAATTTTCTTGTCAATAAACGCCGAAATCAACAAGACGTCCAAATAAGACGAATGGTTCGGAATAATCAACGCGCGCGGTCCGGCAATCGCCAAATTTTCCAACCCTTCTATACGGGCATTAAACAATGTACGAAAAATCTTTTTGAATAATTGCCGACGGGACGCAAGCGGCAACAACCGTATCATATAAACCGCCATCAGCAAATTGAACGCCGCAAACAATGCCAAAACGGTCAACAAATCAAACCCGAGCGACCGAAAGCTGAGCACAACCAAGAACGCACCCATAACCGCTATGGCGTTAATCATCGACGAAAAAGCTATTACACGGCCGAGCATTTTATGTGCGGATTTGATTTGCAACAGCGTATAAAACGGAATAATGAAGAATGCCGACAAGCCGCCCAATACCAATACGTCAACCATGATGCGCCAATAATCAAAATCGGTTGTGAACATTTTGGCAACGGTAATGGCTTTTTGAGACGGGTCATGCACCACATCGGTGCTGGCAATAATCAAATCGAACATGAACAAGGAAATCAAAAACGATACCAACGCCGTCCAAGTGCCTATATTGTTTTTATGCGTGACTTTGGCATATAAAAACGCACCGATGATATATCCGAGCCCGAAAATGCTCGACAAATACATCACGACGGACCATCTGGCATTCAAAACGGCTCGGCCGTATTCGGCGGAAAAAACCGCTACGACGGTTGCCAAAATCCAAAACCATGAAATGCCGACAATATACAACCAAATATCATACTTGTTTTTCAAATAATCGGCCACGACACCGAAAGCTTTCTGAGGATTTTTATAAAACGGTGCTTCCGAATCCGCCGCATCGGTCATCGGCAATTTTAAGGTAATTAAAAAGCTGACCGCCGACAAAGCAAATGCGATGAACGTAACAACGTAATAAGCGGCATCAAATTTTAAGATGGATGTCAAAAAACCGACTGCGGCCAAAGCGCCGAATGTTGAAGAAATTTTCAACCAAACGTTGCCCATATTCAATTTTTTTTCGGCAACAAGCACAGGCAAAATCGAATTATTGCCGACACGTAAAAATGCCGATACAATCCCCATGGACGCAACAATCAACATGAATAACCATCTGGAATCCAATGACAAACTGATCAATGCCATCATCATAACGGCGATTTCCGAAATGCGAATGCTTTGCATAAATTTCGTCTTAGACATGCGATCGGCGATTTGGCCGGCAAAAACGGATGCAAAACTGAACGACAAAGCATACAAAATAACGGCGGAAATAATTAACAAAGCACTGCCTTGCGTCATTTTATACGTTACAAAGAACAAAAAAACATACCGAATAAAATTATCGTTTAAAGCGGATAAAAAATTGGGGATGAGCAAGGGCAAAAAGCGCTTGTCTTTCAACATTTGTGGGATCATAAAAAACTCCTAAAATACATACAAATATATTGTGTTATATCACAATGCCCCCGAAAAGACAAGCTTAAATTAATCCGACAAACTTTTTGTCATAAAAATACCGCCTACTTATTTTTATGGGGTTGACAGGATATCAAAAATCTTTTACCCTTGCTTAAAGCAGGCAAAACAGGAGGTAACAAACCATGGCCAAAAAACAAAATATGAAAAAAGCCGCAACAACCAAATCGGCGGCTTCCGTGCAAATAAATTCATCCGAAACAAAATTACCCGCAGACAAAAAAACTTCCAAATGGCGTAAATTCCGCTCGAAATTGCCGCCCGTTTTTTGCGAAAGCACGACACACGAAGATAAATTATGCATTTTCAGCTTTTGTTGCGGCATTGTTTTAATGGCTTGTTTATTCTTCGGCGATTTGTTTATCCGCAATTATTTGGAAGCGCGTCATTGGGAAGAACAAGTTTTGCATACATTGCAAATAAAATTGGAAAGCTACAACACCAAATCCGAACAATCCCAAGTTGACAAAGTTATCATTGTCAATCAAGAAGACGGTGTCCAAAAAAGAGTTATCAAAAGTTCTTTTTCAAAAAAAAAAAATAAAAACAGATAAAACGGACCATATTGCCAAACCTGCAAAAAAATTCAGCTTGGCCAGCATTCCTTGTCGACCGCCCATTGAGCGTCAAGCACAATTCATTATCGAAGAATACGTGCCTTACGGAAAACAAGGGCATGCCGAAATAACGGGCAGCGTATGCAAAAACTTGCCCGAAGGTGTCCCGTGCCCCGAAACCGTTATCGTTTTTGCCAATCCCGTCACGTCCTATTCAAAAGAATGGTGGAACGTTCATTGGAAAAACGGTCAAACATTGTCTCAAGCCGACAAACGCACAAATGATTACAGAAAAAACGCCGACGTCAAATCGGGCGGAACTTTTGAATTTAAAAACCTGCCGGACGGCCAATATTACGTTGTCGCCGAAACGTGTGTCGAATTCGATCCGGATGCCAATTGCCACCCCGTACGTTTGGGCGCACAAATCACGCTTAAAAACGCCGCATACGTTGACTTGGACATTGTATCTTTAAGCGCCGAAGAAATCGAACGTTTGACAAAGGCAAAGAAACAAACCATATCTGAAAAATAAACCTGAATAAAAGGATTTGAAAATGAGCACAAAAGAATTGATTCCCAATATTTACTGCGTCGGATCAAAAGACCGCCACCGCCCGTTTTTCGACAATTTAATGCCGCTTGCCGAAGGGACAAGCTACAACGCCTTTTTAATCAAAGGGTCCGAAAAAACGGCGTTGGTCGATACCGTTTACCCGCCGTGCCATAACGAATTGATTGACAAGCTTAAAGAAATGGGCATCGAAAAAATCAATTATGTCATTATCAACCACGGCGAACAAGACCACACCGGGACATTGCCCGAATTATTAAGCTTGTTTCCCGAAGCCAAAATCGTGACAAACAAAAAATGCCAAGAAATCACGATGGGCTTTTTACCGTTAAAAGAAGATCAATACCATATCGTTGCCGACGGCGACAAAATCTCTTTGGGCGATAAAACGTTGCAATTCATGTTTGCGCCGTGGGTTCATTGGCCCGACACGATGTTTGCGTTTTTAAAAGAAGACAAAATCCTTTTTTCCACGGACTTTTTCGGCGCACACGTGACAAATTACGATGTTTTTTGGGACGGCACCGATACGATTTTGCCGCTGATTAAAGCCTACTATGCCGAAATCCAAATGCCGTTTGCCAAAATTTGGGCAAAATATTTGGATAAAATCGCCGCTTTAAACCCTTCCGTCATTGCACCGAGCCACGGTCCCGCCTATAAAGGCGACGGCGTGCGTTATATCATGGATTTATACCGCAAATGGTCTGCGGAGCCGCGGGCAAACAAAGTCGTCATCATCGGCGTTTCGATGTACGGGTCGACAACGTTAATGATCGATTATTTGAAAAAAGCATTGGAAGAAAAAAGCATTGAAGTCAAACATCACGACGTGATGAATTTAAACAATACCGAATTGGCTTCGGATTTAATCGATTGCAAGGGCGTCATTGTTGCTTCGCCGACCGTTTTGACGGGGTTGCACCCGATGGTGGTCGAACCGGTATTTTTGTTGAACGCCATTAAACCGAACATTCAATTTTTGGGGCTTATCGGATCATACAGCTGGGGCACATTGATTGTCAATTCGCTGACGGGCTTGCTCGGCAATATGAAAACGGTGCCGTTTTTGGATCCCGTTTTGGTCAAAGGGACACCTAAAGAGGCGGATTACGCCGCGCTTGACAAATTGGCCGACACGATTAAGCAAAATTATTAAAACCGCCGTTCATCCGATATATGTCCAATGAGTCGACATGATAAAAAACTCCTTAAAAACAAGGAGTTTTTTAATATAGGACACATCGGATTTTCAAAAGAACACAACAACTGCCCCGAAAAAACGCCGAAATGATTAAAAAAATGTAAATAAAGCTTTTTTTTTCAAATTACATTTGCTATACTGACTAAAAATTAAACTGCTTGTACAAAAAAAGGATACCCCATATGAAAAAATTTCTTTTGCTTTCGTTGTTTATCGCAGCCGGATGTACTTTGCAAACACAACCCATGCAACCGCCGGTTACCGTCAAAATTGACAACAGTGCATCTCACAACCCCGTTGCAATGCCGAAAGAAGTACAATCGGTTGCAACAAATACGAATACAAATACTCAAACAACGCAAAAAACCACTTATGCGATAACGCCCGCTTATACCATTCAAGACGATTATTTCGGGCCGGCATACGGCACGGTTGCCGATTTACAATATGTACAACAACCCGGCGTTGCTTATGAAACGCAAACTGTGACAGGCCAATATCAAACGGCACAAAACCAAATTCCCGTACCGATGTACGCACCGCAAAATACACAAAATATTGCGGGACAAAACACCGGCTATCCGCAAATGATACAAAATCCGAATGCGATGCCGTATTATCCGTATGCGCAAGCCGATCAAAACGCAATCATGCAAAATACGGTTACACCGAATACGGCCGCACAAAATACGGGCGGGGCGGAAATGAATTCGGCAAATGCAACTGCACCGGATGCAACAACACAAAATGCTGCAAACACGGGTTCGGCGGTTGTTTTGCAAAACCCGATGACACGCGAGTTGGTACGGTGTGATTTTACCGACTATAATTGCATCGGATCATATGAATCCCAAGGGTATGTCCAATTGCGCGCAGCACCGCACTTTGCGGGATATAACGACATTCCGTCCGACACGGATTATCCGTCGCGCCGCTATCGCGACAACAACAACATTCCACGGTGGTAAATGCTCGGTTCAACCCATACAGTTGCGTTTTCGGGGATTGACGTTTTAAAAATTGATGTCGAAGTGCGCATTATGAGCGGATTGCCTGCTTTTACAATTGTGGGATTGGCCGATAAAGCCGTTGCCGAAAGCAAAGAACGTATCCGCGCCGCATTGACGTCCATCGGTTTATCTTTGCCGGCCGAAAGGATAACGGTCAATTTAGCACCCGCCGACGTGATTAAGGAAGGCACGCATTACGATTTGCCCATTACAATGGCTTTAATGGCGGCCATGGGTATCATTGACCCCGCAAGCATTTCAAATACGTTGATGATGGGGGAATTGGGCTTGGACGGTTCAATTCGTTCGGTTACGGGCGTTTTACCCGCCGCCATTGCCGCCAACCGTTTCGGCATGTCGTTTATTTGTCCCGCCGAACAAGGTTCCGAAGCCGCCTGGTCGGGGAATGACAATATTATCGCCCCATCGTCTTTGTTATCATTGATTAACCATTTAAAGGGGCATCAATTGTTGCATGCTCCCGAATGCGGCACTTTGCCGCGGCAAACCCACCATTTGGATTTTAAAGAAATCAAGGGCCAAGAATCGGCCAAACGCGCATTGGAAATTGCCGCTGTCGGCGGACACAACGTTTTGATGATCGGACCGCCGGGATCGGGCAAATCAATGTTGGCGGCCCGTTTGCCGTCGATTATGCCGCCGCTTAGCATGGAAGATATTTTGGAAGTCAGCAATATCCACTCCGTCGCCGGATTGTTAAAAGACGGGAAACTCATTACACATCGCCCGTTTCGCGACCCGCACCACAGTGCTTCGACACCCGCAATGGTCGGCGGCGGCATGCGTGCCAGGCCGGGGGAAATTTCGTTAGCTCACAAAGGCATTTTATTTTTGGACGAACTGCCCGAATTTAACCGTTCGACTTTGGAAGCGTTGCGCGCGCCGCTTGAAACGGGCACCGTTACGGTATCGCGCGCCAATTTGCACGTAACATATCCGGCAAAATTCCAATTGATTGCGGCTATGAACCCGTGCCGCTGCGGATATTTGGGCATGCCGGGGCATGAATGTTCGCGGGCGCCGAAATGCGCCGAAGAATACCAATCCAAAATTTCGGGACCGATGTTCGACCGCATTGATTTACACGTCGACGTGCCGGCCGTTGCGCCGTGGGAATTGGGACGACCCGGCGGCAGCGAATCATCCAAGGACATTTCGGCACGTGTCGAACGGGCGCTTGCTTTTTCCGAAAGCCGTTTTAAAAATGTCAAAATTTCAAAAAATGCCGAAGCCGACGGTGCCTTTTTGGAAGAAATTGCCCGTATGGAAGACGCCGCGCGCAACTTGTTGATTGAAGCGGCCGAAAAATTAATGCTGTCCGGGCGCGGATACCACCGCATTATGCGCGTTGCGCGCACGATTGCCGATATGGAACTTTCCGAAACGACGAAACGGCATCATGTCGCCGAAGCGTTATCTTATCGCAAACCGATTCGCAAGGGGGTATAAATGAGCATTTTATTGGCTTCGTTTTATACACTGTGCCTTGTCGCTTTTATTTTGTTCATCATTATTATTGAAAAATACAAACGCCGCGCCGCATTGCACATTGAACGCGCCAATCATTTGGAAGATGTCCTATCCGGCGCGCCGATGGGATTTTATTTGCAAATCGAGGCACCGAAAATAACTCGATCCTTGTGTTCCAGACGGCTATGCCTGATGTTGAATATTGTCGATACATCATCGGATTTCGAAATTATTCTAAACACTTTGTCGGCGGGGTCAAAGCGGGATTTGACGGAAAAATTTACCCGTTTGAAACAAAACGGCACTTCCTTTGAATTGGTGGTACAAAACCTGTTAAACCTGATGCATTTAAAGGTTTCAGGCGCGCCGCTTCAAACACCGTATCCCGAACAAAAAGCATACATTTTATGGTTTGAAAACATTTCGTACACAACGGCGCAATTCACACAAAGCACATTAAAATACAAACAGTTATCCGATGAAAAAGAAATCATTTCGGGCGCATTGAACCGATTACCGTTCCCGTTGATGATCGAAAACGAAAAAGGGGATTTGATTTTCGGCAACAAAACATTGACGCAAGAACCCGATGCCATCGCCGATTTACATTGGCAGGAATTAAAATTTGAAACATCTTTAAACAATTTTTACCACCTTAAATACGGGCAGGACAAAACCACCGAACAAGGTTTAAAGGCTTTATTGGAAGACGCACGAATCGCACATTTGAACGCGCTGAAAGAATTGCCATGCCCCGTATGTTTGTTTGATGCCAACACGCGTTTGGTTTTCGCCAACAAACATTTTATCGAATTGTGGAAATTGGATACCGCTTGGGTCAGGCGCGAACCGTTTTACGAAGAATTTTTAAATAAATTGCAAGAAAAGGGTTGTTTGCCTCAAGTTAAAGATTTCTCCCACTATAAAAAAGAACAAAAAGATTTATTTTCAAGGCTGACCAAAACGCATGAAGATTTCTTATACCTGCCCAACGGTCGGATTGTTCGCCGCCAAATGGTTCCGGATGCGCAAGGCGGCATTTTGTTTATTGACGAAATTAAGGTTATCGAACATTAACGCCGTCAAAAAACATTCTTGCCGAAAAATCAAATAGTATGGCATTGCTTGACGAATTGCGCGCCTTTGCCCTAAATAAAAGGTATATTTGCAAAGGAAAACAAATGCCGACACACACCGAAAAAAATACGAATTTTTGTGCGGGTTGTTTAAAAAATCACACCGCATGCGATATAAAAAAGCCCGAACGGCCGAATAAATTCGAAGCGTTGATACATAAAATTTTAAAAATAACGCCTTTGGGATGTAACGGCGAATCATGGCAATGTTTTTTAAAATCAAAGCATATGTTTTTGTATGGGGTATCGGCTTTGGCATTTTTTGCCATCGGCAGTACGACAAGCGTTATTTTGGAAAGAAAAATTCAAGATTGGATTTTCCCCGAAAAAACAACCAAAATACCAAAACAACCTAAATCGGCTTATCATCCGCAAACACAACACTATTTTAAAATCAAAGCCGTCATACATAACATGGACACAGGCGAAAACACGGCCATTTTGGAATCCGTGCCGCCGGCGGAACAACCGCCCAAAAAAATAATCGGCAAACCGTTGCCGGCGAATTTGCAAAATTTCGAAGCATCTCACAGTTTATAAACAAAATTTCCGACCGCAGCCCCGACAACGCAACGGCATTTAAAAAAGCACCGTTTAAACGGTGCTTTTTTTTAAATATTTTAAATCCGTGTTTTTTTAACGTATATCGGTGCAGCCAACAGCCAAATCGCGCTTAAACCCACGATGGTGTAAATAATTTGCGGTACGTAATTGAATGCACCGAACAAATACAAAACCAAATCAAAGTTAAACAAACCGACCAACAGCCAGTTCAAACCGCCGATAATCGTCAAATAAAAGGCAATTGCCGTGAATATTTTCATTTTCTTCTCCTTATAGGTTAACATATATATCCCGTACCGTATTTATATGGAATGCGCCATACGATTTTTCAAATAATTTTTTATAATGACGGGTTGTTTTATATTTAAATTATGATTAAAATAAAAGGTAATTTTTTCTTTTAAGGGGGGAGAAAATCATATGCCGAAATCAACAAAAACACGGGCTATAAAACCGCGTATCAAAATTGCAAAAAAATATATCACACTTGATGGGAAAAGTATATACCTTAAAGGGCGGAATCATACATCGTCCGACAACGAATTATACCGCGCGTTTGCCCGTTTTTGCGATGCGCTCGGGCATGTGTGGAATTTAATCGAATCCGAAACCGATGCCGAAAAAACAACCGTTAAAGTGGCACACCAATGCTGCGCGGGGCGGTTAATGATTATCGATAACCAAACCGACCGAACCATTGAACCGAACATACCGTATGAAGTTTGTGTTTTGCAAACTCCCGCCATTGATGCCGATGAAAAAAAAGTTTCGGACAATATCAAAATTAACGGCGAAAATGCCTTAAAAACAAACACCGCCGAAAACCATCATACCGAATGATTCGTTCAAAATTTTTATACTCAACCGTTTTTACGGCTGTAACGCGATACACAAAAATCAAGTGTCACGCATTTCGGCGGATGAGACGTAAGAAGATTGAATTTATCCTTATTCATCCGATAATAATGCGGCGTCATTTTGATTAAATCGGCAATTTGTTCGCTTGATAATTTTTCAAGCGGGATTTTATACCGCCGTGCGCCCGTACATTCAAACCCGGGATACGTACGGGACACGGCTTGTTTTTGATAAACCGTGTCATACATCCTTTCACGCAATTCAATCAGGTGGTCCGCGTCAGCATCGATAAAAACAATTTGCCCGCTCGGCTTTAATACGCGGTCAAATTCCGACCACACGGGAAAACCGAACAAGCATAAAACCATATCAGCCGTTCGGGTTAAAACGGGCATGCGCGCCGTTGTTGCCACCGCCCAAGAAATGCCTTTGCCGCGTTTGGCGGCGGCCGTAACGGCTTCTTTGGATATATCATATCCGAAAATCGAAAAAGAATCGTCGCCCGGCTCTTGCGCTAATTTTTTAGCCAAACCGACGGTATAATACCCTTCCCCGCACCCCGCATCAACGATATTCAAGGAAGTTGTATCCGTTTGACCTGTCGACGGGGCATCGCGGGATATATCGCTTATATAAACTTTAACAGCTTCATACAACGCTTGCAAAACGTCCTTGTAAGCGCCCGAATTTAAAAAGGCCGTTCTTGCCATAACCATTTGTTTTTGGTCGCCGGGGTTTTTGGAATGTTTGAATTGGGACGGCAACAAATTGACATATCCGGCGCGCGCCGTATCGAACGAATGGTTATGCACACATTTGTAAAAACTTTCCTGCCGTGTTTGCCCTGCAAAGCTTTCATAAACTTTAAGCGGTTCCAAATCAATCGGACACGCTAAATTTTCAAAGGGAATTTGCCGCATGATTTGCCCGCCCGTTTGTTATAAGCCCGTTTTTACGCGCGTTCCAAATACGCTTGTACCAACGCATCGGTATCGCTGATTTGGCGGGACAGCTGTTCGGCCAACAACACGGATTTGTTACCCGACGAATAAATTTTCAAATACGGGCCCAACCCGCTTAAATCAATGTCCAAAATGACGGATTCGTGAATGGCGGGGCGGCTGACCAAAATTGCGTATTTATGGTCGGCGAATTCTTTGCCCATGATGAAATTCATCTCTCTGGGCGTTAAATTCCATGTCGCATAATCGGACGGGTTCGCTTGCGGATTGCGGAAGAATATCACCGTTTGGCATTGCCCGCGAATCACGTCGCCGAGACCGTTGTCATCCAAAAACCGCGGCTGTTGGAAAGCGCACAGGAAAGCTTGGCGTTTTTTACGCCCTTCGCGCAAACCCACAATAAATTGTTCGCGAAACATCGGGTGTTCCAACATCGGCGCCGTTTCATCCATCATAATCAAGTTCGGATTGCCCGTTGCGGTGGCAAGCGTATGAATACGGTGCATGATGTAACTGATTACCGCCGGCGCCAAAACGCCGTCTTGGAAAATCGTCGTAAAATCAAACGCCATATAGCGGTGTTCCAAATCCAAATTATCGGTCGGCGAATTAAACACGCGCCCGTATTGGTCGTCATTAACCCAGCGCAACAATTCGGTGCGCATATACCCGTTCGGCGCAAAACACGCTTTGTACAGGTTTTTAAGCAGCCTTTCCGACGGTTTTAAATAATCAAACGCAGTCGTGACGGCGCGGGCGATTTCTTGTTCGGAAACGGCATCCGTACCGCCCGTGATATCGCGAATCCACGTACGCAAGAACGCGCGATTATCCGGCGTATCGGGTACGGCCAACGGATTGAGCGACACCGATTCGGCACCGCCGTCAAATTTGACGTAAGGGGCGCCTTGCATCAAAGCAAAGACTTTGGCGCCGTTGTTGCGGTCAAAGAAATACGTGCGTAAATCGGGAATACGCATCGATTGCCCCGCCATGAATGAGAAAAACGTCGTTTTACCTTGACCCGTCGGCCCGATTAAAGCGGTATGCGCCACGCCGTACGGTTCTTCGGACACGTGGAATTGGAACGCATAAGGCGTGCCGGTAATCGTCCTGAAATAAGACAACGGCACCGGGCCCCAATCCGATTTTTGGCGCCCTTCGGCGGTTTTGTCAATACACACGCCGCACGCAACCACACGCGATAAATACATAAACGTACGCGGATAAACTTCATAGGTCGGGAATTGCGCAAAAAACGTCGCTTGCGCCGCCCATCCGTCACGCACCGGCGTCACATTGTGCAAGCGGCAGATTTTTTCGACTTCTTCTTGCCCGAAATTCAATTCTTCTTTCGAATCGCCGAAAATAAACACGCTCATCGCATATTCGTTCAACGTTTGACCGTCCGCATCGGATTGGTCCATCCATTCCAACGCGGTATCATATTGTTGTTGCACGTTTTGCGAAAAGGTCGTCAAATATGCCATACGCCGTTGTTGCATCAGCAAAAAGTTGGCTTTGACATTCGGAATAGCCTTAATATTATGGCAAACGGTCACTTCGCAATCAATGCTGATAATATCGGCAACCATTTGTTCGTCCATAAAATCGCCGGGTTTGCGAATGCCCATGCATATCGCCATTTTTTCTTTCGTGCCCGAAATGAATTTAATGATGCCTTCATCTTTGGTAAAATGGATATAATCCGATGTCAACAACGCGTTTAAATATTCGCCCTGTTCCCCATGCACAATCGGTTTCGGGTTTGAAAGCGGGCTGAGCAGCTTTGCAAACAGCCAAAACGGCGATTTGTCGTTGTGGCGGTTCGGCGTTTTTTCGGAAATCAAAACCGGTTCATACATATCCAAAATAGCCGTCAAGGCATTGCTGGCTTGCACCAAATCTTTCATGGCCGTTTTGCGGTCGTTGACCGACAACACGATATAATGGCGGTTGTGGAAAATACGGTGCAAAGCGCGCAGCCATAATTCGGAAATGGTGCGCAAAAGCTTGCTGTCGCGAAACGCTTCTTTTTCAAATAACGGCACACGTTCGCGTATCGTAATAACGCGCGATACAATTTCCAATTCGGCCATCGAATCAACCCACCGCTTGCGCGCCTCGGCCAATTGGGCGCGGTCTTCGGGCATTAACAACGTCGTATCAGCGCCTTTGACTTCAAATACGCGCGCCAAAGACCCGTTGCGCATATGAATCGTCGCACCGTCTTCATCCAACTTGGAAAACGGCAAAAAATCCGATACACGCGTTTCTTTGGGCTTAGGCAAAATAATATCGCCCAATTTGGTCACAAACACGGCCATAATCAGCATAGCCGCGCCGACGCCGAAAACGGCTACCAAAGTGGAAAAGGACGAGGCGCTTTGCGCCAACATCGAAAATACGCCTGCATCTGTCATTTAAAATCCTTTGTCATGGAGCCAATTTATTTCCCTTGGATGGATAGATGTTTTTGGACGGACTCATCATCGGGCCCGACGCCTTCATCATATTCGATAAATGAGGTTCGCGCACCCCGTAAATGATAATGCCGATATGGGCAAGCAAAAGGGTTGCAATAAAGAAAATCGGGTTGTTACCGAACGCAATCCACACAAACATAATCGGCGTTTGCACCGCGATATTGACAATAGCCGGCACCATCGGCGCCCAAAAGACGCGCGGCGGCATGGCAACTGCTTTTAAAATCGGCTCTTGCATATCAACCTCGTTTCTTGTTATGTAAGCAGTATAACTGTAATTTGTCTGATAAATCAAGCAAAAATTAACGGTTTTATATAAATGGTAAAGCATATTTTTATTTATTCAAAAATTATTTTGAAACAATGATACCGAAAGGATGCGTCCAGACTGGCTGTAAACACACATAAATTCATTTGAAAGTTCGTATGGAGCGGCACCCGGCACGCAGTACCGCAGCGTACTTAACGTACGTGAGAATACGAGTACCGGAAGGACGCGCGCAGACGGGCTATAAAATGGATTTATATTTTTCTTGACAAACGGACGAATTTAACGCACACTCTTTTGCATTAAAAGACACTTTTCTCTCTCAATAAATTTCTTTTAGGGCGCAAGTGGAGGGAGAACCGGCGCACAATACCGGAGCGTACTTTCGGGTACGTGAGGATATGAGCACCGGAAGCGACCGTACAATTGCGTTTTAAAAGGAATTTTAAGGAATGAGTTTCGATTTACAAACAACCGCCAACATCGCCAATCTCGCCCGATTGAATTTAGATGAAGCGGGAAAAGAAAAAATGGCGGAAGAAATTGCCGGGATTTTAAAATGGGTGGAACAATTGCAAGAGGTGGACGTGGCAAATGTCGAACCGTTAATCAGCATTAACGGGGCCAACCAGCCGATGCGCAAGGATGTCGTGACCGAAGGGGATATTCAAGCCGAATTGATGCAAAATGCCCCCGAAAGCGCTCACGGATTTTTTGAAGTTCCCAAAATGGTGGAGTAAGACATGACAGATTTGATTAATTTAACGATAGCCGAGGCTGCCGATCTGTTAAACAAAAAGGAAATTTCGGCCAAAGAATTGACTGAGGCACATTTGGCACAAATGGAAAAAGGGCGCGTACTTAACGCTTTTATTACCGAAACGCCCGACAGAGCATTGGCCGATGCGACCGCGTCCGACGAACGCCGTGCCAAAGGCGAAACACTCGGCGATTTGGACGGGATTCCGATTGCGAATAAGGATTTATATTGCACGGCGGGCATTAAAACAACGGCCGCCAGCAAGATTTTATCAAAATTCGTGCCGCCGTATGAATCCACCGTTTCGCAAAATCTGCGCGATGCGGGTACCGTCATGCTCGGCAAATTGAACACGGACCAATTCGCAATGGGCGGATCGACACGAACCAGCTATTTCGGGCCGTCGAAAAACCCTTGGACGATTAAAGACGGCGAATACACATTAACGCCGGGCGGGTCTTCGGGCGGATCGGCCGCTGCCGTTGCCGCGGGTTTATGCATGGGTGCAACGGGATCGGACACGGGCGGTTCCATTCGCCAACCGGCCTCTTTTTGCGGCATTACGGGCATTAAACCCACCTACGGGCGTTGTTCGCGCTATGGGATTGTCGCGTTTGCGTCCAGCTTAGACCAAGCGGGCCCGATGGCGCGTTCGGTCAAAGATTGTGCGATGCTGTTAAATGCGATGGCAAGCTATGATAAAAAAGATTCAACGTCGGTTGATGTGGAAGTACCCGATTATACCAAGGCTTTAACGGGCGACATCCGCGGCAAAAAAATCGGCGTGCCGCGCGAATACCGCATGGGCGGCATGAACAAAGACGTTGAAAAAGTGTGGGATGCGGGCGTACAATTTTTAAAAGACGCCGGTGCCGAAATTGTCGATATTTCTTTGCCGCACACGAAATACGCCTTGCCCGTTTATTACATTATCGCGTGCGCCGAAGCCTCATCAAACTTATCGCGCTATGACGGTGTACGTTACACAACGCGCGTTGAAGGCAAAACGTTGGACGAGATGTACAAAAACACCCGTACGGACGGTTTCGGCGACGAAGTCAAACGCCGTATCATGCTCGGCACATTCGTTTTATCGGCGGGATTTTATGATGCATACTACACACACGCCCAACGCGTCCGCCGTTTGATTTATGACGATTTTAAAAAAGCCTTTGAAACGGTTGATGCGATTTTGGCACCTGCCGCGCCGACGCCGGCTTTGGATTTCGGCGACATTGACAAAATGGACCCGGTATCCACATATTTGGGCGACATATTTACAACGCCGAGCTCGCTCGCGGGTTTGCCCGCATTAGCGTTGCCGGTCGGCAAAACGGCCGATACAGGTTTGCCCATCGGACTTCAAATTATCGGTAAACATTTTGATGAAAACACGGTCTTTAACGTCGCTGACGTTTTGGAAACGGCGGCCGGATTTGACAAAACCCCGCACCGTGTGAAAGGATAAAAGATGACGTATATTATCAAAGGAAACACGGCGGATTGGGAATTGGTTATCGGGTTGGAAGTCCATTGCCAAATCATTTCGAACGCAAAAGTTTTTTCGGGCGCATCAGCGACATTCGGTGCCGAACAAAACACACACGTATCGTTTATTGATGCGGGTTTTCCCGGCATGTTGCCCGTTGTGAACGAAAAATGTATTGAAGCATCCGTTAAAACGGGTTTCGGATTGAACGCGAAAATCAACAAATATTCGCGCTTTGACCGCAAAAACTATTTTTACGCGGATTTGCCGCAAGGCTATCAAATCAGCCAATTATACTACCCGATTGTCGGCGAAGGCTTTATTGAAATCACGACATCTGAGGGTACACGCAAAATCGGCGTCGAACGGTTGCATTTGGAACAAGACGCGGGCAAATCCATCCATGACATGAGCCCGTCAAAATCGTTTATCGATTTAAACCGTTGCGGCGTGGGCTTGATGGAAATCGTGTCCAAACCCGATATGCACAGCCCCGAAGAAGCGGGCGAATACTTGCGCCAATTGCGCGCGATTGTGCGAGCTTTGGGCACCTGCGACGGGAACATGGACGAAGGGTCGATGCGGTGCGATGCGAACATTTCGGTGCGCAAAGTGGGCGAAACCAAATTGCGCGACCGTGTGGAAGTAAAAAACGTCAATTCGGTGCGTTTTGTGATGCAAGCCATTGAAATTGAAGCCAACCGCCAAGTGGCCGCGTACGAAAACGGCGAAACGGTGCGTCAGGAAACGCGTTTGTTTGATTCGATTAATTTGGAAACGCGCCCGATGCGGTCAAAGGAAAATGCAAACGATTATCGTTATTTTCCCGACCCCGATTTGCTGCCGGTCGTGTTGACGGACGAATATATCGAAAATATCCGCGCGACATTGCCCGAATTGCCCGAAGCGAAAAAGAAACGCTATATTGATGAATTGGGCTTGCCCGCCTATGACGCGGGAATTTTGACGGCGGACACCGAAACGTCGGCTTATTTTGAAGAAGCGATGCAAGGGCGCGACGCCAAAAAGGTTGCGAATTGGGTCATGGGCGATTTGTTCGCATATTTGAACAAACATAACTTGACCGTGGCGACATCGCCGATTTCCGCCAAGAATTTGGGCGCGTTGGTGGGATTGATTGCCGACGGTACGATTTCGGGCAAAATCGCCAAAGACGTATTTGAAATCATGGCTGAAACGCAAAAAGACCCCGCCGCGATTGTCGAAGAAAAGGGTTTAAAACAAAATTCCGACACCGGCGCGATTGAAGCGCTCATCGGCGAAATTTTGGCGGCAAACCCCGATAAAGTCGCCGAAATTAAGGGTGGCAAAGACAAATTAAAAGGGTGGTTTGTCGGCCAGGTTATGAAAGCGTCCGGCGGCAAAGTCAATCCCGCATTGGCCAACCAATTGTTGGATAAAAAATTGGCGGAATAATTTTTTCCGACGAAAGGGGATAATTGTTAAAAAATTCAAAGGGCTGATCGTTTTCATCAGCCCTTTTCCGAATACTTATTCATCAAAAGATACAAACATTGAAAACTTTAAACACGACTGAATTATGCTTTATCGAAGCTTACACAAATAACCGGAAAGCATTCGATTTTCACATACGTCACAATTTTCCGTAACACCTTGTACATTTACCAATAGAGTCTCATCGCAAGAAAAGCAGTCACCCAGATAACCTCTTAAAGGCCTATCGGTCGGACATTCTTTCAGAATACACCCTCTATACAAAACTTCCCTATTTTGACACACATTACAATTGGATGTGACACCGGAAACATCTACACCGCCGGTTGTGTCGCACGCATAACAAGTACCGTATTTATCTCGTAAAGGTTTGTCGGACGGACATTCCAACGACGTCGTTGTTTCCCATGGCGTTGTCGTTGTCGTTGTTTCCCATGGCGTCGTCGTCGTCCAATGCGGCGTTGTCGTCGGAATCGGCGTCGTTGTGGTCGTTTCCCACGTCGTTATGGTTGTTTCGGGCGGTTGTGTTTCTTCCGTGCAAGTGCCGTTTACGCATATGCCGTTTGAACATGCCGTCCCGTTTTGTTTCCTTAAACACGTACCGCCGCGGCATTCCCCCGTTAAACATTCACCGACGCACTCAACGCCGTTACATGCATCTTCCCTGTCTTGCGCGCGGCATGTTCCGTTCACACAACTGTAACCGTTCGGGCACCCTTCCGAACATTCACGGTCATTTTTATCCATTACAAATTCTATGTCTTGCGAACCGCTTGTACATTCTTGTTGCGCCATATATACGTTTTCAAAACGCATTTCCGATAAATGTTTGCATATGCTCTTGGGCGTATTGTGCATAACTATTTTAAAGCTGCCGTTCGATTTGCCCGTACTGACCGTTACGCTTTGATTCCACGGGCTGGTTATCACGCATTCTTGGTTGCCCGGGCTGATAATCGTATTGCATATCCCGCGGCGGCCCTTCATGGTTAACGTCGCGTAACTGTCTTGCCATGCATACAACGATATGATATCTTTCGCCAACTGGTTAATCTGAGCTTGACCGCGCCATGCTTGCGACAATCCCAACGCATATTTTACGCCCGAATAGCCGCCGACGGAAATCATCCCCAATATCAACAATGCCATCAGCATTTCCACCATTGTGCGGCCTCGTTCCGGTCGCGAATGGTTGCTTTCCGATTCGGGCAAGCGAACGGCTTGTGTTTTATGCATCAATTTTTTAAAAAAAGCTACGGGCAATAAGGACATGGAATTTCTCCTGTTTTTTTTATGGCTGTTTTGTTTAATATACTATGGCATGGCGTTTCATGTCAACACTTCGGCGTTCAAAATTTAAATTTTCCGTTCAAAAAAATGTGCGCTCGCCGTTAAAATTAAAATCGGCAAGGTGTTCGAAAATATGTTCAAAACCCGTCACGGGCAGCAAAAACCCCCTTCGGGCAATGCCAAAAGGGGGGGACAAAGCAGATAAACCAATTCGACGTTAAAATTTGTATTGAACTTGACCGCCGAAAATATTCGACCGCAAATGTTTGTATTTAACCGGCGTCGCACCCGCTTCCAAAGCTTTGCCCGTGCGACCGAACATATGCGTATAACCCGCGTCAAATTGCCAATTGTCCGTCATATAGGACAACCCCGCCGACAACCAAAAACGGTCGTTATCGGGGATACGAATCGTGCGGTTGGTATTGTTGTGCGCAGGGCTTTCGTCCCAACCGGTACCGGCACGGAACGTCCAATTTTTGTTGTGGTAGTAATCAACGCCCGCCGTCAATGTCCAACTGTTGTCGTAATTGTAAACGGACGTTTTTTGACCGCCTAAAAGCCTAAACAAATTCGTATCGGATTTCATCGTAAATTCGGGGAAAGATTGGCTCCAATGCGTCCAACGTGCCGTACCCGAAAATCCGAATTGTTTATATTTATGGAATGCGGATAACGTAAACGTTTCCGGCAAAGCGGGCGATGCCCAACCCGTGCCGACTTGGTTAAACCTCGCATTTTCGTAAATTTCGTGGTCACCTTTGACTTGTTGAGTCGAACGCAAACGCCATGAAAAACCGACACGCGTATCGGGCGTAAATTCATACATCGTGCCCAAAACGCCCGAAACGGTCCATCCGTCCAATTCAAAATCGCTTTTGCCGCCGCCGACAAGCGGGCTTAAGCTGTTGGTCATGTGACCGTAAATATAGCGCGCAATAAACGTTGCCCCGACCGACCATTTATCGGTAACTTTATAAGCCACCGCGGGCGCAATATCAATAATATCCAATTTTGACAAAATCGCGTCGTTTGAAGCAAACCAAGTCGATTTATAATCCGTTTTCAAACCGAACGGCGCATAAACGCCCAAACCGACAGACAATTTATCCGTTAAATTATATTGGCCGAAAAAATTCGGAATCGGCGCATAATAATCCATTTTATCCTTTTCCCCGGCAGCCGAATCAACGCCTTCAATATCGGATTTTAAATTAACCATTGTCAAACCCGCTTGCATACCGTTGCGTTTCATCAATGTCATACCCGCGGGGTTATAGGCTATAGCCGAATAATCATCGCCCATGATACCGACGCCGGCAAACGAACGCCCCAATCCCGTTACGGAATAATCGTTTAATTGATAGCCGCCCGCCAAAGCCGTCGATGCGGTTAACGCCATCAAACCGGCGGAAAATAAAAAGGTTTTAATATTCATTTTTTATTCCTTTTGTTTTAGTTGATAAAATTTTTCATACGGGCATAATATCCTATGTGTCACAAAAATGCAACAATTTTGTAATAAATCTGTCATATTTAAAATAATTTATTGTATTAAAAAATTTTTTGCCGACCAAAACGGCTTTGCAATGGGGAAAAGCAGAAAAATATTTTATGATTTTTGCATAAAACGGCGGTTTCGCCGAAAAATCGGCGCCGTTTGCCCGCTTGACTTGCCACGCGCAAAAAAACGCCGTCGACGAATCGTGCAATCATTTTTCGGATATAAATTGCGCCGCAGTTTGCACGACCGCCCCATATACGCCCATACCCAACTTAATCAGCTATTTTTTCGGATACAAAAAAGTTCCACCCGTCGTTTTGAAAGCCCGTTTACAGCATATAAAAAACATTCCCGTTTAAAAGAACGACGTCATAAAAACGGCAGGCGGGTAAAAAAATCAACTATTCGCAACGTTCCTTATACATCGAAAATCCCAATTTTTGCCATTCGGCCACCGTATGCGTTTCATGTTTTTGCAGGTTGACGGCGGCTCCCCAATCTTGCGGATAGCCGATATATTCCGCCGTGTCGCGGTTATTGTCCGTATCAAACAAAACATAACGGTGCCCGTCAATCACTCGATTGCCCAAATAAATTGCCCGAGTTGTTTTTTCCTCTTTAATTTGCGAATGGATTCCGAACGCTGCAAAACCGGCCAATATTGCCAAAGAGGACAAAACCAAGGCCGTTTTTTTTATTTGCTCTTTATTTTCGGCATCTTGTCTGATTTTGTCTTTTTCCCATTGTGCCAACAAACGGTCTATGTTTGTGATGTCAATCATGTTTATCGTGCCGTCCACGGGCACGCCTTTTTCATCATAAACCGTCCAAAAACGGTTTTGATTCAACACGCCGACAAAATGGGGGGAATCATTGCGAATTTGAACTTTTTCAACATTTTTGCCCCATTCAAAAACGCGGCCTTTTTTATCGGCAACCCGGTACGTGCCGTCTTTGTTTTCGGTAATAATAAAATTTTCTTTTTTCATAACTTGCCTCCGACTAATCATACCCGCCCGCAATATGCCGTATTATATTTTAAATGGGTTTATTTATCAATAATTATTTCAGATTGCCCCCCTGTCCGACAAACGGTTTCGGACCAAACGAAAACTTAAAAAAAAGAATTTAGACGCTTTGTTTGCCGCTTTCGAAAACAAACTGTCAAACGCGGCGCATGACGGCAATATACAACCCGTCGGTATGTGTGCGCGCCGGCGAATATTGCGTGCGTTTTTCAATCACAAAATTCGGATTTTCATTCAAAAAACGGTCGACTTGATCATCATTTTCATCCACCGTCAACGAACAGGTGATATACGACAAACGCCCTTTGTTGCCGACAAATTCTTTGGCTTTTTTCAAAATAGCATGTTGTTTGTCAAGCAATGCATCAAACAATTGCGGCGTCAATTTCCAACGCGCATCGGGACACCGCCGCCAAGTGCCCGTTCCCGAACACGGCGCATCGACAACCACATGGTCAAACCCGTTTTTATAATCTTCCACTTTAATTTTCGATTGCGTACAAATAATTTTCGCCCCGGCTCGCGCGGCACGGCGTTCCAACTCTTGTAAACTGCGCGTCGAAATATCGTGCGCGACGATTTTGCCTTTATCGCCCATCATTTGAGCCATAATCAAAGATTTGCCGCCCGCGCCGGCACAATAATCCAATACGTTCATGCCGGATTTGACACCCGTTTGCAAAGCGACTAATTGAGACCCTTCGTCCTGGACTTCAACCAGCCCTTTTTTAAAACAGGCGCTTTCCTTTAAATTTGCGCGTTTTTGCAAAATCAACCCATACGGCGATAACGCCGTTTCAATGGTTTCGATGCCTTCATCGGCCAATTCTTTTTTGATTTTGCCGCGGTCGCCGTTCGCCCGCAAAATAATTTCGGGGTTTTCAAGCAAAGCGGGCAATTCGATTTGCGGTTCCCGAATATGAGATATCAACCATTCGGGCACTTCGTAACGTACCCAATCGGGTGCATCGATACGGTTGTAATCTTTATTTAAAAAATAATCGATTTTTTCGATAAATGACGATTTCGGATGAGCCCATTCCAACCGAGCGCGGTAACGCAATACCCCCCAAACAAAATCGGCCAATTGACGGCGATCCTTTGACCCGATATAACGGCGCGAACGTGTATATGCGTTTAAAACTTCATTGGCGGGCCGATTGGTGGCTGCAATTTCACTTAAAACTTCAGCTGCCGCTTTTTTTATTTCTTCAAATTGCACCGCCTATTCCCCTTTTTTTGTTATTTTTACATGCCTGTTTAAACATTTTTTAAACGCCGTTTTTAACAACCGTTTATTTTCCCTTAAAGCCCGTCGCCACCACATACACTTCGGACGAATCTTTTCGGCTGGCATCGGGTTTGGCATGTTTAACCACTTCAAAATCCTTTTTCATTTGCGCCAAAAATTCGTTTTCGGTGCCGCCTTGAAAAATTTTTGCGATAAAAACGCCGCCTTTGTTCAATACCTGAACGGCAAAATCATATGCCATTTCCAACAACCCCATAATCCGCAAATGGTCAATGTCATGCATGCCGGTCGTGTTGGCCGCCATATCGCTCATCACCACATCGGCTTTGTGGCCGCCCAGCATATCCCGCAATTTAGCCGGTGCATCGTCGCTTGTGAAATCCATTTGAATCAGATGCGCTCCGACAACCGGTTCGGCGTGCAACAAATCCAATCCGACCACCAACGGATTTTCGGGCGTCGATTTCACGCGCCGAACGGCAACTTGGCTCCATCCGCCGGGGGCACATCCCAAATCGACCACGCGCCGCCCCGGTTTAAAAAAATGGAATTGGTCGTCCAACTGCATGATTTTAAAAGCCGCGCGCCCGCGATAACCCAGCCTGTGCGCCTCAGCTACATATGGGTCGTTTATTTGGCGTTGCAACCATTTTGTAGACGAAGATGTGCGTCCTTTGACTTTTTTCAAACGCGATTTCAACGGTCTTGAATTGAATTTCATCGGTGCCTCATGACTTAATTATACGGTGTTGCCTGCCGTTTATTTAGTTCTTATATTCTTTTTTATCAAATCGGCGGTGAATCCACAACCATTGTTCGGGCGTTTGGCGTATCCAACGTTCCAAAATTTGATTCATGCGCACGACCGTTTCGCGTACCGCCGCATCAAAATCGGGATTGTCGGACACATCAAGCGGTTCGACATCCATGCGATAATGCCCGTCAGGCATGCGGATTGCTTTGCCCATCAAAATCGGCAAATTCATTTTTTTGGCCAAAGTCACCATTGCCGCCGGTGTTTGAGCCTCTTTACCGAATAAAGGTGCCTGAATTCCTTCACGTAACCGTTGGTCGCATAAAATGGAAACATGTTCACCTTTTTTTAACAAATCCAACATAATGCGCACGCCGACACTGCCTTTGGGAATCAACACGCCCGCGCGGCGTTTGAACATTAATTTGTCCAACCACGGATTGTTGGCGGGGCGATAAACGGGATGCAACGGAAAATAATTCTGAAACACATAGCTGGATGCAAATTCCCAATTGCCTAAATGAGCCGAACAAATAAATCCGCCTTTGCCGTCCGTTTTCATTTGTTCCAATAGCTCTTTGCCATACACTTCGGCCCCGTTGACCCATTCTTTGGAATGGGGCATTTCGGCAAAAAACCGTCCCCAATGGCACCACATTTTTTTTAACAGCGCTTTACGCCAAACAAGCGGTTTGTCGGGATACGCAAATGCCATGTTTTTAAGGGCTATTTTGTTGCGTTCAAATGTTACATAATACACGGCACCGCCCAAAAAGCCGCCCAATGCCGATGCCGCTTTCAACGGCAACATTTTAAATATCAACCAAATAAAACCGACGCCGACGCCGATAAACGGATACTTGATATAGGTTTTAAAAAAGCTATTCTTGACCATGTTCGACGGCTCCTTTCAAAAGCTCCCAAACGTTTTCGGGTTCGTCAAAAACAAATTCGCCGTCCAACACGTCGATGCCCGCCCTTAACGGCCCCGAAATTTTCACGGCATCTTTGGCTGTTGTCACCAATGTCAATTTGGATGCTTTTTCCTTTAACTGTTCGATGTCAAAGCGCGTATAAAAATAATGGTCGGGAAAATTGCATGTCGCCATAACCAAAGCGCCCGCAGACTTTAATAAATCATAAAATTTTTGCGGGTTGCCGATGCCGGCAAAAGCAAAAACTTTGCGCCCTTTAAGTTTCGCCGCCTGTGCCGGGTTCGGCACGAATTTGCCGGTTAAAATCGGCAAATCTTTTTGGTGGCGTTGCAAATAAAACCGAACGCCCCACGTATCTTCGCCGGCTATAATAACCGCGTCGGCGCGTTCCAAAGCTTTTAAAACGGGTTCACGCAAAGGCCCCGCCGGCAAAACTTGTTCATTGCCGAACCCCTTTTTGCCGTCAACCACGACAAAAGACAACGTTTTAATCAAGCCGGGATTTTGAAAACCGTCATCCATAATAATGCCGGGTGCGCCCATTTTAACAGCCAATTGAGCCCCCCGCGCGCGGTTATTGTCTACAACCGTCGGAGCGGAAAAAGCCAACAACATCGCTTCATCCCCGACATCAAAAGCCGTATGTTCGGTCAAATCGACCAATACATGTTTCAACCTTGTTTTATACCCATGGTTTAAAAAATAAAACAAATGTTCTTTTTCTTTCAGCAATTTTGCGATAGCCAAGCTGACCGGCGTTTTGCCGGTGCCGCCGACCGAAACGTTTCCGACACATATAACGGGCACGGCGGCTTGATATGGTTTGACTTTTTTAAAACGCCGGGCAACCGTCCAAGCATATATCCATCCGAAAGGTTTTAAAACTTTCGATAAGATGCATTCTTGTTTGTCCCAAAATTTCGGAGCTTGCATTACAAATCAATCCTTTCTTTCAATGCATCGTATATGCGATCCAAAACCCCCATTTGCGATTGGGCAAAGGCTTCGGCTTTTTCCTTAATCGGTTCCAACTCTTCCTCATGTGCCAAAAAGCGGACGACATTGCCGAGCAATTCAGCGGGCATCATTACTTGAATCAATGCGCCGGTTTGGGTCGCTTGTTCAACGATTTCTTTAAAATTAAATGTATGCGGTCCCACAAAAACCGCGCGCTTTAACCGCATCGGTTCCAACATATTTTGCCCGCCGAACGGCACTAACGACCCACCGACAAACACCAAATCCGCTAATTGGTAAATAATTCCCATTTCGCCGATCGTATCGGCCAAATACAAATCGGTGTCGGGCGCGATTTTATCGCCGCGCAAACGGCGCGCAACTTTAAACCCGCCGCGTTTGAACATTTCTTCGATTTCATTGCCGCGGTGCGGATGGCGCGGCGCGATAATCAATAAAAAATCCGGATAAGTGTGTTTGACAGATGTTAAAAAATCCAAAAAAATTTCTTCTTCGCCTGAATGCGTGCTGGCCGCAATCGTGCGCGGGCGCGACCCGATTTGTTTTAACAACCCGTTTAATTCTTTGGCATTAAAAACGGGCGTCGTGGCGGCAAACTTCAAATTGCCGGCACACCGCACTTCCTGAGCCCCCAAAACTTTTAAACGACGAGCATCTTCTTTGGTTTGTCCGAAACACATGGTAAAAAATTTAAGCATTTGGGAAATAAGGCCCTTGTGACATTGCCATCTGGCAAAAGAACGGTCGGAAATTCGTCCGTTTAACAAAACAAGCGGTTTGCCCGTTTTATGAATTTCCTTTAAAATATTGGGCCAAAAATCCGATTCGAACCACAAAACGGCGTCGGCGTTCCAATGTTTGACAAAACGTTTTACCGCCCACGGAAAATCAACGGGAATATATTGATGAAACGCACGCGGCGGCAAACGCCGCGCCATCAGGTCGGCCGACGTTTTCGTCCCCGACGTCACCATGACATGCACGTTTTTGTCTTGTTCGACAATCTTGTTGACCAACGGCAACATTGACAAACATTCCCCGACGCTGGCCCCGTGCATCCAAACCAATTTGCCCGCGGGACGTTTTTTGCAAGAGCGCCCCATCCGTTCGCAAAAACGCGCTTTGTCTTCTTTCCCCTTGTACAGCCGCACGCCCAGCCACATATAAATCACGGGCGCGCACAGAACGGTTAAAACAGAATATAAAAATAAGAGTGTCATTTTTAAAACTTTCTGTTACAATAACAAGGCAATCGATATATTTTTGAACATACGCGCATATTAAAACAAGTTTGAAAAAAAGGCAAGAAATGATTGGAATTATAGGCAAAAATAACACGACGCGGACGGCATTGGTCGATATTTTGAGCCGATTTGACGCCAAAATATATTTGAGCGGCGATGAATCGCCCGATTTAATCGTTTTATACGCGACGCCCGAATTTGTCGACGGCTTTTTAAAAACACCCGTCGTTTGCCCCGTTTTGGTATTGGGCGCTTTCCATGAAGAGGCCGACTTTTGTTTAGCTGCGCCGTGCCGTTTGCATACATTGGCGGCGACCGTCAAACGGATGTTGGATGATTCAAAAAACGCGCCGCAATTTGAAAACGAATTGTTTTTTTTCAACAGCAAAAAACGTTTGTTGGTCCATAAAGAAACCGATGAAATTTATCATCTGACCGAAAAAGAAAACGCACTTTTGAAATACTTGGCACGGCACTTGAACGAAAAAACCTCGCGCGACGTTTTATTGACCGAAGTTTGGAATTACAGCCCGCAATCCGAAACCCATACGGTGGAAAGCCATATTTACGCGTTGCGCCAAAAAATCGGGCGTGATGCTCTATCGTTACTAGCCAATGACGAAGGCGGCTATTATTTGGTCAAATAATGAATTTTTGGGGTCGATTATCATAAAAACAGACCCGCCGACAGTAATTTTCTTTCTTGTTTTTTTATGAAAAACGCCCCAAAAAGCGAGGCGTTTAACAAACGTTATTTTATTCTTTTACCGGCATATCGGGTTCAACAATTTCGCGCGGTTGAAAAGCACCGTTTGCCGGGACAAAGCGGGCATCTTGCGGCAATGCCCCCGATTCCGCCGACAATCCGGGTAATCTGATTGTATCTTTTCCCGTTTTGGTAATAATTGCCTGTCCGGGAACCGACTGAGGCAGGCGCGGGTCAATCACTTTGCGCATGACGGGTTTGCCGTTTTCATCTGCAACCATGCCGCTGACCGGGGGGGTGGATGAAGGGTCTGACCGCGCACCTGAGTCGCCTATGTTTTTGGGGTTCAACAACAACGTATTTCTTATATCATCGGACAATGCGGTATTGCGCAAAACCGGATTTTGGTTAATGTACCACAAAACGGATTCGCCGTTTTCATCCGTCGCCGTCACATCCGCGCCCGCCGAAATAATTAAATTGACAATGTCTTGACGCGGGGCATAAAAGGCCGCAAAATGCAAAATCGGAATTTCTTTGGGCGCATTCGGAATGTTAAAGCCTTCCAATGATACGGGCGTTTTGACATCGGCACCGGCTTCAATTAACGTACGCACAATAGACGGATTGCCGCGCAAAACGGCCAATTGTAAAACGGTGCCGCCGCATTTGACCGGGGTATTTAAATTGACGTCATTTTTCGTAATCGGCGCCAAATCGGCTTCGCTTCTGGCATCGCGGATAATTTCCTGCAACGGCGTATACGAACAAGTACCCGAACCGCGATTGCCTCCGACACTGATTGCTCGTTGAGCCGACACTCCGAATGAAATCAAACACAAACCGCAAACGGTTGCACATAAAATTTTTTTCATTATCCCTCCTTATTTTTTATATGGGTTTTTAAAAGCAAACAATTTATTGTCAACGGGCGCGTTCGGTTCGATGCCGTAAAGCGATACGGTCGATTTGATGCCTTGCATATCCAACACTTCCCATTGTTTGAGTTCCATTTTGTCCTTATCAATGACCAACGTAATGCTGCCGAGTTCTTTGGCGCCTTTTTTATGCGCCGTCACAAAATATTCGTCCAACACGTCTTGCACGTCGGTAACAACGAAATCGGGGTCAGTAAAGGACAATTTATCCTTTAAAATCAATTCGACGGGCGTTTGCGCCAATTCAAAATAGCTGACTTCCTTTAAATCTTTGTCATGGTAAATAAAGTACCCGTTGTTCGCGTAAAATTCCAACGGAGACCCTTTGTCATAGACCAAGCGCATTTTTCCCGGTTTGGCAATATAAATATCGCCCGTTTGCAAATCGTTTTTGATTTTGGAATTAAATTGCGCAAACTTAGCCTTTAACGTGCACATATTATTGTATGCTTTTTCCACTTCGGCCAAAATCGCGCGGTTTTGCGGCGTATCGATTTTTTTGTCAATTTCCGCCGTTGCCGCCATCGGCATTAAAACCAATACTAAAACCAACCAAATTTTTTTCATCCGTCGTTCCTTTTTTAATTTTTCCTTTTCCCATACCCGAATTTATCGGTATCCGTCCGCGCCGATGCGGCAAACTTTATGTTACATAGGTCAAAACCAACCCCGTACAACCGCCCGCCGACTTTTTTTAAGCATTATCCGTCGGCACCAAAATTTCGCGCTTGCCCGCGACATTGGGTTTGGACAACACCCCTTCGCGTTCCATGCGGTCAACCAAATCCGCCGCTTTGTTATACCCGATACGCAATTGGCGTTGCACATAGCTGATAGAAGGTTTTTTGTCCCGCAACACAATCGCCACCGCTTGGTCGTATAAATCGCCTTCGCCCGCGCCGCCGTTGCCCGCGCCGATACCCATGGCGCCGCCCGCGGCACCCGCTGCGCCGCCGTCTTGGTCTTCGGTCACCGCTTCGACATAATTCGGCTGCCCTTGGGCTTGCAAGAATTTGACGACATCTTCAACTTCATTATCGCCGACAAACGGCCCATGCACACGCCCCGGCCGTTGCCCCGCCGGCATGTACAGCATATCGCCTTTGCCGAGCAGCTGTTCGGCGCCTTGTTCGCCCAAAATCGTGCGCGAATCGATTTTGCTGGTCACTTGGAAAGACATACGTGTCGGGAAGTTTGCCTTAATCGTACCGGTAATCACGTCCACCGACGGGCGTTGGGTTGCCATAATCAAGTGAATCCCCGCCGCGCGCGCCATTTGCGCCAATCGTTGGATGGCGGCTTCAACCTCTTTGCCCGCAACCAACATCAAATCAGCCATTTCATCGACAATCACAACAATGTACGGAATCGGCGTTAAATCAAACGCTTGTTCTTCAAAAACCGGTTTGCCCGTCTCAACGTCAAACCCTGTTTGCACGCGGCGAGACAACGTTTGCCCCGTGCGCGCGGCTTGCAATAATTTTTGGTTAAACCCGTCAATGTTGCGCACACCCAATTGGCTCATCGCACGATAGCGGTCTTCCATTTCGCGCACGGCCCATTTCAATGCCATAACCGCTTTGCCGGGGTCGGTTACAACGGGCGTCAATAAATGCGGAATGCCGTTATAAACCGATAATTCCAACATTTTCGGGTCAACCATTATCATGCGGCATTGGGCGGGCGTCAAACGGTACAGCAACGATAAAATCATCGTGTTAATCGCGACCGATTTACCCGAACCGGTCGTCCCCGCTACCAACAAGTGCGGCATTTTGGCCAAATCCGCATACACGGGCGTGCCGCCGATGTCTTTGCCCAAAATCAACGCCAAAGCGCCGGGGTTATCCTTAAATTTCGCATTTTCAACCAATTCGCGGATATAAACCGTATCACGTTTGACATTCGGCATTTCTATCCCGATGGTATTTGATCCGGGCACAACGGCAATACGCACGGACACCGCTCGCATTTCCCGTGCAATATCATCCGCCAAAGAAATCACGCGCGCCGTTTTGACGCCGCTGGCCGGTTCGAATTCGTACAAAGTTACCACAGGCCCCGGGTTTGCGCCGACAATTTTGCCGTTCACGCCGAATTGGCTTAACACATTTTCCAAATCTTTGGAAATGCGCGCCATCATGTCGGCGGAAATGGTCGGCCCGCCCGATTTGGCAGGCGCCAACAAAGCGGCGGACGGCAATACGAAAGCGCTTTTATCGGGTTTGAAACTGTCCGATTGAAGTTCCTTGCGCATTTTGGGTTCGGCTTTTTTGTGCACTTTTGTCGCCATACGCCGGACGGGTTCATCGGACACCGGCGTATCGGCAAAATCCGAATCCGCCGCGGTTTTGCGTTTGAAAGAAAACCACGAAAGCCGCGGGCGCGGCATTGACACGCGGCCCAATTTAGATGTAACGGCGCGCCCCGTCCACAAGGCTATGCGCATAGCGGGCAATTTGAACGAAAAAATAACCGCGCCCAAAAATACCGCCCACAACAAAGCCAACCAATACCAAGCCTTCGGCATACCGAATGTTGCCAAAAAATACCCGATATAACCGCCCGCACCCGATTTGGCAAACCACGGGTCATCCAACGCAATGCCCGATAACAACCAACAGCCGAGCAATACAGCCGGAATAAACAAATAGATGCGCAACTTGACCCATGCGCTTAAATTAAAAACGGTTAAAATACTCCAAGCAATCAACGCAATCGGAAACAGTAATGCGATAAAGCCGAATCCTTGCCATAACAAATCGGCCGTATACGCGCCCGGTGCCCCCATCAAATTATGATACACATCGTTCGAAGCGGTATTGAACGATGTATCCGCCGACGTATATGACCCGCACGCCAAGATCAAAAACGCCGCAAGCGCAATGCAAACGACTGCCGATAAAATACTTAAAATCCGTTTACGCATGGTTTCCTCATCTTTTAAAGGTATCTTATGCGATTTACGGTTAAAATACAACTTATTTTTACATAACAAAAAATGGGCAAGCAACATAAAAAAATGCGTTACATTCCGTTTTTGAAAATGTCGACGATAAACGCGAAATATACCTTTGATATAAAAATCAAGCCCGATGCAAAGCTTCTTTAACAATCGGGACGGTAATGCGGCGCCCCTTTTCCAACGATATTTTGTCAGCGGCTTCAATCAAACGGTGAACGGCGGGAAAAGACCGTTCGATTTGCTTGACAGCGTACTCCAAAACCGACGGATCAACAACAATATTACGTTCGTGGAAAGCTTTTACAAGCACGGCATATATTAAATCGTCGTCGGGCGGCAAAATCGAAATTTTGGGTGCCAAATACAACCGCGATTTCAAATCGGGCAATTTGATATCGGGCAATTCTCGTGCCGTCATCAATAAGCCGATGTCTTGTTCTTTTGTCCAATTATACAGGTGGAACAAAGCTATTTCGTCGGCCAATCTGTCGATATTTTCCACAACGATTTTATCGACTTTTTCGGGCAGGCATGTATCCGTCAAATCGGCACCGTCAATCACATTTTGTGAAAAAATATGCGCCAGGTGCGTTTTGCCGCTGCCCTTCGGCCCCAAAATAACCAGCGCATGCGCGGGCCAATTCGGGTACAAATCCAACCATGTAACCGCATCCACATTACACGGCGCAATCATAAAATCGTCCGAATTATAGGCTTTGCGATACGACAGGCCCAACGATAATTGGCGCGGCGGCATCAAAGGGGAAACAACGGATTCGGACATCATTTATTTTTTGCCTTTGTAAACATTCGTGTTTTTGTACCAACCGATTGTACGGCGCACGACAACGCCGATGACGGCGGCAACCGGCACAGCCAACAAAATGCCCAAAAATCCGAAAATCACACCGCCCGCCAAAAGGGCAAAAATAATCCAAACGGGATGCAATCCGACTTGATCGCCGACCAATTTCGGCGTTAAAACATAGCTTTCCAACACTTGGCCGACAGAAAAAACAACCAACAAACCAATCCACAGCCCCCAGCCGGAACCTTGGGAAAATGCGATTAAAATGCTGAGCACCACGCCGGTCAAAAAACCGAAATACGGAATAAAAGACAAGATACCCGACAATATCCCGACCAAAACGCCCAAATCCAAACCGACTGCCGATAAGCCGACGGCATAAAAAACCGCCAATGCAACGCACACCGAAATTTGTCCGCGGATAAAGCCCGACAACGTTTGGTTGACTTCTTGCCAAAAACCCATGACTTGTTTTTTATATTTGGGCGGTATCAATTCTTTTGTATTGACCGACACATCGTTCCAATCGCGCAACACGTAAAACAAAATGACTGGCGTAATGACAAGCAACGAAATCACGCTGACCACCGCGATACCGCTCGACAGCAAATTTAAAACCCCGCCCGCCAACGTATTTAAAAAGTCAAAGGTTGTTTGGCTGACGGTACCGCGCAACTGGTCCATTTGATCAGGAGAAATTTTGGTTTGTGTATAAGAAATCAATACGCTGATTTTTGACCAAATCGCACCGGCAATCGCGGGCACTTTTTTCATAAAGACAACAACTTGAGTTTGTAAAAGCGGGATTAAAATCAAAATTATCATGATGATAAAGAAAAAGAATCCCGTCACGACCGCCGTTGTACTCCATGTACGGTTCCAACCATGTTTTTGCAATTTATTGACGCACGGATTTAAAATATAGGCCAATACAAATGCCAACACAAACGGCAGCAAAATATTGGAAATGGCAAAGAAAAATCCGCCGATAACCGATAAAATCAAAAAGATAATCAAAAGAGTCTTATTCAATTTCATTTTTTTCCCTTAAATTTTAATATCACATATTATTTTGGGGTGTGCCAAGCGGCATCGCATCGTTTAAACCGCCGGTCGGCGTATTGCCTACCCCCAATTTATCCCAAATCCAAGTGCCGTCATACTCGCTTTTTAAGCTGAACCCCGCTTTATCCATTTTGCGAACGATATTATCAAGTGTATCGGCATAGGTTATTTTCAAAAAGACTTGGTTTTTATGTAACGCTTGCACTTGTACCTTGTCCAAAAACGGCAAACTTTTGATTTGTTTTTCGATTGCCACCCATTCGCTGAGGCCGTTAATCGGAATAATCACCGTCATTTCGCCGCGTTGGTCGGTTAAAGCCGTTTGGTTTTGGCGCCATTTTTTTTCAAGTTCGCCCGCCGTTTTTTTCAAAATCTGTGTCATAACGGCCGGTATGTTGGCGGCATTGGATGATACGGCAAACAACACATCGGCACCCGTCGTATTTTGCGGATAGGATTTGGCTTGAACCTTATAAATATTGCCCGTTTTGGTAACGCGCACCGGTAAGGCGTAATCCGTGCGATAGCGGATAAGCAATGCATTCAAATCTGTCAAATCGCCGCTGTTCAACATATCCAATGTAACGATTTTTATATCTTTTTCATCCCCCAACGGTGTTACGAATTCATAAATCGACCCGCCCGAAATGCCTTTTTTCATAGCTTGGTACAGCGGGCTTTGTTCATCAAAAATAACGGCTTTGTCCCCTTCGACAAAAATCGGGATGAACAAATATTTCGGGGGTTCTTTCGTAATGTACAAAATGCCTTGGCGATTAAAAAAATCTTGAACGTCTTTGGGTTTGAATTGTACCGTCACATCGGCCATATATTTGGTCGGCGTTGTCTTTTCGTTGGCTATTGATACCCCTTGCACCAAAGCGGACATTTCCGCGGGTGTTGCTTGAACATGTGATGTATCGGATAAAGCAACGCGTTGCATCATCATCGGGAAAGCTTCACGCACGGCATGGTTCAATGCCAAATCGCGTGCTTCGACCGCCGAGTTGGCTTCGGCCGAAACCGAAATCATATCGGCACTGTACAAATTAGCTTTGGCACAGACGGCCATTGCCATAATGACGGTAAAAATCAAGAATTTTTTCATGCATCACCCTTTTGATATTGTTTTTTTATATTTATACTGCTATCTTCGTTAAAGAGCAACAAAAAAACTGTTTTTGGCGCGGATAAATATCCGCAAAAGCCCGAAAAAGAAAGGAGATAACATGGAATACAATGCCGATAACGTTTTTGCCAAAATTATCCGCGGCGAATTGCCGTGCAACAAAATTTATGAGGACGATTGCGCTTTGGCGTTTTACGACCTTCATCCGAAAGCAAAAATCCATGCGTTGGTCATTTGCAAAGCGTTGCTGACGGATTTTTCAGATTTTGTCGACCATTTGGACAGCGAAGAAATCGCTTGTTTCATGCGGGCAATTTACAAAACGGTCGAAATTTTGGGATTGGACAAAGACGGCTATCGGTTGGTATTCAACACAGGAAAAAACAGCGGACAGGAAGTACCGCATTTGCATGCACATATTTTGGGCGGCGAAAAATTGCCGGTCAATTGTTTGTAACCCCCGCGGCGGCAATGCGCCGTTCTTAAAAATTAAAAGGTCAACCTATGCAATCTTCATTTATTCATTTTATTATATCAAAAGTATATCACGGCGTCGCCCTTGCGTTCGTTACGGCGGCGGTTGTTTGTTTTTCTACGGGATTTTCCATGGCATATGCTGCCGAACCCGTAACGGGATTATGGACAACGATTGATGATGAAACAAATACGCCCAAAAGTGTGGTGTATGTTTACGAATACGACAATCAAATTTACGGACGAATCGTCAAATTGTTTCAAAATGCCGACAAACGCATGTCAAAAGTAAAAGGAAACCCGACAATTGTGGGTTCCGACATTATTTGGGGCATGCAAGATACAGGGGACAAGTATAAAAACGGCAAAATTTTGGATCCAAAAAAACAAAAAATTTATAACAGCGAATTATGGCGCGAAGGTGATAACCTTATCGTTCGCGGCAAAATCGGCCCGTTCGGACGCAACCAAACATGGGAAAAAAACACGGATACGTCTTTGATTCCGCCCGCACCCGTTATTCCGGCCGTTCCCGTTTTAAAATAACAATATAGGAGAAAAAAATGAAAAAATATTTATTTATTGTCTTAACTGCTTTATGTTTATCAGCATGCCAACAAATCAGCCAAAAAAACGATTCTTTATCATTGGAACAAAAAAACACTTTAAAAACTTGTTTAATGAATAAAAGTTTGGCTGCCGTCCAAGACGGAACAACCTTCACATCCGATTTATCCGATTTAGCCCAAACAATCGCTCAAACATGTGTGAAAGAACAAGCATTGCAAAATTTGGGCATAGATGAAGAAAGTGCTTCTTGGGCACAAACCATCTTGTCATCAATTACCGCAAACCAATAATATTTTTTTGGGCAAGATGCCTATAATATCGGCGGATTTTTTCGCCGATATATTTTTTCGTAAAAATTTTCAACAAGCCGCTTTTTTTTATAAATCTTCAAACGTAATTTTGACCCTTTTTCCATAAAATTGGCCTAATCGAATCACATGTTCCAAACGCATTAATCGAACATGTTCGTTTTGTATCCAATTTATCGGATGAGCCGCCATAAATGCCGATACTTGTTCGGCCGCTTCATTTAACGTCAAATTCTTTTGCATGCGCAACAAAAATAATTCTTCGCCAAATTGATTATAAAATTCTTTCACCAACTCCCGATAACGCATATCGATTTCATCATATTTCTTTCGCATTCAATTCTCCCGCTTTTTGGAGCATTTGATTTTTTTGTTTTGAAAATAATCATAATTTTAACGGAAAAATCCCTTTAAAGGGCACGCTTTTAAACGTGCCCGTTTCCTTTTATTTATTTAAATTTATCAAATAAAGGGCAGCATCCACATTGTCTGCAGGCAAATTGTCCGGATATACGGCTCTGGACGGTATCACATCCAAATTATCCCACACTTCCAAAGGCATTTGCTTTTTGTTTTGAATGCACTTTTTGCTTTTCTCGGCCGTTTTCAAAGCATTTTTGCATGCCTTGTTGCAAACAGCTTTTAAAGTTGCCGTTTGCTTTTCATTTTGAACATTTTTTAATTTCAGATTTTCTTGCGTCATTTTTAGGTCTCCCTCTATGAAAAAAGTTGATAAATCGCTTTCCGAACCAAGAAAGCAAACATCGGACGCCGATTGCCGTGCATCGGTACCGCCGCCGAAAAAATTTTCTCATCGGAAAATCCCTTCGCCAAAAAAGGCTCGGCCCAAGCCGAAAACCTTTTTACACAGCAAGCTTATTTTTTCATAAGCCCATATTTGCCGTGTCGCGGTTATCCGCACCAACCACCGAACACGTTCAAAACGTTGTATGTGGTTCAGACGCATCCTAAAAACCCCACGCTTTTATTTTAATCGGCGAACGGATTTTGAATCCCGATTGAAGCAAAAAAGGGATACCGGCTAACCCGTCGGTTTATTTGTAACAGCCCGTTCACAAACTTAAACTTTTCGAAAGGCAATACTTGTTTTCGACTTTAAGCCGGCCTTCAAAAAAGGCGAGCGGACATTCACAATCAATTGATTGGCAAATTATATCTGTTGATTGAAGTCAAAACCTTTATTCACAGACATCCGCCCCGAAAGTAAACCGTTTACAAACACTCCCCTTGTTACTTTACGGTTTCAAAAAAGCCCACCCGAAATAAATAGGTGAGCGGATGTTGAACACCGACTGATAACAATTTCGGCACTGCTTATTCCCCCGCAAGGCGTATTCACAGTCATCCGCCCGTGGGCGGATATGAGAATTTTTAGGACCGACATATCCAGGCAGTCCTGTTATCAGTATGGGTGTTCAAACCCGACGTGCAGCAATGTACACGCAAAAGTAGTATACGAAATCTTTAAAACAAAGTCAAGAATTTTAAATGATGATTATAATAATTAAATTAACCCATTGTCTTTATTAATTATTTTATCGATTTATATGTATCGGGCAAGTTATTTTAACCAAATAACGGCTTAAAAAAAAGCATCAAAATTCGTTTTAAAGTTGTATAAAAAGTTTTAAAACGGGTTTTTCGAAACTTATGCCGCACGAACGGCATCCGTAACACTTTTTGCGCTCCATTACGGCAAAAAAAGGCAAACAATAGCGGCTTATTTGGGTAACCGCGCCGATTGCCCGAACAAATTTCGGTTAAAATTGCAAACAACAAACCGTAAATTTATTGAGGCAAAAAAGAGCAGTCACTAACTACGGGTCAACCATTAACTGTTACAACAAAAAAATCAAAGCAAAACGTTTAAAAATTCGTTTTATCGGCGTGCTTTGGAAGGGACGGATGTCAACAAGACCAATGTCCGTGCCAATATAAGTTCGGGCGGCATAGCGGACGTTTTTGTTTGTCTTTCGGTATCCGATAATAAAAACAACGCTTTGACAATCCAATCTTTTTTCCATATGCGCAATTGGTTTTTGACGGCCGGTTCCATTTTAAATTGAGCCGCGCGCAACACTTTTTTGACCGCCAAATCGGGGGATTCGCCTTTGCCGACGGCCGTTACGCCCGTTAACAACCGGTTAAAATATCCCATTAAAATGCGAACGATTGAAACAGGCGTTTCGCCGGTACTTAACAATAAGTCGTAATTTTCCTGAGCCGCTTTTTGGTTTCCCGATGCGACGGCCAAGCACAAATCGTCAAACGATGATGACAATGACATGGTCGAAACAGCCAAAACATCGTCGGCTTCGATTTGTTTTATATCCCCCATGTACGTTATCAGCTTTTCAAGTTCGCGTTTGGTTGCCAAACGATTTTCTGTTAAGCGTTCTTTTAATAAAACCAAAGCGTTATTCGATGCTATATAGCCGTTTTCACGCAAGAAAATTTGAATGGTATTGATGATGTCTTTTTCTTCGTCGGCATAACAGGCGATGCTTAAAAATTTGGGATGATTATCACCCACAACCCTTAAAGCATTGTTTTTCGGAAGATTATCGGCCGTGATTAAAATAAAAGCATCCGTTTTGATTAAATCGGCCGCTTGTTCAATAATTTCGCTACAGGCGGCATCGGCTTCTTTAACCCAAACCAATCGCCGCCCGCCCATAAGGGACGGCATATTTGCTTCGTCAATTACCACCAGGCGGTTTTCTTTGATTTTGGCCGGCGTTAATTTGACAACGGCAAATTCGTCTTTTAAATCCGGCGTAATCATTTTGGCAATCGTTTGCGCGGTATCTTCCACAACACCGAAATCGGTACCGTACACCAAAGCCCCCAAAAACGAGGTACTTATGTCTTTTTTAAGCGCATTGATTTGATAAGGCTTTGCCTTCACTGTTGAACCTCTTTACGAACATAAGAAATGACGTGCGTCGATATGGTTTGCGCCAAAATTTTAATTAAATTTTCCCGAACGCGTTCTTTTGACGTATAAGTTGCATACGGTTCCAATGTGATATTATATGACCCCGTCGCGCTGGTAGTCGTATTAATCAACACTTTTTGAGTTTTGCGGTCAACCAATTTATAATCAGCCTTTTGGATTATGCGTTCGCGGCTGGAAAAAAAGTCTTCTTGAATATTTTGGTCGCTGATAAGCGGTTCGGGAAGCGTCACAATCAAATCATAATTTTGCGGCGCTTTGATTTGTTCGGGGTTTAATTGATTTCTTAAATCCGTTTGCAACAAATATCCCATGTAGTTGTCAATCGGCACAATATTGATTTCGGCCGTTTTATCCGTTACAGGCCGGTCATCGGACGTTGCATACAACGGCGTAAACCCGCAAGCCGTTACAAATAAAAGCGAAAAAGCGGCAATCCATTTTATCATCATTTAAATACCCTTTCTGAATTATTAAGTTGCAGTATAACGTTTTTTTTAAAAAAAACAAAACAATATTTTTAAACTTGAAAGGGCGCTGATATTCGGGTATGCTTTTTTAAACACTTAAGAAAGGCATAAATGAAAAAAATGATTGTGATTGCCGGCGCAACGGCCAGCGGAAAATCGGATTTGGCACTTTCCTTGGCGCAAAAACGCGGCGGTTGTGTCGTCAACGCCGATTCCGTACAAGTATACAAAGATATTCCGTTGTTGACCGCGCGTCCGACACGGCACGATACGGAAAATATTCCCCATTATTTATACGGGTATTTGAATTGCCATGAAAATTCAACCGTTTTAAATTGGCTGGAACGAGCGGCACCAATCCTTAAAAACGAGCCCAATCCCGTTGTTGTCGGCGGTACCGGCATGTATATTGACGCTCTTGTCAACGGTATCAATGAAATTCCCGACGTGCCATCCGATATTCGGGAATCTGTTCGGCAAATGGAATTGGACGATGTTAAAGCGCAAGTTTTAGATTGTGCCGCCGTCGACCCGCAACGACTGAGGCGCGCGTTAGAGGTACAATTAACAACGGGCAAGCCGCTTGCCTGGTTTCAACGCCGGCCGCGCAAAAGGTATATTCAAGCCGATTTTGTCAAAATATGGCTTAATCCGCCCCGCAATGTTTTATATGAACGGTGCAATGCCCGTTTTTTGAAGATGTTGGAACAAGGCGCCGTCGAACAAGTTGCGGCACTTAATCGGAAAAACCCGACCGGCGGCGTAACAAAAGCCATCGGGTATGCCCAAATAACCGCCTTTTTAAACGGACAAATGACGTATGAAAAAATGATTGAGGCGTCAACCCAAGCAACGCGCAATTATGCCAAACGCCAAATTACGTGGTTTAAAAATCAATTAAATGCCGATTATGTTTTATCGGAAAATACACAAGACATTGATTTATAGCGATTTATAAAAAAATAATTACATTGTAATTACTTTATAATAACATAATAATTTATCATCAATTCTTTGGCCGTCCGCCAACATGCAAAAACTTTTTATTTGGGGATAAAATTTATAAAACACAATTAAATCAATAAGTTGTGATAATTTTAAAAGTTGTAATTACATTGTTTAATTTTTTTGTTGATTTATATTGCGTTTGTGATTAAACTGATAATCTGTACGGCGGAACAATTTGATATTTTTTACATTTTGTTTTTTTATTCTTTTGAACGATTAAAAAAGCGGATGCTAAACAGGTTTACATAAGCGACACAAAAAAATAAGTTATGCAGGTTGCCGGACAAAGCAGACGAAACGGATACATTTGATAATTTGGTACATGCAAATCAAGGAGCGAAATATGATTAAACAAAAAATAAAACAGACGGACGAATTGTTTTCGGATATGGAAAAACCGACACCACCGTCGTTTTGGCAAAAAAAAGGCGCGCTGATTGCCGGCGTGTTTTCGCTCATCTGGTTCTTTTTTGTCGTTGATTACCTGTTGTCGTCGGGATGGTGGACCGCCCGCGGCGATTTATCTCCGGCCGAATTTGTTGGCGGTACGTGCGGATTGTTGTTGCCGATTGTTTTGGCGGGGTTGGTGGCGGCTTATTTTGACCGTTCGGCTTTGTTATCGTATGAATCGCAAACTTTGCAATCTTATTTAAACGAATTGGTATATCCGACTGAAGAAGGCGCCGTATATACCAAAACTTTGACCGACGCATTGCGCGAACAAATTAAAGAATTCAGAATGGTTTTTGCCGACGTACAAAACCAAACCAAACAAGTGCGCGACGATTTAAAACAATGGATTGATGATTTAAGCACAATTATCAATCATGTTGATACGCAAACTATCGGATCCGTCAAAGAAATTGCCGACCATATCCATGCGTTGACGGGGGCTGCCGAACAAGCAAACAGCCAAGCGCAACAAGCTTCCGCATTATTTGCCGAACAAGCGTCTGTTTTGCAACAGGTAACGGCCCAAACGGTTGAAACGGTCGGATCTTTGTCGCAATCGCTGTCCCAAAACGTCGGCGAAATCAAAGAAATCCAAACTGCATTGAAAACATCGAACAGCACAACGCAAACCGCATTGGGGCAAGCGCATGAAATTACAACCTTGCTTGAAAACCAAAGCGGGCGAATTATCGACGCCATAGATGCTTATGAAACCGGCGCAAAAGAACAAAATGCCCGTTTATTCGGCAATTTGGAAAAGATTTTGGCGGTATTTAAAACCCACGGCGATATGTTGGAACAAGAAGTTGAAAAAACCGCCAATCGCGTGCGTGTGATTGAAGCGACTTTTGCCGAAAATGCCAAAGGATTATTCCAAGTGGCAAACGAAGCCGCTACGCAAATGGGCGATGTCGGCGTTTTGTTCGACGAAAAAGCCCATCGGATGCAAAAAACAGTGGATGTTATCAAAGAAGATATGGAAAAACTGTCGCAAACCATTGTTCAAAATGCCAAAGATTTGGATGTTCAAACGGGCGGCAAATTAAAACAACAGACAAGCGAAGATTTCTTAAAAGAAGCCAAAATTATTTTGGATAGATTGCAGGCTTTTTCGGTCGATATGGCCCGATTGTTTGCACCGAAAATCGAAGAACAATTGTGGCAACGGTATAATAACGGCGACAAAGCAGCCTTTATGCGCCATATTACAAAAGAATTATCAACAGGACAAGTTAAAAAAATCAAAGAGTTATATAAAAATAACGCCGAATTTAAAAAGGCCGTCACACATTACATGGGTGAATTTGAAGGTATGACAAAAGCGGCCCAACAAAACGATGCCGATTTGTTGATGAGTGTTCTAATCGGGTCGGATGTCGGCCGTTTGTATATGGTTTTGGCGGATATTTTCAGAAAGGGGAAATAACATGCGCGTTAAATTAACCAAAATCGGGAATTCGTGGGGTGTGCGGTTGCCAAAAACGGTATTGGTTGAATGTGGCTTTGACAAAGAAGCTGAATTGGAAGTCAGACAAAAAACCGTTTTGTTGTCACCCGTCATGTCCGCGCGCGAAAATTGGGAAGCGCAATTGGCTGCCGATTTTGACAAAGTCCCATTCTTAAAAAAGGAGGAATGGCAATGGTAAAACGTTTTGAAGTGTACATGTATGACGAATCAGGTATACAAAAACCGTGCTTGGTTATTTCTCCGAACGAAATGAACGATGCATTGCCGTATGTGATGATTGCCCCCATTACGACACTTGAAAGGCGTTTGCCTTGCCGCGTTGTTATCGGGTTGAAAGGAAAAAGGGGGCAAATCGCGCTTGATATGATTAAAACGGTCGATAAAAGGCAGTTGCCTCAAAAAGTCGGTATTTTGCCCGAAGAAAGCCATGGGGAAATCTTGGGGATTTTGGGTAAAATCTTCAGCCGTTAACAAGATTTAACGCTTTGAAATTTCAATGGGAACGGCAAAATTTTAAATGGGCGAATGACTTTCTTTTTTTTTACCCGGCCGTTTAAAACTTTTGCATATGCAAAAATTGGCCGAAAAAGTGGGCATTATTCATAAAAACAAAAAAGCTTTGATAACGGCACAATGACACCGAATAATTAAATTATTTTGCACCGCGACGCAGGCATTTTGATTCGTTGATTGCCTTTGGATTCAAAGAAAAAATCGGTATTTATACTTATAAAACGCCGATTTTAGACGGCCAATTTCATTATGCAAGTTTTGATTTATCCCGATAAAACCATTCACAAGCGTTATCGACCTTGAAACGGATGCCCCTTATATTTTGCATCAAACAGATACACACGGCAAATTTATCGAACACATCAAAAAAAACGTCATAAAAAAAATGAATGCGGCATGTTTTAAAGTCGCCCGATGAATACTTTACCCTTCCAACGGCCCGCCATTGGTTAAACGTTGCAAAATAACATCCAATGTTTCCAATGATGAAAATTGGACAACAACTTGCCCCTTTTTACCATTCCAATTAATTGAAACAGGCGTATTTAACAAGTCGCCCAACTCATTTTCCAAAGCTGCAATATCGCTGTCTTTTTGCCGTAATTTTTGAACGCTGTTATTTGCAACAAGATTTTTTCGCCCCAAAACACCGCCTTTGGATGTTACCAATTTTTCGGCTTGGCGGACATTTAAACCTTTTTGAATGATTTCTTCAGCCAATTCTTCCGGATTGGATGCATTCAACAATGCACGGGCATGCCCCGTCGTTAATTGTTTGTTTTCAACCAAATTTTTAATCGTTATCGGTAAATCCAACAAACGCATCATATTGGCAACATAACTACGGCTTTTGCCGACAACTTTTGCCAACGCTTCTTGCGTATAGTTAAATTCTTGCAACAAACGTTTATATCCTTCGGCTTCTTCCAGCGGACTTAAATCTTCGCGTTGCAAATTTTCAATCAAAGCGACTTCCAACGTAGCTTGGTCGTCAAATTCTTTGATAATCACCGGCACTTCGGACAATCCCGCTAATTTGGAAGCGCGATAACGCCGTTCGCCGGCGATAATTTCATAACGAGCATTCAAAGCATGTGTTTCGCGAACCAATAACGGTTGCAAAACACCTTTTTCCCGAATGGATTCAACCAAATCCGTCAAAGCTTCTTCGGTAAACAAACGACGCGGTTGAAACGGGCTGGGAACCAATTCGTTTAATGAAACGGTTAAAATACCGGCAGCGGCCGTACCCGTCGACATATCTAAATCATCGCCCATCAAAGCGCTTAACCCTTTCCCCAAACCGATTTTCTTATCCATGGACCAACTCCTTTTCACGTTTTAAAACTTCTCCCGCCAATTGAACATAACTTTGCGCCCCGACGCTGCGAAAATCATATAACATGACCGGCTTGCCGTGAGACGGCGCTTCGGGCACACGCACGTTGCGCGGAATAACCGTATTGTATACTTTTGTTCCGAAAAAATCGCGTACGTCATTAATAACGGATTTTGCCAAATTTGACCGTCCGTCATACATGGTCATCACAATTCCGTGCAAATCCAATTTATGATTAAAATTCTTTTTAACCTTTTCAATGGTTTTCATTAAATCGGCAACACCTTCCAAAGCCAAATATTCGCATTGAACAGGTACAATCACGCTGTCGGACGCCACTAACGCATTCATCGTTAACAAACCGACGGCCGGCGGGCAATCCACAAAAATATAATCGTAATCATCAACATCTTCCAATGCTTTTTTTAAGAAAAATTGCGGATTTTGCGTATCAGCCAATTCAATATCAACCCCCAACAATTCTTTACCGGCCGGAATCACGTGCAAAAACGGGATAATTGTTTTTTGAGCGCAATCTTGAACTTTATGTTGCCCCGTTAAAACACTGTATGAATTCTTACCACCCGTTGCACGTTGCAAACCGACACTGACCGTCGCATTACCTTGCGGATCCAAATCAATAATCAAAACTTTTTTTTCCAAAGCTGCAATTGCCGTTGCCAAATTTACGGTCGTCGTTGTTTTACCGACACCGCCTTTTTGATTGGACACGGAAAAAATGCGCGGATTGCGTTTCATATGTGTAATTCTCCTATTTTTAATATTACGCCGTTTTCGGCGGTTTTGCTTTTTATTTTTTCCAAACGACACGGGTACGGGTTGTGTAAGATTTCTTCATCGGCCCGTTCACCCTTTAAAAACAAACAAGTCGTTTTCGCCGTTATAAACCCCTGCCCCATTTTAACAAGAGCTCCCAATTCTTTTAAAGCGCGCGCCGTTACAACATCAATGCTGTTTAACCGAACATTTTCAATGCGTTCATTTATGACAGCAGCTTTTAATCCGAACGTGCGGACAGCTTCTTTTAAAAAAATGCTTTTTTTAATATCGCTTTCAATAAAATAAATTTCATTCAGCGGCCCCGTTAACTTTTTATTCATAATTGCCAAAACAATTCCCGGAAATCCGCCACCCGTTCCCATATCAACCATTTTTTCGGCTGTAACCGGAATATGCTCAAAAAGTTGAGCACAATCCAATATATGACGATTCCAAATATCATTTACCGTCCCCAGAGAAATAAGGTTGACAGACTTTTGCCATTTCAAAACAAAATCTTGAAATTGCCTTAAAACAGGTTCGGCAGCGCCCAAATAAATTGCGTTTTGTTTCACGTGAAACATCCTCAGTTGATAAAAAAACACATTGTTTTATGTAAAACAATGTATCTTTTTTTGAACACATTTGCAATATTATTTATTCATAAATGAGTTTTATTTTAGAAGTGCTTGAACAACTTGATGTTTTTTGTTCTGCCCCGTTTATCAATATTTTTTGCGCCCCTACGTCGGAAGAAATAATTTTTTGACACAAAGGAATGTTTATGTTATTGAATTCAATATAAAAAGTTTTTCCATCATCCGAACCGACCATCCATTCTGTTTCGGGAAACGGATTTTTTTCCTTTACGGAATTTTGGTTTAATCCAGTGTAGCCGCCAATATGATTCATTTTAATATCCATAACCAACCAATTTAAATTTTGAACAAATTGAGTTTGTTTCAGTGCATTTATACCTTGAGAAGTTGATTTAACACCTTGATTCATCATTTGTCCGCCGATACCCATCGACCCGATTGTGTCAATTAATTGCGCATTGCCAACCGTGATAAATCCCGAAAAACACATTGCGGCCAGTGCCGAAAAACAAAATCCATATTTATTCATTATCAAGATACCCCCCAAATATTATTTTTAATTTGTCTAACAAATTCAATATGTTGTTGTTCTTCGTCTTTATCTAAAACAAACGAACGCGGCGCATGAAATTCCTTTTGGGTAAAAATGTGTGTTTCATTTTGTTTAACTTCATTCACAACGGGTGCAGACATTTTATCCAACACAAGCCCCGGTTCACGCCCGCCGATAAGTTCCAAATAAACTTCAGCCAACAATTCACTATCCAACAATGCACCATGCAAAGTGCGCGCCGTATTGTCAACATTGAAACGTTTACATAATTCGTTTAAATTAACGCGAGACCCCGGAAATTTTTGGCGTGCCATTACCAATGTATCTATAACGCGGTCAAAAGACAAAAGCTCTTTATTTGCCCAAGACAATTCGGCGTTTAAAAATTTCATATCAAACGGTGCGTTATGAATGACCAACTTTGAATCCGTACCGACAAACGCCAAAAAATCGTCGGCAATTTCTTTAAAAACGGGTTTATCGGATAAAAATTCTTCGGTCAACCCGTGAACAGCCACAACTTCTTCACTTAAAGACCGTTGCGGATTTATATATTGATGATAGGTTTGGCCGGTCGGCAAATGGTTAACCAGCTCAATACATCCGATTTCGACAATACGGTCACCCGCAAAAGGGTCTAAACCGGTTGTTTCGGTATCCAGTACAATTTCTCTCATTTTTTATCCTTACTCAATAAACGGCATTTATTATAAAGCAAATCACCTTTGATGGCAAGAAAAGTTGTGCATAAGTGATAATTATGTGGATAAGTCGCTTATTTTGCGCATCGGGGTGCAAATCAAAACAAGTTGTCCTTTTTTATGCTTTTTTTATACACATGCATGGCGGGCGGATTTAACGTAGAAAAATTAATGAGAAAAAAATAAAAACAATGAAATTTTAACGATTCGGGCGTCAACGCAAATTTCGTCAAGCAAAAAATAAAAAAGTTATCCCCTGTTTGCACAAGACTACTATCACTATTTTTATTTATATATATAATTGGCGTTTTTCCTGTTGATGAATGCCGGTGAAAAATTTTTAAAGTTTACCCACCCCCAAAAGCCCCGTAACATCCGTTAAAATCAAGTTGCCGAGACAAATCGGGCTTGCGCCCGGTTTTAAAGTATGTTAAACTATACCGAAAATAATTTCGGAGCAAATAAATGTTAAAATTTTACAATACCAAAATTCATGCCGTTCAAGAATTTATTCCGGCAACTCCCGGCAAAGTCAAAATGTACGGATGCGGTCCGACCGTTTACAATTTGGCTCATATCGGCAACATGCGTGCTTTTGTGTTTTATGATTTGTTAAACCGGTGTTTGCGGTATAAAGGCTTTGATGTCACGTTTGCGATGAATATTACCGATGTGGACGATAAAACCATTCGTGATTCGGCGGCAAGCGGTAAAACGTTGAAAGAATTTACAAGATATTATGCCGATTTGTTTTTTAAGGATTGGGATACATTACATTTAAAACGTCCCGACTATGTGATTTTCGCAACCGATGAAATTGACGCGATGATTGATTTGGTCCAAAGGCTTTTGGATAAAGGATTCGCCTATAAGGCACCGTCGGGTGACGTGTTTTTTAAAATTTCGAGTTATCCCGATTATGGTAAAATGGCGGGCATTGATGCGTCAAAATTATTGGCAAATGCGGATGGGCGGTTAGCCGACGAATATGAAAAAGAAGATGCGCAAGATTTTGCGTTATGGAAAGCTTGGACCGAAAAGGATGGCAATAATTATTGGGATGCGCCGTTCGGACGCGGTCGCCCGGGGTGGCATATTGAATGTTCGGCCATGTCTCGTAAATATTTGGGGCAACCGATTGACATTCACACCGGCGGCGTCGATTTGATTTTTCCACACCATACGAATGAAGAAGCACAATCCGTTTGTGCATACGGCGGTGAATTTGTTCGTTATTGGTTACATAACGGACATATTACCGTGAACGGTGAAAAAATGGCTAAATCCAAAGGGAATTGCTATACGTTAACCGATTTGTTGAATAAAGGTTATTCGGCTGAAGCCGTTCGATATGAAATTATCAAAGCGCATTATCGCCAACGCATGGATTTTAATGAAGCTAATATGGTGGGTAACCAAACCGTTATTGATCGCTTTGGAGAGTTTTTAAGGCGCCTTAGAGACGTGAAAGAAAAAAACGGGTGGAATGGATTGCAAAATGCAATTTCGCGCGCTGAGGGGGCTTTTGAACACGGTTTGGATGATGATTTAAATATGTCTGTCGCGTTGGCCGGCATTTTTGAGTTTATGACGGAAGTTAATAAGAATTTTGACAGCTTGTCCGAACAAGATGCTGAACAAATTGCCGACTTAATGCGCCGTTTTGATACGGTTTTGGCCATTATGCCGGAAATCAAAGACGAAACATTGGCACCCAAATTGCAAGCTTTGATTGACAAGCGCCAACAATTCAGGTTGGCCAAAGATTGGGCACAAGCCGATGCTTTAAAACAAGAATTATTGTCAAAGGGCATTGAAGTTAAAGACACGCCCGTCGGCCCCGTTTGGCGCAAAATATAAAAAAATAAAGCCTTTTACACAATCTGTAAAAGGCTTTTGCATATCGCAAACCGTTTTTAATTTCCTTCGGTAACGGATACACGATTCAATTTGTAATTAAGATTCGATTCAATCGGATTGCCGTCCGAATCCAATGCTTCCAACGTATTGTCGTTTAAAATTTGATATTGTTGTTTATCATCGATTAAAATATAACGCGGCGGATTGGTGTCATATTTCCACCCCCCTTTGGACGTAAAAGAACTGTCGCGGTCAATGTAAACCATATCCAATTTGTATGTTTGATTGGGATATAATGTCAATGTTGCAATAATTCCCGGACAATCGGCGCACGGCAACGTGCCTTCAAATTCGGCAGCGTTTTCAAGTATTTCGCCGGGATTCATCGGCGTTTGTTCGAGCATGTTTGTCCCCTGCCTGTTTAAGTTTTCCGAATTGTTGTCTGTGCCCGCAGCCGCCGATGTTGCATCGGAATTTTGAGTCGAATTTGTCAACGGAATGACTTCTTTTATAACAATACTTTGCGTTTCTTCGACCGGTATTAAAGCGTTTTTGGTTACGCTCATATACCATGCCACGACAAGTAAACCGATTGCAATTAAAATGAGTATCCAAGTTGAAGCGGATGAATTTTTCATAATGTTCCCCCTTTTGCCATTATAATCATAAAATCCTTGTTTTTGTTACGGACTATCCGAATATCGGCGGACAGATTTTTACAAAATGCCGCTTTGTGCCGAAAAATTTTCCGACAATGCCAAAACAGATAAACCCTTTTATCAACAAAGCCGAAATCCTATAATACTTAGGTTTTTATTTTCGTTTTTCAAGTAAATATTTTTCAACGCTTAAAGCCGCCACACATCCCGTTCCGGCAGCAATAATGGCTTGGCGGTAAGTGGCTTCCTGGACATCGCCGCAAGCATAAACGCCCGGCACCGACGTCGCACAGGTTTTTTTGTCTGTTTGAATGTATCCGTTATCGCAAATGTCAATTTGTCCGGTAAACAACCCCGAATTCGGCGTGTTGCCGATTGCAACGAAAGCGCCGTCAACAGGCAAAATCGACGTATCGCCCGTTTTGACATTTTTTATTTTTAATGATTTTAATTGTTGGTCGCCGACAAATTCTTCCACTTCAGAATCCCAGCGGATTGAAATTTTTGGATGTACAAGCATTTGATTTTGCAAATGTTTTTCTGCTTTCAATTCGTCGCGGCGATGAATGAGTGTCACTTTGTCGGCAATTTGCGCCAAATACAATGCTTCATAAACGGCCGAACTGCCGCCGCCGATAACAGCTACATTTTTGTTGCGATAAAAAAAGCCGTCGCACGTCGCGCAAATGGATACACCATGTCCTTTAAATTTGTCTTCACCTTTCGCCCCCAACCATTTGGCCGAAGAACCCGTTGCAATGATAACGGCGTCGGCCGTCCACGTTTGATCCATTTCGGTAACGATTTTAAACGGATTTTCGGAAAAATCGACGGATTTGACCATTTCATATTTTAATTGCACACCGACAGATTCGGCTTGCTTTTGAAAATTAGCCATTAAATCAATACCCGAAATCCGCGTAAAGCCGGGGTAATTTTCGACCTCATGCGTCAACATCAATTGGCCGCCCGCCATATGCCCAGTCATTAAAACGGTTTCAAGGCCGGCCCGTGCCGTGTAAATCCCCGCCGTATAGCCGGCAGGGCCCGAACCGATGATTAAAACACGTGTATGCATTCGGTACCCCCTTTTTTTTCAGCAGAAGTGCAATTTTTTTTAGATGAATTGCACGTCTAAAATTTCATAGGCAACATCGCCTTTCGGCGTTTTTACATCCACTATATCACCTATTTGTTTACCGATCAAGGCTTTTGCAATAGGCGAAAGCAGAGAAATTTTGCCTTTTTCAAGGTTGGCTTCGTATTGTCCGACAATTTGGAATTTCTTTTCATCGCCCGTTTCTTCGTCGGCAACTTCAACGGTTGCGCCGAATAAAACTTTATCGCCGCTTAAAGATTTAACGTCAATAACTTGCGCGTGCGACAAAGCGCTTTCCAATTCTTGAATGCGCCCTTCGTTAAAGCTTTGTTGTTCACGGGCCGAATGGTATTCGGCATTTTCGGACAAATCGCCGTGGGCGCGAGCTTCTTCGATTGCCGCCACAATCCGCGGGCGTTCGGTATATTTTAAACGTTTGAGTTCTTCGTTCAATGCGGCATGTCCTGCCGCAGTCATTGGGACTTTATCAGACATGTTATAATCCTTCTTAAAAAAAATATTAAAAAATAAGCCCGCGGATAAACCACCCGCGGCTTGTTAAGTTATTAAAAAAAATTATAAAGTAAAAATTCAAAAAAATCAAGCTTAATTTTTCCAATCGTCCTGCCCGTTTTTACATACTTTTGTATTTGTTATTGAGATATGCTGGCACAGTCGATCATAATTTTTGGGCATTATTCACGTTTATATCGGCATCCGTACTGGTCAGATTGCCATAGTAACGATAATTGTTTCACCGTCAGGTTTGGTATTTGGTTGACCTTTGTAAAAGCAATCATTTAAAATGGCGGGTAAAAATGCCAGCTGGGTGGTTTTTTATTCTTTATCGCACGGATAGGTTGTTAGCACAAATTCGGGGTCGACGCGTACGCCGAACCAAGTAAAAGTCAAATGCAAATGCGGTCCCGTCGAACGGCCCGTTGTTCCGATTTCGCCGATTTTGTCGCCGCGTTTGACCGTTTGGCCGTTTTTTACGTCAATTTTGCTTAAGTGCGAATAACTTGAAAATAGCCCGTATCCGTGGTCAATCAAAATCGTTTTGCCCGAAAAAAACATATCGTCGTGCGCCAATCTTATAAGGCCGTCTTGGGGTGATAAAACCGGCGTGCCGGCCGGCAGAGCGTAATCCGTGCCGCTGTGCCCGGATGTTTTGACGCCGTTTAAAACCCGCCGTGCGCCGAAAGTGCTTGATATACGGGCATTTTTGTCAACAGGCCTGGAAAAGCAAAACGGCAACGTTTGATACGACGTTTTGCCGCGTGCCGCCCGCAAAGCTTTGTTGTCGGCGGCAATCCGTTCTTGGTCTTCTTTGGATGGGGTAACTTTGTTCGGCGGTAAACCGTTGACGATTTCCTCTTTAAATTTGCGCGGGGCAATGGGCATTTTCCATGTTTTGGTTTGCCCGTTTTTTTGAGAGATTAAAATTAACTCTTTTTCGGTATCTTGCGGCAATCCGAATACAAACAAGCCGTCTTTTGTTGTTTTAATTTCGGTTTTTCCGATAAAAATCCGTTCATCGGGGGCAGCTTTACCATAAACATAAGTCGCTTGTGTAACGGGTGCTTGCAATTCGATGGCTGTTGCGGAAAAAGGTAATAAAATCAATGATGTTATTCCAATATAATTACAAAATTTAATTACTTTGTAATAATATAATTTTTGTTTTGATTGAATCACAAAGTTAATACAATTTATGGTTTTTTGTTTGAATTTATGTGTAATTACATTGTTATAAATCATCAAAAAGTCCTTTTTGGTTAGGGTTCGGCACTTTGGTTTTCTTCGGCCGTCCGTTTGTTTTTTTTTGAAATTTATCGGTTTGGTTTTCAACCGGTTTGCCGGTTGGTTTTTCCGTCGAATCTGCTGCGCGGAAAACGGCAGCGGTAAAATTTGTCGTTGCGGGAGCGGACGGGTCGAACGGTTTGACGTTTACTTTTCCGTCAAAAAACGAAATTTTCATCTCGGGTAACGTTTTTGCAACGCGCGCTGTGGCGACAATCTTCCCACTGTTATCCGTTACCAAAGAAAATCCTCGCTCTAAAACGGCCTGATATGAATAGGATTTAAGCAAATTTGACAGGTTAATAAATTGATTTTCTTTGTTTTTTATGTAGTTTTGGATACTGATTTTTAAACGCTCCGATCGGTCGTCCAATTTTTGAAAAAACAGGTTGACCAAATCGCCCAAATTCGGCATCGATTTAGATAAATTTTCAATTTTCATTTGTTTTTCAGATAGATATCGATATACGCTTTCATTCAGGCGCGTTTCGGCATTCGAAATTTTGGCCGCCAATTCAAATTTGACCGGAACAGCAAGTTCGGCGGCCGCCGTCGGTGTCGGCGCGCGCAAGTCGGCAGCATAATCAATCAACGTCGTATCGGTTTCATGTCCGACGGCGGAAATCAACGGTATATCGGAAGCGGCCGCCGCGCGGACAACATTTTCTTCATTAAACGGCCATAAATCTTCCAACGACCCGCCGCCGCGTGCAACGATCAGCAAGTCGGGGCGTGACAAATGAATTACCTTTGTATTGCAAGGCAATGTCTTATTTTGTTGTATGCCGTCCGTCAAATCGGGAGTGGCGCCCGATAAAACAAGCATGTCATCCGCCGCTGGATTGGATCCGTCAGTATACGGTACATCAATACCTTCGGGCGGCATGGCGTTAAACCCTTGAATGGCGGCCGTAATTTGATCGGCGGCCATGTCGCCTTGCACCAAGACGGGCCATAAAAGGACTTGTCGCCCGAACCGGTCGGTCAAACGGTGCATAATATCGCGGATAACGGCGCCCGACGGGCTGGTTACCACGCCGATGACTTCGGGCAAAAAGGGGATTTTCTTTTTGCGGGCAAGGTCAAATAAGCCTTCTTTTTGCAATTTTTCGCGCCGCTCGTTCAACAATTTCAACAAAGCCCCCGCCCCCGCCGGTTCGGCCGTTTCGACAATCATTTGATAATTTGACCGTCCCGGATAGGTGGACAATTTACCGCTGCAAATAATTTCCAACCCTTCCGTGATGGCATTTTGGGTCGTCCTATCCCTGCCCCGCCAAGCGACGGCCGATAAAACACTGTCTTTATCCTTTAAAGAAAAATAAATATGCCCGGACGGCGCTTTTTTTACGCCCGATACTTCGCCGCGCACGCGGATATCCGAAAAAATCTGTTCGACGCAAGCTTTCAACGATAGCGATATTTCCGTTACGGACAAAACGGGTTTTGTGTTTATTGTTTCCATCGGGTATTTTATATCCTTTTTTATTATTATAAGGCGGGCGTGTTTATATTATTATATAGAGCGGCGTTAAAAAAATCATCCTTTTTTTATGCGTTTGTTTTTAAAAAATTGACTCATCAACGCGCCGCATTTGTCCGCTACAATCCCGCTTTGTATTAAGGGCTTATGATGCGTTTGCGCGCGGGCAAAAACTTCGGCGCCTTGATTGATTGCGCCCGTTTTGGGGTCAAAGGCGCCATAATACAAGTTATCAAGCCGTGCCCACGAAATCGCCCCCGCGCACATTGCGCACGGTTCCAATGTCACAAAAATTGAATAACCGTTCAACAATTTGGCCTTTGTTCTGGCTAAGGCTTGGTTAATTGCCACAATTTCGGCATGTGCCAAAGGGTTGCGTTTAGCCACCGTTTCATTATGCGCGGCGGCGATGATTTCAAATGTATTTGAATTAAAAATCACGGCACCAACCGGAATTTCTTCGGCCGCAAAGGCTTGTTGCGCCAAATTTAATCCGAGCGCGATAATATCGTTTGGCAAATCGGGCGGCGTTTTGAAAGCGCCTTGTTTGTTTAAAATCGGCTTTTCGGTGCCTGCGTGATATGAATCGGGTGTTTTTTTCATTTTTTCCTTTCTTTTTTTATATTTTCCTATAGTATAGCATTTATGGTTGAAAAGAAAGAACGAATTGCAAAAACAATGGCCGCTGCGGGGCTTTGTTCCCGCCGCGATGCCGAACGGTGGATTTTAGACGGGCGTGTCAGCGTGAACGGGGAAGTGCTGAAATCTCCGGCATGCGTTGTCGGCGAATCGGATAAAATCGTCGTTGACGGCAAACCTGTGGGCGCGCGCGAAGAAACACGCCTGTGGTGTTATAACAAAAAGCCCGGTTTGATGACAACTCACAAAGATCCGAAGGGCAGGCCGACTGTTTTTGATAGTTTGCCGAAATACCTGCCGCGCGTGATTTCGGTCGGGCGATTGGATTATAATTCCGAAGGGTTGTTGTTATTGACAACAAACGGCGAATTGGCACGAGCGTTGGAATTACCTTCTCGCGGTTGGAAACGCAAATATCGTGTACGTGTGCACGGCAAATTGACGGGCGAAATTTTAGGGCGTTTAAGAAAAGGCGTCAAAATCGACGGCATATCGTATGCGCCCGCCGAAATCGATATTGAAAAAGAGCAGGGCACCAACACGTGGGTGATTATGACTTTGACCGAAGGCAAAAATCGCGAAATCCGCCGCTTGATGGAATTTTTCGGGTTGCAAGTCACACGCCTTATCCGCATATCGTACGGCCCGTTCCAATTGGGCAGTTTGCAAGAAGGCGAGGTACGCGAAGTGTCAACCAAAGCCGTCAAAGAATTGTTGGCCGAATTGGATTTGTCTTAAATCCGAAAATCGGTCGGAATTTAAATTGTTAATCAAAAAGGTTTAAAAGCAATGCGCATTATCGGCGGAAAAATGAGGGGGAAAAAATTGGCGTCGCCCGAAACTGAAGCGACCCGCCCGACATCCGACCGAGCGCGCGAATCTTTGTTTAATATATTGGACAATTATTTAAGGCGGATTGAAAAATCGTGGACGGACGTGGTTTTCGCCGATGTTTTTGCCGGTACGGGCGCTGTCGGGATTGAAGCTTTGTCGCGCGGTGCCCAATTCGGCTGTTTTTTTGAAATTGACAAGGGCGCGTTGAAATCTTTGCGTCAAAATTTAAGCAGCCTTGAAAAACAATCAATTATTTTGGGCGATGCGCTCAATCCGTCTCCGCCTGATTTTTTAAAAGGTGCAAATATATCGGGTACGGGTATGCCGTATGCCCCTCAAGCCGTCGATATTTTATTTATGGATGCGCCGTACCGCCGCGGGCTATGGGAACAAGCCCTTATTCGATTTGACCGCCAAGGGTGGATAAACGCCGATACATATATTGTTATAGAAATCGACAAAGGAGAAAACGGCACGTTGCCGTCGGGATTTGACTTGTCGGACAAACGCGCATATGGGCGCAACACGTTTTTGTTCGTACGAAAAAATTAATCCGAATTTTGATATAAATATGTTGCGGTATTTTTTATGCTTGATAAACGGGATAAAAACGTTATATCTTTAATGCATAATAATATTGATAGGAGAAACCCATGGTTACACAGCTTCAAATGGCAAATGCGTTGCGTTTTTTATCGGTGGATATGATTGACAAAGCCAAATCCGGGCATCCGGGCATGCCGCTGGGGATGGCGGATATCGCAACCGTTTTATGGACGAAATTTTTAAAATTCGATGTCGCGCATCCCGATTGGTTTGACCGCGACCGTTTTGTGTTGTCAAACGGGCACGGGTCGGCTTTATTGTACAGTTTGTTGTATACGGTCGGGTTTGGTGATATTTCAATCGACGATTTAAAAAATTTCCGCCAATTGGATTCCAAAACCGCGGGACACCCCGAACGCGAATTGTTGGCGGGGGTTGATTATTCCACCGGACCGCTGGGGCAAGGATTGACGGGCGCGGTCGGAATGGCGTTGGCCGAACGCATGATGAATGCGCGTTACGGCGATGAATTGGTTAATCATAAAACTTATGTATTTGTCGGCGACGGATGTTTAATGGAAGGGTTGTCCGAAGAAGCTGTTTCGTTGGCGGGGCATTTAAATTTAAACCGTTTGATTGTGCTGTGGGACAATAATGCGATTACGATTGACGGGCCGACATCCGTTTCGACGTCAACCGATATGCATATGCGCTTTCGGGCTAACGGATGGAACGTTTTATCGTGCGACGGGCATAATTTTGAAGAAATTGAAGACGTGTTGATGAAAGCGCAAACATCGGATAAACCCGTTTTTATCGATTGCAAAACGACTATCGGATACGGGTCGCCCGCCAAAGCCGGCAAATCCGCCGTTCACGGGGCGCCGCTGGGGGCGGATGAAACGGCCGCAACGCGAAAAGCGCTCGATTGGCCGTATGAACCGTTTGAAATCCCGTCCGATATTTTATCGGTATGGCGTGCCGCCGGTACAAAAGGCGAGGGGGCTTGGCAACTGTGGAACGAACGGTTGGAAGCGGCCGAAAATAAAGAGGCTTTTTTGCAAGACGTATCGGGCGCGCTGCCGAAAGATTTTACAAAAAACATGTCGGCGTTTAAAAAAGAATTGTCCAAAGATGCCAAACCGATGCCGGGCCGCAAATCGTCGCAAAAAGTATTGGGGAAACTTGCCGAATTGATTCCGAATTTAATCGGCGGATCGGCGGATTTGACGGGGGCGAATTTTACCAATGCGCCGACATCGGTACCGGTGACAAAAGATAATTATGGCGGCAATTATATCAATTACGGCATTCGCGAACACGTGATGGCGGGCGTGATGGCCGGCATGGCGGCACACAGCGGCTTTATTCCGTACGGCGGTACGTTTTTGTCATTTGTCGATTATATGAAACCGGCCGTACGTTTAACGGCGTTAATGGGATTGCGCGTCATATATGTATTGACACACGATTCAATCGGCGTCGGCGAAGACGGGCCGACCCATCAACCGATTGAACAATTGGCAAGTTTGCGTTCAACGCCGAACATGTTGGTTTTCCGCCCCGCCGATGCGGTGGAGGTTGCCGAATGTTACGAAGCGGCGCTGGAACATGCCCATAATCCGTCGGCGATGATTTTATCGCGCCAAGATTTGCCGTTGTTGCGTGACAGCGTTGCGGAAAATAAATCGGCCAAAGGCGCTTATGTTTTGTTTGAACCCGATACGCCGCGCAAAATCACGTTGATTGCGACGGGGTCGGAAGTCGCGTTGGCGATTGAGGCCAAAGACGAATTGAACGCTATGGGAATTGCCGCTGCCGTCGTATCGATGCCATGTTGGGAATTGTTCGAACGGCAAAACGCGGATTATCAACAACTTGTGCTGGGTTCCGCGCCGCGGTTGGCGATAGAGGCGGGCGCCACTTACGGTTGGTGCAAATGGGTCGGGGATAAGGGCGGCATTGTCGGCATGGACCGTTTCGGACAATCCGGGCCGGGCAAAGAGCTGTTTAAAAAGTTCGGCTTTACAAAAGAAGCCGTTATCGATAAGGCTTTGTCATTGTTAAGATAAAGGCAAAGCGGTTTTATGCCGCTCGCCGTTTGTGTATCCGAAAAACATGCAGTGGGACAGAGCGGCAAATCGGATAAAAATGAAAGGAAAAACTGTGTCAAACCTTCAAAAAAAATCGGATGCTTGGCGCCGTGCCGGCTTGATTACGCAAAAACAACAAACGGCCATTTTATCCTATGAACAAACGCACGCCAAATCCTATGGCATACTCGGCCTGATTTGGATCGGCGTTTTTTGTATCGGATTGGGAACCATATCGTTAATTGCGGCAAATTGGGACGCTTTTTCCCCCGATGTTAAAATCGGCGGGGCGTTTTTCCTCTTTGCCGCCGTGTTGTTCGGCACGTTCAAATCGGGCGAAAAAGGATATGCCAAAGCCTATGAAGCCGGATTGTTTTTAACCTTTTTGTTGTGTGGTGCCTTAATCGGGTTGGCGGCGCAAGTGTTCCATTTGACGGCCGATGACAAAAGCGGGCTACTTTTATGGGCGATATCTTCATTGCCGATTGTGTTATGTTCAAAATACCGTTTGTCGGCGTTGATTTGGCTGCCGCTGTTTTGTTACGGTATTTTAGACGGTTCGTTGTGGAAATATATTTTCCGCTTGTTTGAAGGGTATCCTCTGACAACGACTTTATTCGCGGCCGGCATATCGGGCGGGATTGCTTACGTTGCGGGAAAAATGCGTTTTTCATTTTTTAAAGCTATCGCTACATGGGCATTTATCGGCATGTATGTCAGCATTTTTGCGGGCGAATTTGCCCTTTATGACGTGTATCGACACGTATTGCCGGGGTTTGCTTTAAGCATTTTGTTTTTAAGTATCATGTCGTATGTCTGCCTGAAAACAAACCATATAAAATCTTTTAACGCCAATACGGTTTTAATCGCCTTGCGCATCCTTATTTTATATTTCCAATTATTTATAAATTTAGCGATGACGGGGCTCGGGTTAATGGTATCGGGCGGCGTTATTTTGGCTCTTGCGTGGGGGTGGCAAAAAATCAAAAATACGGCTTTTAAAGCATTTAAGGGAGGAAACCATGCGTAAATATTTGGTCATAGCGGCCTTTTGCACGTCATTTTTAATTTTGTTCGGGTGGATGAGCCAAGTGGCGCTGACCGCCAAAAAAGCGCCGACCGTCAAATTGGCGATAACGGGGTACGACCCGCGCAATTTGTTAAGCGGGCATTACATTCAATTTCAAGTGGATTGGGACAAATCCGATTGTACGCAATTTACGCCGCCCGTGTGTCCGAAAGAACGCTTTTTAACTATTCAACGGTTTTATATTCCCGAAGAATACGCACCCGCCCTTGATAGGCGTTTTCGTTCTTCCGCGTTCAGAGGAGGGGCATCCGCAGGCAAGCAAGATGTTTTTGAAGTCGTTTATGCCTATCCCAAAAATGCCAAACCGACGCCGCGGCAATTGCTTATCAACGGCAAAGATTGGCGCGAAACGATTAAGCCCAATACCGCGAAATGAATATTTGTGTACTTTAGAAAAATACCGCCGTATATTTTTTAAAAAACAATGGACTTTTCGGGCGTTTGTGTGATAAAAAAATACATAAAACAAATAACGTCCCTTTATTCGAGTTACTTCATATAAAAATTAAACAAGAAAGGAAAATATTATGGCTTTAGTATCTCTTCGTCAGTTGCTGGACCACGCCGCCGAACACGGTTACGGGATTCCGGCGTTTAACGTCAACAACATGGAACAAGTGTTGGCAATTTTATCGGCCGCCCAAAAAGTCGACGCACCCGTCATTATCCAAGCGTCCAAAGGCGCCCGGGCTTATGCACATGATGCCATGTTGAAACATTTGATGATGGCGGCGGTTGAAATGTATCCCGATATGCCGATTTGCGTCCACCAAGACCACGGCCCGACACCCGCCGTATGCTATTCGGCGATGACGAACGGTTTTACGTCCGTGATGATGGACGGGTCTTTAACGCCCGACGGCAAACCCGCTACACATGAATATAATGCCGACGTTACGCGCCGCGTGACCGAAGTTGCCCATGCGGTCGGTGTTTCGGTCGAAGGCGAAATCGGCGTTATCGGATCGCTGGAAACCGGCAAAGGCGATAAAGAAGACGGACACGGTTTCGACGGCGCGATTGACAAGTCAAAATTGTTAACCGACCCCGACGATGCGGTCAAATTCGTATCCGAAACGCATGTGGACGCGTTGGCCGTTGCCATTGGGACAAGCCACGGCGCCTATAAATTCACACGCAAACCCGACGGGGCGATTTTGTCCATTGACACGATTAAAAAAATCCATGAAAAATTGCCACACACGCACTTAGTCATGCACGGGTCGTCTTCCGTGCCGCAAGATTTGCAAGACATTATTAACCAATACGGCGGCGGCATGCCTCAAACCTATGGCGTACCCGTTCCCGAAATCCAAGAAGCCATCAAACACGGCGTGCGCAAAGTGAACGTTGACACCGATCTGCGTATGGCCATCACGGGCGCTATCCGCAAAGTCTTTGTCGAAAACCCCGCCGAATTTGACCCGCGCAAATATTTGTCGGCTGCCATTCAAGCCCAAGCCAAAGTTTGCCAAGCCCGTTATGAAGAATTCGGTGCGGCCGGCCATGCATCGCAAATTAAGCCAATATCATTGGCGGATATGGCCAAGCGTTACGCCTCCGGCGAGTTAAAATAAAATCTAACAGATAATTATCTTCAAAATCTTAGAGACTTATGTACTAACAATGTACACCGCGTCTCTAAGATTTTTTGATTTTTCCTCTGTTATATTTCATTTTATGATTTTTACGGCTGCGAATGAGATTTAACACCGTTACAGTTCTTGTTTCAGCCATAAAAAACCGCCCTTAGGAAAAACCCTAAGGGCGGAAAAGTTTATGAATATGTTGTGTTTATTAGAAATTATAACGTAACCCCAACGAAACTTCGTGTGACGTTATGTCATATTTTGAAGCGGAAGTAATGGTGGCATAAGGTCTTGTTTCGATTGCGGTATTTTTAATGTTGCCGTAATCCGTATAACGGTAGCCCAAATCCAGCGTAATGTTTTCGGTTACGATATACCCGAGACCCAACCCGACATTCCATGCGAAATTGTTTTCACGGTCTTTTCCGTTTTCCGCATCGCCGACCAACCGGGCCTTATGTTTCAAACGGGCGTATCCGATACCCCCCCCCACATAGGGTATAAAATCGGTGCATGTTTCAATATCGTAATAAACGTTAAAAAAGACAGCCTTTGTCCGCAGTTTGTTTTTAAAGGTAATGTCAACCGGCATGTCGCTGCCCCAATCAAAAGAGGCGTTTCCTTTGTTGTCGGTATAAGCATTATATGCAAATTCCACTTCGCCGCGGATATCGCCCCAAATGGCATCGACAGGGACGGTTGCGCCGACCGCCAACCGCAAACCGTTGGTATTATCGGACAATTTTTTATCAACCAAAGTATTATTGGCTATGCCCGAAATGTCAACAGTGGCTTTAGCGTCGTTTTGCATGTGCGTATAGGCATATTTTGCCGATACGTAAGGGCTGATTTCCAAAGCCGAAGCCATCGGAGCGGCGCATATGGTTAACCCGGCCGTTAATAAAAGAGTGGGAATAATTTTTGTCATAATACCTCCTTTTAATGTTAATTTTAACGTATTCTAAAGTATCACATATGGTTTGATGTGTCAACAGAAGATATAATTCAATTATAAGTTGCAAAATTTATATTTATAATAGTATTGACGTTTGCAAAAAAATGCGGTATAAGTGTTTTGGCAATCGGGAGAGTTGGCAGAGTGGTAATGCAGCGGATTGCTAATCCGTCAACGTGAAAGCGTTGCGCAGGTTCGAGTCCTGTACTCTCCGCCAGTTGTAAAAAAACGCCCCATTTGGGGTGTTTTTTTATGTCTGAAATGTTTTAAAAGGATGAGAACCTGCAGCAGGTTTGGTCGCGAAGCTTTTTCGAAGCGGAGGCCGACAATTATGGAGACGGTCTGAGTGAAACGAAGACGAAGGCTTTAGCCTGAGCAGTCCTGTACTCTCCGCATAATTAAGCCCTTAATATTTAAGGCTTTATTTGTGTTTAAAAAACTACCTGCCGGGCTGATAGTTTTCCAAATACAACAAAAAAAAGTTCCAAAAACGGAACTTTTCTTTTACTGGTGGGCCCGGAGGGACTCGAACCCCCGACCAATCCGTTATGAGCGGACAGCTCTAACCAACTGAGCTACAGGCCCTTTATCAAGATGGGACAGATGATACAACAAAAAAAATCAAATGTCTACAGAAAATTTCAAGTCTCAAAAAAGGATATCATAAATTCAGATTTTATCTTGTCCGTTTATTTTACATCGACGTTTATATAATTGCAAAAGTCGGGACTTTGTTTTTTTTAATGGATATTTTGCTTGTCGGAACGGGATATAAAACGACCTTTTTTTAAGGAACGGTCGATGTGGCAAAAAATATAAAAAACGACTGCGCGATATCGGGAGACCGGTTGTTCAAAATTGAAAGGGGCGTCGTTTAAAAAAGTCAAAAATCTTATTCGAAAGTATGGGGCTTGTCAAGAAAAACAATCGGCCATGTCGTATAAAAACCAAGATTTAACGAAAAAAATGCGTTTTTTGCTGTTAAAAGGCAAAAAAATGTGATATACTCCCTTTATGTTAAATGAAAAGAAGGAGTATAAATATGTCCAAAGACTATACATTTAATCCGGGTGATTTTGTCGTTTATCCGGCGCACGGTGTGGGACAAGTAATCGAGATTCAAAAAACGGCTGTCGCGGGACAGGATTTAGAGCTCATTGCCATTAATTTTAACAAAGACAAATTGACGTTGCACATTCCGAAACCCAATGCTCAAAAAACGGGTTTGCGCCAAATTTCCAGTGCTTCGGTCATGGATGAAGCGCTGAATACGCTGAAGGGCAAGGCCAAAATCAAACGCACGCAATGGGGCAAACGTTCGCAAGAATACATGTCCAAAATCAATTCGGGCGATCCGGTTGCTGTTGCCGAAGTGTTACGCGATTTGTATAAAGACCCCGATAAGAGCGAGCAAACTTATTCCGAACGTCAAATTTATGACCAGGCCATGGCGCGTTTGGTATCCGAATATGCTGTTGTCAAAAAGGTTAAAGAGGATGAGGCCGCCGTCAAATTGGCGTCTATTTTGCAAAGCAAAGTGTCGGCTTGATTTTTTGTGGAAAAAGGCGGACGCTTTCCAACGTGTTTAAGGTATTTGCCGATGTATTCGGCGATAAAGCGCGAATAAGGTGTGTGCTGTGCGAAATGATAAAATACGCAGGGAAAAGACATCGGAAATGAAATATGCAAAGGGTATCGGCTGTTTGAAAATCAACCGTTTCGTTTTAACGGGCACGGTGTTATGTTTCCTTGGTGCATGTACGGCGGTTCAACCGTTTGTCGATTCACGTCGCGAAGCGGGACAGCGCGATACGGTCGGGCAATCCACAACGGATGTGGTTGCCGTTTGTTATAACAAATTTATTTCGGACCGTTCTCAAACATATGATTTGGCAGAAGCCGAATGCCAAAAATCCCGCCGCCATGCCGTTTATGAAAGTTATTCCAGTTTTACCTGTTCGCTTATCGCGCCCGGCACGGTTTTTTACCGTTGTGTCAAATAACACTCGAGCGCGGCGGATTTAACAAAGTTGTCAATATTGCCGTGAAAGGCAAAGGGTTGTTGCAGATAAAAATGCGACAAGACAGCCTGTTGATTAAACGGCATAAACAACCCCGTCGGCAAAAGGGGTTCGCAAAAATAAAAACGCCTTTTATTTTAAAAGGCGTTTGGAATTTAAAACGGGTGTTTTTTTAAGAAACCTTTTTTGCGGCGCGTTGTTGCGCTTTTTTCATTAAATGAAATTGGATAAAAGCAAACACAACCAATAACGGCAAAGTTGTTTCGCTGATTTCTTCCAACAATTCGAAAAAAGATTTTTGAGACGGATCTATGAAATGGCCGACTATTTTTCGGTAATTGCCCGGAATACGGTCAAAAACTTTGGCCAAAATTCCCATGCCGCCCAAAGTGCAAATTGTCCAATACAGCGGGTTGAGACGGAAAAAGCCTTTGATAATTTTCGGCGTGTAATAAACGATTAAATAGACAGCAACGCCCAATACCGTTAGTGCGATAAGTGCGGCAACGATTTTTTCACCGATCGGATTATTCGGATTTGTGAAAAAGCGCAACTTAAAAGCCGTTGTGTCGGTCGCCGTCAACCAATGTTGAATACCGGCTTCGCGCAACAATCCGCAAAGCCACAAAAACACAAATAAGACGTAATGTTTCATGCCCGAATCTTTAAAATCACGTGCGCAAAAAAGAATAATCGGCAACGTAAAGGCATAAATGGCATAAGTTACACATTCCAAAGTTGTATCAGTATAAATATCAACAGCTTCGGGCGTGCGTGTTAACCAAACGGCCATAAAATAGCCGACCAAATATAAAATCGCCGCCATCGGGGCGCATAACGGATTTAATAAAATCTTGTTCATTGTAAACTCCTGGGAAAATCGGGTGTTCAAACTGTAGGACAATCGTCGCCGAAAGTCAAATATAAAAAGGGGATTCTGTTTAAAAAATGTTTGAATTTGTCAATTCGGTTGCTTTAAAGGGCATCTTATTTTAAAGTATACGTGTTTTAAAGTCTATTAAAATATGCAGGAGGCGTCATGAATTTTAAACCGAGATGCGCATGGGTTGACGAATCGGATATATATAAGGCTTATCACGATAACGAATGGGGCAAGCCCGAACACGATGACGGCAAGTTGTTTGAAATGTTGATATTGGAAACTTTCCAGACTGGTTTGTCATGGATAACGATACTGAAAAAGCGAGAAGGTTTTCGGGCAGCGTTTGACAGTTTTGACCCGCGCAAAGTTGCTTTGTACGATGAACGCAAAATTGACAAGCTGTTGCAAAATAATCAAATTATCCGACACCGCGGAAAAATAATGGCAGCCGTTCACAATGCGCGGGCGTTTTTGAATGTGCAACAAAAATACGGCAGCTTTGACAAGATGATTTGGAGCTATGTCAATGATACGCCGCTGATTGGGTATCGCAAGACGGTACGGGAAATCCCCGCGCAAACCGAATTATCCGTTAAAATCAGTAAAGACCTTAAAAAAATGGGCTTTAAATTTATGGGGCCGGTTACCGTTTACGCGTTTATGCAAGCGGCGGGCCTTGTCAATGACCATACCAAAGCGTGTTTTTTGTATCCCGGCAAAAAACGTTAAGGCATTTTTTTAAAGTTATTGATATCGAAACGAGTTTCGTACTTACCGCATCGGTGCCGATTAGAGCGGTCGAACCCTAGGGCCCACGCATGACGAATGCGTTGCGGTAAGAGCAACGCCGAACACGGGCGAGAAACGCAAAAAGAGTGTGGAAAACGTGAAATGCGGATACAAAAATGGTGCCGATTAGAGGAGTCGAACCCCCGACCCACGCATTACGAATGCGTTGCTCTACCAACTGAGCTAAATCGGCACTAAAAAGATATATACATCATTTTATATTAAATTGCAACAAAAATCAGTGTTGTTTTTACACAAAAACGTTAAATTTTGCGAACGGGCGGCGTGTTTTATAAAGATGTATCGGTATTTTTTGTATGGTTATTGAATGTTTTTAACGGGTTTTGCAAAGCGGTGTGCGGTTATTGCACAAATATGATGATTGTTACATTCGGCATTTTGAAATGGCGATAATAAAACAAAAGCCGCGGGATATAATGCCCGAGGCAAAAAAGACATGAAAAAAACGCATGTACAAAAACAACAGATTTATTTGTTTTTAAAAACATGCGCTTTTTAATAAAAAGGTGAAATTAACGAATATTCGGGGTTTTTGACGGCCTGATTGAAGAATGTTTGACGGACTTTTTTTTCAAGGTGTCGGCATAATCATTTGCGCCTTTCCATGCTTGAGCAGAAAACGGTTCAACCCCTTGCAGAGCGGCACCGCTCGGATACACCGTATCCCCGGCATTGGCCCGTTCAATTACAAAACCTGCAAAATCTTTTATCGTCATAGTTTCCTACCTTTGTTTGTCAACATTTCTATAAATATTATCTTATAATAGTTTTTACATTGTGTCAAGTGGTTTTTCCGTCACTTTTTTCATTTTATGCCCATTCTTCGAAAATAAAAAGCTTTTTTATAATCCGTTCAATTTTTTATATTTTTGTGGATTTTGCAGGATTATTTCGTTACAATAACCATGGCTTCGCGCAATACGCGGTCGCCGATCATATAGCCGGTTTGCATGACGTCGACGATTGTGCCGGCCGGTTTGGACGAATCGTCAATTTGGCTGATAACCTGATGAAAATTCGGGTCAAATACCGTTCCTAAGATTTCCATTTTTTCGATATGGTGCTTTTTTAAAGCGTCATTTAATTGTTTTTGAACCATTTCAATGCCCGTCAACAGGTTTTGCACGAAAGAATCGGCACTTTTGCCCGCTTCAAGTTGTTTTTTGGCATGTTCAATCGCTTTATCCAAGCCGTCGGCCACAACCAGCAAGCTTTTGGCAAATTCAGCGTTGGCGTATTTGGTATTTTTTTCCATATCGATGGCGACACGTTTGCGCAGGTTTTCCATATCCGCCGCTAAATGAAATGCTTTGTCTTTCCACGAATCGCGTTCGGTTGTCAGCGCTTCGATTTGGGCAGTCGTTTCATCACAAACATTTGTGCTTGCGTCGGCCGGAGCGGCATCCGTATCGGGTTTTTGAGGGATTTCGGAGGCTTGTTCTTGCAATTTTTCTTTTAAATGGTGTTTTTTTGACATGTTTTCCTCTAAAAAATGTTAAGTAAACAGATAACATATATATAGATGTAATCATTTGAAAATGCAAGGGGGCAACAAAAAAATGCAAAAGCGCGGCGAAAAAATGCAAAATTGACGCCGAAAATTTTTGTTTTTCAGGGGGTGGACGGGCAAAAAAGGTTTTGCAAATTAAATGGTCTTTATATGACGGCTTTTGTTGATTTAGATATAAAAATGGCGTATAAAGTAAAAATCCAAATAATTCGTAAAAATTATAAATTGTAAAATCAAAAAACAAAAAGGAGTTTGAAATGGCGCGTTCAAGCGGCAGATTGCCGACTCAGCTGAGAAAAATCGAAATGCAAATTGGTGTTAACAAACACGCGGAAGGGTCATGCCTGATTAAATGCGGCGATACGCACGTGATGTGTACGGCAACGGTTGAAGACAAAGTGCCGCGTTGGGTCAAAGACACCGGCGAGGGGTGGGTTACGGCCGAATACGGTATGTTGCCTCGCTCAACATCGTCGCGCATGGACCGCGAATCGAAAAAAGGGCAGGCGGGGCGTACGCATGAAATTCAACGCTTAATCGGGCGGTCGTTGCGCGCCGGCGTTGATTTAAAGGCAATCGACGGGTTTCAAATCAGAATCGATTGCGATGTGATTCAAGCCGACGGCGGCACACGGACGGCGTCGATTACCGGCGGGTTTGTCGCGCTGTATGCGGCTTGCCGAAAATTGCATCAGGAAAAACGCATTAAGCATTTTCCGATTAAAGATTTCGTTGCGGCGATTTCATGCGGCATTGTCAACGGGCATATTGCGTTGGATTTGGATTACGAAGAAGATTCGATTGCCGATACCGATGCCAATTTTGTGATGAACGACAAAGGCGGCTTGATTGAAATTCAAGGCACTGCCGAACATGTGCCGTTCAGCCCGATTGAATTGAAAGAATTGTTGGAATTGGCTCAATCCGGTATTGCCGAATTAATCGCGATGCAAAAAAAGGTTTTGGAAAATAAACAATAAGGCGAATTTAAGCGGACCGTCGGGATAAATTTTTTATCGTTGTTGCATTGCCGAAGCGGTGTAATACTTCGGTCCGCGACGGGTAAAATTGATGATAAGGGGTGAAAATGGTACAGAAGCTTGTTTTTGCGACGCATAACGAAAATAAACTGAAAGAAGTGCGCGAAATGTTGAAAGAAACCGGCTTGACGGTTATCGGCGCGGATGAATTAAACTTGCCCGACGTGGAAGAAACGGGCAAAACGTTTAAAGACAATGCGCTGCTTAAAGCATATGCTGCTTATCACGTGACGGGGTTGCCCGCATTGGCCGAAGATTCGGGAATTTGCATTCGTGCATTGAACGGTGCGCCGGGCGTTTATTCGGCTCGGTTTTCCAAAAAGCATGGAGGTTTTCCTGCCGTTTTCGATTATATTACCGCGCAAATGGGGGATAATTCCGACCGTTCGATTTATTACCAAGCCACGATGGCATTGATATTTGACGAAACCGACGTTCAAGTGTTTGACGGCGTGTTGGAAGGCACGTGGGCCGATGCGCCCAAAGGGTTAAACGGTTTCGGATTTGACCCGATGTTTATTCCGAACGGGTATGACAAAACATTGGGAGAATTGGGTCCCGATGTTAAAAACGGTATTTCCCACCGTTCGCGTGCACTTAAAAAAGTATATGATTATCTGATGAAGCGTAAATAGCTGTTGTCGCATTGCGCAAACGTGTAAAATAACGGTTGATGCGGTAAAGCGAATTATCCCGAATAAAGCGTGGGGCAAATGCCGTATTGCGGGCAAAATGTCACGGGTGTGATATGACAAACGGGATGTTTTGTGAATTATCTTGTCCAATCCATGGAAATAAGCCGTAATCGGCTTTTTTGCGGGTCTTGTTTTACCCGATAAGAATGCAATTTGAAGTTGAAATTGTAATATAGGAATATATTCTTGGTTGTAAATTAAAAATAAAAGAATAAGTTAAAAATACGGCGCATTTGATGGAAATATTTCCTAATTTTCGGAATATAAATTTGCTTGAAAAATACAGGTTTGTGTAAATACAAAACGATTTTGAAAGGGGCATGCGGGCACTCCCGGAACATGTAAATAGTCCCTTGAAAGAAAGGCGTATAAACGATTTGCCGTGAAAGGGTCGGTATCGGTTTGCCTTTTAACGGCGTTCGAAATCATCATTTTAATTTTGAACTTCGTCGAAATATTCGTTGACGGCACGGACCAAAGCGCGTGCCAAACCGCGGCGGTATGATTGTTTTTGCAACTGGCGTTCTTCCTGGCGGTTTGACAGGTATCCCATTTCCAACAGTACCGACGGCACGTTTGCGGATTTTAAAACGGCAAAGCCGGCAAAGCGGTGGGCGTTTGGTACCAATTTGACCTCTTGTTTCATATGTTTGACCAATTTTTTGGCGTAAATGGCCGAATTGTTCATTGTATCGATTTTCGCCAAATCAATCAAAATGTTGCTGACATCGGGATTATACCCCGTCAAATCAAGACCGAGTAAAATATCGGCCTTATTTTCGCGTTCGGCCAAAGCGGCGGCCTCTTTATCCGAAGCGCGTTCGGAAATCGTATAGACGGACAACCCGCGCGCCGACGAATTTTTGGCGCTGTCCGCATGGATGGAAATAAACAAATCGGCATCCGCTTCGTGCGCAATTTCGACGCGGCGCCGCAAAGCCAAGGCAATGTCTTTGTCGCGCGTCAAAACAACTCTGTAACCGGCGGCTTCCAAAAGCGGTTTGGTTTCTTTGGCCATGGCCAATGTCAAATTCTTTTCATATTTGCCGGATTTGGAAATGGCGCCGGGGTCTTTGCCGCCGTGCCCGGGGTCCAACACGATGATTTTTTTTGTTTTGCGTATCGGGGTTAATCCGACCGACGGGTTCGGTGCGGGTTTTAATTCGGACGGTTTACTCTTTGGAACGGTTGTTTTTTTGGCCGTTTGGGCGGCGGATTTCGTTGCAGATGTTTTGGCCGTACGCGTCAAATCCATGACGAAACGCCAATTTTTGGCCGCTTTGGACGGGGGCAGGAAAAAATGTTTTTCGGTTAAGGTTTCATTGGGCAATTCCAAAACCAAGCGGGCGGTTTTCATATTCGGCACGCCGCGGCGCACGCTTGAAATAAAATTGACCGGCTTAATTTTCGATGGCGCTTTGCCGTCAAAATACGTGTTTTTAAAATCGACGACCAAGCGCGACGGTTTGCCGAGACGGAAAACTTTGGCATCCGTTTTTTCGTTTAATTCGACGACCAAGCGCACGACGTTCGTTTGATAGTTGGCCAAACGGATGTTTTTTATTGCGGCCGCATGTACCGGTGAGGCCGTAATAAGCCAACCGATGAAACACATTAAAAAGGTGAACAGCGTTTTCATTTTAAAATTATGCGCCTTGCTTATAAAAAAACTTGTCTTTTAATTGATATACCTATATACTTCAAAATGCAACGAAAATTTCGTTTGAAACGCATCGGGATTTCTTCCGAAAGGCCGGATTTACATTTAAAAGGGCCGCCTTTTCGGGATATGAAAACCGATAAAGGGATTTATTTTAAAACGCTTGTTGCAAATCGGACCCCTGTGTTTCAAAGTTATATCGCGCTTTGTTTTGAAGTGCGGTTGCCCCGAAAGTTTTATGACAACCCGAATCGGATGAAAGCATGACAAACAATATATTTCTTTCTTTTCTTTCGAACCGAACGCCCTTTTGCGTCGCCGGGTTGTTTTTGAATTGGCCGACAACGGCCCAACAGACAAGATATTATTTACTGGAGAACTTATGTCAAAAAAAATGCTTATTGATGCGACGCACGCCGAGGCGACACGCGTCGTGGTGCTGGATAACGGGAGATTAGAAGAGCTGGATGTCGATACATCCACCAAAAAACAAATTAAAGGCAATATTTATTTAGCAAAAGTCGTACGTGTCGAACCGTCTTTGCAAGCCGCTTTTGTCGATTACGGCGGTAATCGACACGGCTTTTTGGCATTCGGCGAAATCCATCCCGATTATTATCAAATCCCGACGGCCGATCGTGAAAAGCTGAAAGAAATGATAGCCGAAAAACAAGATGATGCCGAAGAAAACATCTTGCCCGAAGCAACGCATATGGCGGCTGCCGTTTCAAAAGAAGAAGAATTGACGCAACGCGTTGATGATGAACAACCCGATTTTTCGGAAAATAATGATGCCGACCAACCGCACGAAGGCGAGACTTTGCTCACGGACGGCGATGAAAATCAAAAATTCGACGAAGGCGGCGCGGATACTTTTGCCGATAATGCCGAAGCAACCGTCATTCAATCGACGGATGATGACATTTCGGCCATGCATCAAGATTCGGATGATGAATCGCATGATGAAGTGCATCCGAAAACGACATTGGAAGTTGTCAGCGAATCCGAAACCGAAGAAGTGGCACCCAAACGCCCGAATTTTTTCAGACGGTATAAAATCCAAGAAGTGATTCGCCAAGGCCAAGTGATGTTGATTCAGGTGGTTAAGGAAGAACGCGGCAACAAAGGCGCGGCGTTGACAACTTATCTGTCTTTGGCGGGTCGGTACAGCGTTTTAATGCCGAACAACGGCAAAGGCGGCGGCGTATCGCGCAAAATCACGAATGCCAAAGAACGCAAAGAAATGCGCGCGATTGTCGATTCTTTGCCGATTCCGCAAAGCATGAGCGTGATTGTACGTACCGCGGGCGCGGGCAAAAAGAAAACCGAAATCAAACGCGATTACGATTATTTGATTAAAACATGGATGAAAATCCGCGATAATACGTTGGAATCCATTGCGCCGAAACTGATTCATGAAGAAGGCGACATTATCAAACGGTCGTTGCGTGACGGATATACGCCCGATATTGAAGAAATTTGGGTCGAAGGTGACGCGACGTTCAAAAGCACGAAAGAGTTTATGAAAATCTTGATGCCCGGGCAAGTCAAAAAAATCAAACAATATAAAGGCGATTTGCCGATGTTCCAAGCGTATCAGGTTGAAAACCAATTGGAAGCCATCCACAGCAACGTCGTACAATTAAAATCGGGCGGCTATATCGTGATTGACCAAACCGAAGCGTTGGTCGCGGTTGATGTGAATTCAGGGCGCGCAACGAAAGAACGCGATATTGAAGAAACGGCATTGCGCACCAATTTGGAAACGTGTGATGAATTGGCCCGACAATTAAAGTTGCGCGATTTGGCCGGCTTGATTGTCATCGACTTTATCGATATGGACGAAGCCAAAAACAATTCGGCGGTTGAAAGACGGCTGAAAGAAGCACTTAAAAAAGACCGTGCCCGTATCCAAGTCGGTAAAATTTCGGGTTTCGGATTGATGGAAATGTCGCGCCAAAGATTGCATTCCAGCTTTTTGGAATCCAGCTATAAAGTGTGTCCGCATTGTGGCGGCAAAGGGTTGATGCGAATGGTCGAATCATGTGCGACGCGTGTGATGTATTTATTGGAAGATGCGGCCAACCGCAACAATAACACGACTTTGGTGATGACGGTACCGTTGGATGTCGCAACGTATGTGTTGAACCACAAACGCGATCATTTGTCCCGTTTAGAGGCCAAATACAATGTCATTATTCAAATTATAGCCGATTCGACATTGGAAAAAAATACCGATTACCGTTTGGAACGGTTGCGCGACAACGGCGACCGCGCGCCCATCCAACCGTCCCATTATAATCAGCCAAAAGAACAGCGCGAAAAAGCCGACAAGCATAACAAAGGGCAAAAAGAGCAAACTCAAAAGCAAGAAAAAAATGCCCCGAAAGCTAAGGAAGAAACGGGAAAAACCGAAGAGGCGGCCGCAACGGACACGGCACAAGAAACCCCGTCGGCACAAGAGGCGGAAAAATCCAACCGTCGGCGCGATCGCAACCGCAGGCGGCGCGAATGGAAAAAGAACAAACGGTTGGCGCGCAAATTGGCTCAGGCACAAAATCAAGACGATGGCGAAAATAATGCACCCATATCGGATTCGGGCGATCAAAATTTGCCGGCCGTCAGGGAAGACGGCCACAACGAAGTGGCGGAATTGAAAGACAACACGCCGCCGGTGCCTTTTGAAGAAAAGTTCACGGTTGTCGAACAAGCGCATATTGCCGATATCGAAGGGCAAAAGGTTCAAAAACGGCGCGGCCGAAAACCGAAAAACAAGCTTGCGGCGCAACAAGAGCTTGTTCAAAATCCGTCGCAACCGGTTGAAAACGTTGCCGATGCGTCCGCAACAGCGGGCCATGTCGTTGCCGACGGAGTCGATATTTCAAAAGAAGTGTCGCAAACGGCAGAAAAAACGGGTACAAAAGCGGTTAAAAAAACGGCGGCAGGCCGCAAAAAAGCCGTAAAGCCCGCTCAAAAAAAGCAAAACGCCGACCAAACGGTTGACACGCCCGCGGCGGAAAACGGCAAAAAGCCGACGGCATTATCCGAACAAACGCCCGCCGTGCCCGCGTCTGTGACCGATTTGGGTGACAACGCTGCACAAAATTCGGCACAAAATACGGCCGAAAATAAGGCGCAAGCTCCCGAAAAGCCCGCCAAAAAGCGCGGCGGCTGGTGGAACAGATTGGTCAGTTAAAATCCGAAGGGCGGGCGTTTCTTGTTTTTTGAAGCGTGCGCCCGATACAGATATTTCGTAATGCTTGCCGTTTGTTACAATGCATTATTTTTCTTGTAAAATTTTGAATAATGTGTAATTATGAAACGCGTTAAGACCCTATCATCTAGCGGTTAGGATACAGCCCTCTCAAGGCTGGTACACGGGTTCAAATCCCGTTAGGGTCGCCATTTCATTTAATCAAATACCCCCTTTAAAGCAAAAAACAAAATTATTTTTATATACCGCGTTTAGGGTTTTCGTTTTATGAAGAACATTTTCTTGAATGAAAGTTCTTAAATTAAATTGTAACCGGTGTTTCGGCGGTTTTAATTTTTGAAGTTTTGGACGGGGTTGAAGTCGCAGGGTTTGACCGAAGCGCAAGTGCAGGTAATGTCGAGCAAAACGAGACGCCATTCAAAATAACCGTCAACGGATAAATCCCCGCATCTGTTATCAATTTGTCAAAAACATTTTTCGGCAAAAAAGTGTTTTTGATGTAATTTATTGATTTTTTTACAACCGCTTATCACAATTTTTTATTCGGCATAAAAAATTCCCCTTGGGTTTCAAGGGGAATTTAAAAGCTCTTTAAAATATCAGCTTATTTGCTGCAAGGAGCAACGATTTCACTGATGGACAACACGCCGAGCAAGTATTCGTTTGTGCAAACTTTTTGGCCGCCGATTGTACCACGCGTACCCGTGCAGGCGGAAAGTGCCAACATCAAAGCGGCAATCAAAGCAAATTTTTTCATCTTTATATCTCCTTAGGTGGTTTTGGATTTGTCCATAAGCTTTCTCATGGGCTCGATGCCATAATATCGTATGTGGCGGCAAAAATCAAACAAAAAAAAGACTTTTGCATGATTTTTTGTGACCTTTCATATCAATTTTGCGTTTTAAAAAAAATGCTTTTTTAAACGCAACACCGTGTGAAACGGCGCCAACGGATAAAAAGCTTTTGAACGGGGTCAATCGTTACGGGCGGATTTCCACGGCCGTGCCGATCGGCACCAAATCCCAAATTTCATCGATTTCATCGGATGTGACGGCAATGCACCCCAGCGTCCAATCTTTAAGCAGATGCGCGCGCCCGATGGCGCCCAACCCGTTCAAAAGCCCGTGAATCATAATATCGCCGCCCGAGTCTTCGATGCTTTTTGCGCGCGCTTTTATGAATAAGGATTTTATCAATCGCGGGCGCGTTTTGTGCCGCCGTTTCAAAGGGGGCGGCCAAGACGAACATTGAAAAAAACAACAAAGGGGCAAGAAAAATATACCGCATGGGGAACTCCTTTTTTTTTAAGTGAAAATAATAATAAGCGACAACGCAAAAGCCAACAGGCCGAACAACGCTTGGTTTTTAACCGTTTGTTCATGGTAAATTTTTGCCGAAATAATCATTGCCAGCGGTGCCGATAAGCGGTTGAACAACGATACGAAACTGACCGGCATGATGTTGACGTTTGCAAATGTTACGACAAATTCGCCGAAAGTGTATACGAATCCGGCAACGATGACTTTCGGATTTGTCAGGATGTTTTTCAGGTCGGTTTTGCTGATGCCGTAGATGATTGAACAAATCAACATAACCAATGTGGAAATAACCAAATGCGGATACCATCCGAACGCATTGATTGAAATATGATCGGAAACAATCGCATACGTCATTAAACAAACCAACAGAGCGAATATGAATTTGTCCGTTTTTGACAAACGTTTTAAATCGCCTTTGAACATAAAAATAAATCCCAAAACACCCAGTGCGACAATAACGCTTAAATGGATGACGGATAAATTTTCGCCGAAAAACAAATTCATTAAAAGCGTGCCGAATGCCATGGCGATAAAGGCGTAAAAAACGCTGGATGACGTACTGACTTTGTTAAGCACTTGTTGATACTTAATCATCAGCCACAAAACGATGCCTTTGCCGGCCGTAACGGCCAAAGCAATCGGATGGGCTGCCAATATATGCGGGTTTAAAGATTCATAAAAAAACGGCAACGTGATAAGGACGCCGAACATAACCCAAACACTTGTGAATGCCGACGATAATTCGGCCGGGAAATAAACGGCAATCGGCTTATATAAAAACGGCCGAGCCAACATCAATAATGTAATAACACATCCAATAAGCAACATAAACAGCGTCATATTTTCCCCCTTTTTTTTATCTGCCGCCGAAAGGCATTTTGCCGACCCGTGCCGATTTTCGGTATTTAAAACAGCCCTTTTAAAAAACGTTTTTAAAAAGCCGTGTTGTCTTTTATCCAACGCAAATATTGCGCGCTGCCGTCCGAAATTGCGGTTTCAATAATTTCGGGCAGGTCGTAATCGTGCATGTCGATAATAAAATCTTGGCATTTGCGTGATAATTTTTCCGTTGTTTTTATTTCTAATTTATATTCGGCTTCCTCATACATTTTACCGTTCCAAGTATAAATGCTTGTTATTGGGTGAATATGCACACATGCGCCCAATTTGCGTTTAACGATTTCAGCCGCTAATTTTTTAGCCGCTTTTTCGGTATCGATCGTCGTTGAAATGATGACATATTCCATTTTAAATTCCCTTGTCTTCACAAAACAAATCAATTATAAACTTTAATATAAATAAATTGAAAGCGAATAACAAGATGTATCAAATGAATGTTCAAGAAAAATATTATCATCTGTTGAAAAGCGGCAAAAAAACGGTTGAATTGCGCTTGAACGACGAAAAGCGCCGCCGAATAAAGGTCGGCGATAAAATCGAATTTGCAAACGGGTCGGATAAAAACGACCGTTTTTGCGCGCAAGTGGTCGCTTTACACCACGCTCCCGATTTTGAAACGTTGTGCACCAAATCCGTCACTCCGTGGCAGGGCGGGTTTGATACGGCCGCAGAATTGCTCAGCGTATTGGAAGAATTTTATACGCCCGCGGCCCAAAAAAAATACGGCGTTGTCGGCATTGAAATCAAAGCGATTTAAAATCCTTATTTTGACGCATTTAAAAAAAATAAATCTTTATTCGGACCATGGCGCCATAATCAAGGATGAAGCATTATTTATTTTTTAAAGCGTTGGGCTTTTTTGAAAAACTGCAACAGGCGGTCGGCCGCTTCGGCATTGACGGTGCCGGCGGGGTAAGTGCCTTTTTTATCGGGAACGCCCGCCTTTTTGCCGGTTAAAATTTCAAGGCCTTCATCAACCGTTTTGACCGCATAAATATTGAATTTTTTGTTTTTGACCGCTTCGACGATTTCAGTCGGCAACATTAAGTCCTGTACATTGCTGATCGGAATGATGACGCCTTGTTCGCCCGTTAACCCTTGCAATTTGCAAACTTCGAAATACCCTTCGATTTTTTCGTTCACGCCGCCGATGGCTTGGATTTGCCCCAACTGGTTCACCGACCCCGTTGCGGCGATGGCTTGGTTCAGCGGTATTCCCGAAACGGCGGACAACAAACAATACAATTCGACGCTGGAAGCCGAATCGCCGTCCAATTCGGCGTACGATTGTTCAAATACCAAACTCGCGTCCAACGAAATAGGCGTATTTTGCCCGAACCGACCCGCCAAAAAAGACGATAAAATCATTACGCCTTTTGAATGTAACGGGCCGCCCAATTCCGATTCGCGTTCAATATCAATAAATTCGCCGTCTCCCAATCGGATTTGGCATGTTACGCGGTTCGGGCGCCCGAACGAAAAAGTACCCGAATCATGAACGACCAGGGCATTTAATTGCCCGACTTTAAAGCCTTTTGTTTCAATATTAATGATGCCGCGCGCAATCAAATCCATCATTTCATGATGCGATTGTCCCAAACGGTTTTTGCGGGATTTTAATGCGTCATCGATATGGGCGACCTGAATGGTTTTCGATTCCGTTTTATCGGCTAAATACGAAGATTCGCGCACAATGTCGTTCAATCGCGCCAAATTGGTCGTCAAATGGTTTTTATCGCCCGATAAACGGGCGGCGTGTTCAACCAACCGTTTAACGGCGCCCAAAGAAACCGGTTTTAAGTTTTCGCATTTGACCATGTTTTGCATCAAAGCGGCGTATTGTTTTTCGGCGTCTTTCGTACGGTCCATGCGCTCGGAAAATTGCGCCAAAATTTTAAACAGCTCGACAAATTCGTCATCGTTTTGCGCTAAAGCGTAATACAAATGCGTTTCGCCGATTAAAATCAATTTGACGTTCAGCGGTATCGCATCGGGGTCTAATGACACGACATCAAAAACCGAAGTGTCGTCCGATGCCGATTCGATTTTGACCTCTTTGTTTAACAAACTACGCTTTAAAGCATTCCAAGCATACGGGTTAGCCAAAAGTTCGTGGATTTCGATGATTAAAAAACCGCCGTTTGCCTGGTGCAAAGCGCCGGGGCGAATCATCGAAAAGTCGGATAATACGGTGCCGGCTTGTTGAACGCGTTCGATTTTGCCGATTAAATTGGTTAATGTCGGGTGCGTTAAATGCACAACGGGCGCACCGCCGCTCGGCTTATTCGTAATGAGCAAATTAACGACATATTTGTCCCACAAATCCATTATATCGGTATTTGCCTGAGAATCAGCGAACAAATGGACATTTTCCAAAATGTCATTGCTTATTGCCCGCAAATAGGCGATGATTTTCGGATTGTCGGCAAAGGTTTTTTCAACGGGGCCGATAACGCCTTTGATAACTTTACCGGCCGTACGCGTTTGCAAATTGCACATTTGGCGTTGTTGATTTTCTTCCCATTTGGGCGTATCTTTCACGGCCGATTCCAACCGTTTTTGCGCTTTGGTCATTTGTTCCAAAACGGTTTTGCGCACGGCTTTGGGCAATTTGTTAAACCCTTCCGGTTCCAACACTTTGCCGTCCATTTTCGGCGCAACGATGACACCTGCAGCCGTTTTGACAAGCGCAACGTTTTTTTCGGTAACCAATTTTTCCAACGCTTCAAAATAGCTGTCTTTTTCATCCTTATATTGTTGTTCTATACGCGCGGCGGCATTTTTGTACGTTTCGTCCGAAAAGGCAATCGGCAATGCGATTTTAAGTTCGTCGACCATCCGTTTAATCGTTTTGGCAAACACTTTGCCGGCAAACGCGGGGAATTGCAGCGCAATCGGTTTATGCGGCGTTTCGAAATTGTGAATATAGCACCAATCATTCGGGGCGCGTCGCGTCGCGGCATATTTTTTGACGGCTTCCAAAGACAATTTTGTCCGCCCGACGCCTTTGGGACCCGCACAAAAAATGTTATAACCCGGTGCCGACATGTGGATACCGAAATCAAGCGCTTCCAACGCTTTGTCTTGTCCGATGATATCAACATGTTTAGGGAAATTTTGCAAATCTTTTTGAGTTAAACAGCTCTCTTTGGCCAATTCGGTATGTTTTAAGGCGTATGTCATTTGAAATTCCTTATCGCGATGCGATTTGCTTTTAAAATTGAAATAATCCCTTATTTATACCTTGTTTTTGCGCAAAAAAAAAGGGGTTTGTCAAAAAAAAGGCGAATGTGGCAAAAAAAGTTGTTTTTTTGTAGCAATTTTGTTAGATTTAAAGTAAACTTTTTTAATAAGATTTTTTTAAAGAAACAATTTTAACCGCAGAAGGAAAAGGCAGCCTCTTTTAAAAACAATCCCCCTTAAACGCCGCCCGGCACGGGGTTTTTAAAAGCAAAACCGCTTCCTTCGCATTTAAAAAAAAGGAAGACAACATGATTAAATTAAACATTGAACGCGCCGCTTTATTAAAAGCCCTGTCCCACGTGCAAAGCGTTGTCGAACGCCGCCAGACAATCCCCATTTTGTCAAACGTGTTGATTGAAACAAGCGGCGATACGGTTCGCTTTAAGGCAACCGACAATGAAATTGAAATTGCCGAATCCGTCCCGGCCGCGGTCGAAACTCAAGGCGCCATTACGGTGCCGGCTCACAAATTGTATGACATTGTCAAAAAATTGGCCGACGGGTCGCAAGTTGCGATGGCCTTTAATCCCGAAACAAGCCAGTTGAGCATTCAATCGGGGCGTTCGAAGTTCGCGTTGGCCAGTTTGCCGGCCGACGGATTCCCGTCCATGGCAAAAGAAAACATGCCGTTTCATTTTGAAATGAACGCCGCGGATATCGTCGATTTGATTTCCAAAACAAGCTTTGCTGTTTCATTGGAAGAAACGCGCTATAATTTAAACGGCATTTATTTCCATGAAAAACACGGCGAAAAGGGCGGTTTAAGTGCCGTTGCGACCGACGGGCACCGATTGGCGTGCGCAACCGTGCCTTTGCCGAGCGGGGCCGAAGGCATCCCGGGCGTTATTATTCCGCGCAAAACAATCGGCGAATTGTCCAAATTGGCCGCGGAAGTCGAAGGCAAAGTCGAAGTCGAATTATCCGCTAACCAAATCCGTTTTAAAATCGCGGACGTCGAATTGTCATCCCGCTTGATTGACGGCACGTATCCCGAATACGAAAAAGTCATTCCGCAAAACAACGATAAAGTTTTAGAGGCCGACGCAGCCGTTTTGTCCGACGTTATCGAACGTGTTGCGGTCGTGTCCGAAAAATCGCGCGGCATTAAATTGGCGTTGAACGAAAACTTGTTGCAAGTTTTTGCAGCTTCTGTTGACGAAGGTTCCGCCGAAGACGAAATGGACGCCGTTTACACGGCCGAAGCGGTCGAAATCGGCTTTAATTATCGTTATTTGCTGGATATTTTGGCTCAAGTCAAAGGCGGCACCGTTCAAATGAAATTGACGGACGGGTTGTCCCCCGTTATTTTGGCGGATGCAAAAGACGATACGGCTTTGTACGTTTTGATGCCGATGCGCGTGTAAGCGGGCGTTTGCCGTAAAAATTAAGGGGCGGCGCAAATTCGGCCGCCCGTTTTTAAAGAAACGGCTTTAAAGAAAAAACGGTTTCCGAAAAAAATCTCAGGCCCTTCATGGCGCCGAAAAGGTAAGAAAGATAAAAAATGCAAGGTATGAAAAAGACGGGTATTTTGCAAATGCGTTTGACTAATTTCAGGTCATACGGCACGCTTAACCTGACTTTGGACAGCGGATTGCAACCCGTTGTTTTGACCGGCCATAACGGCGCGGGCAAAACGAATATTTTGGAGGCCGTTTCTTTCCTTTCCCCCGGGCGCGGGTTGCGCGGCGCACGCCTGTGTGATGTTGCCAAACGCGAAGATGCCGATTTGTATGCTTTTGCATCGGGCGGCGAAAATGATGACGGCTTTGATGATGAAACCGTTGCAGATATGTTGCCGCCGTCACTTGTCGGCATGCCCGAATCAAAAGCGGCCAAACTGCCGGTGCGTTGGAGCGTATCGGCGCAGGTCGTAACGCCGAACGGCGTCGTGCAAGTCGGGACGGGGACGGTGGACGGCACTCGGCGGCGCCAAGTGCGCATTGACGGCAAAACCGTCACGAAACAGGCGACTTTGGGCGATGTGTTTCGGTGTTTGTGGTTAACCCCTGCGCAAGACCGTTTGTTTTGCGGCGATCCTGTTTCCAGGCGGCGTTTTTTAGACCGTTTGGTGCAAGCATTCGACCCCGATCATGCCGTGCGGACAAGCGAATACAACGCGGCGTTTAAACAATGGAGTTGTTTGTTGCGCGAAGGGCGGTATGATGGCGCTTGGTTGGCGGGATTGGAACGGCAAATGGCGATGAACGGCGTTGCGATTGCGGCCAGCCGTTTAGATATTGTCGAACGCATTTCAAAGCATTTAAACGAAAGCGATTTGGGTCGTTTCCCGGCGCCCGATATCGAATTGACCGGCGCGGTTGAAAAAATGCTGCTTCAAAAATCGGCCGTTTTGGTCGAAGAAGAATTTATGGAATTATTGAAAAACGCCCGTAAAATTTATGCGGACGGAGGGTCTGTCCAAGGCCCCCATACGGCGGATTTTAAAGTTGTCCATCGCCAAAAAAACATGGATGCGGGGTTGTGTTCGACGGGCGAACAAAAGGCTTTGTTGGTATCCATCATTTTGGCGGAAATAAAAGCCCAAATGAAAGAGCAAGGGCATTGCCCATTGTTGTTGCTTGACGAAGTGGCCGCCCATTTGGATACGCGTCGCCGCGGAGAATTGTTTGACATTTTGTGCGCGTTGCCGACTCAAGTTTGGATGACGGGTACCGATATGGCGGCTTTCATGCATTTAAAAAACCGCGCCGTTTTTTATGATGTGGAAGAATCGGTTTTGACCGAACTGTTGGTGGCTTAAAAAAAGCATATCGAAAATGTTCGGAACGATTGTCGGGTATTATGCAAAAAACGCTAAAAAATATATTAAAAAATGCCTAAAAAGCTTGCAAAAAAATGTCCGCCAAGGTAAAATAAAACGCATGTGAAACTTTATCAAAAAGGAAAAAGTAATGACTGAAGACGTGAAACAAGACACGGCAGCCTACGGGGCCGAATCAATTAAAGTTTTAAAGGGGTTGGACGCCGTGCGCAAACGTCCGGGCATGTATATCGGCGATACCGATGACGGCACGGGGTTACACCATATGGTTTATGAAACGTTGGACAATTCGATTGACGAAGCGTTGGCGGGTTTTTGTTCGCGCGTCGATGTCATTTTAAATGCTGACGGGTCGGTCACGGTTGTTGATGACGGCCGCGGGATTCCGGTCGGCATTCATAAGGAAGAAGGCGTTTCGGCCGCCGAAGTCATTATGACTCAGTTGCACGCGGGCGGCAAATTTGACAACAATTCGTACAAAGTGTCGGGCGGGTTGCACGGCGTCGGCGTATCGGTCGTGAACGCTTTGTCCGATTGGTTGGATTTGCGCATTTGGCGCGACGGCAAAGAACATTATGCCCGCTTTGAACGCGGCAATACCGTCAAACATTTGGAAGTTGTCGGCGATGCTCACGGGCGCCGCGGCACGTCCGTAACGTTCCACCCGTCCAAAGAAACGTTTACCAATGTCGAATTTGACTATGATACGTTGGAACACCGCATGCGCGAATTGGCTTTTTTGAATTCGGGCGTGTATTTGCGCTTAATTGACAACCGCACTTCCGAAGAGCGCATGACCGAATTCAGATACGACGGCGGGATTAAAGAATTTGTCAAGTACTTAAACCGTTCGAAAAATTCGTTGCATGAAGAACCGTTTTTCTTGACCGGCGAACGCGATAATATCACCGTTGAAGTGTCTTTGGAATGGACGGACGGGTACCATGAAACATGTTTATGCTTTACCAACAATATTCCGCAACGCGACGGCGGCACCCATTTGGCCGGTTTGCGCGCCGCTTTGACGCGGACGATTAACAATTACGCCGCGCGGTCGGGGTTAACGAAAAAAGAACGCGTCGAATTGTCGGGCGAAGATATGCGCGAAGGGTTGACCGTCGTGCTGTCCGTTAAAGTGCCCGATCCGAAATTTTCATCTCAAACCAAGGATAAATTGGTTTCGTCCGAAGTGCGTCCCGTTGTCGAAGGTGTTATCGGCGATAAATTGGACCAATGGTTGGAAGAACACCCTGTGGAAGCAAAACGCGTTATCGGCAAAGTGGTTGAAGCCGCTGCGGCACGCGAAGCCGCTCGCAAGGCGCGCGAATTAACACGGCGCAAAGGCGCTTTGGACATGGCATCCTTGCCCGGCAAATTGGCGGATTGCCAAAGCAAAGACCCGGCCGTGTCCGAATTGTTCATTGTGGAAGGGGATTCCGCCGGCGGTTCGGCCAAACAAGGGCGCAATCGGATTAATCAAGCCATTTTGCCGTTGCGCGGCAAGATTTTGAACGTTGAACGCGCACGGTTCGATAAAATGCTCAGCTCCGCCGAAATCGGGACGTTGGTGACGGCTATCGGTACCGGCATCGGGCGCGACGATTTCAACGTTGACAAAGCGCGCTATCATAAAATCATCATCATGACCGATGCCGATGTCGACGGGGCACACATCCGAACGTTGTTGTTGACGTTCTTCTTCCGCCAAATGCCCGAACTGATTACCAAAGGGTACGTGTATATCGCACAACCGCCGTTGTATCGCGCCAAACGCGGTAACAGCGAAATTTATTTAAAAGACGACGATGCGATGGAAGAATATTTAATCGGTGTCGGGTCTCAAGATGCCGTGTTACAATTTGCCGACGGGATGCAAGTTGCCGGGCGCGATTTGCACGACCGTATCGAACAGGCCAGAAAAGCGCGCGGTTTGATTATGTCAATGTCCAAACGTGTGCCGTATCGCATTATCGGCAAAATGGCAACATGCGGGTTATTCGGTTCAAACGGCAGCTATGACGATTCTTTCGTCAAAGAATTGGACGCGATGGAACCCGAATACGAACGCGGATGGGAAATGAAATTTGAAAACGGCGAATACATTTTCACGCGGACTTTGCGCGGCGTTACCGAACGTCATGTCGTCGACCAAAATTTGCTCGGATGCGCCGAAGCGCGCGCGTTGGATGCGATGAGCAAAGATTTGCAGGAATTTTACGCCAAACCGGCCGTGTTAAAAACCAAAGACGGCGATTTTCCCGTTATGGGGCCCGTATCATTGACCGAAGCCATTTTCAAAATCGGGCGCAAAGGCGTGGCAATTAACCGTTATAAAGGTTTGGGCGAAATGAACCCCGAACAGCTGTGGGAAACAACGCTTGACCCGAATGCCAGACGGTTGTTGCAAGTCAAAGTCGCACATCAGGAAGATGCCGAACAAGTCTTTTCATGCTTGATGGGCGACGTGGTCGAACCGCGGCGCGATTTCATCCAACAAAACGCGTTGGATGTGGTCAATTTGGATATTTGATAAAAAAGGGCGGCGGATTGAAAGTGTCGCCCTTAATTTTTAACAGGTTACGGCGTTGTTTTTAAAATAACTGGACAAATATGAATTTTAGGTGTATACTTAAAACAATAACAGTCTGATATAAGGAGGGCCTTATGAGCGATCGCAATCAATTCGGCATCGGAAGGACATCGGCTCCGCGGCAAGCAGCCGTAATAACGCCGGACAATATTTTTAAACGCCCCGCAACACAAAAAACGACGGCGTCCGCAACATTGCATGATACGTTGGCGCATGCGCAAGATACACAAACGCCCGTATCCGCGCGCGGCGAATCCAAACGGCCCGTTTCTTTTTCACGTCGTCCGACGGCGCAATGGGCTAAACCCCGTGTTGCGGAGCAAGCTTCATCGTCCTTTGCCGCACAACCGTCGGCATCCGTATCCGCAAAACCTTCCGTGAAGGCCAAAAAGCCAAAAAACCGTAACGGTTTGTTAAAACGAATCGGATTTGGTTTTTTCAATTTTATCGACAAGCACATTCGAGGCATCTTAATCGCTTTGGGCGGACTTGCCATTTTCGGATATTTTCATGAAGTCAGTGCGCAAAATGACGAAAAGCGGGCCCGATTGGACAATGAACCGCTCGCGACATTGACGCCTTTGACGGAACATGAAGCGGCTGTTCAAGCCGCGCGCAATTTAGTGAAATCTCCCCGAATGGAAAACGGCATGAATACGGCTTTTAAAAATTGGAAAGGGTCGATTTCCGAAATTACCGGCGGTGCCGATATTGATACTTTGTCAACCAAAGACGGTACTCGTCCCGACAAATCTTATATCGTATCGGGCGCGATGGCCGGGAAAACGCGCGCTTATTTGGGGGATACATTGATTAAAGGCGGCGGCAATTTGTACAAAGGGACATACTATGAAAAACCGGCAAACCCGGATCAGGCTCGCGTTTTGGAAGTTGTCGATTTAAACGAATTAACCAAGCGCGTGTCCGATTTGCCCAAAGAGGCGTATCGAACATCGCCGACCGAAGCGCGTTTGGATACCAGCAAACAAAACAAAGCCGCGCGCGAGGCAGCACGTAAGGCTGCCGCTAAACAAATGGCGCAACAAAAATTGACCCAACGGGGCAAATAAAGCGCACTTTAAGTATTGGGAAGGGAAGAACATGAAAAATAATTTGTTACGTTACACAGGGTTGGTATTGTGTTTAGCGGCTATGGGTATCCCTTCTGCCGTTTTGGCCGATACGAAGCCATGGAATAATGTGGACAGCACGGCGGGGGATGTTTCTTTCAGTGCATCGAATATGGATGCACGCGGGGGTACGGCTGTCGGCGGTTCTTTCAGCACGACACGGCTGAGCGTTTCGGGAGGCAATGTGGTTGTTACCGGCGTTAAGGGGGCTCAAAAAGCCGAAGCCGCAAAAAGCAGCGGAAAGGCTGAGGATGCGAAGACCGGTCAAAAATCCGAAGGTGCAAAAGCTGGACAAAAATCCGAGGATGTAAAGGCCGGACAAAAATCCGAAGATGTGAAAGACGGTCAAAAATCCGAGGATGCGAAAAATGAAATAAATGCCGATGAAGCTCCGACACCCGAACGTGTCAGTTTCGAACCGGCCGAACAACAAGCCGAATTTATTGATAACGAACAAACAGCAAAAACCATAGATGGAGATACGTCGGAAGAATACAAAGAACCGACGCCGGCTGAGCCTTCTCCGGATCCCGAACAATTGCCGAGCAATGATAATTTTGCAGAAGCTGACGGCATTGAAGGTTCAACAACCGCTGACGGGTCCCCCAATGCCAGCAAGGCTCCCGAATCTCCGACCGGCTCTCAAATTCCGGCAACAGGGAATGCGGATCAGGCACTCGCTCCGGATTCCGCTTCGCGCGCTGATGATATCAGTACGTCTTCTCAAGCCGATTTCATCAATACCAATGGTACCGCCGACGCAGTCGGGACATCCTTAACGGCCGATTTGTCAACCAATGTATCCGAAGCCGACGGTATTATCGGATCGACCCATACGGCGGAAATTAACGATAAGATATCTCAGGCGGATGGCGTTTCGAATATGCAAACGGCAACCGAATCGAAGACACCCCAAAACGTTCAAGATGAATTTTCATCCAATGTTGCTAACGGTATTGCTTCCGTCCAACGTATTGAATACAATGCAACTGCCGAAGCGGCCGAAGCAAGTAATTCGGTCATGCGTGTTGAAGAAAATGCCAGAGAGACGGCTGCCGAAGTTCAAGGTAGTGTGTCTCAAGCGGTTGTTCAGGTCAATGCGGCAAAGGCGGAAGAGAATGCCAATGTTTCCAAGGCTGCCGCAAGCAATTCGGGTGTCGCGGTTAACGGGAATGCCAATGTTTCCAAGGCTGCCGCAAGCAATTCGGGTGTCGC
>CAYPVK010000002.1:0-13661 GCA_964414185.1 uncultured Lactobacillales bacterium | reverse complement strand
TTACGGTTAACGGGAATGCCAATGTTTCCAAGGCTGCCGCAAGCAATTCGGGTGTCGCGGTTAACGGGAATGCCAATGTTTCCAAGGCTGCCGCAAGCAATTCGGGTGTTACGGTTAACGGGAATGCCAATGTTTCCAAGGCTGCCGCAAGCAATTCGGGTGTCGCGGTTAACGGGAATGCCAATGTTTCCAAGGCTGCCGCAAGCAATTCGGGTGTTACGGTTAACGGGAATGCCAATGTTTCCAAGGCTGCCGCAAGCAATTCGGGTGTTGCGGTGGCGAACAGTGGCACTGCAACGCAAGCGGGCGGCGTATCAAATTCCGTGACAAGCGGCGTATCGGGTAATGCGGTTCAGGCGGGCACGAGCAAAAATCCCGTCCAAGCCGGTGTATCGGGTAATGCGACGCAAACGTCTCAAATCAAGCGTGAACGCACGGTCCGTCCGGGAGCGGTTTATCCGACGATGCCCAGGACGCGTCAAAGCGATGCCGTAATCGGGACGCGGCGGGCCAACGGTGTATCGGGGGCCATTAACCGTAAACGCGGTAGCGGGCGTTGAATGTAAGGTTTATCAAAGGTTGCCAAAGCTTAAACACCATTCATTTTAAGCCCCCTTGTAAAGGGGGTTTTATTTCAAGACATGATAAAAAGTTAGCGGGCAATCAAAAGAGAGCAAAATTTAAACGTTTCGGATATTTTAAATTTAACGTTTGAATAAATACGGCAAAATTATATAGGTAAAAACAAACATTTTTCAAACGGTAACAATGGTATAAATGTTTATCTAAAAATCAATCGGTAAATATACCGTAAAGGTTGTACCGTCCTTTTGTGTACTGAACACATCAATAACACCATCGTGTTTTTGGACAATCTGTTGGACGATGCCCAGCCCCAGCCCCGTTCCTTCGGCTTGACGCGATTTTAAAGAATCGATTCGGTAAAACCGTTCGAAAATGCGTGTCAGGTTATGCGGTGAAATGGCTTCGCCGACGTTGTGGACGCTGATTGAAATGACTTGGCGCATATCTTCAAAATAACGGTCGGATTTTTTCGGGAACCCTTTGGACAGTTGGGCTTTGACCGTTACGACGGATTCGGGGTCGCCGTATTTAATCGCATTGTCGATTAAATTTTGGAATACTTGATGCAATTCGTTGCGGTTGCCGATAAGGCGCGGCAATTCGTGCAGGATTTTAAGCTCAAGCGTTTTATGGTGGTTGGCGGCTTTTATGTTAAGCCCTTCCATAACGCTTTGCAATAAATCGGGAATTAAAATCACGTCGTTTTGGTGTGTTTTTTCCATCATTTGCAAACGGGACAAATTCAATAAATCTTTGACCAAATGTGTCATGCGCGCGGTTTGTTCGCCCATCATTTTTAAAAATTTTTCGCGTGCCGCTTCGTCGTCTTTGGCCGGCCCTTGCAATGTTTCGATAAAGCCCGATAAAATCGACAGCGGCGTTTTAAGTTCGTGCGACGCGTTGGCGAAAAAATCTGCCTGTTGTTGTTTGAACAATTTAAAGGGTGTGATATCGTGCATCACGATGACCATCGTCGCGTTGTTTTTGGCAATCGCGGGCAACCGTTCGATACGTGTGCGAAAGCTGTAAGTTTGTCCCGCAACATAATCGAAATCAAACCATTCGGCTTTGGATTTTTCCAAAACAATACGGTTGAGCGAATGGGTAAAATTTTCATCTTCAAAAACGGTTTTTATCGGACAGTGCAAAATATCTTCTCCGAAAAAATCGCGCGCAATGTAATTGGCAAAAACAATGTTCGTATTTTCATTAATCATTAACAGCGGGTCGGGCAACCTTTCGATAATGCTGGCATCCGAAATGGTTTGATTCGACCACATGTTTTTGACTTTTAAAAACGTATCGGCCAATCTGAAAGACCCGAAAATCCCGCGGTGGAAACGCGGCAATTCGGCATCAATGCCCATTGCAAGTTTTTTTAAATAAGAAATAAAATTTTCCAATTCTTTAAAAACAAAAGCGGTAATGATTGCCGTTACGACAAAAATGATGCTGAAAATAAAAACAGCCTGTTGTATGTTGATTTCATGTAAAAAAAGTAACAATCCCAATACCATCAGCGTCGGGATATTCAATACGAAAATACGCGCGATAAAACGCGGCATGCGCCGAAATTTTCGGTATAAATACAAAATTATGCGGTTGCGCGGTATTTTTTTAACTTTATTTTTTTGCATAAATTAAGTATACTCCGATTTACAAAAAAAGGGAATAAAAAAATGGCTAAGCAAGAAGTTACGCGAATGGTCGCAGAATATTTGGAAACGAAAGATAAATACAACGATTGTTTGTTATTTTATCGAATGGGGGATTTTTATGAACTCTTTTTTGAAGATGCCAAAGTTGCTTCCAATGCTCTTGATATTGTTTTGACCTATCGCGGTAAAAAAGACGGGCAAGATATTCCGATGTGCGGCGTGCCGTATCATGCATATGAAAATTACCTTGTCCGTTTGGTCAAAGCGGGATTTAAAGTCGCCATATGCGAACAAATGGAAACGCCGGCTCAAGCCAAAGCGCGCGGTTCCAAAACCGTTCGGCGCGATGTTGTGCGAATCGTAACGGCCGGTACGTTGACCGAAGACAGTTTGCTTAATGCCCGTCGCCATAATTTTTTGGTCAGTTTGGTCGCAGGTGTCGAAGGAGTCGGCATTGCTTGGGCAGATATGTCGACAGGCGATTTTTATACTCAGCTTGTCGGAAAAGCGTCGGTCGCATCGACGCTTGCGCGGTTGGAAGCTTCCGAAATTTTGGTGCCGGACGGCCAAGCCGGCAAATATGATGTGTATTTCGGTGATAACGATAACAAAAAAACATTGATTGGTCTTGATCGTTATAATTATGCCGCAGCTAAAAGTGAATTGGAACAATTTTATAAAATTTCCGATTTGGATATCTTACATGATTATTCAAAACTTGAAATTATCGGCGCGGGCGTTTTGCTCGGATATATTTTAGATACGCAAAAAGGTGCCTGCCCGTCATTGCAATTGCCTCGGCGGGTAACCGATTCTTTGTTTATGGAAATCGACCCGTCAACACGGCGCAGTTTGGAATTGACACGTGCATTGTCCAATGATAAAGGTGCCACCAGCTTGTTAAACGTGATGGATGCAACGGTAACGGGCGCGGGCGGGCGGTTGCTCAGCTCAATGTTATCGGCGCCGTTGACGGATATCAGGGCAATCGAAGGGCGCTTGGATAAAATCGATTACTTTATCCAAAATGCGTCGGTGCGCGAATTTGTACGCGATGCGTTAAAATCCGTTGCCGATGTTGAACGGTCGGTGTCGCGCATTTCACTCGGAAGGGGCGGGCCGCGCGATATTTTAACGATTGCCGGCGCGCTTGACCAAATTCCTCATATCCGCAATAAAATGCAAGAAGGATTGGTGCCTGAGGCTTTGGAAAAAGACAAACTTGATATGGGCGAATGGACGGCATTGGTGGAAGAATTGCAAAATGCCATTATTCCCGAACCGCCTTTGTTTACGCGTGACGGCGGCTTTGTCAAACATGGGTATTCGGTTGTTTTGGACGATATTTTAAATACCAAAGCCAACGCGAAAAAAGTCGTGGCCGATATGCAAGCACGGTATGCCGCCCAAACGGGTATTTCACAGCTGAAAATTGCCTTTAACGGATTGTTGGGCTATTTTATCGAAGTGCCGTCCAAATATGCCGAACCGTTGTTGCGTGAAAAAGAACGCGGTTTTATCCATCGTCAAACAATGGTCAATGTCGTCCGTTTTACAACGGCCGAACTCAGCGATATTGAAACAAAGATTTTGCATGCCGATGAAAAATCCTTGGCAATTGAATTGGAAATTTACAATAATTTGTGTCACAAAATTTTAGCGCTCAGTCCGGCAATTTTAAAGGCGGCCAATGCAATGGCGCGCATTGACGTATCGGCCGGATTGGCGTATTTGGCCGTGCTTAACAATTGGACACGCCCGATTTTGACGCAAGAGTATGATTTTGTCATCAAAGGCGGGCGCCATCCCGTTGTGGAACGGTCGCTTAAAAAAACACAGGATGCTTTTGTTCCGAATGATTGCATTTTGGGCGAAGAAAAAAATAACCTGTGGTTGTTGACCGGCCCCAATATGGCGGGTAAAAGTACGTTTTTACGCCAAAACGCCTTGATTGCCATCATGGCGCAAATGGGGTCGTTCGTGCCGGCCGATTATGTCAAAATCGGGATTGTCGACAAAGTCTTTTCCCGTGTCGGCGCCTCGGACGATTTGGCGCGCGGCCGTTCGACGTTCATGGTCGAAATGGTCGAAGTTGCCGCCATTTTGCACGGCGCAACCGATAAATCGTTGGTTATTTTGGACGAAGTCGGACGCGGTACCGCAACATATGACGGGTTGTCGATTGCTTGGGCGGTGGTTGAATATTTGCATGATAAAAACAAATGCCGCGGGCTGTTCGCGACACACTATCATGAATTGACGGCGTTGGCCAACCGTTTAAGCGGCATCACGTTGCACACGATGCGCACGAAAGAATGGCAAGGCAATATCGTCTTTTTGCACGAAGTCGGCGACGGCGCCGTCGACCGTTCGTACGGTATTCATGTTGCCAAATTGGCAGGATTACCGCCGGTTGTGTTGGATCGTGCCGAAACGGTTTTGGCCGGATTGGAAGAAAAAAAACAACATCAACAACCTCTTTTTGACGATTTGCCCTTGTTTTCATTGGCGGCTGCCCCTAAATTAAAAGAGTCAGACGTCGAAAAAAGGATTGCCGAGTTAAATGTAGACTTGCTTTCTCCCAGAGAGGCGCTTGATATGCTTTATCAATTAAAAGAACAGGTGACCTCATAAAATGAATATGTTGCGCATGATTGTCGGTTTGGCTGCGGGAGTGGGGCTTTTCGCGTTGTTTGCCTTGTTGGCTTGGTATATTGTTATTCCGTTATTCTTTATTGTTGCCGTTTTTGCCGCTTTTCAATGGGTACGAGCGAAATTTACCGAAGAAAAGTTGCAGGTTTTTGATATGCCGTCGCCATTGGAAGACGAAAAACCGCACAAACGGGTCATTGATGTCGATTATACCGAAATTTAAAAAAGCGTCATGTAAAACCGTTATTTGCGTATCGGCAAATCTTTTAAAATATAGCCGCGTCCCCAAACGGTTTCGATATAATCGGTATCGGGTGCCAATTTTTCGATTTTGCGACGGATTTTGCATAAAAACACGTCAATGATTTTCATTTCAGGTTCATCCATTCCGCCGTATAAGTGGTTTAAAAATTGCTCTTTGTGAATGGTTGTGCCTTTGCGCAAAGCCAATAATTCCAACAATGAGTATTCTTTACTGGTCAAATGCAAAGTTTTTCCGCCGATTGTGACGATTTTGCTGTTTAAATTGATTTCCATGTTTCCGGTACGGACAATCGGGTCGGCTAACCCTTTGGAACGGCGCACCAACGCACCGACACGGGCAATCAATTCGCCGCGGTCAAACGGTTTTGTCAAATAATCGTCCGCGCCATAGCCCAACCCTTTGATTTTTTTATCCGGTCCGGACAACCCGGACAAAATCAAAACGGGCGTTGTGTTGCGCATTGAACGCAATGTTTTTAACACGTCATAGCCGTCCATGCCGGGCAACATCAAATCCAGCAAAATAATGTCATAGTCATAAAGTTTTGCCATTTCCAAACCGTCTTCGCCCAAATGGGACGTGTCAACCACCATGCCTTCTTTGTTTAAAATCATTGCAATGTTTTGGCCGGTCGTTTTGTCGTCTTCAATGACTAATACACGCATAATAACCTCGCTTTATATATGGTTTGTCCGAATATATTAACGATAAGTTAATTTAAAAAAAAGTGCAAGCATTAAATTAACTTATTTGACGTTTCGGCACGGTAAACTTTCGTCTTTAAAAAAACATTTTGACGAATCTTGTTTGTCAACGACAATAAAGCGCGATATTGTTCAAGCTTCCCCCTTTTCGGGCGGCACTTGAACGCCCCTTGCCGAACGGCACTTTAATATACGGCCGACAAAGAAACGGATTGTTGCCTACCGCCGCATCTTCGGCGGCGTATCCATTCGATTTTTCGGGTGGTAAAAAAGCGGTTGCCCCGAATTTTTAAGTGAAATTTGTTCAATTTTTTAACGAGTTATGGATGAAAGGGGGTAATTTTTATTGAAAAATGGCTTAAAAAAGGATAAACTTCTAAAGTAATAAAGACTTCAAGTCTTTTTTTTAAATTAAGCGCATAAGGAGAAAGAAATGAAACAGGTACGAATGTTTCGGTGTTTGAAAAAAGGGGCAGCGGGGCGTTCGATGGTTGAAATGTTGGGTGTGTTGGCAATTATCGGCGTTTTATCCATCGGGGCTGTAGCGGGTTACACGATAGCGATAAATCGTTACAAAGCTATGCGCATTTTGGATATTTCGTCCAAATTGTCGGTGGCGGTTCAATCCAGAACGCCCCTTACAAATCAAACGCCGACTTGGAACAACCAATTGTATATTGCCCAATTGGCCGGCGAAGTATACGAAGAATACGGCATTGATGCTGTCGGAAATGTCGGCAGCATGGCCGAATATGAAACGACGTTTATCGTCGATGCAAACGGGTCGGTCAATGTTTACGGGTCTCCGCCGGGGATTCGCCGTGCGCTCGGAGCCGTTTTGGGCGGAGATTTTTCAACCGGTCCGATTCTTGTTGTTAAAGTCAATAAAAACTGATGTAAGCCTTTAAGGAAAATATCAACTTTCCGAAAGGCATGCCAAAGGTTTGAACCGCAGAAAAAAGGCAAGGTGTCTTAAACGCAAAAGGGCGCTTTCACGGTGCCTTTTTTTGCAAGCTTTTAAATATTGTGCAGCGAATCCAACAAAGCCGTAACGCGTACGCCGATGGAAACAATGGCCGTCAAAATCAAAATCGGCAATAATCGTGCCATTTTTTTCATATTATTCTCCTTCCTTCGACAGGCGCATCGGCGCCGTTTCGCTTTCAATTCGGTTGAATGCGGATTCCGACATCATTTGTCCTTTCACGGAATGCATTTTTTGTTCGGCTTGCCCCATAGTTTCCAATAAATCGGCTTGGATTTTCCGCGCGCAATCCAAATTGATTTTCAATTCGGCACCGGCTTGTTCTTCAAGTTCCTTTAAATGTGCCAATTCTTCGGCGATTTTTTGAGATGCTTTATAAAAATGGTCAATCAGCAATGATAATTCGCGGCTGTTTTCTTTGGCTGTGGACAGGCGATATTCCAACAAGACCGCATAAACAATGCCGATGATTAAAAGCGCGATGATAAGGATGTTTAAAAAAATTTCCAATGTCATATCAAGGTCCTTTAAGTTAACTGCGTTCGACCAAACCTTGATTCGGATTATAATTGGCAAATGTTAAAAGTAAGTTAAGATTTAATCGCGGCGGGCAAAATATGCCTTGATAAATTTATCAAAATAATTGTCCGTTACGTTTTTTAAAACAAAAAATACCTCGCAATAAACGGCGGGGTATTTAATTCCTATGAATATAATATTATCAAGGATATGCGATGGATTTTTAAACCCTATGCGGCGGCGTTTTCGGCTTTTTTGCGGCGGGTATATGTACGGCGTTGTTTTTGTTGCGGTTTTTGCACGTTTGAAGTATGCTTTTCCTGAATGGCCAAGATGGGGATTGATAAATCCATGCTTTGGATGGCTTTGTCTTCTTCGGACAAATTGTCGGTGCCGCTTGCCGCCGATTGTAAAGCCGGTGTTTCGGCATTTTCGGTCGGCACGTCAAAATCGGGCAATTCGTCAATGTCTTGCGCAAGCATGCTTTGGTTGGAATACGAACGGGTGGCCCGTTGTGCGTTTTGAACGCGGTTGTTTTCTTCGTTGGCAATGGCCATATTTTGCAAACGCGCATAATGGTCGGCGAATTGTAAATATGTTTCGGCCAAAACGGTGTCATTTTGAATTAAGGCATCTTTGGCATACGCTTGGTATTTTTCGAAAAGTTGCAAAGCTGTCCCGTGAAGCTTTCCGGCAGGGCCCGAACTGTCCAACGCCGTATTTCTGGTAATCGTTTGCGGGCGATAGCCCATATTCCGATGGCGCGTATTATAGCGATTTTTTTGATTCGGTTTCATAAATCCTCAAAATAAATGTAAATAAAAATCATTCACACACAAAGAGCAAAGCATACCGCTTTTGAAACTTAAACTTTTTCTTTATGATGTAAACTAAACATAAATTAAGGCCGCAAATTTAGCAGCCTTGTTTGTCGCAAACCGGCACGGAACCGCCGATGACCATTGGCTGTCTTTGAATAATCGTCGGTTGTTGTTGCATATAAATCGGTTGTTGTTGCACCATGATAGGTTCTTGCTTAACCATGACGGGTTGTTGCATTACCACCGGACGTTGGACAACAATCGGTTGTTGCATCACGACGGGACGTTGAATCGTCACATCGCGTTGCACGGTAACGGGGTATTGAACCGTTACGGGGTATTGTTTTGTAATCGGATATTGGACTTTTACCGGGCTGTTGACATACTGAACGCCGCCGTTTAATGCAGCGACCTCAATTTGGCCGCGCCCCGTTGTCATAATATCCAATGACGTACCCGGCGCGAATCCGTAAGCGTTGCCACGGCATGTCGAAACATTGCCGCCGCAAGCCGCCGTTTGATAAGAGGGCATATAACCCGCCGCATGCGCGTTGGTGCTACCCGAAAATGCCATTGCGGAAGAATTGCTGTTTACCACCGAACCGCTGTTTGCCCTTGAACCGCCAAATTCGACGACACGGCCGAAATAATCACCGACTTGTGTGTTGTAAGCACCGGATGACGAAGCATTATAAACGCCGGATGATGAGCTGCTGTAAACCTTTGAACTTTGCGTTTTCGTGCCGTATACGGTCCCGCCTGATTGGGTTTGGTTTACGATTTGATAGGTGGGGGTGTATGATTTTGAGGAGGGCGCAAAAATTTCTTCGTCAACGGTTACGGTTTGAATGTTGTTGAGGCTTGCCGATTGTTTTTCCGCCGGACGTGGTGCTTTTTCTTCGCCCGTGGCATAGGACCAGTTCATGTAGACTTCTTCATCTTCAAAAGCCATGGAATGATGGGCAAATCCGACGCATAAACCGAGCAAAACAGCAATGGAAACGGGTGTTTTTTTCATGCAAAGACCTCTTAATTTTAAACTGCTACAGACCAAATGTACCCCTTTTTGTCTGCAAATGCAAGCGTTAATCTGCAATTCCTAATAATTTTTTATAGGAATCTCTCAAGAATTCGGCTTCTGCCCTATCGGCCGCCGTCATCTTTTTCAAGCGCAAAATTTGGCGCATTACTTTCGTGTCAAATCCGTTCCCTTTTGCTTCGGCATAAATTTCGCGAATGTCGGCGCCCAATTCACGGCGTTCTTCTTCCAACCTTTCAATACGGTCCATATAAGAAGCCAATTTGCCGCCGTCGGCACTTGCCAAAGTTGTTTCGTCTGCCATATTTTCCCCCTTATTTCATTATTTAACGGCGCGTTTGACGGACAAGGCCAACGCTTTTTCCAAATCCGCTTCCGAACACAACCCCAATGTTATGGGGTTTTTAGGCACGATGTTTTGAATGTTTTTATGCGTGCGTTCGCGAATGGCCGCAATCGTCGGTTTTGTCGTGCGCAAGATTTTAACGATTTGGGCGTCCGAAATTTCCGGATGGTGTTTGACGATCCATGCAATCCCGCTGGGACGGTCGCCGCGTTTGGATTGCGATACATACCGCACGCCGCGTTGCATCAATCGTTCGATTTCGGGGTGTTTCATTAATTGCAGCTGATAATTTTCGTCGGCTTCGCCTTTTTTGATTTCTTCAGCTTCCAATTGACCGTTGGTTACCGGATTCAAACCTATGATATGGCTGGCCACGTCGCCGTCGGCGATGGCTTGGATTTCCAATGTATGCATGCCGCAAAAATCGGCAATTTGTTGGAATGTTAACGAAGTGTTTTCGACAAGCCAAACGGCTGTTGCTTTGGGCATTAAGGGCAAATTCATTTTTTACGTCCTTCTGTTTTGTTCTTTTAAATTCGGATGAATGAGAGCAGTTTATTTTATTTTTTCATTTTTTGCAAGAAAATAATGACTTATTTTTTATCTTTAGCGGGTTAAAATAATCGCGACGGCTTTTAAAAAGCGGCGTATCGGGCAAATTTCGGCGGGTCGTTAAAAGTGTTATCGGGCTTGCCGTATTCGTTCATGTGTTGATGTATTACATCGGACGGAACATAAACAGGTGGGGAACGCATAATACAGTCAGCAAAAATGATTATGTGTTCCCCATGGGGAGCATGGCAACGATCGCGTTGCCGCTCATAATGCCCGTCTCCCGTTCATCATCGCGCTTTTTATCAAAGGCGCCTGATGCTCGGGCGAGGTTTTTTGCTGACTGATTAATACCCCGTAACAATGTGGCATTCTTGCTGTTTTATACGGAGGAATTACACCTAAGGGTTGTAATATATGGAAATATAACACTAAAAAGTATATAATGCAACCCGAAAAATTTAAGAGCATTTAAAATTTTTTCAAGCCGTTGAAAATATTATATTTTATGTGCGGATATGTTGTCTTTTTTTTTGTTTTGTTTCGGCGGCAGGGCGGATATTTCCCCCATGTTATAAGCGGATATTTTTTCATATTTTTTATAAGCATATTTGTTTTTGGGGACGGCTTTTTCGATTTTTGCAAAAACGGGCGGGTATGCGGCATTTGCGAATTTTAAAAGCATTTGCCCGATGCGCTTGCGCTGCGCGCGCCCGTTATTTGTTAAAAGAAGGTTTTTTCGGCGGGACGGGCGCCAACGTGCCGATTAAATGCATTTGAAAATCGGGGTGAACGCTGTCGGCAAAAGATTGAAATTGTTCCAATTCGAATCCTTTCAACTGTTTCGAATCCAACGTATGGTTTTCAAACGGGTTGCGCGTTTTGCCGTTTTTGATGACTTCAAAATGGCAATGCGGACCGGTTGAACGGCCGGTGCTGCCGACATAGCCGATAACTTCGCCGCGTTTGACTTTTGATCCGACCTTTAACCCCGACCGATACCCGTTCATATGCGCATAAGCCGTTTGATAGCCGCCGGAATGTTTGATGCGGATATATTTGCCGTAGGCACCTTTGCGGCCCAGTTGGGTAATGACGCCGTCACCCGCAGCCATAATCGGCGTGTTCATCGGCGCAGCCAAATCGACGCCGCTGTGGAAAACATTGTACATTAAAATCGGATGGCGGCGGTTGCCGTACGGCGAACTTAACCGCGCGCGCGCTTTCAACGGGCGTTTCATTAACATTTTGGCGGACAATTCGCCTTTGGGGTTGTAAAAGCCGGGATTGCCCGCTTTATCCGTCCAAGCATAGCGGTGGTAAGGTTTGCCGCCGATTGTAAAGCCGATGTAAATAACTTCGGTATCCAATTCCAAGCCGCCCGCCGTTACTTTCTTTTCATAAATAATGTCAAACGTGTCGCCGACTTTAAAGGCACTGAAATCAACTTCGCCGTCCAATGCATTCGTGATATAAGAGGCAAGCGATTTTGGCAATCCCGCTTTTTGCGCCGATCCCGAAAAAGTGCGCTCTATCGTCCCTCGGACACGGTAAGATTTCGTTTCGACCCGCCCTTCATGGGAAAACGGCGTGTAAATGCTGTCCGCGTCTTTGATGACGGCAACGATTTCTTCGGCGGAAAAAGGAATTGACAAGCCCAAAAAATCCCCGTCTTTATTTTTAAAGACTAAAATATTCGTGCCGGGCCTAAGCGTTTTTAAATCAACCAATAAGGATATGGCATCGGCAATTTGCACACGTTCGGACGCGCTGATTTGCGCGCGGCTTAATACGGTGGACAAAGCCTCTTTGGCTTGCAATGTATATTGCGTCATGTCCACGGTGCCGTCGGTAACGCCGCGTTCCAGTTCGATTAATGTCGCGCTTTGTTCGGAAATGACCGGAACATCTTCAAATTCTTCATGGACTTTTTCCGTCGCGGGGTCGATATACGTTTTTTGCGGTGTCGGCGCGGGTTCGGTTTCATCGGGTTGTCTCGGCTCTTGCCTGTCCGATTGTTTCGGTGCCAAAACGTCGGACAACTGTCCCGGTTGCGGTTCGGGTTGCGGGTAAAACAATGTGATGGTCGTTACGAACAATAACAAAACAAACAGCGCTTTTACAAGGCGGTCAAGATTTTTGCGCTTGCCCAAAAAACCCAATCGTTTATAGGTGCGGTAACGGGAAATTTTGGCTTGTCTGGCGCCGGTCAGGAGACGTTCTTTTATTTTATTCATAACAGCAGGATTATTATCTTAAATTTTAAAAGTGTCAAGGAAAAATTGGTATGGGTTTTGTTGTTTGTTAAACGTAAATGCGTATGTAATAATTTGAAACAATCCTTGATTTGATTTCGAATTTGATTGCGGGTATCCTGCGAACATTAGAAATGTAACACATAAATTTTGCATACAAAGATATGAACCTGAAGGAGTGCATTATGATCGCAGAAATTAAACCGTTATCGCCTTATAAAACAAGGGAAAAAACATTTCAAAATGCCATTCCCTGCGTCGGCGTCGGCTTACACAGCGGCAAAAAAACAACAATGACTTTGAATCCGGCTCCCGCAAATACCGGTATTGTCTTTGTTCGCACGGACGTAACGGACAAAAATAATGTTATTAAGGCAACATATTCGAACGTGTCCGATACGCGCATGTGCTCTTGCATTTCGAATGAAGACGGCGTTAGTGTCGGCACAATCGAACATTTAATGGCGGCGTTGTCGGGATACGGCATTTCCAATGCAATGATTGAACTCGACGGGCCCGAAGTACCTATTTTGGACGGTTCGGCCCAAGATTACGTCACGTTGTTTGAATGTGCCGGCGTGATGGAATTGGACGCTCCGCAAAAAGCGGTTAAAATTTTAAAAGAAGTTTGTTTTGAAGACGGCAAAGGCGCCGAATGTTGTTTATATCCCGCCGAAGAAAATTTTTCTTTGGATTTTATGATTGATTTTAAACAATCCAAAGTTATCGGGCGTCAAGAATATTCGATTGATTTGTCCGAACGCACATTTAAAGATTACGTGGCCTATGCCCGCACGTTCGGTTTTGCGCATGAAGTTGAAGCGTTGCGCCAAATGGGGTTGGCTCGCGGCGGTTCGTTGGAAAACGCTGTTGTTGTCGAAGGGGACAAGGTGTTGAACAAAGAAGGGCTTCGCAGCGAAAACGAATTCGTCGTTCATAAAATTTTGGATGCTGTCGGCGATTTGTACCAAATCGGCATGCCGATTATCGGACATTTTTCGGGTGTAAAATCGGGCCATATGCATAACAATCAATTGCTCCGCAAATTAATGGCCGACAAATCGGCTTATGAAATTGTAACGGTTGACGATTATAAAGATTCGTTGCTTAAAAAAGGCGGGCAAAAAGTTGCTTAAAAAAAACGCGGCGCCTTTTGTGCCGTTGCGTTTAAAACGCTTATAAAAGAGCATCTTATTCGTAAGGCACTTTTTTTGTATTACAAAATAAATTTAATTGCTTGACAAAAATTAAATTTTAATTTAAAAAACATAAAAAACAAT
>CAYPVK010000001.1:0-216510 GCA_964414185.1 uncultured Lactobacillales bacterium | reverse complement strand
AGTAGATATGGCACAAAACACGGGACAATGCGACAGATGCAGCAACAGAACGCTTAACGGCAATTTATGTGTGTTAAAATAAAACGCAATTATTCGTGATAACCGATGCGGGCGGCGTTAATCGTCGCCCGTTTCCCAACAATTTATCCCCCCTTTGTGCCCGTCCGTCCGAGTAAAAATCCGTATTTCACGGAATGTGCTTACGTTTGAAAAATCCGTTGTTTCCGATTAAAGGCGCACGCCCTTAACGGGCATTAAAATTTTTGCGGGAACGAATGAAATTTATTTTTTAATTTATTCCGCAGTGACAAAAAATATTTTTCATTTGCCCCTTAAAAGCTCTTGACTTACTTACAAAAGTATAGTTTATTTAGGGCGGTAAGATGATTACATCTGACAAGTGGGGTTAAGGATTTAATACCTTAAAAAAAAGAAAGAATAAAAAAAAGGATATGAACATGTTAAAAAGATTATTTGCTATCGTATGCGCTTTGTCATTGGCGGCTGCTTGCTCATCCAGCAAAACGGGCGCTGATTTGTATGCTAACGCCAACGGCGGGTGGAAAGATGACGTCAACATTTCCGATTTGGAACCGAACAGCGTTACCAAAAAATTCGCGAGCGAAGTACACGCAACCGTTTACTTTGCGTTCAACAGCTCCAGCTTAAATGCCGAAGCCAAATCTTATTTAAGCGAACAAGCCGCTTGGCTTAAAGCAAACCCGACGGCTTTAATCGTTGTCGAAGGCCGTTGCGATGAACGCGGTACACGCGAATACAACTTGGCTTTGGGCGAACGCCGCGCCAATGCCGCTCGCAGCTATTTGGTTGCCAAAGGCATTGCCAAAGACCGCATCAAAACAATTTCTTACGGCAAAGAAAGACCTGTCGTAACGGGTTCTACCGAAGCCGCTTATGCCAAAAACCGTAATGCAACAACCGTTGCTTACTAAGGCATAAAATCCTTCGGGATTTGAAATTTCAAAACAAGGGTGGGAAACTGCCCTTGTTTTTTTATTACTGTGTTTTACAAGGGCGGTTCTTGCCGATTTTTTAAATTTGTCCGTTCGGGCGGTAAAAAACGCTTTTCAAAATTACAATCTGCCTGTATATTAAAAAAAACAAATTTTAAACGAGGCTTTTAACAATGAAATTAAAAAAATATATATTCAATCCGTGCCTTATCGGATGCTTGGCAATATTTTTCAGCTTGTCCGCGACGGCTCAGGTCAACGATAATTTTGCCATTTTAAACGACCGTATGGACCGTTTGGAACGCGACATGACTTTTATTCAACGCCGCGTTTATCAACCGCAGGAAGAAGAATCGAAATTTTCGTTCATGGGCTTTGGCAAAAAAAAACAAACCGACAACGGCCCGATTGACCAAACGGACGAATTGTACTCCAAATTAACCGCTCAAGAAGAAGCGTTGCAACAATTAACGGCGCGTTTGGAAGAACAAAGTTTTGAAATCGCAAAATTGCAAGAAAAAATCGCAAAAATGAATGCCGATACGGATATCCGTTTCAAAATGTTGGAAGACAATGCGGCAACGTCAAACGCGAATGCTTTGAATACTCAAAAAAACGACAAACGCAAATCCGCCGCGGGCAAAACGAATGCCGCGGGCGGTGCAAATACGGCCACGGCATCCGCCACAGCAAACAAAAGCGTCAAAGAACAATATGACGCGGCTTACGGATTGCTTAAAAAAGGCGACCACGTCGGTGCCGAAAAAGGCTTTATCACGTTTATTGAAAAAAACCCGAAATCCAATTTGGCGGGCAATGCCAATTATTGGTTGGGCGAAACATATTATGCGCGCGGGCAATATGAACAAGCCGTCGGCGTTTTTGCCGAAGGGTTTACAACCTATAAAAACAACTCCAAAGCGCCCGACAATTTGTTAAAGCTCGGCATGTCCATGGCACATTTAAAGAAAAAAGACGAAGCATGCACGGCGTTTAAATCTTTGCCGGTCGAATTCCCGAAAGCAAATGCAAGTTTAAAAAAACGCGCACAAGACGAGGCTAAAAAACTATCGTGTCCTTAAAATCGACATTCGACGAACAAATGAATACTTACCGGTTGCCGGCTCACGTACCGATTGCCGTCGGCGTATCGGGCGGCGCGGACAGCATGGCATTGGCGGTATTGCTTAAAAATTGGGCACACAAAAATGCACATCCGTTGGTGGCCGTAACCGTTGACCACCAATTGCGCCCCGAATCGGGTAAGGAAGCGTCCTTTGTCGCGTCACAAATGAAAGATTTAGACATTGAACATCATATTTTGGCGTGGGACGGCAAAAAGCCGAAAACGCGCTTGGAAGAAAAAGCGCGCGAAGCCAGATACAATTTGCTGACCGATTTTTGTGCGCGGCGCGGTATCCGATATTTATGCATCGCGCATCACGGCAGCGACCAAACGGAAACCTTTTTATCCCGCCTGGCGCGCGGCAGCGGCATCGACGGATTGGCCGCAATGAAACCACTTGCAACACGTGGAAATTTAACGGTTCTCAGACCATTGTTATCTTGTGACAAAGCACAATTGATCGGCCTGTTGATTAACCATCGGTTGCGTTGGGTAAATGACCCGATGAACGAAGACGAAAATTTTGAACGCGTGCGTTGGCGCAAAAATTTAGGGACGTTTGAACGGTTGGGATTGCCGTCCGACGCTATCAACACATCCGCCAAACGTTTGGCGCGGGCGGCACAAGCGTTGCATTTTTATACCGAAGAATTTATCAAAAGCCATGTCAAAATCGATTCGCGCGGATTTGCGGTAATTGACAAAGAACTTTATAATCGGTTGCCCGACGAAATCCGTTTGCGGGTATTGGGTGCTTTGATTGAAACAATCGGGCAAAGCGGGAAAGCGTTGCCTTATGCGGCGCTTGAAAAAACAGTGGCAAACCTGCCGCAAAAAGCAACGCTCGGGACATGCCATATCATCGAAAACAAAAACGGCATTTTCGTTGCCAAGGAAGCCGCGCGCATGCCCGCGGAAACCAAAGTCAAAGCGGGGCAAAAAACCAAGTGGGACAGATTTCAAATTTTTGCGAATCAAGATGGCTTTATAAAAGCGCACGTCCCCGATGACAAGGAGAAAAATATCCCGTTTTCGGTTCAACAATCTTTTCCGTACTTTTCGCTTGAAAAAAACACAAAACTTGATTATAAAGAGTTAGCGACTTATATAGAATTACACATAGAGTTTCTACCCCAAAATAAAGGATAAAATCATGGCCGTTCAAAATGATTCGAATAAAAAAAGCCTGGCTGTCTGGGTGATTATTTTTTTGATCGTCATCACGCTTGCAAATGTTTTTTATAAACCTCAAGAAGAAAACAAAGCCGAAGAATTAAGTTATACCGCCTTTGTCGATATGGTTAAAAAAGGCGATGTTGTCAAAACAACAATGCAAGGGCAACTTTTAACCGGCGAATTAAAGGATAATAAAAATTTCGTCACTTATGCTCCCGAAGAATCGGGCATTGTGCCGTTATTACAGGAAAACAACGTTGAAATTTCCGCTGTACCGGCCGTGAAAGAAGGCGACAATTGGTTGATGACGTTAATTGCATGGTTGCCGATGATTTTATTCATCGGGATTTGGGTGTTTATGATGCGCCAAATGGCTTCCAGCAACGGCAAGGCAATGAGCTTCGGCAAATCGCGCGCTCGGTTGATGGGCGGCAAAGAAAAGGTAACCTTTAAAGACGTTGCCGGCGTCGACGAAGCCAAACAGGAATTGCAAGAAATCGTCGAATTTTTAAAATCGCCCGCCAAATTCGAACGGTTGGGCGGGAAAATACCCAAAGGCGCTTTGCTTGTCGGCTCTCCGGGAACGGGCAAAACTTTATTGGCCCGTGCGATTGCCGGCGAAGCGGATGTGCCGTTTTTCACCATTTCGGGTTCCGATTTTGTGGAAATGTTTGTCGGTGTCGGCGCATCGCGTGTCCGCGACATGTTTGAACAAGCAAAAAAAGCAAGCCCATGCATTTTATTTGTCGATGAAATTGATGCCGTCGGACGCCACCGCGGTGCGGGATTGGGCGGCGGCAATGATGAACGCGAACAAACGCTTAACCAATTATTGGTCGAAATGGACGGGTTTGAAACAAATTCGGGCGTCATATTAATCGCCGCGACAAACCGTCCGGACGTCCTTGATCCGGCATTGCTCAGACCGGGGCGTTTTGACCGCCAAATTTACGTATCCAATCCCGATATCAACGGGCGTGAAGCGATTTTAAAAGTCCATGTGAAAAAAGTTCCGCTTGCCCCCGATGTCGACTTGCATACGATTGCCCGCGGCACGCCGGGTTTTTCGGGCGCCGATTTGGCAAATTTGATTAACGAGGGGGCTTTGCTTGCCGCACGGCGTAATAAAACCATGGTGACGATGAAAGATTTGGAAGATGCCAAAGACAAAGTCATGATGGGGTCCGAACGCCGTTCGTTGGTCATGGATGACAAAGAAAAACTGATGACGGCTTATCACGAAGCGGGGCATGCGATTTTATCGTTACACCTGCCCGAATCCGATCCGTTGCATAAAGTGACGATTATTCCGCGCGGGCGGGCTTTGGGAATTACGATGCAATTGCCCGAAAAGGACAAATATTCGCAAAATATTACGTATTTAAATTCCCGTTTGGCGATTTTGTTCGGCGGCCGTATCGCGGAAGAAATGATTTTCGGCAAAGACAAAGTCACGACAGGCGCCAGCAATGATATTCAAGTTGCGACCGCTATGGCACGCAAAATGGTTGCCGAATGGGGCATGAGCGATAAGTTGGGCCCGATTGCCTATGAAGAACCCGAAGGCGAAATCTTTTTGGGATACAGTATTTCCAAGCGCAAAAACATGGCCGATTCAACGGCATTGGAAGTGGATAAAGAAATCCGCCGCGTCATTGACGAAGCATACAAAAAAGCGCAAATGCTTTTGAAAAAACACAAAAAACAACTGGATATCTTGGCGCACGGATTGGTCGAATACGAAACGTTGACCAGCGATGAAATCCAAAAGCTGTTAGCCGGCAAAAAAATCCGCACGGCCGAAAAGGGGAAAAAGAAAATCAAACCCCGTCCGACCGTACCGACGGCCGGGGAAGACGAAGAATCCGAAATCTAAGATTTCTTGATGGGGAAACGCGTCTCTTGCCGTTTTAAGACATTTCGGTTAAACACAAAAATCTTATTAATTATTTTAAAATATGAAAAACCCTCCCGTTTCGGGAGGGAATTTTTAAAAAATCAACCTATTTTTTGGCATTATTTTTTTGCCTTGGCGTTTGTGAATTTAAAAGCGGCGCTTTTGCGTTCCAATTCTTTGGTCAATGCGGACAACTTGCCGCCATTCTTTTGCAAAAAAGCACTGTATTCGTTACGATAACTCATCGCCATGGATACACCTTCGACAATAATATCGATGATTTTGAAATTGCCGTTTTTCATTTTTTTCAACCGCCAAATAACTTCAACCGGCGGATTGTTTTGAATTTGGCTGTTCACGTATAATTGATTGCCTTCGGCATTGCGCGCACCCGATACAACCAATTTTTGCCCCGTATATAAATCAAAACGGTCTGCCCACGTCTTTGTCGTAAAATCAATAAACGCCGCCAAAAAAGCTTCGCGTTCGGCCTCCGAAGCACGCTTCCAATAAATGCCCAAAACAAACTGTCCGATACTGCGCAAATCCAACGCTTCTTCAAATGCATGTTTAAAGCGTTGAAATTTCTTTTCTTGAGATACGTCGGACGTTAATACGTTTGTAATAATGTCATCCGCCAAATCGCGAATAAAAATAACGGACGGGTCGGCCGCCCATACTTTTGCGGGCAACAAAACAACCGCACACATCAATCCAAACAATTTTTTCATACATACCTCATTTTTATATTAATCTTCTTCATCATCCGTTTCGAATTCGAATTCATAATCGGCTTTGCCGTTATCGTCAATGCCGACCGATTCGCCTAATTCCTTACGCCGATTTTGCTGAGACATCGTCCGAACGGTCGCATAAAAATCCGTTGATGAATTTTCTAAGCTATCCAAAAAATCCATCGCATGGGCGCGCCGGACAACACCGCCGGCAATCGGACGGCCGTATAACAATACGGGTTCGTTCCAAAAAGCCCAATCAATCGGGTTTAAAAAACCATCCCCCGCCAATCCGACGGCATCTCTGAAATTAGACGGCCCGAAAAACGGGACGACTAAATACGGGCCGCCGTCTTTAACACCCCATACATAGAGCGTTTGCCCGAAATCGTTTGAATAAAACGGTACATTTTCTTCCGATGCCGTATCACGGAACCCGAAAAAACCGAAAAACGTGTTCATGAAAAAACGTTTCGATATGGTTCCGAACCGCTGCCCTTCCCCTTGCAACCCGGCATTAACGGCATAAAGCGGTTGGCGCATATTGTCAAAAAAATTGTAAACGCCGCGCTGAGCCGGTTCGGGTGTAACTGCCTTATACCCTTTGGCGGCAGGTTTTAAAAGAAATTTGTCCATCCCTTGGTTAAAACCGAATATGACACGGTTCATCGGCTCAAGCGGGTCGTTATTGGCCTCATAAACTTTGAGCTCTTCCGGATCGGTCGGCTTGGATGCGCACCCCCCCAACATTAAAAAGCTTAATCCCAAAATAAGCAGATATGTTTTTATACGCATTTTATTTTTGCCCTTTTTCAATTTCTTCCAACTCTTTTCGAATTACAGGCAGGACATCGTCAACCGTTTTAACGACCGTCAACAATTCCACTTGATGCGGCTTGACAAACCCCATTTTTACCATTTCTTTTAACATGTTAATCAACGGATTGTAAAAACCGTCAATGTTCACGACGACAATGGGTTTATTGCAAATGCCGATTTGACGCAACACCAATAATTCAAACAATTCATCCATCGTTCCCAAACCGCCGGGCAAAACGCAAATGGCGTCCGTTTGACGTGTCATCGAAATTTTGCGACTGGACATTTTATCCCACACTTCGAATTTATGAATTGCCGTTTCGACCAAATCGGCTTTTTCCGTTTCGTACAACGACCGAATCGTTGCACCGATAACGTACCCGTCATTTTCAATGGCACCTTTTGCGACGGCGCCCATCAACCCTTTGCCGCCGGCACCGTAAATTAATTTGATTTTATTTTGAGCCAGCAATGCCCCCATTTTTTCGGCCTGTTGCATGTAAATCGGCTTTTCTCCTTCGGAACTGCCGCAAAAAACGACGACTGCATCTAATTTAACCATTTTTTCCTTGCTTTTATTCATATTTTTATTATACATTAATATATATTTAACTATATAATGAAAAAGGTCAAGCAAATAAAGGGGCTGTTCATGAAAAAGATGTTTTTAATTTTCACCTTAATGTTGTTCACAAACATATCGGTTGCTTTGGCGCAAGAGGTCGAAATCCCCGTCTTTGACGACCCCGCTCCCAATTTTCCGAATATCGGCCGCCATGCGCAACCGCTTGATTCTTTGGTTTTAACGCCGAAACCGCTGCCGGAAGTGGAAGTGCCGCTCAATCCTGACAAAAAGGAAGAACAACCGACGCAAAAGCCCGAACCGCAGCCCGTTAAGATTGAACCTGTTCCGAACATTAAACGTGAAGAACCGATTTCAATTACAAAAGATATGGGTGTCGTGAAAATTGAAAAAAAAGATGAAACACCGAAAATACAATTGCCGGAAGAACAAAAACCGGCTTTGTTGCCCGTTGCCCCGACACCGCCCGTGATTCAAACACCGGAAGCGTTGGAAGGGTTGTTTGCTCCGTTGCATGATGTGCGCGGTTTTGAATTTGCGGGGTTGACATTGGGCATGACGCCGGATGAAGTGATGGATGCAATGCGCGATATGGGATATAAACGCACAAAAATCCAATTCGGCATTCCGATGTTCCGCACAAGTTTTTATGAACAACGATGCCGCGATAAAAAAGTTCTTAAACCTGCCGATATTCGTGCATGTATCGAAAAGCAGGCCGATTACGACGACGTCAAATACGTTTCAAGTATGACATTTGCCAAAAAGGCCACCAAAGAATACATTCGCGTTTTATTTTCATCGGGTGCGACGGATAATGTCGCTTACAAAATTTATTATGAAAACGAAGGGGACAATTCATTGACTTTGACACGCAAAAATTTGGCAAAGCAACTGCGCCGCAAAGAAATGTTTTGGAATACGATGTTTGACACGTACGGGTTGCCCGACGATCCCGAATTATTGGTTTGGGGGGATACGCAAAAAGCCTATATGCAAGCCATCATGGTCGGTGCCGGTTACAACGCCTATGTCGTATTGGAAGATAAAGAAGTTCAAGACAACGATTATTTTGCCGCCGAAGACGAAAGCAAAGAATTAGTCTATAAATCACCATTTACGTTCGGGGATTCGGACGAGGAAGAATAAGCATGGCACAAAACGCGGAAAATTATTTAATTAATTATACCGAAATGGCGCGCCGGGGCGAACTGACGGATTTGGTCGGCCGAGAAAGTGAATTGGAACGGTTGTTGCATATTTTATTGCGCACCAATGCGAACAATCCGATTGTCATCGGGCAACCGGGTGTCGGTAAATCGGCTCTGATTGAAGGGTTAACCACGTTTATCGCGTCTGAAAACGCGCCCGATTATTTGCAAGCCAAAAGCGTTGTGGAAATCGATATCGCGCGAATTATGCTTGACACCAAAAATGAACAAGAATACGGTGAATTGGTCAAGCGGGCGATGCAAATTATCGTGGAAAAACCCGATAAATATTTGCTGTATATCCGCGATATCAGTTTGCTGGTGCGTGTGGATACAAATCCCGAAAACGTCGAACCGGCCAAGTTTTTAAAATTATCGTTGCTGGCGGGCAAAGTCAATTTAATCGCCGAATCCGATACGCTTCATTTTGTCAGCTATATGGAAAAAGATACAGCCGCGATGGCTCAGCTGCAAACACTGTTTTTGGAAGAACCGACGGTGGCCGAAAGCATTCAAATTGCCGAAAATTTAAAATATAAATATGAAGAACATTACGGTGTAACCATTCCCGCCGAAACGGTAAAGGTTGCTTGCCAATTGGCCGACCGTTATGTCAAACAACGTTCGTTCCCGGCAAAAGCTTTGGACTTACTGGATGATTCGGCAAGCTTGTTAATGATGGATATTGCCAAAGGCGACGTTGACCCGAACGCCACGATTGTACATCCCGAATATTGCAACCGCACGATTTCGGCGTGGACGGGCATTCCGGTTGAAAAAGTCGATGCCGAAGACAAAAACCGTTTGGCCAATGCCGAAAAACATTTAAAAGAACGTGTTGTCGGCCAAGACAATGCCGTTGTCGTTGTTGCCAACGCGATTCGCCGCGCCCGTTCGGGACTGCAAGATCCCAACCGTCCGATCGGTTCATTCTTGTTCATCGGTAAAACCGGTGTCGGTAAAACGGAATTGGCGAAATCTTTGGCCGATTTTATGTTTAATGATGAAACGGCTTTGTTGCGTCTCGATATGTCCGAATACATGGAACGGTCGGCCGTATCGCGCATGATCGGCCCGCCGCCGGGCATGCCGGGTTTTGAACAAGGCGGTTATTTGACCGAATCGGTGCGTTTGAAACCGTTCCAAGTTGTACTGTTCGACGAAATCGAAAAGGCACACTTGGATATTTTGAATTTGATGTTGCAATTGTTGGATGAAGGGCATTTAACCGATTCCAAAGGCGTAACGGTCGATTTTCGCAACACGATTATCATTTTGACATCTAACGTTGGGGCGGATTTGCCCGCTTATCAACGTGTGGATGCTTTGACGCAATACTTCCGCCCCGAATTTTTAAACCGTTTGGACGATATTGTATCTTTCCATCAATTGACGGAAGACAATTTACGCAAAATCGTGGACATTCATTTGAACAAGTTGTTAAAACGCGCCCGCAACATCGGTTATAATGTTGTCGTGGATGACCAAGCGAAAGATTGGTTTGTCGATGAAGTATATACATCAAAATTCGGCGTGCGTGCCTTGAAGCGTTTAATTCAAAACCAAGTGGAAAATCCGTTGTCCTTTTTGATTATGCAAGAAAAAATCAAACCGGGCCAAGACGTCTTTTTAAACGTGGACAAATCGGGTCGCAAATTACAAATTTATGCCAAAAAAGTAAAAACCTTACAACAAGAAGAAATCGAAGCCGTTGCGGTACCTCCTGCCGTATCGGGCGAAAATGAAGCTCAAATTCCCGAAAACGAACACGCTTCAATGCCCGAATCCGATGCATTAAAAAACGGCGAATCTGATAAACTTCAAGATGATGTTGCACCTCAAACGAATGATGAGAATGAGGATGCGGATATGGCGAATATCCCTCAGGTTGAAATCAACGGTTAACGTTCATGACGGGTAAAAGAAAACTTCAAACTCCCGCCATAACCGAAAATCGACAAGATAACGATTGTCACGCCTTGGCTTGCAAATTGCTTGATTGGTACCATATATACGGACGCGATTTGCCATGGCGCGTTAAAGGCGGCGCACATGATAATGCCTATGCCGTTTGGATATCCGAAATCATGTTGCAACAAACGACGGTTAAAACGGTTATCAATTATTTCGACCGTTGGATGAAACGATTCCCCACTTTAAAAAGTTTGGCCGATGCCGATATACATGACGTTTTATTGATGTGGCAAGGGCTCGGATATTACACGCGCGCCAAAAAAGTGCATGAATGCGCCCGCGTGCTCATGGAAAAATACGACGGCAAATTTCCGCAAAACCGCGACGAATTGTTAAAGTTGCCCGGCATCGGCCCTTATACGTCATCAAGCATTTGCGCTTTTGCGTTCAACCTACCCGAAACGGTTGTCGACGGCAATGTAATACGGGTCATTGCAAGGCTGTACGGCATCACAAATGAAATTGATAAAAACGAAATTTATGACTTAGCGGCGGCGTTAACACCAACAAACCACGGGGCGGATTACGCATCCGCCATCATGGATTTGGGCGCGACCGTTTGCACACCGAACAATCCGAAATGCAAAGCCGTCTTAAACCCTGCTGATACTTTGGCATTTGATTTTATGGGGGCGCAAGGCGACAAACAAAACGCGCAAGTTTGCGATTGTCCGTGGGTAAATGAATGTATGGCCTATCGCGACAAATTGACAGCCGTTATTCCGTTGATTAAAAAACCGGCCAAGCAAAACCGTACGGGTATTTTATATCTGATTCAAAATAACGAAGGCGCCTATTACATACAAAAACGAGCTGGCAAAGGCTTGTTGTCCGGCTTGTACGAATTTCCGTGGCAGTATGAAAACGAAGCCCCTTTGATACCACAAGTTCAAGACTTGGGAATCATCGTTACCCATACGTTTACGCATTTTCATTTGACATTAAAAATTGTCAAAATCTCAATCGATTCGCTTGATGAAATTTTCAAATATATCGCCTCGTCCGATTTGTCAAACAAAGCCGCCGTTAAAACGGGCGGTATCGGGTCGGGATTTGTCTCGGCGGATACCCCACCTGTCCCGTCAGAGACGCCCCGCAATCACCTGTCGGCAACGGGCGGCACAGGTATCTTTGTTCAAAAGCAAGATTTAAAAAACTATGCTTTTCCGACTTTGATGAAAAAAGTTTTTAAATATTTATAACTTTGACATATTCAAAAAACATTCGTTTTTTTATACAAAAGACAAAAAAACAGCCCTGTTAAGGGCTGTTTGCCGGTTAAAACGGTTTATTTGTCGTTATCTTTGATTATTGTTTTCCTTAACCGAAGCGGCATTTTTTAATGCTCGGCGTTTAGAAATGCAACGTGCAATGTTCGCTATCAAACCAATACTTAAAAATCCGTCTATCAATTTTTGCGTACGTGTTTTGGGACATTCAAAATATTCCACTTTGTGTGCATCGGGCTTTAATACGCCATGATCATAAGCAATAATTTCGCGGCGCACTTTGTTTTGAATATACCAAACACCGTGACGGCGCCCTTCCCGATCATATACTTGTTTGATGGTTCGGATGATATCATTCTCTTTAAAAGCCTTTTTGCCGGATATTTTATCGGATTTTATGTGTTCATAAAAACCGCCCATCACTTGTCCTTGACGATAAAAGCCTTGCATAACGACAGAATCCGTTTCAAAATGGACTTCACCGTCCAATCGACAAAATTCAAACACGGAAGTATTTTTATTGCTTTTATCGGTATCAATATTATCGCGCAAATCTTCCAATTCGCCTGCAACTTCGGCAAGCAAAACAAGACCGCGTTTCTTATCTGTAAATACCAATACGCCTTTTCGTAAATCGGTTATCTTTTCATTCTTACCGTCTTTCGACGAATTAAAAACAACTTTACGGTTAAAACTGTCCGAAACCAAATGTGAAAAGGAAGCCAAATCTTCCCCGCGGACCTTTTTACCCCATAATTTATTGTAAAATTCGACACGGTCTTTGATTATCAATGGCAAATCAAGTTCTTTCATAACAACTCCCCTTAAAAAAATTAATCAATAAGTTGATTATACACCGATACAAATTTTTGTCAACTATTTATTTACATTTTCGTTCAACAAAATATCGCCCACGGCAATATTAAATTTATCGGCAAGTCCGCCGCCGATTTCCAACACGCCGGCAACAGGAATATCCGATGACAAATGTGTTAAATCATGCGGTCGGGCATTTTTGATAATTTTGACAATTTCGCCGTTCCTTTTAAAATAAATCATATCCAACGGAATATAAGTATTTTTCATCCACATGGTCCACACTTGATCATTCGGAGCGATAAACAACATTCCTTGATTTTCGGGCAACGATTTGTAAAACATTAACCCTTTCATGCTTTTTTGGGGCGTATCGGCAATTTGCGTATCAAAAACGGTTTTTTCGCCCGTCGGTTTGACAATAACCGTCCTGTGATAAAAACCGGTTTGCATTTTTACGCTTTCTTCCTGCCGTTCTATTGCGACAGCATCAAAAGCCGCATAAAACATCAAACCGATCGCCGCCAACAAAGCAAAAGACACAATCCGTTTACCCCGTTTGCGACTGTTGAATGAACAGGCAACGCACGGCCGATTGTTTTCGTTTTCTTGGACGTTGCCGCTCAAATACTTACTGTTTTTTATCCGAATATCGGACAATTTTGTATAGCTCCTTATCCGTTTATTTCCAAAATAGCGCATTGTCAAGCGGTCCCAATTTATAAGTGCGATAAGCCCCTTTTAACCGTAGCAAATAGGAAGAGTCTTCGGGTTCAAACGGTGCCAGATAATCAATTAAACGAGCGCTTAAAGAACCGCGCACATTTTTGAAAACACGCCGTTGGACACGAAAAGTTTGATATTGCGGCATTGAATTGATTTCAAGCATGAAACTTTGAACGGCTTCGGGCAATGTTTTAAATTTTTTCAAAACATATTTTCCGTTTACCCATTCTTTTTGTCCGAACGGTGAATCGGCATTTTTTTTGCCCCAATCGGTTTGGATACCCATCTGAGCAATCGCCAAAGAATTCGGCACGACATCCACTTTTTCCAATAACTCGGTCAACCGACCTGCCGGCGATTTCCTGTCATACGCATCATAAGTGCGTGCCAATTCTTCAAACCGAGCTGTTTCTTCGGGCGTCAAAGCCTTATTTTCCCTTATCTTATCGGACAAGCCCAATAAAAATTTACGGTCTTCGGCAATTTTTTCGTTCGCCCGCATCGTCAGAGGCAAAACGGCTTTAATGAACAATTCGGCATTTCCGTTTTGTGCAAAATCGGACGGCAGGTTAACAATTTCAACCGTCGGAATCGAATACAACATAAAACGGTCAAATACTTCATGCAATTTAGCTGTCGTCGTAATCGTTGCCGAATCAATGTCGTCAATAAAAATCGGAGCTTCCCGCCATTTGGCATCTTTGTCATAATCCGGCGGCGTTTCATCATCTTTATCATAAAGCATTTCATCCGGCATATTTTCGGACACATCAATTTGCTCTTGCCGCAACGCAGCGTTTTGAATATTTTTATCGTTCGCATGAAACGCAAACCAATAAAGTGCGCCCGAAACAACCGCCAAAAAACAAAAAGCCGAAACGTAACGCAAATATTTGTAATCGAACATCTTTTTCCTCCTCCCGATAAATCATCCGTTGATGTTTTCGCCGACCAATCCGTCGAACAGCATCAACCGTTAAAAAAGATTCGGCCGTTTTTATTGGCAAAGCATTCGGCCAATCTGTGTAAACATGTTGTAATTTCACCCGCCCGTTTTTGCCTTTGCGATGCAAGGAAACGCACCGATATCTCCCGAGACAATTGTATCACAATTTTAACACACAATTCAATAATTTTTGCAATCAATTCACAAAAATGATTTAAATCATTTTTGTTTGCCTCTTTTTAAAAAAACGTTTAATTTCCGCAACGGGAATGCCGCCGCTGCCAATCAACAATACGCCGAAAATAAAAGCTCCAAACCCTATTAATCCCCCAAGCAACATAACCGAATGCAAGTTCGTTTGGTGTTGCCATCCGGGGTTTTGGCGCGCCAAAAAAGCAAGTGCGAAGTATAAACATACGCCCATACCGATACCGGCCGCCACAATCCGCGGTAAACGGTATTTAAATGTCGAATCAAGGGAAAATTCCCCTTGTTTTTTAAGGCGATACATATATTGAAAAGCATTCACCCACACGGTAATGCCCGTCGCGGCCGCAATGCCCACAAACCCGTAAAATTGCATCAATGTCAAAGCTAACGCCGCATTGAGCGCGACTCCGAAAACGGCGATTTTAACGGGCGTAACGGTATCGCCGCGCGCATAAAAAAACGGAGATAGGGCTTTTGTCATCATATAAGCCGGCAAACCGAATGAAAATACGATCAATGCTTTGGACGTTTGCAACGTGTCATTCGTTGTGAATGCGCCCCGTTCAAACAAAACGGCAATAATCGGATGTGCCAACAACGCCAACCCGATCATCGACGCAAGCGACATTGCCAAAGAAATTTCCAAACCGCGATTGATTTGCGCATTGGCTTCATCCGTTTCGCCCGCTTTAATATGTTTGGATAAAATGGGCAACAAGGCCGTGCCGATGGCAACGCCGATAATGCCGATAGGCAGTTGGAACATATGGTGGGCATAATTGAGCCATGAAATCGCGCCTGCGCCGACAAATGATACGAACAACGTATCCAAAAACAAATTGATTTGATAAACGCCCGACCCCAACACGCCCGGCCCCATGCGTTTTAACAATAATTTGACATTGCCGCCCATATGAATCAAAGCCTTAACCGGCCCCAACAAACCGAACAACAACCCTTCCCTTTTCACATAATAAAGCAACCAAACCAACTCCAAAAATCCGGCCAAGCATACGCCGACGGACAAAGCATACGCAGGCGCATACGGGTTGTTGACAAACGGCGTAATGATATAAAGCGCGCCGATCATTGTCAAATTTAACAACGTCGGGGTAAAGGCCGCTGCCCAAAATTTACCGACGGAATTTAAAACGCCCGACAACAACGATACCAAAGACACAAATAACAGGAACGGAAACGTAATACGACTTAAAGAAGTCGTCAGTTCCAATTTGCCCGGAATGCTGTCGAATCCCGGTGCCAATATAAACATGAACGACGGCATGAAAATTTCCATAAACACCGTAAAGATTAACAACACGTAAAACAAAAAGCTGAACACCGCTCGTGCGAATACCAATGCACCCCTTTTGCCGTTTTCATGCAATTCGCCCGAAAATATCGGCACGAAAGCGACATTAAGCGTCCCTTCGGCAAACAGGCTGCGAAACAAATTCGGAAATCTTAAAGCCACAAAAAAAGCGTCCGCCATCATTGAGGCACCCAAAAATTTGGCAATCAAAATGTCGCGCACGAATCCGACAATTCGGCTAAGCATTGTAAAGCCACCGACGGTGGTTATGGATTTAATAAGGCTCATACAAAAAAATATACAAGATATGTATGATTTAAACAAGAACAAAATATAAAAACAACCGTTTAATTTTGCTTTGTCTGTCTTATCAAAAGAATAATATGCATCACCAATGCTTTTAATTGCGCTTGATTTAAACCGTCCAATAAATCGGCATTTGCCGTCGATAACAATTCTTTGATTAATGCCCGTTCAATATATTGGTCATATAAAGATTCTCCCATATTTTAAATACCTCGTCATTTGATAGGGGGTTAACAACAAACCCACCTTAAAAAAGGTGGGCGGATGTTCGAAACCTGCTCAACAGCACAGTCTGCTTATTTGGGAAAACCTTATTCACAGCATCCGCCCCGCGGCGAAAGCTGATATGGTTTTTCAAAAGTCGTCATATCAAGACCGACTTCTGTTGAGCGGGAGTTTCGAAATCCCCGCAAACATATAAGATATGTTCGCGTAACTTTATGAAGTTGCATAAAGTATCCTTTAACTATACAAATGAAAAGATGCTTTGTCAATTTTAACTTTTATCTAAAAAAACGTTTCACATAATCTCCTTCTGTTTTCAAAGGCCCGCTTGCGGATATTTTTCAAATATGACCTTTTATAAAAGTTAAAAAAAATGATTTATTTTTTTTCAAAATCCCGCTATAGTGGCCTGAATTGACAAATAAACGGAGGCAAATATGACCAAACCCGCTTTTATATTCCCCGGCCAAGGCAGTCAAACCGTCGGCATGGGGCAAAATTTATACAATAACTTTACCGTTGCAAAGGCCGTATTCGAAGAAATCGACGACGCGCTCGGGGAAAAATTAAGCTCGTTAATGTTTTCGGGAGATGACGCAACGTTAACTCAAACGCAAAATGCCCAACCCGCCATTATGTCCGTCGGCATGGCAATCGTGCGCGTTATCGAATCCGAAACGGGCAAACGCTTGGCCGAATTAGCTTCTTGTGTCGCGGGGCATTCTTTGGGCGAATACACGGCTCTTTGTGCGGCCGCTGCCTTAAACATTTCCGATTGTGCCAAATTATTGCGCGCCCGCGGTTTGGCCATGGCCGAAGCGGCCGAAAAAAATCCGGGCGGCATGGCGGCTGTTTTGGCATTAACGTTTGACCAAGTTAAAGAAATCATTGAAAATACCGATTTGGGCGGCAAACAAGTTGTCATTGCCAACGATAATTGCCCGGGTCAAATTGTTATCAGCGGCCATGAAGAGGCCTTAAACAAAGTCATGGAAGCCGCCAAAGCGGCCGGTGCCAAACGGGCGATTAAACTTGCCGTCGCCGGACCGTTTCACAGCCCGCTTATTCAAAGCGCAGCCGAAAAAATGAAAGACGTTTTGGCACACACCGATTTAAAAAATCCGTCCGTCCCTCTCATCGCGAACGTAACGGGCAAGTTCGTCAAACAAGCGGATGAAATTAAAGAGCTGCTTATCCGCCAAGTAACGGGTTCCGTTTTGTGGACAGATTCGTTAAAGTTCATGTCATCGCAAGGCATAAACCGGTTTGTCGAATGCGGCAACGGCAAAGTATTGGCGGGATTGGTCAAAAAAACATTGCCCGATGCTGCCGTGACATCTTTGGGCAACACGGATGAAGTACGGTCTTTTTTGGAATTGTTGCACATTTAATTTCCCGTTAAAAATTAAACGGTGCTTTTTGGCGGCAAAACTCAATGCCGTTGCATTCAAATGTTGACAAAATCCGAAAACAAGCTTAGCATAGATACATTCCTTTGATTGAATGAGGGGACGCACCATGGAACAAAATATCCGTAAATCAAAACCTTATTTTTTTAATTTAACCGAAATCGATGACAAATTTTCGGGCGATAAAGATTTGGCCGTTCTAAATTATGCCCGTTCTCTTTTTTACGACGCACGACGGGACAATTGCACTTATTACGGCGAAGTTTTAGGGGTTTTAATTGAAACAGACGGTACCAAAACGCCTTCAAAAATATTATCCGAAGTCAAATCGGAACACGAAACCATGCGGCAAAATTTCATCAAATCGCCCTATGGACAATGGTTAACGGATTTTGAAAGCAGGCTTAAAAATTTCAGCAGTGCGGATTTCGAACACACCGTTCAAAGTGCCGTTAAAACGGGTACCATGTTGCCGTTGGTCAAATGGTATAAAGAAGTCATGCAAACACAAACCTTCGTCAACGATTTTCTTGAAAAGCACCAAGACAGATTAAAATATGCCGATGTGTTGTTTGATTTGACGCTCAATGCGAAAAATATTGCCCTTATCTTAAAGGAAAACGGTTTTCCGAATGAAAAAGCGGTGTATGAAGAATTGCGCGACCGCGGGCATATTCCCGAACGCGAATTGGCGGAAAAATTCATCGGCGCTTATTTATATCAAATGCCGATTGCCAATAAGGCGCGGTATAATGCTTTGATAAACTCTTACCAAGACGGATTAAATAAGCAAACAACCGTTACCCCGTCGCTTTGGCTGATAAATTCATCCCGACAAACGGAAAATTCGACATTCGGCATGCCCGCCGATACGCAAAATATTATGAAGGTCCGCCTTATTGAAGAACGTTTGTTCCCGTCCCGCGAAAAAAATGTGTCATATGAAAAATGATTATTTGATTCGAAATGATCGGTAACGGCCTTTTTCAAAAACAATTTTTAAGGAAAACACGCTTTATAAAATAATACCGCCCCCCAAAACCGTATCGGCCGAGCGCAACATATCGTTTACATCCGTTGACGTAAAGGGCAAAACATTGCCCGCCGCATCAACCGCGCCGTAAAAAACGATTGATTGTCCGCGCGTTACGGATTTTTGCGGTTCATCAAATGTTATTTTGATTTTTGCCCCGCCGATATAATCCGTATCATCATGCACCGCTTCAATCACGACCGGTACGGCGCGGCCCGCGGACCGATATTTCGCCATTACCCGTAACGGTTGATGCGGTACGTCGGGCAAAGCCACCCAATTACACGCCTTTGCATAACACGTTGTTGACAAAGTTTCGGTCACATTCCCGACAATCACACGATTATTTTGTGCATCAATATCCACGACAAACAACGGTTCGCTGTACGCAACGCCCAACCCTTTGCGTTGACCGATGGTATAATGCCAAAAACCTTGGTGAGTTCCCAAAACCTTTCCCGACGTATGGACAATTTCGCCGCATCGGGGCGCTTGTTCCAACAAATCGGCATAATCGCCGGCATAAAAATCTTGGCTATCGACTTTATCGGCCACTGCCAAAGAACGGTCACGCGCCATTTGGCGAACTTCTTCCTTGGTAAAACCGCCCAACGGGAACAACGTACGTGCCAATTGTTCTTGCGTCAAACGGTACAAAAAATAGCTTTGGTCTTTTTTGTCATCGACGGCTTTTTTAATAACGAAACGATTTCCCGCCTTTTCAAGGCGCACATAATGCCCCGTCGCGAAATAATCAAACGAAATGCCTTGTTCTTCGGCCTTATCCGCCAATAATCCGAATTTCATTTTTTGGTTGCACATAATGCACGGATTGGGCGTATTGCCCGATAAATAAGCTTCTTTAAAGTATTTCAAAACCTCTTGTTTATATTCTTCGGACAAATCGATAATATATGCGTCCATCCCTTTTGACAAAGCCCATTTTTGAATATCCTTGATATCTTGTTTTTCATTCGGGCCATAGCATGATTTGCCCGCGGGTTTTAGGGACGGAATGTCTTTATTGTAAATGGACATCGACAACCCGATAACTTTATAGCCTTGCTCTTGCAACAACAAAGCCGTCAACGTCGAATCAACGCCACCGCTTAAACCCACGGCAACCGTTTTATTTAAAGAAACATTTTGTTTTTGAACAATCATTTACGATACCGTCGGCAATGTATATAAATAATAAGTATAGCCCGCATATGCGCATAAAAAGGCAAACCCGATACTGCGCGAAAATTGTTTTTCCCAAAACGCGACACCGATTAACACCGCCGTTACCAACGTCATCAATATAACATCCGGCCCCATGGATTCGGGCACCGTAACGGGCATAAACAAAGCCGTCAATCCTAAAATGAACAACGCATTATATATGTTTGACCCGACAACATTGCCGAAAGCCACCGCACTTTGCCCTTTAAACGATGCGGCAACCGATGTTGCCAATTCGGGCAAAGATGTGCCGACCGCCACAATCGTCAATCCGATAACGGCTTCGGACACGCCCCATTCGCGCGCCAAAACAATCGAATTGTCCACCAATAATTTAGCTCCCAAAATTGTCAATACTATACCACCGAAGGCTTTAACCAATGACAAAAAAAGGGGCATTTTCATTTCTTGTGTCGAAACATTTTCTGTTGTATTAAGGCATTTTTGTTCTTTTTTATCCGAATAATAAGAATATGCAACGTATAAAATCAACAACGACACCAACACCGCGCCCATAATAAAATTGATTTTCCCGACAATCAACGCAACAATCAACCCAAGCGTTGCTACGGCCAAAAATGCACCGTCACGCTTAAACGCTTTTACATCAATTTTAACCGGCACAATAAAGGCCGCCATGCCCAGCACCAATAAAATATTGGCAATATTCGACCCGACAACGTTACCAACGGCTATGCCTTCGGATCCTTTGTAAACGGCAATCAAACTGGTTAACAATTCGGGCGTGGACGTACCGAATCCGACTAACGTCAACCCGATCAGCAATGATGACACCCCCAACCTTTTGGCCAACGCAACCGATCCGTTTACCATCACATCGCCGCCCCATGCCAGCAAAAACAATCCCAACAGCAACCATATATAAATCATTCGGATACCTTTTTTAAAAATTAAAAACAAAAAATCGGCTATATTTATACAGTAATTTTCATTATTTTCCAAGTAAAAACCAAATAAGCATTCCCATAAATTCGAAAAATGCGGATTTATCCGCTTAAGTATATAAAAAATACCATTTTATGACACTTATATGACGCATCAAAGACATAAATGTGACATTTTTTACCATACAATCATATTTTCTTGATTTTATACGGCTTTATTTGCTAGGAAAGTTTCCGACTTATAACATATTTTAAGGAGTTTTTATGAATAGGATTTTAAGTGTTTCCGCCGCAACGTTTGTTTTAGGTTCGGCTTTGACCGTCCAAGCGGCCGGTTTCCAACTATCGGAATATTCAACAACGAACCTCGGCCGTTCATTTGCGGGGGCCGGTATGGTCGGCGACGATTTTTCCGCTATCGGGTATAACCCCGCCGGTATAGTTTTCAATGAAAAAAGCGGTATTCAATTAGGGGCGTCAACCGTCGGTATCCGTTCACATGCCAAAGGGTCTGTAAAATATGGTTCGGGTCAAACTTTTTCGGGCAAAACGGATCCCTATATCGTACGCGTTTTGCCGCAAGCTTTCGGCCAATACAAAATCAATGACCGCGTTACGGCCGGTATCGGCGTTTACGTGCCGTTCGGTTTGGTGACCGATTACGACAACGATTGGTTCGGTCGTTCGCATGCGGGGCGTTCTTCGGTACAAGCATTGAACGTCAGCCCGGCTTTGGCCGTAAAAGCAACAAATTATTTGTCATTGGGCGCATCGTTGAACATTCAACATATCAGCGCGAATTTAACCGGTGCCGTTGAAACGGACAAATTGACGGGTACTTCCACATATTTCGGCGGCAAAACGGATTTGGAAGGGGACGATCTGCTTGTCGGGTATACCGTCGGTTTTGCATTGGAACCTGTGAACGGCACACGAGTCGGCGTTTCGTATCGTTCCCATGTCGAACACAAATTAACGGGCACCAACACCGTCAGCGGAATTGCCGCTCCGTACGGCTCTTATTTAAACGGCAAATATGACATTAATGCCAAAATTACAACGCCCGAAATGGTTATTTTTTCGGCCAACCAAAAAATCAATGACCGTTGGAATGTTTCGGCAACGGCGCGTTGGACGCGTTGGACACGCTTTAAAAACTTGACCATCTATCGCGATCAAGCCGACGCATCGGGAAATTACCTTGTTTCCGATACCAAAGAAAACTGGTCGAACACTTGGTTTTATGCCTTGGGAACGGATTATAAATACAATAATGATTTGACATTACGTTTGGGCGGCGCTTACGATGATCCGGCGGTTGAATCCCCACTGAACCGTACGGCACGCATTCCGGACGGACGCCGTTGGTGGGCTTCATTCGGGTTTTCTTATGAAAAAAACAACTGGCAACTTGACGGCGGCTACGCGCACTTGTTTGTTAAAAGCGTCAGAGCCAAACACGGTTCGGAAGGTTCGTCCGAATTGTGCGCCAAATACAGTTCAAATGCCAATATTTTCTCTTTAGCGGCTCAATATAAGTTCTAAATTGAAATGAAATTTAAAAAAGTCCGAATATTTTTTTCGGGCTTTTTTTATTTTTTCTTGCATTAAATCGTATATTCGTTATAATCTAAATCCGTAATAATTTTTTTTCGTTATCTAGGAGAAATCAAATGGCAAATAAAAAACAAACAACTGCCCATGCAAAATCTTCGGCGAAACCCGTCGTTGAAAAAAAGGATGCTTGCACTTGCGCCAAAGAGGCTTGCAAATGCGGTCCGGATTGCTCATGCAAATGCGAATGCACTGACAAAACAAAATTATTGATTAAATCAAGCGTTATATTGGCTTCTGCCATCTTAATTTCCGGCTCGATTTTAACGGCGGGCCTTGACGGCAAATGCCCGCACGGTAAACCCTTTGCCGACGGCAAAGGCAGACCCATCCCCGCAAAATTAATGGAACACCGCGATGCCGAAATCCGCGATTTTATCATGAAAAACCCCAAAGTGTTGATTGATTCCGTGGAAGCTTATTATAAAGCTCAACAAGCTAAAAATGCCGAAACGGCTCCGCAAAAAGCTCCCGAATTGCAAACGGCTCCCGCTGATTTGGTTGCCAAAATCGTTGCCGATAAATCAAACCACGTTTTGGGCAATCCGAAGGGCAAATTCGTTATTATCGAATTTTTCGATTATCAATGCGGCTGGTGCAAAAAAACAAACAAAGAAATATCCGAAGCAATTAAAAATGCAAAGAACATTCGTTGGATCTTGATGGATACGCCGATTTTCGGGGCAGTTTCCGAAACAATCGCCCGCTATGGCATGGCTGCTGGCAAACAAGGCAAATTTGCCAAAATGCATGAAGCAATCACAAATGCTACAGGCCGTTTGGATGAAGCTGCTTTGAAAAAAATGGGTGCCGATTTGGGCATGGATGTCAAAAAATTGGAAAAAGATGCCAATTCTGATGAAATCAAAGCAAAATTGGCCGCCAATCAAGCTATCGCAGCTCAATTGAATATCAATGGCGTGCCGATGTTGATTGTTGATGGCAAAATCAATCCGGGTGCTTTAATCGGCCAAAGATTGCAAGAAGCCGTCAAAGCTTCCAATGCTAAAAAATAAGATACCGACAGTGTATCAACAATAAGCAAAACAAAAAGAGGGGCAACTGCTCCTCTTTTTTTATTGATTTTTAACGAGCGAACATAAATTTCACAGGTTTTTATAAAGTTCGCTTTGTTCGCGCGCCAACGAATCGACTAACTCGTTTTGTTCATGCCCCGCATGCCCTTTAACCCAAGTCCAGCCGATTTCATGTTTTTGCAATTCGCGGTCAAGTTCTTGCCACAATCCCGAATTAAGTACAGCTTTTTTATCCGCTTTGCGCCAACCGTTTTTCTTCCAACCTTCAAGCCATTTTTCGGCGCCGTCCATCACATATTTGCTGTCAGTATAAATATGTACCCGACACGGATGTTTTAATTGTCTGAGACCTTCGATGACGGCCGTCAATTCCATTTGGTTGTTCGTTGTTTCTTTGGCACCGCCGGCCAATTGTTTAACATGTTCGCCATAGACCAAAACGCAAGCCCAACCGCCCGGTCCGGGATTTCCCGAACAAGCGCCGTCCGTATACATATCGATTTGCTTCACTTTAAATACCCTTAAATAAAAATTATTTTAATTGCAAAGCTTTTCGACTTGCACTTTAAGACATATGTCTCGATCGTGTATACAAGGTTAAAAGCCTTTTTTATCAAAAAAGCCCCCCCCTTACGAGAGGCTTTTTTACACCTTAATGGATTTTTATGCGTCCTCTTCATCATACTTGACAATAATGTCATAGATTTGAGAAGGCGTTTTGGCATCTCTTAACGCGGTGGCTATTGATTCATCGCGCAAGATACGAGACAATTTTGCCAAAGCCTTTAAATGGTCGGCGCCCGATTCTTCGGGAGCCAACAGCAAAAACACCAAATCAACGGGTTTGCCGTCGACCGAATCAAATCCGACCGGTTCGGTTTTGACAAAGGCGCAGTACAGCTTTTTCAACCCCGTCATCCGCGTATGAGGCAATGCCACGCCGCGGCCGACGCCGGTTGTGCCCAAGCGTTCGCGTTCCAACAAAGCGTCAAATAACGTACGCGAATCGGCGCCCGTTTCTTCTTCGGCCATGCCGGCCAGTTTTTCGAGCAATTGGCGTTTGCTGCCGAATTTGCCGTCAGCAATAATGGCTTTTTTAGACAAAATATCGGTTATTTTCATGCTGATGCCTATTTATGTTTCGGATCAACCCAACCGATATTTCCGTCCGCGCGGCGATAAACCATATTCAATCCGCCGTGGGCCGTATTTTTAAACATCAAAGCGGGCAAACCGGCCAAATCCATGCGCATAACGGCAGCACTGACCGTACACAACGGCAATTCCGTTTGCATTTCGGCGATAATAACGGGTGCGTCGCCAACTTCTTCTTCATCATCTCCGGCATCGATAACGGCCATATCGACCATTTCGACCGTGGCGGCTTTATGTTCGGAAATTTTATTTTTATAACGGCCCAACTGTCTTGAAAGTTTCGCAACGGCACCGTCAAAAGCGGCATAAGCATCCGCGGATACGGCGCTTGTTTTTACCAAAGAGCCCGACACGGGGTGAACCGTAATTTCGGCTTTGATTTCTTCGCCTTCTTTCGCAATGCGCACATCGGCACTGATTGCATCGGCAAAATATTTCGATATGGCCGTTTCCAATGCTTTTTCAGCATATGAACGCAAGTTGTCGCCTAAATTAATTTGTTGACCTGTAATAATTATTTGCATTGTTTTTTCTTTCTTGTTAGTTTAACAATTATACGATTAAGTACCCTTTTATAAACAATTGGGGTTCTGGATTTAAACTTACAAATTTTTTAAACTAATGTCAAGAAATACTATGCTGTTTGCCGAAAATGCGCTTTTAAAAATACCTGCTGCAGATTACCAACATAAAATCAAAGGGTTATTTGGGCTTTATATCCATTGGCCCTATTGCTTGTCGAAATGCCCGTACTGCGATTTTGCCAGTTCCGTGTGCAAAACAATCGATGAATCGGCTGTTTTTACGGGATATTTAAGGGATTTGGATTTATATCAAGCCCAGTTCGGCCGCCCGCTGACCAGCATTTTTTTCGGCGGAGGCACGCCGTCAATGATGTCGGCGGATTTTTTAAAACGGCTGATGAACGAAATCAGACACCGTTTTTCCTTTTCAAATTCGATTGAAATAACGATGGAAGCCAACCCCGACGCCGTAACTGCCGATAAAATGAAAGCTTTTAAGGATTGCGGCATTAACCGCCTGTCCGTCGGCGTGCAATCGTTGCGGCAAAATGATTTACAATTTTTGGGGCGGCGCCATAATGTGCAAACGGCATTAGAGCGCATCAACCAAGCCGCTTCAATTTTTGAACATGTCAACATGGACTTGATTTACGCGCGCCCGAATCAAAACCCCAAAGATTGGGAAACGGAATTGAAAGAAGCGTTGGATTTAGGTTTGTCGCATTATTCGCTTTACCAGTTGACGTTGGAAGAAGGCACGCCTTTTTATAAACAAGGGATTGAAACCCTGTCCGACGAAACGGCACGCGATTTATATATTTTGACCGATGAGATTATGAAAACGGCGGGTATACCGTCCTATGAAGTTTCCAATTACGCAAAAGCCGGGCATGAAAGTTTGCATAACATGACCTATTGGCTGGGCAGCGATTATTTGGGCATCGGCCCCGCCGCGCACGGGCGCATAAATTTAACGGCGACAAGCGCGCCGACGAATGTAAAAAATTGGTTGCAAAACGGGCCTCTTATTGAAACTTTGACACCATATGAACGGTTTGAAGAAAAGGTTTTAATGGGATTGCGTTTAAGGCAAATTCCTTTTTGCGCCGACGGATTATCCGAAACAGGCATTCACCGCGCATTGAAATTGAAATGGATTAAACGACACTCGGACGGTTTTGTTCCCACTTTGGAAGGCACTTTGATGCTTAATGAACTCATTTTGATGTTATTGCCGAATAATTGATAGATTTTGAAAAATATTTCGGCAACATTGCAAAAACGCCCTGCAACAAGGGCGTTTTCATTATATTCGACAATGCTACGCTTAATCAACCCAAATACCGGGATGATCACTGCCCGTAATGGATTTAAGGGCATTTTGAATACCGCTCCTATGCGAATAGATGTTGACATCTCCGTAATCGCCAATAAAAAAAGTGGTTTCATATTGTCCGATACCGCCCATATTGCCGCTATAATGGTCTACGCCAACTTCATGGAACATCTCTTCGGCTAAACCGTTCCAATTATCGGAGCCGGATGCATATCCCGTTTGGGCCATAACGGATAATTTCGATGCCAAATCCAAAATTTCATTGGCTTTATATCGGTTCATTGCCATTGTGTATCCCGCAATGCCGCCGATGGACAAAACACCGATAATCGCCAAAACACCGAGCATTTCGACCATTGAACGACCTTGTTCAATCGGCGTTTTTGTTTTCTTGAACAAATTTTTTATTTTCATTTTTTACTCCCAAAAAATAAATTAAAAATAAGGAATTTCTTCCGGATTTACAAAATAAACTATAACCGTTTTTTTATTTTTTACAAGCCCTCCCCCCCCCCCCGTAAGTCCTTGTTCTATTTACATTTTTTAAAGTCGCAAAAAAATATTTTTTAATTTTAATGAAATTTTTTTGCGAATCGAGAGAGGGTAATATTTTTTTTAACGGGCAAACGGTTATTTAATGCCGCTCAGTGCCTTAACATTCGTCAACCGATCAAACAATGCCCAATCGGCAACGAACAACAAGAAAACGGCGGCGGTTTTAATAATGGTCATTAAAAAACTGGCTACATAAAAACTTTTGATAACGGCGCCGACGTGTCCCAGCAGATAAACCAACGCACAATACGCGATATATGAAATAACCGTCGCGTATAAAAACGGCAAGTATTTCGCTGCGGTATTTTTTTTAGCCATCACAATTTTTAAAAACGGCACAGACAAAATAAACAACATGTTATTCAAATGCGACCCCATCCACAATAAAATGCTTTGCGTCGAATGATTCCACAAATACAACGGTGTTGTCATTATAAACATCAACGCCATTACGACTATCGGGAACAAAAGGGCGCCTATGATTAATTTAACGGGGGTTGTCATTTTCTTTCCTTTCTTTTGTTTAAAACAAACCGAATTCACCTGTCCGACGTGCGTTCAACATCAAACGTTGCGCGGTCTTCATTAAACCAAAACGAATTTTTTCGGGGCGGCAATTCATCCGCAGCCGGTTCGGCTACTTGAAAACGCCCGCGCCCCGTCATACGCATCATGTCCAACAAGCGTGTATTCGTGCCGTCTTGTTCAAGACGGATACGACCGTCCACGCCAACGAATCCTGCAGGCTGGGTCATCATCGATTCATTCACGACACCGACACTTGCCAACAATGCCCCCAATGAAACGGCATCATATGCCAACGATGATAACGGTGCCGGCTTTGAACCGAAATTTTGACGGTATTTGGCATCAAAATCTTGATGACTTTTCATCGGCAAAGCGGGAAAATATCCGCCGATAAACGCGGCATCCTTTGCCGCTTGCCAAGATGACAAACCGTACATCGGAATAGCGCGCGGCGTAACGTCATAGTAGGACAACAACGACATGACTTGTTGCAATTTAATGCCTTCTTCAAACACCAACAACGAATCAAAATCGACACGCTGATCAATCGGGGTATTCAAAAGAGCACGTTCTTCATCGGTTAAATTTGCCTTTTTCGCATCAATGGGCTTCGGCACGATTTTTAAAATCGCCGGATCAAAATTAACCGTTTTCGGACTGTAGAGCGATACTTTGTGAATTTCCATGCCGGGACATTTGGCAACTTCAATCGCCAATGTATTCATGACCAATTCACCCACTTTGTTTTCGGGGCCCAACACGGCCATCTTGCGTTGACCCGCCGTGCAAGCGTAATCCACAATGCGCCTTACTTGTTCGGGAATCATTAACGCCATCGTATAAACGCCGTCACCGACGGCATCTCCGTCCGACGTAAACGACAAAACGGGCACAGACGGATTTTGACGTTTAACCGCCGCCACTTCGCCCGAAAAAACGGGGCCGATAATTAAATCGGGTTTTTCTTTAAGCGCTTCATGGTAAGCGTCTACGGCACCTTGAGCGGTCCCTTTGGTATCATAAAAGAACACGGCGCTGCCCGAATCCGTTTTATCGAATTGCGCCATCATGCCGGAGCGCCTTAAATCTTCGCCCAATTGAGCCGACGGGCCGCTTAACGGTACCAACATTGCCATTTTGGCCGTTGCGGTATGCACACCCGTTTCCGACGGTGTATACAATGCGGGCGGTTCAACAAACGTGCCTCCTTTATCACCACACCCCGCCAAAGCCAAGATACATGCGACGGTCAATATTTTTAACGCCTTAAGTTTTATCATTTTTAATACCTTTTTGTTGATTTTGGGTTTATTTACATGTTATATTTTTTACAGAGCATTTTCAAGTTTTTTATAAGGATGGTGACATGTTATTTTTAGTATCCACGCCCATCGGTAATTTGTCCGACATGACCATACGCGGCAAAGAAATTTTGCAAAGCGCGGATTTAATCGCTTGCGAAGATACACGTACGACAAAACAACTGATGACTTTGTTGGGGTTAAAATGCCCGCCGTTGACGCCTTATCACGAACATAATGCCGACGAAGCGCGCCCCGCGTTGATTGACAAATTAAAAAAAGGCGTCAATATCGCGCTGGTATCCGATGCCGGGACACCGCTGATTTCCGACCCGGGATACCGCTTGGTACGCGAAGCGCAAGAATTGGGCTTGGCTTACACGACGGTACCGGGCGCCAATGCCGTTTTATCGGCGTTGCAATTATCGGGGTTGCCGTCCGACAGTTTTTATTTCGGCGGTTTTTTGCCGCACAAGCCGACTGCACGCCAAAACGTTTTAAGCGGCGTTAAAAACTTGGCTGCCACGTTAATTTTTTACGAAACGCCCCATCGGTTGCAAGGGGCTTTGGACGATATTTTGCAGGTTTTGGGCAACCGCCAAATGGCCGTTGTACGTGAAATAACGAAAAAATTTGAAGAAGCAAAACGGATGAACGTTTCGGATTTAATTGATTTTTACGCCCGAAACGGTGCACCGAAAGGCGAATTGGTTTTGGTCATCGACCGTGTGCACGCGCAAGATGAAAAAATGACGGATAACGATATTAAACGGTTGATTGTTCAAACGCTTCAAAACGCCTCGCTTAAAGATACCGCCGAATTGGTTGCGGACATGACGGGCATTCACAAAAAACAAATTTACAAAATGGCATTGGATATACAAAATGACACGCATTGATACAAACACACACCCCCTTCCCGACAAATCGGCGGATTGCAAAACGGGGCACCACTGCGAAAAATGGGCGCAGATGTTGCTGATGTTAAAAGGCTACATTCCCGTCGCACGCAACTATGTGACGGGTCGTGGTACGGGAGCGGGCGAAGTCGATTTAATCATGCGCAAAGGGCGTTTGTTGATTTTTATTGAAGTCAAAAAGCGCGCCACTTTCGAAAAAGCGTTGCATGCAATTACGATTAAAAACCAAGCACGCGTCATCCGCGCGTCGGCCGTTTTTTTGGCGCGCAATCCGAAATTTGCCGATTTCGGCGTGCGTTACGATGCCGTTTTATTTGCACCCAAACGCATGCCCAGGCATATCAAGGATGCTTGGAGGGTGCTATGAAACCGCTTTGCCGGTTTGCCGGCGGGATTTTCGGCAGCAATCGACGCACGAAGTACCCTGCCGTATGCATGGCAATTCAAAACAAAAACGGATACGTTTCAAAAAAAATTTCGGTATTTTTCGAACGAAAGTCACACACGGCACTTTTTTGCAAAATATCTTGTTTGATTTTTGTCTGCTTCGTTATATCGGCCTGCCAATTTGCGGGAACGATTTTTACGGGTGCGCGAAAAGTGACGACTTTGGTCTTGGACGACCGCCCGCTGAATGACGATGTAGCCGATACGGGATTGAATTTAAAGTTGCGCGACAGCTATATCAAATTGGATTCCAAATTGTCGGTGGATATTGACGTAACGGTTTTTGAAGGGCGCGTTTTGTTGACGGGTGCGGTCGGGGATATTGATTTAATCGATAAAATCGTCGAAGTAACCTGGTGCACCGACGGCGTCAAAAAAGTATACAATTACATCCGCATTGCCGAACCGTTATCCATTGAAAAAGTCAATTTTGACGCTGCCGTTTCGGCCAAAATCCGTGCTCAATTAATGCTGACAAAAGATATATCGTCTTCCAATTACAAAATCGTGATGGAAAACGGCACCGTTTACATTATGGGCATTGCTCAAAATATCGAAGAATTGGAACGTGTCGTTCATGTTATAAAAGACACCGCGGGCGTTCAAAAAATCGTACCGCTTATCCGATATAATTAATCTTTAAAAATAAAAAATTTTCACTTTCCCGTAAATATAAGTCGAACAAAACCGCCGATAAAAAATCAATTTGCCGGCGGAATAATATCGATTTCGGTGATATGGTTGCGCTCTTTGCCGACGACGGTAAACGTAAACCCGTCAATGACAAACGTTTGCCCGACGTTCGGGATGCGTTCGGTTTCATACATGATATAGCCCGCCAAAGTCGATGCGTTGTCATCGGGCAATTCCCATTTAAAATGGCGGTTTATATCGCGGATGGTCGCATTGCCTTCCACACGAAAAGCCCCCGATTCCGTTTTTTTGACGCATAATTCGGATTTATCCGGGATATCGGTTTCATCGGCAATATCACCGACGATTTCTTCCAAAACGTCTTCCAATGTCACAATTCCTTGCAACGCGCCGTATTCATCCACGACAACGGCAAAATGTTCATGGCGCACTTTAAATGCGTGCAGTTGGTCAAGCAGGCTTGTCGTATTTAAAACGAACCAAGGCTTTGTCAAATAATTTTTAATCGAAATGTTTTTGCCGTTCGTGTAATACGCGTTCATCATTTTCAAAAGCGCTTTGGAATGCAAAATTCCGACGATATTTTCACGTTTGCCCAACCACAACGGAATGCGGCTGTAAGGCGAACGAGCAACGAAATTAATGATTTCTTCGGTCGGCAATGCAGCATTTAAAGACACCATTTGGCTGCGGTGCACCATAATGTCATCCACGTCGACTTCACTTAAATCCAAAACGGATTTCAACATATACCGTTCTTGGTTCATCACATCGCCTTGCGGCATGGATATGGCACCGCGAATTTCGGCTTTGACTTCTGCTTCACTGACGGTTTTTGAAGGCTTTATGTTAAACAATTTTAAAACATGGCCGGCAATCCAATTCAAAGCGACAACGAACGGGCGCAAAATAATGACGAAAAGGCTTAAAGCCGGCGTTACAAAAAGCGCAAAACCGGTCGGGTTCATCATTGCACAGGTTTTGGGCATGATTTCGGAAAAAATCAATACAATGGTCGTAACGCCGAAAGTGGCGACCAAAACGCCATACGTTTCCCCGAAATATTGGATGCATAAAGCCGTTGAAATGGCTGTAATGGCAATGTTCACAATATTGTTGCCGAACAACATGGTGCTGATGACCGCGGAAGGGTCTTTTTTCAATTCGTTCAACCGTTTGGCGCGGGCATTCCCCTGTTTTTCCTTTTCATGCAAAAGGGCATTTGACGACGCCGTTACCGCTGTTTCGGTTCCCGAAAAGAAAAACGACAGGCACAGCAAAATAAACAACAATATATAAGAAGCCATTCGGAATTATCCTTTTTTATAAAAATGCTTACGGGAGCGATTTTCAAATTCTACGGGTTCAATAATCCCGCGTTCGTGCAAAAGTCCCAACAACCGTTCGACCGTTTTATACGGATGTTCTTGGAAAGATTCCACCATGATATCGGCCTTTTCATACAACGGATAGCATTCGCTGACAAGCCTTTCAATAGCCTTTTGATTATCCGCCGCGGGAACCAAAGGCCGATGTGTACGCCCTTGCGTGCGTTTTGAAATAACGTCGGGGCCGGCCTTAATCCATACCGAAATGGCATATTCTTTGGCAACTTCCCGCGTTTTTTGAGATAAAAAAGCGCCGCCGCCCGATGATAAAACGCACGGTTTGCCTTTCAGCAAGCGCGCCATGATTTTTTCTTCGCCGACACGGAATTCGTGTTCGCCGTATCTGGCAAATAAATCCGAAATCGTAAAACCCGTGATTTTTTCGATTTCTTTATCACTGTCCATAAACGGCAAATTGAGCCGTTTGGCCAAAATCCGTCCGAGAGAAGTTTTCCCCACTCCCATCATGCCGACAAGCAATATAATTTTCGATTCTTTTAACTTATGGTTCATCGTTGTTTCTTGACAAAAAAATTGTTACATTGTAATGTAATCAATTATAACAGTTATTTGGGCATCTGTCCAGAGAAAGGAAAGAAAAAAATGCGCTATGGGAAAGAAAAAAAGCACTATTTGTTAAAAATCGCGGCGGCCTTGGTTATTATATTTTTAATTTTTGTGGCCGTCTACGATTTTAAACCGACCGTTACAACCGTTGAAAAGCCTGTTGCCTATGGGACAAATTCATAAATTTTTTTTCTTTGCCCTGATAATTTGCGGTGCCGTGTTTGCGGACACGCCCGTTAAAGCATTTTCGCCGATTCAATCCGTCAAAATGGAAGAATTGGACGAACTGTCTTTAAACACCTTGGGTTTGAAACAAATTTTGCCGGGGACAATTTGGATTAAATCCGATCCGAAAAAAGTATCCGATTTGATTGATAAAACATCCAAATTAACCCTTTCGCCCGCGATGCGCGATAAAGTATTGGCACTTATTACAACCGATACGGGCGGCGTATATTGGGAAAGCAATCCCTATGCCCCCGACCGCTTTTTAATGACACGCCTGAACGCTTTGTTGGAACTCGGTGCATTTGACCAAGTCGTGGATTTAATCAACCAAATTCCTCAAATTAAATTGACGCCGAAATTCATCCGTTTAAAGGCCATGGCCTTGGTTTTGGCCGGCCATACAAAAGAAGCCTGTCCCCTTGTCGATACACCGGCTTTGGCACGTATGGCCGATGAAATGCGCCTGACCTGCCTGATGGAGGACGGCGATATGACAAAAACCAAGCTGGCATTTGCCGTTTATAAAGAAGACGGCGGCAAAGATAAAACTTTAATCGCTTTGGCCGAACGCGTTTTTGAAGAAACGAAGGACAAATTGCCCGACATTAAAGTTTATACGCCGTGGCATGTGGCTTTTTTGGCCGCTTTGGGCGATAAAATGCCCGATGTGTCCGCTCAACCTTTATGGCTTAAAAAAGCGTTATCAAATCGCAAAAACGTGCCGATTGCCGAAAGAATCGAATTTGCCGAACAATCCGGCGTTTCATGGCGTGATTTGGATGTGCTGTACAGTTCGGTTTTTCCGGGAACGCCCGCGGTAAATTCTTCTATTAAACGCGCACTGCTCTATCAAAAAATGAAAACGGGAATTACGCCCGAAGAACAAGCCAAAGCGGCGAACGATTTTTTAAATGCGGCGCGCGACGATCATTTATTCCGCGCTTTGGCACCGATGGCAGAAGAAGTCTTGCTGACGATATCCCCCGCGCCTGAAAATGCTTATCTGGCATTTAATGCCGTTCAGGTTTTTGCATTGACCGATAATTTGTCGGCGGGGCATCCGTGGTATATTTTGCTAAAAAACAGTACGGATAAAAACAGGCAATTCGAAGCCTTTTTATTATCGCCCGTAATGAACAAAATGGGGGCGGGTTTGCCCGAATCGATTGACGCGGCATTAACGACCTGTTTAAAAACGCAATCGCCTTATTGCACGCATTTTGCGCAAATGATTCCGGATTATTTTCCGGTTGACAATCCGGAATTGTTATCGGATCTGGCCGACGAAACAAAAAGTTCGTACACGCCGTTAAACCAAATGGCACTGAACAAAATGATTAAGGACGGTAAAACGGGCGAAGCTTTATTATGGGCCATTTCCAAGTTAAACGTCTCTCAAAATTATGAAAAAGGGATTTTGGATGCCTTAAATACCATTTTACCGCTTTATTTGTCCCGCTCGATTATCATTGAACAAATGGTGTATGAATGAGTGATAATAGAAACGAACGGCGCACCATTCCTTACCAAAAATACATAGACGCGTTTTTGGACATCTTAATTGCCGAACACGGCGCATCGGTGCGCACGATTGAAGCTTACGGCCAAGATTTAACCGATTTAAACGGCTTTTTAACGGCACGCGGCATCGACCTTCGAAAGGCAAAGCGCACGGATTTGGAAGAATATCTGCACAGTATCGTGAAAGCGGGTTTATCGGCTAAAACGCAAGGGCGTCGGTTGTCTGCCCTGCGCGAATTTTACCGTTATTTATATTCGGAAGATTTGATTAAAAAAAATCCCGCCGATTATTTGCAATCTCCGAAAATCGGGCAATCGTTGCCCAAATATCTGACCGAAGAAGAAACGGCACGACTTATTGACACGGCCAAAGAAAAAGATGTCCGGATGAAAACAATGTTGGAGGTTTTATACGCATCGGGCATGCGGGTCAGCGAATTGGTCGGGTTAACCGTTTTGGCCGTTACGAAAGACAACAAAACCATCACTGTCATCGGCAAGGGCAACAAAGAACGCATCGTACCGTTGAATGAACCGGCGGCGGCAGCACTCAACGAATGGTTGATACACCGTGAATTTTCTTTAAAACGGGGGCGCGTATCCAAATGGCTGTTCCCTTCATCGGGTAGAGAAGGGCATTTAACAAGGGACGGATTTTTCAAAGCGTTGAAAAAAATCGCCGTTGAAGCGGGCATTGATCCGGTGCGCGTTTCACCGCATGTTTTCAGGCATTCGTTCGCATCGCACCTGATTGCACATGATGCCGATTTGCGCTCGGTGCAAAAGATGTTGGGGCACGCCGATATCGCCACAACACAAATTTATACGCATATTTTACAAGATCGTTTAAAAAAGACAGTTGAAAATTCTCATCCTTTAGCGTATAGTGCCTCTAAAGGAAAATTCGGATGAAAATTTTAGACCGCTATATTTTAAAACAACTCGCTGTAGGTTTTGCGCTTGTCTTGGTCAGCATGACGGTGCTGGTGTGGCTGACGCAATCGTTGCGTATGGTTGACATGATTGTGACAAAGGGCGTATCGGTTGCCATCTTTTTGAAAATGACGTTTTTGGTTTTACCGAACTTTGTTCAAATTCTTTCTCCGTTGGCTTTGTTTGCCGTTGTGTTGTTTGTTTTTTCGCGCATGCAATCGGACAAAGAATTAATGGTAATGCAAGCTATCGGGATGAGCAACGGCCAAATCATGCGTGCACCGTTGATATTTGCATTTACTTTAACGGTTTTGGGGTATTTTTTAACATTATCACTTGTTCCGTATTCAAATACGCAAATGCGCGAAATGAAATGGCAAATCAAAAATAACCTGTCCCATTTGATGTTGCAGGAAGGGCAATTTAACTCTTTTAAAAACGGTTTGACGATTTATATTAAGGAACGTTTGCCCGACGGCATCATCAAAGGCATCATCGTATACGATGCCAAGAATCCCGAAAAAACAGCTGTTTTGGTAGCGGAACAAGGCACCGTTTTTCAAGATAACGGACAAACACAGGTTGTTTTTGAAAAAGGCGTGCGTCAGGAAGTCGCCAAAAAGACAGGCCAATTTTCCATTTTAAAATTCGAAAAATATACTATGTTTTTTGACGAAAAGAATGGGAACGAACGACGCAACACGGACGTCAAAGAACATTCGCTCGGCTTTTTGTTGACGGCGGTGCCGAATGACGACATAACACCCCCGACTTATCGCAAATTTAAAGTCGAAGCGGCCCGCCGGCTTTTACAGCCGATTTACAATTTTACGTTTGTTTTCCTAGCCATGTTCGGCGTGCTAGCCGGATACTATAACCGCCGCGGACAAGTCGGACAAATCAACTTTGTCATCGGAGCGGCTTTGGTTGTCCAATCGTTTGCGTTGGCTTTTGAAAACATGGCGGGGAAAAATTTGATGTTCTTGCCGTTAATGTTCATCAACGTCTTTTTGCCGATTATCGCCGTGTATATCGCGTTATTGCGCAACAAAAAATTTAAACTTTCCTTGTTCAAAGCCGTTTTGTTTTTAAGTATCCTGATTCTTTCATCGGCGGCGGCGGCGTTCCCGAAAATGGAATTGGATTTGCCCGATAAAAATGCACCGGTGGATTTTGAAGCCGATGCAATCGAATACAGCAAAAACAACGAAACTTTAACGGCCCTCGGCAATGTTGTCGTCACGCAAAATGATATGACTTTAAGAACGGAAAAATTGATTTATGACCGTAAAAATAACCAAGCCGTTGCACCGGGCAAAGTAACGGTAATCATGTCGGACGGCACCGTTACGACGGCCGATGACATGGTTTTAACCGACCATATGAAAAATGCGGTCGCTAAACAAATGGCAATGCAAATATATGACGGTACGTATATTACGGCGTCCAAAATGAAACGCACCGATAACGGCACCGTTTTATATCTGCGCAATTTGACTTATACGCCATGCGACCGTTGCGAAGGCAAAGCACCTTTATGGCAATTACGCGCAAAAGCGATGAAACATGATTCAAATAAAAAAGTCATGAGTTACCGCCATACGTTTTTGGAAGTTAAAGACATTCCGATTTTTTATTTCCCTTATGTGCAAATGCCCGATTTTTCCGTTAAACGCAAAACGGGCTTTTTGACGCCGAGCCTGCAACACGGCCGCACAATGGGCAGCGGGGTTTCCACACCGTTTTTTTGGGATATCGCCCCAAATCAAAACTTTACCTTTACACCGACGTTTACGCCGACACACTTTCCGTTGGGCGTCGCGGAATACCAAGCCATTTATGACAAAGGCTATTTGAATTTTCAAGCCAGCGGCACGAAAGATGACGATGAAAATACAAATTTCCAAGGCCATGTCAAGGCGGATTTCCAATATTACATCAATAACGAATGGCGCGCATCGGGCGAAATTTTTCGTTCTTCCGCCGATACATACTTTCGCAAATACAAAATCCCGAAAGTTGATGAAAACCAATCGGTTTTAACCTCTCATTTAACAGCCGAACGGTTCGGTACGCAAAATTATTTTAACATACGCGCTTTGTCTTTTCAAAGCTTGCAGGCATCCGTATCGGGCAAAAGCATCCCTTACGTTATTCCGACCGTACATTTTGAATATCAAACGGATCCTCTGTCGAACGGGTTATACGCTTTTTCCGAAATAGACGGTGCCATTTTTCAAAACCGCGAACGGTTTAAATCCGATCGGCTTTCCGTTACACAAGGGGTTCGGTTGCCTTATATTACCGGTTACGGTGCCGTTTTTGATTTTATCGGTACGGTGCGTGCCGACGGATATAACATCGACACGGGAAAATACGGATACGAAAGCCAAGGCATTGATTCCACATACACAACCGGTCGAATCTACCCCGTTGCTTCATTGGAAGCAAGTTATCCGTTGGCAACAACGACCAAAAATACAACTCAGGTTTTGCGCCCCGTTATCATGGCGGTTGTGGCTCCCAATGACAATATGAACGCCGACAAAATACCGGATACGGACAGCTTGGCTTTTGATTTTGACGACACAAACCTGTTTTCGCGCAATCGTTACGCGGGATATGACCGCGTTGAAACGGGCACACGGTTCAATTACGGTGCCGAATGGTCGGTTTATACGAATTCGAATGCCGCTTTTTCGGCTTTGTTCGGGCAATCGTACCGATTAAAACAAGACAAATACATGAACGATTTAATGGGTGAAGACAAAAACTTTTCCGATTACGTCGGACGCGTATCGGTTGATTACAAATATATGTCATTGGCCTATCGTTTCCGCTTGGCCGAAGACAATTTATCGTTCAAAAAGAATGAAATTACCCTATCGGGCGGCGGCGACCCATTGCGCTTGGGCGTTGATTATGTCTATTTAAAGAATACGACTTTGGGCGATACGTTTTATCCGTCCAGGGAAGAAATCTTGGTTTTCGGGTCATCGCGGTTGACAAAGCAATGGTCCGTGACCGGTTTTTACCGCTATGATTTGGCGGCGGACGGCGGACCAATCGAATCGGGGGCAACACTTCGGTATGACAACGAATGTACGGCCGTATTGTTTGATTTGAGCAAAGAATTTACCAGAGACCGCGATTACAAAGGCGGCACGTCATTTATGGTAAAATTCGTGCTTAAAACATTGGGAGGAATGTAATGGGGAAAGCAGCTGTGTTTTTATGGACCTTGTTTTGCGCGGGGGCTGTTTATGCGGGACAAATCGTCGCGATTGTCGGCGATACGCCCATTTCCGTTTTTGACGTGGATCAACGCCTTGCCCTTTTAAAAACTCAGCAGGCGGACTTCGGCAACGGGCAAACTCAAGAGCAAATCAAAAAAAATGTTTCAGACATATTGGTTAACGAACAAATAAAAATGCAAGCGGCTCAAAAACAAAACATTCAAGTAACCGATGAAGACATTGAAAACGCCATTGCCGGATTGGAACGGCAAAACAATTTAAAAGCGGGCGAATTGGAAAAAACTTTAAAGGAAAAAGGCATTCAAAAAAACACACTTGAATCCCAAATCCGCGCCGATTTGATGTGGTTGCAAATTTTGCAACAACATAAAGGCGACATTACCCCCGTTACCGACACAGACATAAAAATCCGCAAAGAAAAAATGATGCGCAAATTGGAGAAACCAAGCTTTTTGGTGGCGGAAATTTTATTGCCGCCCGATGAAGATGCAAACAAGGTCTTTCAAGAAATTGTGCAAGGCGGCGATTTTGCCGAGATTGCCGAAAAATATTCAATAGCCAAATCCGCAGATAACAAAGGATATGTCGGTTGGATCGGCACGGGCCGTTATCCGTCCGCGGTCGATGAAATTTTATTGCAAATGAAGGGCGGCCAACTGTCGCGCCCGATTAAGGTGCAAAACGGCATGTTGCTCATTTTAATGCTGGATAAAAAAGAACCCGCCAAAAACGGCAAAATCGAAATTTGGGAATTGGCCCAAATGGCAACGCCGAAAGCCAACACGGTCAAAGTCATGCCGCAAATTTTGGCGTTGTCCGATTGTGAATCTTTTATGAAAACGGCACAAGATGTCGCAATTATGGATTCTATAAAAAAAGGGCTTATCAGCCCGACCGGCTTGCCCGACGAATTGCGCAACGCTTTAAAAGAACAACCGTTAAAAACAGCACTCGGCCCGATACAAACTCCCGACGGCGATTTGTTTTTCATGCACTGTTCGACCAAATATGAAAACATTTTGCCGACTGACGAAGCCATTAAAGGGCAATTGGAAATGGAAAAGATGGAAGACATTTCGGATATATTGCTTAAACGCTTCAAGCGCCATGCGGTGGTCGAATACAAATAAAGGGGTACAAAATGGGAACAATACTTATTGACGGTAAGAAATTAGCGGCGGATATTCAGGCGGATATCAAAAAACAAGTTCAAAAATGCGAACGGGCGCCGGCATTGGCCGTCGTATTGGTCGGCGACAACCCCGCCAGTTTGGTTTACGTGCGCAATAAAAAGAAACAAGCCGAAGCTGTCGGTATCAACACGCCCGTATTCCATTTGTCACCCGTTATTACAACAGATGCGCTCATCGCTTTTGTCAAAGAGTTAAACGAAAACGAACAAATTGATGCCGTTTTGGTACAAATGCCCCTGCCCGCGCATATTGACGCCGATGCGGTATTGGAAGCCATTCATCCCGACAAAGACGCCGATGGTTTGACAACCGCGAATTTAGGGCGTTTGTTTGTCGGCAAACCCGCTATCAGCCCGTGTACGCCGATGGCTTGCATGGAATTGATAAAATCGGTTCAAAAGGACATCAGCGGTTTGCATGCCGTTGTTGTCGGCCGTTCCAGATTGGTCGGGAAGCCCGTCGCTCAGCTGTTGTTGAATGCCGATTGCACCGTAACGCAAGCCCATTCAAGGACAAAAAACTTAGCCGATATTTGCAAAACGGCGGATATTTTAATTGTCGCCGCGGGCCGAGCCGGATTGATAAAAAAATCTTTTGTCAAAAAGGGTGCCATTGTCATTGATGTCGGCATTAACCGCGCAAACGACGGCAAAATCGTCGGCGATGTGGATTTTAATCAAATACACGGCATTGCCAAAGCCGTTACGCCCGTACCGGGCGGCGTCGGACCGATGACAATTACGATGTTGCTTAAAAACACATTGCAAATCTATTTAAATACCCGCCGCACCGAATAAATTTTACAAAAAGGCTTTTTTCGTTTTCAAATACCGTCCGTGAAACGGTTATAAAGACGGTCGCCGTTTATTTGCAATTTAACGTGACAAAAGCCAAAAACCGCAAAATTGTCTCAGGTTCAAAAAATTCGTCTCGGAGAAAAATTAAGCCGCATTTTTGCCCACCCATTCTGTTCGAACAAAAACAACCCGCTTAAAAATTCTGTATAAAATACGTATAAGCCGAAATGTTTTTAAAGTTCAATCGCGTCCGAAAAGCCCGCTGACAAAATAACCCCGGCCATGGCGAAATTAAATTTTAATCGTATAAATATTTAAACACAAGAGTTGGTTTCTATTTTGCCTGTTTTAACTGATAACCGTTTCAAAAAATAACGTTTTTAATAAAATCCCGCCATTTTGCAATCTATCGAAAAAATGAAAAATAAATCCTTGCGCATTATTGATATTTATAGTATAATATGGTAAGAGTTTACCAAAAAAAATACTCTCGGGGGAGGTCCAAATGACAATGTTCACACATAAAACTTTAACTTTTGTTGGCCTGCTTTTGCTGGGTTCTTTTATTTTATGCACTCCGGGGGTTACTTTTGCCGCTTCAAATTCGACAAGCGACACGGCCTCAACCGGCACTGCGGCAAAGACATCCACGGCCGGCACCACAAAATCTTATATTCAGTCGGCTCAAAAATACACAAATGAAGCTTCCGGTATTTTTGGTTCGACCACTCAAGCGACGAATGCGGTTAACGAATTGTCCAAATCTGCTGGCACGGGCGATTTATTGGGCAAAAATGCCAATATATTAAATGATACGGGTTCTTATTTAAAGCAAGGGCAAAGTGCATTGAAAACGGCGGATTTTTTGTCCGATATAGACTATAAATCCGTGGCGAACGGTTTAAAGGATGCCGGCGATGTGGATTGGAAGTCCTTAGGCGGCAAGCTTGAAACAAGCGCAAGCAATATTGCAAAAAACGCCGAAAAATATTATGACAAAGTTGCGGAAAATGCCGGCAAATATTGGGATAAGCTTAAAGGCATTAATATGGACAGCATTTGGGGCGAAATTACAAATTTCCAAGAAGATATGTCGGCAAAAGTCAAACAACTTGTCGCCGGCGACCTTTCCGAATTCGATTTGGAATCTCTTTCGAAAGCTTTAACATCCGCGGGCGTCCCCGTCGAATATGTTGATTTGAGCCCCGTCGGCGTCGCAACGGTTGTTTACGAAGGTCAAATTCCGATTGCAATGGATTCCCAATATGCGGCAAATGTGGATTATTCCGCCGCTTTGGGTCCGATCGGCAACATGGATTTCAGAAACGGGATGTGTACCTATGACGGGCATGATTACACCGGCATGTTAAAAGATTACATCAACGGTGCTGCCAGCAGCAACGAAGGGCATTATCCGTTCTTGTATTTGGATACAAACTGCTGGGTTACCATCGGTCGCGGTTCCGTTATGTTCCAATATTCTTCGGCACGCAATTGGGCGGGATATAAAAAATATTTCGATGCCATGGAATATTTGGATGCATCGAACAACCCTGTTGATCAAACTACAAAAGATGCGGATTTAAAAAAATTCTTTGACATGGAAGGGAGTTGCCGTGCTTCCTGCGGGTGTTCCGGTTCAGGAACTTCCACAACAAAGAAAACTTGTTCAAATGCGCTCAATCGCAACGGTACGATTATGTGTGTAAACAAGGGAGCAAACGCATATAAAAAAGAAACGAATGGCCGTCATATTTCGGATCAAGCCGTGGGCGATGCCATTTTTAACGAGCTGTGTAATGATCACGTCCGTATTTTGAAAAACTATTCAAACAAAGTTTATCCAAAACTCAATTCGTCGCTACAACAAGCTATTTTGGATATCAGCTATCAAGCCGGTCCGGGGGCAAGTGCCGTTAAGACGTTATTGAACAATTTGGCGGCAAATAATTGTTCCGGTGCCTATAATCAATTTGCGGCATCCAATCTTTGTACAAGCTATAAGAGCCGTTGCACATGGCGGTTGGGTATGATAAAACAAGGATGCAATGCGGGGGCTTTTTCAAGTAACTGATACGGGACAGACAACGCAAAATATTTGAACATTGTTGAAATAAGGAATAGGAGATTTCTATGAACAAGTTTAAAACATCATTTTTGACTTCTTTGGGAATCTGTTTGCTTTTAACGGGTTCATGGTGTCAGCCTGCCTTGGCAGATGATACGGAAAGCACCACATCTCAATTGGGTTGGACTGTCGGTGCGGGCGGTACCCGCATGATTTCTCCGTCGGGGGATATTTTGGATTCCAATATGGACGCTTTGTCCCCGTTGCAAGTAACGCCGATTGAATTGCCCGATGCCGGATTGACATTGGAGGTTTTAAAGGATCCCGCCAAAGCAAAAGACCCGTTGGAAAAGGCTTTGTACATCCCGACCGATCCGAAAAAACTTTCCGAGATGACAACGGCAGAATTTGAAAAAATTACCGTTAACCAAAAAGAAGTTTTAAACCAAGCTTCCGCGCAAGTAACGACGTTCGGCCTTAAATCCGACCAAAATACCGATGAATTCGAAAAACGGCGATTAAGGGCTTTGGAATTTATCAAAACGGCCGAAAACGATCGTGAAGATATGCAAGTGTTAACGGGGGCAACGCTCGGTATGGTTGCCGAAATGAATAAGATGCTCAGTTTATCAACCAATCGCGCTATGTTGAAAGCAAGCGACATTTTGTCCAGCGCATCTACCATTCAAGGGGAATAAAGATGAACAAAAAAATATTAGCGGCTTTTGTTTTAAGTTCTTTGTTGATTTCGACATCCTCTCAGGCTGTCATTTTGTCCGATACACCCCAAACATTACAGGCAACTTTGAACAAAGTTTCCAGTGCCATGACCGTTACGACCGCTCAACTTAACGCGGCAAATGCGATTATGACCGTCACAAAAAACGGTTATTCCGGCGCAATGGATTGGATTAACGGTGATAAATTGAACAGCCTTTTCCGTGAAAAAGTAAACTATTTGGCCGATGACGCGTATAATGACATTTTCAAAAAAGAAATGACGGAAATATTCGGATCAGATGCATCGAGCATCAAAGGAAGCGATTTATTGTCCATGGATACCAGTAAATTACTGAATTTGACGGAAAAACAGTTGACTTCAATGTCCAACGACGAACTTAAAAAAATATTGGGCGATCAATTGGGATCAAAATTAACTACCGCAAAAATCAAATCGCTGATTAACGATCCGAAAGGATTAATAACTTTGGCGGAAGATCTTGAAGCTCAAAAAAAATCGCAAGGACAAACGGGATTGGCGGCTGTCGGCATTCAAAAAGACGATTTGAAAGACAAAACGTCGCAAGGGTCTTCGGCTGGACCGGACGGAAACCGTTCGGATGCTTTCCAAGGTTCGGGCAACGGTTCATCGGAACAAGCCAGCAAAACAAAAAAAGCTTTTGAAGAAGCAAAAGAAAAAATCGTCGATAAATTGCAGTTGCCTTCCGACCCGGCAGACATGAAGGAATTGACAACGGACAAAATCGCCGAAGTGGCACGTTTACAAGAAGAAACCATTCGCGAATTAAGCATTCGCGGGCTTGCGAAAACATGGATAAGCCAAACCATTACTTCGCGAAGGATTTCGGAACAGGAAAAAGAAAGCGCAAAGCTTATCAATGAATCCGTCAACGATTTGCGAAAAGCTATCCAAGCCGTTTCAACAATTACAATTGCAACCGTTGAAATGCAAAATGCGGCTTCCAGTTTATTCGCAATGGATTTGGCCGTCACGGGTGCGCAAGGCATTGGACGCGTCGGTCATTTTCAAATGTCATCCGCACCCGCTTCATCTACGTCAACCACATCGATAATGGGGTCAAATTAGGAAGGGAAAGTCTACATGATAAAAAAATATTTGCTCAACATCCTTATCCTGACATTTTTATGCAGCATGCCTGCGGTAAGCCGAGCAGCGCCGTCATTTGATACTGCCAACATGGTGGGTCATATGAAAGAATTGGTTTTTCGCGAATCACGGAACGATTTGTTAAAACAAGGCGGGGAATTCGTAAAATCGGCCAATGCATTGGTTTCCGCCGCAAGCGGTGCTTTAAAAACCATCAAACAAATAACCGGCAAAAGCATGACGCCTACTGCAGAATGGTATCCTACCGTTCCCAAAAGTGTGGCCGAATTGCTCAAAGCCGACAAACCGGAGTTGGAAAAGGTTGAAGCAGAACTTGAAAAACTCATTTTAATCGACCGTTCCACTTCCGAAACGTTAAAACAAACCGCCGATCAACAAAATGTCATGATGTTGCAAATTCTCAGCTATGCTTATGCGGCGGCCGAACGGTCTTTGGATTTGTCGGGAGATGCTTATAAAGAAACTCAAGAATTCAAGAAAGAAATTGAAAAACATGACGACGTTGTAACACTCGTCCGCCAAACAGCCGTTTTGCAAATGTTTTCAACGCGTAAAATGGCGGAAATTTTGCACCTGCATTCGCGGATGTTGGAAGTAGATTCCATAAGCGGCATTATTAATAAAGAAAAACCGAAAGCGGAAGACCTTTCCATGTCTCAAGACGAAATAAACAGAGAGATTGAAAGTGCCGAACAATCGTTACAAAGTATAATCGATTCGGGAACATCAAAGTAAGGGGATGATAAAATGACAAACAAATTGGCTTATACATTATTGACCGCGACTTTCCTTTCACTGACATGTGCTTTGCCCGTTTTTGCCGAATCGAGCACAACAACAGGAAGCAGCACAACCGCGTCGGCAACCAATTCGTCCAATGCTACCATTGCAAAAGTAGGACGCGGGTTAGATAAAGTAACCAGCACGGCAAATACGGCAAAATCCGCCACGGATGCCGCTTCATCCGTTATCAATACGAAAGTTTCCGTCGATAATATAGGATCTACGGCGAAAAATACAGTAAAAAGTGTCGATACGATTACGAAAAGTTTTGATCAAATCGCCGATACAAAAGTTACAAAGTCTATTTCAGGCACAATGAAAGATGCTACCGAAGCGGCAAGCGATTTGTCAGACATGCAAGATACTTATACAAAAATTGCCAACGGAGACCTTTCAATCAAAACGGGCGAAGAGATTTTAAAAGGGGCGAATTCGCTTAGCGAGACATTTGATAAATGGACGGGTTTAAAAACTTCATCCGATATTACCGAATTAACGGGCGATGGGACAAAAATACTCGGTTCCGTTGAAGGAACGATGAAAACCGTTGCCGATGTCGGCGGCACCGTATCGGCCTTAATGAATCAAGGGGAAAAATTGACCGAATTTGTTTCCGATCCGAAACAATTAAGCCAAATGGCTATGAGCATGGCATGGTCTCAAGTTGAAGAGATTTCCAAAAAGGTCGCCGAAAATCTCATCACAAGTTTATTTTCAACGCCCGGCACGGGGATTCCGGTTACGTCTTCAACTGTAACGACGCAAAAAACATTGGCACAGGTACAAAAGAAATTAACGGGCGAACTTGAAGATGATATTGCGAAAGAAAAAGATAAAATTTTGGAAGCAATGGGCGGCAACCCCGCGGTAGCGGCAGATCCGCAAACAGGGACAAATCAAACGGATTCAACGCAACAAGAAAATCCGGGCAAAGAAAATTGCCCGGCTTATATGGCACAATTTAAACCCATTACGAATTTGGCATTTGATTTCGTTAACGAAAACATGATTAAGGATATTAAAAATGAAACCCCGGGAAAGTCTCAAACAGATTGGGATTCTGCCACCAACTATATCAAATCCACTTTTTATCATGACGATTTGGCAACTTTAACACCCGAAATCAATAAAAAACTCAGAAAAAAACAGCAAGATTATTTGCATGAAGTCAACTCAAACCTATTATCGGTCAGCATCGGCATGCAACAAGCTTTAATTGAGGATGCCAAATCCATTTCCACGGCACCGACCAGCGGTTGCGGTTTTATCGATGATGTAAATGTCAACACGCAAACCATGATTGCTTTGACAAAACAAACAATGGCCGAAATCGCTCTTGAAATCCGTCTGTTTGAATTGGAAGCCATTATGGAACTAATCAAACAGCCGATTTATTTGTTGCCGAAACCCGAAGACCTTTCCATATCTTCGGACGAACTAGACAAAGAGGTTTCTTCGGCGCTGGATTCATTTAACGATGCACTCAATCCGGGTGAGAGCTCCTCTGCTGGGTTGACGCCCTCATCTTCAGATGTGGCTAATAAGGGCGTGGGATATTATACCGGTGGACCTTTTGATGCAAACAATCCGGCCGAACCGAAAGAGTAAGGGGAAGATAAAATGACAAAGATAAAATTATTTTTTGCGGTAATAATTACTTCATTTGCTTTGGTATTTGTACCCGTTAAACAAGAAGCGCAGGCTTGTGATGTGGTTTGTTTGCTTCAAATGGGCGGGCAAAGCGTTCAAGATGCCGGTGCTTGGATTAAAGGTATCTTGGGTACGGTTTGGCAAACCGTATCGAAATGGCTGTCCGATGCCGCCGCTTGGATTGACAAATATATGCAAAAAGCGTGGGGAGGCATGTCAAAGGGGTTAGATAAAATCGGCCTTAAAGATTTCAAGTCACCGAATTTAAGGGATAAATCCACCGGCATTGAAGCCAATAAATCATATAACCTTACCGTTGCCGATAAAAGTGGCAGTAACGGCAAAACCGTTTCCGGGAAAATCGGAGCGGCCGGCACATCACCCGTTATGACGAATGTCGCCGAAACAAAGGGTGCAATCGAAAAAAGAGCGGCGGCGAAAGCAAATGAATTATTGTCGGTTGACGGGACTTTGCAAGGACGCACTTTGGAAGAACAACAAAAAGCATACATCGCGCAACAAGAAGCGATTGATGGTCTGGCCAAAGCATTGGTTGCCAAAAATTATCTGGCAGATTTGGAACGCCTTGCGAAGGAATTGGATGAATTAATGGTAACCATTCAACAAGGGGCCGCCGATGCGCCCGAAACATCGACAAATAACTCTCAATCGACGTCGGGTATCGTCCCCGCAACGGGGCACAATATGGGCGCGGCCATTAAAAATAACATTTCGGTCCGACTGTTGTGGGACGAACTGTTGACAATGCAACAACAAATCATGGCAATGCGCTTAAAAGCGAATACGGTTCAGGCCATCAAAGAGATGGAATATGTATCGGAGATGATTGAAATCGAAGAACCCGGAGATGTCACAAGTTCCGCCGAAGGGTCTTCCGTCCCGTTGCCGTCCTCATCTTTAGATACGGCTAATAAGGATACGGGATATTATACCGGTGGCCCTTTTGATGCAAACAACCCGGCCGAGCCGAAAGATTAAGGGAGTAAAAAACAAGTCTTTGAAAACAGGCACCGAGGAAAAAGCCGAATCGGCACAAGTCGACGATTTGTCCCCCGAAAGCGTCAATAAGGCTCTTGATGAATCAACTAATCGCAGAGCCGAAAAAATGGGAAAAATGGAAAACGGGTAAACGGCAGATAAGCACGTACCCGAATAAAAAAAGAAAGGTAAGGACATGAACAAATTGGGAATAACTTTAATGGCCGGCACTTTAGGTATTCTTTTAATGCCTGCATTTGCAAACGGGTCAAACAATTTTACGTTTGTAAAAGTCACGCCTCCCCCCGTTAAAGAAGAACCGGTCAAAGAAACCGTCCCCGTTGAATATCTCGTAAGCCAAGCTTTGGACATTCATTTGACGCAATCGCGCATTCCGCAATTAAAAAAAGCCATGAAAGACCGATTGGAACGATTGGATGAACTGCAAACGGCACAAAAACAATTTGACGCGATGAACGAATGCAATATTAAAAGATTGCAAGAACAATTTAAAAATCCCGAAGAAGTGTGGAACAAAATAACGTCGACCTATGACCAACGCGAAAAAGATTTGGCCATTTATGTCAATTCATCCGAAGTGTCGACAGCAAAAACTCTTGAGAAAAAAACAGACATCAATAACTATTCCGACAGAGAAATTTCCGAAATGTTGGTACATTGGTCGTTGGGCAATGAAATTTTAACGGACGTTTATGCCAACCAAGACAAATGGGGTACGCGAAAAGCGCCGAAATCGCCCTCTTTTCCTTTATGGGAAGACCAAAAATTTTTGTATGACCAAAAATATAACGATAAGTATACGAAATTAAACGCTTATTTCGGCGTACCGCCGCAAATGAGGCCTGCTGTTGCGGACGAAGTCAAATATGATTACAACCGCGCCGATGAAATGGTCGCGGCCCATAATGCTTATTTGGCAAAATTGACGGCGGCCGATCCGAAACGTGCGTTAACGGTTCCCGCAGAATTGAAAAATCCGCCCGAAGTACCGCCACGGCCGTTGCCGCCCGTGGAAGAAAGCGTTTTATACATCGGCGATGTGGAACAATCGCATCAAATTTTTCCCGCTTGGCCCGAACCGTGGCAAAAACAAATTGAAAACAATTTTGCCAACTATAATACAAAAGGTGAATTGGCTCGGGATTTCAGAGCGCGCAGTTTTAAGCTTAAAGATGAAGTTTCGGCGCGTGATGTGAGCGATCAAAATAACAGGTTAAATGTATATCAACAACAAAAAAAGAAAGTTGACGGCGCAAAAAAAATGTTGGAAGTCGCTGCATTGGAAGTATCCGAATTCGCAAATGTTTTACAAGAAGGGCTTGACCGGGACGGCATCCAAGCTTCGGTTGAATCACTTAACATAAAAGATGAAAAGACTTTTGAAAATTTACAAAACCGTTTAAAATCCGAAAAGTTGGCGTTGATTGACAAAATCGAAAAAAATATTAAAGGTCATCCGCTTGAATATTCGTTTCAAACAATCATTGATGCTTTGAAAAAAGACGCGAACGGCAAAACGTACATTACACAAATCAATGCCGCAAATGTCGATCAACTGTTGGCGGAAGCGGCGGCAACGGATGCTTTGATTGAAGAGCAGGAAAAATTTGCTGCCGAAGAAAAGAAAAAGCAAGACAAACGTATTGATAAAAAATGTTTAAATGGCGGGGTATAATGGCACTCAAACCGATAAAAATACCGGGAAAGCCCGACAAAAGCAATCCGAATTATGCCGAAGCACTTGCCAAATTTTGGATGATTATTGCTTCCGTTTTAATCGGCTTAAATTTATTTTTCGTTTTGACACTGATGCAAATGGCACCCAATTTGACCATTGTTGCTCAGGTTTTAACTTCGCCGATGAATTCCAGCCAATTTATTCAGGCGGAACCGTTCAACGCGGACATTTCGGATAAAAATTTGATTGAAGAAATGTTGATACGCAGTTATATTACCAACCGTTACTTTTTCGTTCCGGATGAAGAAGAAATGAAATTCCGCTGGAGCGGTTTCGGCGTTATCGGGCAAATGTCCACTCCCGCCGTATATGAAGATTTTTACAAAAGCTTAGGCGAACTGCCCGAAAAAGTAAGGACGCTTGAATTCACGCAAAATGTCGATATTCGCCGTATGGAACGCCACAACGATACTTGGACGATTGAATTTGACGTCTACCGTTTGACGGGAGGCGTTGCGACAAAACAGACAAAAGTAGCCGTGTTAGAAAGCGCCAGTGCGCCGCATTTGGGTTGGTATCGGACGGATTTTTCAAATCCTTACGGTTTTTTCATCTACAGCTATAATGAAGGTGTGAAAAAATAAAGGTCGGATAATTTTTTGTTTGGATAATTTAATTTTATGTGCTACATTGAAAAAAATATCGGGTTAGAAAAGAAAAAAAGAATAATTAAGGAGTCAGAAAATGAACAAATATTTATTATTATTATTGACTGTTGCGGGCGCTTTGGCCGTTGCGGCATGCAATTCGATTTATGAAAAAGAAACGGTCGGCATTGGTCCGGATTATTCCGAACTTAAAAAATCTCCGTGCGCTTGCCTGCAATTGGACCAAGCTCCCGAACTGCCCGAATGGTTTTCATAATTTCACATATTTAAAAAGTACCCGGCATTTAAAATGAAAAAAACGCCCGATGATACGATTCAAAATCCGCAAGCTTATCAACCCCATTTGGAAAGCGATATTTCCGAAGAAGCGGTTAAAGAACGGCGGTACTTATGGATGGCAAGGACTTTTGCCCTTGTTTGTATCGTGTCGTTTTTGGCAAATATTATCTTGTTGGGTGCCTTATTTTCATTGGTACCGTTGGTGCGGGTCCAACCTTTTTATCTCAGCACCCAAGACAAAGACGAACAAATCATTACGGTGGTACGCCCCAACGATGCTGATATAAACAAAGACATTTTGGCCGAATCATTCATCCGCCAATATTTATTAGCCCGTTTTACGGTCGGGACCAATATTCCGGCACTTGAAAACATTTGGGGAATTGACGGCATTATCAGTTGGGAAAGCGCCCCTTCCGTTTTCCAAGAATTTTCCGCAACGTCGGATGCTTTGATTGCACAAGCCAAGCGAGAAGGTTTTACAAGAAATGTGCGAATTTTGACCGTCGTTAAATTAACGGCACCGAATGCACGCGAAGAAATTTGGCAAGCCGAATTGGAATTGTCCGATATGAAGCAAGGTTCATCCGAGCCGGTCGTATCTCGTTGGCGCGCCACGTTGCAAATTGAATTCCGCCCGCATCGCGAAGGGTTAAGATGGTCGCAACGCCTTAAAAATCCGCTCGGATTTACGGTTGTCAAATTCGGTATGCAAGCGATTAAATAACAAGAATTTGTTAGGCAACACATTTCAATCATGACATTTTTGTCGGCATTTAAATTTTTAATACCGCTAAACTTTTTATTTCCCCGTTGACAATTTGCATGCCGAATTAAAACACGCAAATAGCCGGTCACCTTTATAAAATTGATTAAAAAATAAACTTAATTTGCCCAAAAAAGCTCGACACAAAAAAATTTTTCAAATTTGCCCGCCATTTTTTGCAATGCCAATCCTTTCGGACATCCCCTCAAAAAACGGATGAGCCGTGAAAAGTCCCTTCGCTCTATAATTTGAATACATAGATATTGACAAAAGGCAAAAAAAACGAAAAGAGTGCCGTTTCAGGCATTTCAAAGGTTGATTTTTCGGATAAAAAGAGCGAATATAAGACTTCATTTAATTGGAATGTCCGAAAATAACGAATGAAAAGAACTTTATGAATACACACAAAAATATGCTTATTTGTCCCTTAAACGCTTTTAAACTTAAGCCGGCAAAAAACCAAATTGCCGCCCCTTTGGCATATGAAGATGCAAAAAAAGGCATAAATGTACAGTTTTATGTATTTTTTACTGGACTTTATCATCATTTTTGATTTATGTTATTATTTAGAGTTTTGTTAACAAAGGAGAAACGGGTTATGTTAAAATCAAACAACAGAAAATTAAATTGGCTTGGTGCTGTCAGCATCTGTCTTTTGACAGCATTCGGCGCAAGCGCCCAACAAATGCTGCCGACGGATGTTGAAGAAATGCAACTGTCCGATGCCATTGCCCAAACATCGGGCGAATATGACGCAATGAACTTGGGTTACATCCATTCGCTGGGCATGCAACAAAAGGCTTGGAATGATCCGCTTTCCCATATGGGCGAAGGCCAAAGCAAACCCGGCTATTCCAGATACACTTGGACGCCGGAAGTCGTTTTGCCCATTCGTTTGCGCGAAGGGATGATGACATTGATCAACCTGCCGACATGGGAACTTATTGAAAAAGTCCACATCGGTTCTCCCGAATCATTCGGCGGCGAAATTGCTGCGCCAAACTCTCTCCTCGTTTACGCCGACCCGTCATACATTGGCGTTGACAGCAATATGATTATTTTCGGCCGTTCGGGTAACCGTTATGTGTTCTATTTGCGTTCCGAAACATACAACACGGACAAAATTACTTCCAACGTTGTTGACGTTTTGGTCGGACCGAAATATACACCGCAATCCGCAGGGGGTACCCTCGGAAATTTTAATGGTGCCACGACCACTGCCGGCTCAGGTGGTACGGGCAACGCGGGTGCTCCGGGCTGGGCTTCGACAGGCTCTTCTTTAACGCCGGGCGGTTCGCAAAATCCCCAATTGGGCCTGAATACGGCTTCAACAGCGCCGAAAGATTGGTTAAAAACCATTCCCGTTGATCCGGAAAAATTCCGCTTTGACATTGAAATCTTTTTACCGGATCCCGACGCGGTCGATATTGCGCCGGATAAAGTATGGCGCGATGACATCTTTACCTATATTGATTTGGGACCGAAAGCATTGACGATGACACAACGTCCCGTTGTCAGTTTAATCGTCCAAGATTCCGAAGTCCCGGTCGGTTTCCGCACACGCGGGCCGAACAGTCGTTTGATTGTTGTTGAAGCAATCGGCGATTTGGTTTTAAGAAACGGTAAAAAAATTATTTGTTTGAAATTGCGCCGTGACCCGGCTTCCGGTTTGGAATACACCGATTACAGCGGATCCGAAGCACGCAGATGGCACGCCGCCCCGCAACCGGATTACCAAAATACGAGTGCTGCCGGGGATCAAACCGCAGCTGCCGGTGCTCAAACAACGGCTGCCGGTTTGGATTTGTCCAGCGACTATCAACGCCAAGCGGCTTTGTCCATGGACGGAAAAACCATTTTGCGTAAATCCGAAATTGAACAAATCATCGCCACAACCGATGCCAACGCAATGGGTACGAATGCGGCAGACACATTACTTATCCAAGAACAAATGGCACCGTTGCCCGCCATTCCGGCCGAAGTAAAATATCAACCGTCGGCTTCATCGGGCATTGTCGGCGTCATTAACCAAGTAACGACAACGAAATCGTCCGCTTCAAAAACCACGCAATTTACAACAGGTCCGGAAAGCATTTCCGTTGAATTGGCCTCAAATGCCGATATTGCAACATTGGAAGCTACTTGGGAAGATATTTTGTCCAAAAACGAAGATTTGCTCAAAGGCTATGAACCGTTCTACTCGGTCGATACGACGGCTGACGGAGATGTTAAAGAACTCTTCCGTTTGCGCATCGGTCCGATGAAGAGCGTTTCGGCCGGAGACAAATTATGTCAAAAACTCGGTCGTCGCGGCTTCACATGCTCGGTCATCCGTGTTCAATAGGCACAAATTCGAAAAAGTACGCTTAAAGGTACATATATAATATAGTATAAATAGGATTATTCATGACAGAAAATCGCAGCCTCAGCTCGTCAGAGCAATATATCAAAAAAAGCAACCGCAAACTGTTGATTGTCGGTTTGGTGTTGTTGTTTTTGTTCTTCATTGCGCTTATGTTCTTATCCAATAATCAGACAGAGCAAACGACAAAGCAGCCGACCGATTTTCGAACGGATGATTTTGACAAAACGGCAGCCGGGACGCAGGATGCTTCCTTGTTGCCTTTTGGCGGAAACGCAACGTTAACACCCGAACCGGCTCAGGTTAACATGACTAATGTCGTTTTGGGCTCCAAAGCGGAATCCATTATCGTTTTGACGGCTCAAAACGGTCCTATTTTATTCTTGGGCATGGAATTGGCCGAAGCGCAACAAGACGGCTTTACGTTGGAAACGACTTGTACGCCAAACGGGCGCATCGATACCGGCGCGTCGTGCAGTGTTAAAGTCCTGTGGAACCCTGTTGAACTGCGCCAAATTCAAAACATTTTATATGTCAGATGGCGTGAAGATTCAACGGCCGTTTACCGTGAAGAAAGAACATCTATCCCTTTAAGCGCTCAATCGACGGATTCTAAAGATTGCGTCATTTGCGAAAATGTGACGGCGGAACCCAAAGAACCGCGCATGGCTATGGGATTTGACGGCAAATTGTACGAAATTGACAAAGACGGTTACATTACCATCGACGGAAAACGCTATCGGGTAACCGAAAACGGCATTATAGTGGATGAAGCGGGTAATATTGTCGGGATCAGCGAACCCGAATATTTGCCGTTGGGTCTTGACCATCGCATTTTGGGAACGGTTTCCGATACAAAAGACGTCATCAGTCCGAACGGCGATAAAGTCGGCCGTTTGCTCGGCGACGGTACGATTGTCACATCGGATTTAAAAGTGGTCGGTGCCGCTTTGCCGATTGTTTCGGTGATGAATGGCACAGGTCAGGTCATCGGCAAATTGGTATCCGACGGCACGGTTGTTGACGGAACGGGTGCCGTTATCGGACGGCCGCTTGTCGACGGCAATATCGTAAATTTGGAAGGCGCTCCAATCGGTTCTCTGCGTCCGTGGGGATTAGCCATTGATTTTACGGGGAATATTTTGGGTGCGATTTTACCGGACGGCAATATTACAAATGCCGAACGCCAAAATATCGCACGCATTACGCCTACCGGTTTAGCCATTGATCCGACGGGAGAACTCATCGGTGGTGTTATTCCGCGCGGTGTAGCTGTCGGAGCCGGATGTGCATCGGTCGGAAGTGTTTTGTTAAACGGTCAAGTCAAAGATTCTTATGAACAAATCGTCGGTCAAGCGCAAGTTGACGGATCGGTTTTGAATGCCGATATGGTCGAAATCGGCACCGTTATGCCGCAAAGCTTGGTCATTAACGAAAAAGGTACAATCTTAGGTTTTGTCAATTCAATGGGCAAAGCAGTGGATGCCAAAGGGGCTGTCATCGGATGTATTAATCCGGACGGATCCGTTTCCGCCGGCAAAAAATTGATCGGTGCCGTAATAGCAAAAGGTTATGTCATCGGCAATAATTGTTTGGTTGTCGGGTCTGTTTACCCGGACGGCAATGTTTTCAGCGATGCCGGTGAAAGTGTCGGACACGTGTTAGCTGATAAATATGTTACAAACACGAACAATCGTATTGTCGGCGTGGTTGTCCCCAAAGGAACGGCCATATCCGAAGGATGTCGCCTGCTCGGCCTTATTTCATTGCGTGGACGCGTCTTGGATACAACGGGAGTTGAAATGGGATGCGTAACCCCCGAAAATACCGTTATTGATGCTCAACGCAACGTCATCGGCGCGGTTGCCACGCGCGGAACGGTCGTGGATGCGGCAGGCAATGTATTGGGGCGGATACGTTTAGACGGCAAAGTCGTTGATAAAACGGGGCGTGTCATCGGTTGTCTCAATCCGGACGGCACAATTACCGATATGGACGGCAAAATACTCGGTTCGCTTGTTTCCGGTTCGGATACCGGCGGCGTTATTTTGGATGAAAACGGCAATCCGACGGGGTGGACCGTTGTCGGCACAAAAGTATATGATGCTAACGGCAATGAAATCGGCAGATTGTTACCGAACGGACAAATTGTTGATGAAAACGGAAACATCATCGGCTATATGCCTCCGGACGGTGTCATTTTTTCAAATGACGGTTTAGTATTGGGACGTTATTCACAATCTACCGGCGTTGCGGTCAATATGGCCGGTGAACGTTTCGCTCGCATTTTGCCCGATAACACGGCTATCAGCGGGGATAAAAGTGAAATTATCGGTGCCTTAATTCCTGATAATACAACTTTTATGGGCATTACTGACGGTGCTTATTTGGGTATGATGCAAAAAGACGGCATGTTGGCAGATTCGACGGGTACCGTTATCGGTGCAATTCGTGCAGACGGTTCCGTAGCAGACAGGAATGCCCGTATCATCGGGGTCAGAATTCCGCAAGGAAATGTCTATTCAAGTACAGGTTCATTTGTCGGCACGGTATCGGTGCGCGGGGAAGTATTGTCTTCCGCAAAAACACCCATCGGGCGCATTTTGGGCAATAATTTGGCCATTTCCAATGACGGATCCGTTTTAGGGGCTGTTTATAATGAAACGGCATTGCCTATGGGGCCTGCCGGTTCTTTGGGGTCATTAACCATTAACGGAACTGTCAACGATAAAAACGGACGCCGTATCGGCACATTATCGCCTTTCGGCTTGATTATCGGCACAAACGGCGAATTGTTGGGTCATGCCGTACGCATCGGTCCGTTCGTGGATTGGGCAGGAAACACTATCGGTTGGATGTCGTTCAAAGGTGAATTAAACGGTAAAGACGGCCGGTTATTGGGAAGCGTGTTGCCAAACGGTGTGGCTTTGGATCGTGACGGGCATATTATCGGTTCACAATCGCCGCATGCTGTGGCAGTCAATACCATCGGTGCTTTTGTCGGTTCCATTGCACCCAATGCGCGCGTTATTGTTTCGGATAATTCCGTTGTCGGTTCGATTAAAGCGGCACCTTATTATTACAATACTGACGGGCAAATCGGCGGACAATATTTAAAACCCGGCGTAGCTTTGGATCCCAGTGGCAATTTAATCGGATGGACACGCTATGACGGCGTTGTATCCAATGCAACGCAAGTAATCGGTTTAGTGTCTTTGGACGGACGCGTTTTTGCCGAAAACGGTGCGGTGTTAGGGTTCTATGTACCCCTTGGCATGCCCGCGGTTAATGACAGCGGCAAAACATTCGGCTTTATGGCCGCGAACGGAACGATCGTCAATGCCAAAGGTGACAGCATCGGCAAACCGATTTCCACTTCTTTGGTGGTGAACAACGGCAAAGTTGTCGGGCGTTTAATCGGGCAAACAAACTTCGTTAAAGATTTAACAAACGGCAATGTTTTGGGCCAAGCGGCCGCCAACGGAACGGTCTTCGGATTAAATGAAGAACGTCCGCTCGGAAACTTGACAATGAACGGATTGGTATTGAGCTTAACGAACCAAGTCATCGGCGGTTTGTCGGGTGTCGGCGTTCCTTTATCCAATTCATTGGCTTCTTTGGGACAAGCTTTGTTTGACGGCACGGTTATTACGGACGGCAGAACGATTGCTTCGTCCTTGGCGACCAATGTTTTGACGGGGATTGTTGACCAAACGGTTGCGGGCGGTTTGTTTACGCCGAAAGCTTTTGTCGGCCGTGACGGGCGCATTATCGGCGCGAATGAAGGCGGAGCGGCTGTTTTAAGCATTGACGGCAGTCCGATTGCCAATCAAATGCCTTACGGATCGGCTTTGACAATCTCTAACGTTTGGGCGGGCGGCGTCATGCCGTCAGGTGTGGTTGTTACCGATGACGGTTATGAAATCGGTGCGGTTGCCGCCGACGGTGCTGTGCTCGGTGCTTCGGACGGCGTAATGGGACGCATTTTACCCGACGGATCCGCTGTCGGCGTGTTGGACCGCAATACGTATACATCAACGCCGTATATCGGTTCTGTTGTGCGTCAAGGTTTGGCCGTTCATTACAAAGGCAACGTTATCGGCCGTACGACTTTAATCGGCGATGTCATTGATGCTGCGGGCAAAAAATTACACCGTATATTGGATGACGGCAGCATTTTGGGAACAAGCGAACCGTTAACGGGTGTTGTCGTGCCGTTTAACATGGCCATTAATCACAACAGCGACGTCATCGGCGCTTTAAACGGCGAAGGGACTGTTGTTTCCTCTTCGGGCGACGCTATAGGGACAATTGCCACCAATGGGGCCGTCAAAGGGGCAACGGCTTTGAACATCGTCGGCGGATTGATTCCGAGCGGATTGGTTACAAACGGTTGTTCCGTGATCGGGCAAAGCGCTTATAACGGCCAAGTCATTAACGGCAAAGGCGATGTTGTCGGTCGTATTTTGATTGACAAAACGGCTGTTAGCCGTAGCGGCGAAAAAATCGGGCGTGTCACGCGTTTGGGCGGTGCTATTTCGACAAATGGCGATTTCTTGGGCCGTTCGTTGCCTGATGCAACCGTAGTTGACACACATGGTACGAATATCGGTTGTGTGGCTGTAAACGGTGATATCGTCGATACAAACGGAACGAAAATGGGTTGTATTTTGGAACGTGGCCCTGTTATCAGCCCGAACGGCACAATTATCGCCCGTTCGAAATTTGACGGAACTTTGGTTAATACGGCCGGCGCGGTCATCGGTAAGATGGGCGGCGATTGTAAGACGGCAAAAGATATGGAAGGCAACGTCATTGGGCGCATGGCTTCCCAAGACGAAGAGTTAATGTACAATCCCGACGGAACAATTGCCGGAACATTTGATGCTTCGGGTGTTTACCGCGATTTGGCCGGGAACGAAATTTTCAGAGTCGGACCGGACGGTTCTATTTTTGATCCGAAAACGAATCGAAAAATCGGTTTCTTAGATGAAAACGGCTTGATTAAGACGATGAAAGGCGAAAATCTTGAAGGCTTGACCGTTTTGATGGATTTGGACGGCAATATTTTAGGTATTGTTTCCGGATGCAGCGTTTTGAATATCGACGGGGATAAAATTGCAACGATTATGTCGGACGGTTCTATCATAGATTTGAACGGCGATCTGTATGCTTCGATTACGGGCGACGGTATCTTGTATGATAAGAGCGGTACTGAAATGGGACGTATCTCAGGTACTAATACACGTCTTGACAGATGCGGCATTAAATCCACAACCGGCACATCGGGAGGAGCGGCAGGACGACGCATTTTCATCGGCAATAAAGCCTATAATGTATCGGCAACGGGTTCAATTATGGATTCGGAAGACACAATTATCGGCTATATGGGCGATGACGGACGGCCGTATTCAATGGACAATCGTTTGCTCACGGGCATCGATTCAACCGGACGTACACGCCCGAATTTGAATAAGCGGACTCCGGTCAGTGCGGCTCAGGTTGAACAAATGATGGCCTCTTTGCAAAGCCGCCGCGAACAAATGCGCAGCGGTATCAAGAAAGGTTCTGTCATTAAACCGGACGGCCGTATCCAAGCGCGTGCCCGTAAAAAAGAGGATGCCGATTGGGGTATCGGAAAGATTGTGTCTTCATGGCCGGTCAAGATGACCAACGTGATATTAAAAGACAAAGCCATCCCGGCGGTGTTGGTGCGTTCCATCGATTCACGGTATAAAGACGTGCCAGCGACAGCCATTGTCGAACGCCATATTTATTCCGAAGAAGGACGCAATATCATCATTCCGGCGGGTTCTCGTTTAATCGGTAGCATCTCGGGTTCACCGGGTCAAAACCATGTTGCGAAAATGGAACTTAAATGGGAACGTTTGATTCGTCCGGACGGTGGTGCTTTCTCGTTCGCGGCAACATCGGGCGATGCCCAAGGGCGTGGTGGCGTAGCAGCCTACCTGGATGAACAGTTGTTGGCCAAATACGGCAAACCGATTATGAGTTCAACGATTACTTCGGCCATTACATATTTGGCGGCAAGCGATGATCCGGTTACAACAACGGAAGGCGGCACGCGAACACAAAGCGACCGTTCACAAGCGGCAGAAGATGCTCGTGAAACATTCCGTGATAACATGGATCAAATCTTCCAGCAACTCATTGATGATGCGACAAACATTCCGCCCGTGGTCTTTGTGCCCGCCGGTACACGTTTGACGGTATTTTCGAATGAAGATTTGTGGTTGCGTTCCGAAAATGATGACGAAGAAGAATACGACAAATCTTTCGGCAAACAACCGACAGAAGCTCAAAATGCCAAAACGTCCAATTGGGTTGACCAACGCAACGGCTCAAATGACCAATTGACAAACGGCGACACGGGTGGATATTATAACCCCGGCGATGCCTATATCGATTCGGGCGAAGTCGGCATGGAAGGCGAAGAAGTCATCGGCCCCGATGATGCCGTTTATGACGGCTCTGAAGGAGAAGTAATTGACTCATCGGGCGATAGCAACAAACAAACGAACCAAACGTCGCAATCGGATTTGACGAATCGCGTTTCAAAGCCTGTCTTGCCGAAATCGACGACAAACAACCGTATGTTCTAAGAAAGGAAGAACGGCTCATGGCGGATATACCTATAGAAGTATACAAAGTTCTGGAATCCGCTTTGCGGCCGTTGTCCTTTTGGTACACGCAAGACGACGTTGAAGAAGTGGCAATCGATTCGCCGGGCGGCATATGGTTGCGTTTGCGCGGCAAATATGCTTATCCGTGGCACTATCGCGAAGATCCGAAACTGACACGCGAATATTTGAACAACATCATGTACATTATTGCCAATTCGAACGATTTAATGTACAACCCGATGACCGAATCACCGACCGTTTACGCGACTTTGCCCGGGGGCCATCGTTTTTCGGGAATTGCCGGCAAAAACGTCCAATATGACACAACCGATGAAGTTTTGGGCGGCATTGCCATGGCTATCCGTGTGTATAAGGAAGATTTATCCATAACAATGGACGATTTCGGCCTTGTCCAAGGCGGGCGTTTGAAACGGCTTAATAAATTATTGGATGTCGAAGATCCCGATGATCCGTATGAACGGTTATTATTATCCATTAAACGCGGTGACCATATTTTGGTCAGCGGTGCAACGGCAACGGGTAAAACGACTTTTTTAAATAACCTGATACGTTTGTTGGATGAACATGAACGTATTTTAACGATTGAAGATACGCGCGAATTGATTGTGCCGCATAAAAATCGGGTACATATCGTTTTACCCCGTACCCAATTAACGAATAAATTCGACTATCGTCAAGTCATTGACTTGGCTGTGCGTTTTACGCCCGATGCAATTATCGGCGGCGAAATATCCACTTCCAACGCCGGTGCGCTGTGGGAATTAATGGGATCCGGCCATAAAAACTGTTTCGCGACTATTCACGCCGAAAATCCCGATGCGGCCTATAAAGCTTTTTTAGGGCGTATTTTACACACATATCCGACAACCGACCGCGAAAAAACGTTGCGTGAAATGAAGGACAAGTTACGCGTTGTGCAAATTAACCGTAACGGCAATATCCGCGCGATTACCGAAATTACATGATTTTATCCAATATTTTTGCCTGTTTGCAAGGGTTTGTATAATCTTTATAAAGTAAGTTTTCTTATAAAATTTACTGGACATTAGCGTCATAAAAAGCCATAATTAAAAAATACGAAATGATTATGGAGAAAAATATGCAGGTTAGATTAAAAGCATTCTTGGGGTTGATTATCGTTATGACTTTGGCATTTATTGTCTGCAAAGCTTATTTGCAGCCGCATTACCAAAAAAAGATTACACCCGTTGTCAAAATCGGCGTCAGCTTGCCGTTAACGGGGGAATACGCTCCGATCGGCATTGCGATGAAAGGGGCTTTGGAAGTTTTAAGCGCCGATATGGCTGCACGACCGCTCAAAAATAAATATGAATTTATTATCGAAGACAATGCGTCGGATGCCGTAACGGCAACAAATGTTAACACAAAGTTCGTGAAATTGGACAAAGTCAAAGCTATCGTGGATTTTTCTTCCGAATACGGCAAATTGACGGCTTTGACGGCAACGCGGGACAAAGTGTTGCATATGAATGTATGCGCATCGGATATGTCGATTGCCGACGGCATTTATAATTTCGTTCATTCGACGGCGCCGCAAGACGAAGCGGACGAATTGGCCGATATGTTAAAAGAAAAATATCAAAATGTTTCGATTATTTATACCGATGAAGCCGGTTATGTCGAAATGGCGGACGCTTTGTTTGATGCACTTGCAAAACATAAAATAACTGTCAATATGAACGTAATTCAACCTCATGTGACAAATATCGGCGGCATGATTGACAAATCGGCACTTTATTTACCCGAAATTTATATAACGGCCATTAAATCGCCGGAATTGGAAAACGTTTTACAAACGATTCGCGACAAAGAAATTATTACGCCCGTCACATCTAATCACACGCTTGAAAATCTGCATGATTTAAAATTGGCGGAAGGCGTCGAATTCGTTACGTTCGGGCAAGCTTCCGCGGAATTGGAAAATAAAATTGCCGCACAAAACCAAAACAAAACCGATGCAACGATTTGTACCGGCAACATTTATGATGCGGCGGAATTGCTGATTAACGCATTTGAAAACGGTTCAACTCCCGAAGCGGCCGCCATGTATTTATCCGGCATCAAAGAATGGAACGGTGCGATGGGAAAAGTTGCCAACCGCGGTCACGGCGTTTTTTCGGTACCCGCCATTCAAGCCATGGTTAAAAGCGGCGTCATTGTCCATAAGAATTAAAATTTATAAGCCTTTCAGCGGTCAAATTTTAATGCTTAATCGCAAAGACCCCTTCCCCGAACGCACCGAATGTTTTGCGAATATATCGGGCTTTCGGCGGATAAGGCTTTGAAAACGGATAAACAAAAAGCAAGGTATTTTATGAGCAAAACAACCTACATTTTATTGGGCTTTATATCTCTCTTCTTTTTTATTTACACAATTATATGGGGAATTGTCGGGATAAACCCCGCTTCCAAACCTTCCGTATCGGAAACGGATATTTTCGGCACGTCTGATTGAACGCTAAACAACAACACGTAAAAAGAAACAAACAATTACCGACACTGTCGGCACGTCGGTAAAATTTATATAACGGCATAATAATTTCGGTGCCGTACGCCGATTATTTATTTTTCCAACAATTCGGCAACGGCATACGCAATTTTTTTGGATGGATTAAACCCGCCGCCTTTTTTTGAATACGTCATTTCACCGCCCAATGCCGACGCGTGGCCTGCTTGATATAATTCCTTATGGAAGCGTTTATGTTTTTCACCCATCATTTCGTCGGGGGCAAAAATATAAACGGGTACGGTCGTCGCGCAACATTCGGAACACATCGACATCGAATCGCCCGTCACGACAATCATATCCGCCCATGCCAACAACCCGAAATACGGATTTTCCCCTTTGTTGCCGTATTGATAAAAATAAGTGTTTTTGGGCAAACGTTCGCGCAAAACTTCCACCACTTCTTTCGGTGTACGGCGCGACGTTGTCAACATAATCGAACCGGGCTTTAATGCCAAAACCCGCGTCACCAATTCATCGGCCATTTCTTTTGTAAAAGGTTTATTTTTTGTAGCGCCCCCGACAATCAAAGCCAACCGCGGTTCGGCCATGTCGGAAAATTTCTTTTCAAAATAAGCGCGCTCGCCGGCCAATCTTTGAGCCGTAACAGCATGTGGTGTTCCCGATACCTGCATCACATTTTTGGCATGCCCTTTATATTGGTCATGCAGCGGCAAAACAACCAAATCGGCTTCGTTAAAACCGGCACTTCCCGGATTCATGACCTGTACGATTTTCGTATGCCCTTTTGACATTTTTTTTATCCACCTGGCAATCGGAAACGTCCGCCGACCGGCACTTAATACCACATCCGGCCAAGGCGCGGCCAAACGAGCTGCCGATTCTTTGGTTACCCCGATTAAAGTGGCCCCCCGCAAACAGTTGGGCAATTTAACCCATTTATTATATACGATATCTTTATATTCGAACGGCATTGACAATTCTTCGGCGATACCGACCAATTGATTGACGTTTCCCGCTCTGTCATCGGCTAAAATCCACACTGTTTTTTGCATAAAAATCAACTCCTTTTCGGGGCAGCTCCGATTGTTTCGTTTAATCGACGCCGCCCATTTTGTAAATTTCTTTTGAAACGGATTCAAACCCTTTTTCATGCGTCGCGCGCGGCACGACAATGATACTTGTTTTATCCGCCACAAATTCTTCGGTCAACGCTTTCGGCACAACGGTATCTTTGCCGCCGACGAAATGATGTTGTTTCAACCCGGCATACCGTTTTTTATAATCGGCCAAATTCATTGATTTAACCAAAGGCGGTTGCTTGTGATATTGCGTCCATGCATAATGGTCCAAAATGCCGCCGATTGTAATGACTTCCACGTTGTCTTGCGGGAAACGTACGGCAATCAAACCCGCAATTTGAGCACCGCCGTCATAGCCGATTAACACAACTTTGTCCGTGCGCGCTTTTTTCATCAACCCGTACAAAGTTTCTTCCATGCTGTCAACAATCTTGCCCGCATAACGCCCGTCCGTCCAATCTTCTTTATTGCACGGGCCGGCCTGCAAATATTGGCACGGGCGCCCCAAATATGCCACGTTATGATTCGGATCATCCGACGCAAGTTTTCTTAAATACGTATCGGTCGGCGTCGGGTTGGTGCTGACAGACCCGTCCGAATTTAAAACGGTGCCGTCACCTTCGATATAAACCCTTAAAATATCGCCGGGCTTATCAATTTTATACCACGACGCAACAACGTACGGCGGTGCCGTAACGGTTTGAAACCTGAAATCGGTTAACGGATTTTTAGAAGCGCAAGCCCCCAAAAACAATAACATAATACATAAGAATATCTTTTTCATAAAAACGATTTTAACAGATAACCGAATACTTGACAAGGACAAAGTTGAAACTTACGTTTATTATGTTGAGTATGTTTATTAACGAAACCGGAAGGGGGGGGGAGTTATCATGCCGGGATGCGGATGCGGTTCCAAAGGACCGAAAAAATAATTTAACCGAATAAAACGGCCGCCTTTAAACAATTATGACAACGCAAATTTGTTTACGGCAACGGCAAACGGATTAAATTAAACAGAAACGGCGGCTCTTCTTATCGGCGGAGCCGTTGTTTATTCATAACAAAATTTTTCTTTATCCGTTTATAAAAAGGCAAGCAAGCTTTTTATTGCATTTATGCCCGAATATCCGTATAATAGCGGCATGAATAAATTGAAAATATTCCTTTTATCGGCTTTTTTGATTTTAAGCGGTTGCAACAGGTACCAAGTGCCGATGGTTGCCAATTATCAGCAAATTCCCGTTATTCGCGTTCAAAAAAACGACACATTGTATTCGCTTGCCAAACGGTATGATACAACCGCCGAAGCATTAGCCGAACATAACGGCATTGATGATCCGACCGAATTGCAACCCGGACAAAGTTTGAATGTGCCGCGGACAAAAACGGCCGATACCCCTGCTCGGACAAAACTTGCCGCTCAATCGGTTCAAACCGATTCGACCGTCTCAAAAACGCCGAAACCGATATTGAAAACGAAAATCGATGCCCAAGGTACCGAAACAACTTCCGCCCGAACGGCCGCCTCCAAAAAAACGGCGGCTGCGGAAACAAAAACGGGGGTGACAAATACGAAAAAAACGGCGGCAAAAGGCGTTGGAAAAGTATCCGAAGCCAAACGGGCGACGAAAACGACGGCAGGCCAAAAAACGACAAAAAAAGCCGTAACACAAACCACAAAGTTGAAAAAACCGTTCGTGGCAAAAGGAAAAGTGAACTTTGCATGGCCGGTTAAAGGCAAAATTATTTCAAATTACGGCGGCAAAGGCCATGGCGTTAAAAATGACGGCATTAATATTTCCGCCAAAAAGGGCACAACCGTCAAAGCGGCCGAATCGGGGATCGTCGTTTATGCGGGCAATGAATTAAAAGGGTACGGCAACTTGATATTGTTAAAACACGAAAAGAATTTTATGACTGCCTATGCGCATGCCGATACATTATGCGTCGATGTCGGCGATGTGGTTGACAAAGGCCAAAAAATCGCGACCGTCGGCAAAACGGGCAACGTCAAATCGCCGCAACTGCATTTTGAAGTACGTTATAGGACGAAAGCCGTTGATCCAAAAAAACATTTACATTAATCGACAGACATGCTATAGTTGAATATATTTTAACTTCAGGAGACACCATGAAAGCTAAATTTCTTTTTGCATTTTTAAGTACAACCCTTTTGACATCCGCCGCTTTTGCCGGCTTGCCCGAAGGCATTTCGGCCTATGATACCCGACAATATCAAAAGGCTTTTGAAGAATTTACCTATTTAGCGGATGAAGGCAATCCGACAGCAACTTTTTACCTGGCAAAAATGTATGACGAAGGCTTGGGGATTGACAAAGATGAAAAAAAAGCCCTTGAATTGTATCAAAAGGCCGATGCATTGGGCAGTCAGGAAGCAACCGCCGTTTTGGGCAAACGGGTGCTCAACGATTCGAGCATTGAAAATAATCAGGAAGTTGCGCTGGAATATTTGAAAAAATCGGCCTATAACGGCAACACCGATGCGTTGTATCAACTCGGCGAATTGTATGCCAAAGGCGAAGGCGGCGTTGAAAAAGAATATACGTACGCGTTCGGTTATTACCTGCTCGGTGCTTTAAAGGGCGATAAACGCGCCCAACACAAATTAGCGTTTTCCTACCTGCACGGACGCGGTACACCTCAAGATTTCGAAAACGGCATAAAATGGTTGGCGCGGTCGGCTAACCAAGGATATGTATTGGCCCAAAAAGATTTGGCTGATTTGCAATCTTCCGACCCGCGTTTGATGAATATGCCCGATGCTTATGCATGGTACAGCATTCTTGCGGCTTACAACACTGACGAAATCGGTACCGAAGCGGCCCAACGTCGTGAAGAAATCGCCACCCGTTTGGGCAAAGACGATGTGTTGATTGCCCGTCAACGGGCGGCACGCGAATGGCGTCCCATTACGCCCGAACAATCCGTTCCCAAGGAAGATTTATTATCCACGCCGACGCCGATTATTCCGGGCTTTAACGATTCCGAAACAACCCAAAAACGCCTTGAAACCGGTTCGGTTTTGTTGACCGACGGGTCAAAATACGGCATTACGCCCGAATTGATAAACAAAGCTCTTACAACGGGCGATTTGGAACCGATGCAAAAAATTATCGAAGAATCCGTTAAAAACGGCAACACGTCCGCTTATGCCTATTTCGGCGATTTGATGCAAAGCCACTTTAAAAATGATGTTGAAGCGTTAAAATGGTATAACAAAGGTGCGGTTTTGAATGACAATTATGCACGTTTCCAATTGGCCAATTTTTATTGCGAAGGGCGTGGCATGGAAAATCCGAGCGTACCCGAATGTTATAAGTGGCTGATGTTGGCAGGCCAAACCGAAGACCCGTCATTGAAGGTAACGGTCGCTACCGCGGTTACGGCCGTTGAAGAAGCGGCAACGCCCGAAGAAATCGAAGCGGGCAAAAAGGCGTTGGAAGCCTATAATAATGCGCCGGTCAACAAATCAAAAGAAAAGAAAAAAGGCGGCACTTTTAATTTCTTTTAAAAGCACTTGCCGTCATGATTTCGCATAACATACCGTGCAAACGGTTACAAGCGGTTTGCGACATTTTGCCAAACGATTATGGAAAAAAAAGAGTCTCTTGCGGGCTCTTATTTTTGATTTTGTTCTAAACGATGCGACATTTGCGTTGCCGTTTTGTGCACGATGTCGGCGATGAAAGCAAATGTATGGAAAATACTCCGACTTTTTTCCATTTCGGGCATATTTGAAAGCATAATCCATTCATCGGGCACGATTTCTTTCAACGTTTTTTTCGTTTTTTGAGGCGTATCCTTTATAAATCCCCACACATCCGGCGAAATAACGATTTTATCGGGATGTTTGTTCAACCACGCTCCCCACCAAGAAAAAGTTGAATTGGCGATAATGTTATGTTTGCATAAACTCATCAAATACATATCCCAATAACTGTCACGCTCCCTGTTTGATTTAACAAACGTATGCGGATAATTAAACTTCATATTTTTTTCCACCCAATCAATATCATCCGAAAAAATATAAAAATGCGGATTATCAACACGGCGGGCGATATACTTCATCGCACGTTTATAATATCCGTCGGACATCAAATGATAATTATAATAAACATAATCTCCGCGACGAATATGGATTGAAACGGCGTTGCGGCTTTCAATTTCGCTTTTTAACTTTTCGGTTTCAATCGGAAAGGGCTCCGAAAATGTAAAAAGTTCACGGATATCGGCAGCGTATTTTTTAAAGAACCGTTCATTTTGAAAATAACCGCTTATCTGAATAATATCGGGATCGGTTAAAAAGCCGGAAACATCTTGACCTCTCGATAATTTAGCCGAAATTTCCTTACGACGGCCTTTCGGCATGGCGGGATAAAAGCATGTATCATTTTTTCGAAAACGCAAAAAATACAAATTAAACGCACGGATAAGATCTACCGGCCAATCCGAAACAACGATTGTTTTGTTATGTTCTTTGGCATATGCGTACGCCGCGGCATATTGGAACATTTGGTTGCCGATTCCGCCGGATAAATTTGCAACGACATACCGTTGTTCAATCGGGCGGCGGTCAAAAATATCAAACAACCTTTTATCCGTGCACGGCGAAATAATCGCACCGGCAGGCAAAAAAGGCGCGAACATGATTTTTACCCAAATTCCGCCAAGAAAGCAAACAATAAAAAGAATAAATATTTTTTTCACGAAATACCCCTTAGTTTTTGTCATTTTATCACATACAATGTTATTTTTCAAAAAAAAGATTTTGCAGAAAAAAAATTGCCGACATCCCCCATAAGATAAATTTTATACTTGCAAATTATATAAAAAACGTATAGATATGAGTACGATTGTATGCGCCTTAGGTTTCAGGTGCTTTTTTTCTTTAAACAAAACAATGAATATGTCCGAAATGAACCCGATAAAATTTCTTTTTAAAAATTGTACGCACGCCCTGGTTGGTTTTGCGGGCGTTTTTTTGCTTTTTCAAACAACGGCGGCCGCCTATGATGCCTATCCCGTCGCCGTTGATATAACCCCCAACGTTTATCATTCATTAAAAAATGATGACAGATCAATCGTTTATAATAAGCCGCAAACAAGTGAAAAAACAATTTACGATTATCCGTATTCATTGAACGAAAGTTATTTAAATTCCCATCAATTAAAACGCAATACATTTGTTTTGGTCGGTGCCGGTGTCGCAACCATGGGATTTTTATATTTAATGCCGTCCAGCTTTACCAATTGGGAAGATGACGGCAGGAACCCTTTTTCCAAGTGGTGGGACAACGTATCGGGTGGCCCGGTTTGGGATAAAGACGATTTCTTTTTAAATTATATTGCGCACCCGTATGTCGGCGCGTTGTATTATATGGGCGCGCGATCGGCGGGTGCGAATGCGTTCGATTCGTTTTTGTATTCGTTTGCTTTGTCAACATTCTTTTGGGAATGCGGTATTGAAGCATTCGCCGAAAAACCGTCTATTCAAGATTTAATTTTCACACCCGTCGGCGGTGCAATCATCGGTGAAGGTTTTTATTTGGCAAAACGCCGCATCATCGAAAACAATTATGTATTATTGGATTCCGAAAGATTGGGTAAAGCGGTCGTTTGGTTGATGGATCCGATAACGGAAACGGCCGATTATTTTTGGAGCGATACAAGCAAAGGCAAACAAAATTTTTCCATGCAATCGCATCCGACTTTAACGTCAAGCGGCCATTTCGGCTATACGATGTCGTTGGAAATTTCTTTTTAATCGATAACCGTTATTTCGGATTAAAATTAACGTTGCCGCAAAAAATCAATGCGTTATTTTTTCGTCGGACAACCCGCGCAAATAATCATGCCCGCCAAAATTCCTTTTATTTAAAATCAAAATCTTGTAGGTGTCTTTGATATCCGATAAGTGGGAATACTCTTCTTCCTGATAACAGTATGCGGGGGGAAGAACCAACGGATTTTTATCTAAAATATATTTATTTAAATGCGATTCGTCATGCCATGTTGCCATAACACCATTTTTGGAATCTTCCTTAATTGCAAAATCCAAATCCCGAATTAATTTTAAATATGCATCCGACCTGCCCCCGTTAAACCCGCCCATGACATAAAATTTTCCCTTTCCCAAAGGAATGTATGCCAACGATTCCGGGTTCCTGTCATATGGCAAATGTTCAACATTCCCATTCACATAACCGGGATGCAGTGCGACAGCTATACCTTGTCTTTCGGATGGCAAAATTTCATCCCCGATAAGCCGTTTCGGCAACATATTGGCATTTAAAAAGTAAATATAATCATACTTTGCCAATTCCGCCGCCTGTCCCATAAACATTTCAAAGCGTTTCAAAGTCGGATACGGCCACGGTAATTGTTTTTGATAAATACGCTTAACATTTTTCGGAAAAGCTTTATCCGTTGTGTCCGTCCAAACAAAGTAAGTTTTATCATAATCGGGCAAAAAATTTTGTTCCATATGCTTATAAAAATCATCCCAAAAAATAATATAACGCCCCGTCGCTATATATAAAATTGCGATTTTCGGCTTGTCATTTTGGGTCGGGAAAACACCGATGATACCCAAGCAAAAGAATAAAACAAACGCAAAAAAACAAACCCGTTTCATATAAAGAATCTTTTTAATCACACGATATGCCATTATACGATAATTTTTTTGATAAAAAAATAACAAATGAATTATGTCAAAGTGTATTTTCTTTTACCAAATTAAAATCCGCCCGCAGCTCTTGCACATTTTTCGCCTGTTTTTCGTAAAATGATGTACGGAAATTAAACTTTGACATTGTATCACTTAAAAAGCTCCCAATCAATAACATTGTTACACCTAAAATTATAAATGTATCTTTTATACCGAAATGGTGAGCTAAAATTCCACACAAGTAACTGCTTACAGAAATTGTACCCATACAACACAAGGTATTTATACTCATTACCCTTCCCCGTTTTTCCTCGTCTACAATATTTTGCAAAAGAATGTTTTGAGACGATGTTACGCAAGTTAAACCAATACCGGCAAAAAACATGATAATCATTGTTAAATGGGTATTATGAACAAATCCTAAGACAATATAGGCTAAACATACAGATAAGCAGCCCAAATATAAAATTTTTTTCAATCCGTAAATTGTTGTTTTTGCGGAAAGGACTAAAGATGCAATCAAAGAACCAATTCCGACAGAGCCCAAAATATAACCTAATACATGAGCATTGCTTTTTAAAATTTCCACTGTATAAATCGGCATTAACATCGGAAAGGAAAGCATTAACAAACAAAAAATTGCAAGATAAATTTGTAATAATAAGATTTGGGGATTATGAAACACATAATCTATTCCGTTTTTTAACCCGCCAAATACGTTTTCATTTTTAATTTCCGAACTCTTTTTGTCATTGATTTTCATCATTTTTACAAGAAAAATATTCGGTAAAATACATAAAAAATTTATAAAAAAACAAAAAGTAATATTTGTATATGTAATTAACATCCCCCCTATGGCAGGGCCTATAAATCGTGCAATATTAAACATTGAAGCATTCAATGTTATTGCATTTTGCAAATCTTTCTTATCATCAACCAGTAAAACAAATGTGGATTGTCTCAACGGGGCATCAAGCGCCGCTATACAATTTAAAAAAATTCCGCACAAAATAATATTTATTAATTGAATATGTTCGGTTATCGTTATCAATGTCATCAAAAATGCTTGAATCGCATAAAGTATCTGAACCTAAAATAATAATTTATATCTGTTAAATTTGTCTACTAAGACCCCCATAAACAAAGTTAATAAAAAAAGCGGAATAGCATTAAAAAACATTACGGTCCCCATCGCCAAAGGAGATTTTGTTATATCATACACAATCCAACTTATTGCAATGTTTTGAATCCAAATTCCGATTTGACAGATTGCCAATCCCGGGAAAAATAATCTAAAATTTCTATATTTAAACGCTCTAAAGGTTGTTACTAATTTATTCATATTTCACATCCTATAACCGATTAAAATTTTGCTTCCGATTTATTTGAAAAAAATTTTCGGCTTGTTTTTGAAAAATACCGTGCCAAATTTCGCATTTTATCCGCCATCACACATTCGTTCCGTCAATGTATGCCCTTTCGATATAAAAAATCCCCGATTAAATCAGGGGCTTTTTAATGGGGCGAAAGACGAGACTCGAACTCGCGACAACCGGTACCACAAACCGGGGCTCTACCAACTGAGCTACTTTCGCCATCAGATGACGTTAGAGTTTTATATCACTTTAATCAAGATGTCAAGGATTATTTACAACCTTTTGATTGACAAATGCTCCGACATCCCGAAACATTGCATTCACCGCGTGCGTTTTTTAAAATCTTCGCATAATTTTATTTTGTTAAGGATGCCACCGTTTAAAACCGTTTCGGGTTGACATACGGTAACGGCCTGTGTACATGAATCATACCAATCGACCAAATATTTGCTCCAATCCGATTCGCGTACCGACCGGGACAAAGCCGTTCGCACCTGTCCGATTAAAGCAAACGTCACGCCTTGTTGTTGTGAATTGTCTAAATCGGGTATTCGCGGCACCAAACTTTTAAAATAAGCGGCCATTTTATGCGTTTTAAAGCATACGCCGGGATTAAACGCATCTTCTTGCACATCGCATATGGCATCGGCCGCCGCGCAAAAATGTTTAACCGCTAAAATGCCCAACAATGCCCGCGCTTTGTTTTGTTTGTTTTTTAATCCGCCAAGTGCCATTGCCGTATGCCACAGCGCATTGAACGTTTTATCCAATACGTTTGAAGAATCCTCAATACACGGCGTCGGCAAAATATCGTTTAAATCATATTTAAAACCATGCATGTTCAAAAATGTCAACTCATAAAGGGCAGCAGCACGGCGCAAGTTTTTAATATCTTGCATAAATTTATTTTTAATCCGAGGCGCCAAATTCACATCCCCGTCTTGCAAACGGGAAAACACTTCACAAAATCGCGGTGTTAATTCTTCAATCCGTTTATAGTATGGTTTCACGGGATCAAAAACATTGCCCGACGAAACTGTCAAAAACTTTTGAATTTCGCGGTATTCATTTTGGCATAATTCGGCATCTGCCCTGTCAATTAAGCCGCATAAATACAGCAACGAATGGTCAGGTGCGTACATTAAAGCGGCAATTTTTAAATCGTCGGGATTGTTTTTTTCGATATCCGTTTGACGAAAAACATCATTCGGTAAAGCATTAACGATTGATTGGATACGGAAAATTTCTTTTTCAATATCTTTTAATGTAAAGATAATTCAAGTTTCCTTTATCAAATTATCTTTCATTCATATATGACGACGACCATGCGGGATTCAAAATACCTAAGCGCTTCCAATCGGCATTCACAACGCGCGCAATGGTTTTTTCACCCATGACTTTATCAAATCTGGCCAAAACCGTTTGAACATCGGCATTTTTAAGTGTCATTCCTAACGTACGGCGCGTATGGGAAACCAATAAATCTGTGACATGTGCCGCTCTTGATTTGGACAAATCACACTTTGACGTCACACCGCCGAGATAATCATTCATCACGCGGGTACTTGTTTGAATACCCGCTGCAGGTGCTTTGGCACCGGCCGTCAACATTTTTCCAAGAGCGTCATGATAATAATAATCCGCCAAATATGTAGCAAGCAATCTGGATTTTTTATAGCTGTTCGCATGCGTTGCTATATCCGGCGCATTGAGCATTTGTGCAATGTGATATGTCCGCATAAAATCCGTATCGGCAAATTTTTTGGCGGAAGCGTCGGCAAAAATGCCTTTCGGATTGGTCAAATTATATTGTCGGGACGAATCACCCGCCGTTCCCAAAACCGCCGAAACAAGTTCGCATGCTTTTTTGAAATATTCAACGAACGGAGCATAAGCGTTATAACATTCGCGAATACGATGCCTGTCGCGGACCGTAATATACGGATTGATTTCACATGCTTTATCCAACAGCTGCGGCAATGTGAAATCTTTTAATGCCACCGGCGTTTTTTTTGAATTACATTCTTGTCCCAATCGATCCATTATACGATAAAAAACTTTATATTCTTGTTCGGACAAAAAACCGCAGGTATAATATAAATTCGCGGCATTCGTATCGGCCAGGTACGTCAACACATCATCCGGAGAAATTTCTTCGGCATCTTTTCCGATATTTGTTGCCATGGTTTGCAAAATTTCGGAACTGACGGCGGAATCGATTTCATTCAACGTTTGTTCGGATATTCCTGCCGCATCCGATATTTTTTGCAAAAAAGCTTCACGGCTTTCTTCTTCTTCCTTCCAACGTTTTTCCATATTCAAAAAAGGAATGTCTTTCCGAGGTTTCGTCAATAAATCCAACAGCTGCAAATATTTTGTTTTTTTGGCTTCATTGCCTTTGGATATATGTATTAAACCTTGGCGCATATGCAAATCGACATCCGCCAAATTTTCGTGCACTTCTTCGGGCGTCATCAAATTGTAAGATTCCCCATTTACGGCCACCGCCTCAAATAAATTACACATAGCCGATACACGTTTTTGTATTTCTTTGTTGTCAAATGATTTTGCCCGTTCCCGCAAATTGTTTACGGCATTTAATACCGTAGCGGCAACGGCATCATTCAAATAAACGGCCGCTTCGACAAAATGTTCGTAATCGTCCGTTTGTTCAACATAATTTAACATTAATTGATAATTTTTCATCCGTGTAAAATCGGACATAAAATCATACGGGATTTGACCGTCAACCTGTTCTTTATCCAAATCGAAATAATCCGCGTCGGATAATTCCGTTTCGCCGATTTGGGCTTCAACGGCATTCAATTGAATGGATTTAATTTCAAAAGCATCTTGTAATTTTTCCAATGTATTGAGTACGGTTTTGGGAATTTGGATATTTAATTTCGGATCAAAAAAATTCGGAATCGTTTTTAATTTTTCGGGCGTAATCAAACCGCACAAGAAAAACAAAGAACCATATTCAAAATCGGACAAAAAATAAGCGACATCCCCCGGGGTTAACGGTTTTTGAGGATTTAACCCGCGTAAATCAATAAGCTGTGTCAACGTATCTTCGACAATTTTTCGGTCTGCGGGATCTTGTAAACGTTGCGCGAGAGTCGTATCTTGGAATAAATTGCTGAATATTTTTTTATTTTCCGCCATTTTTATCTCCTAAAATTTACGCGCGCGAATTGCCGTTTGAATGTCCCGACATGTCCTTGGGATTTTTTCGGGAAGAACAAACCTTGAACTTATTGATATCGCTTAATTGTTTTTCATAAAATTCCTTAAACGGACGAACCGTTTCCCTAAACGCTCCGATACAATGTTCATTATACAACGATGCCGAATTGGGATTATAATCAAAAACGCCTGACAACATTTTCTGTACACGAGCTTCTTCAACATCGGAAAGACCGCCGTCAAATTTTTCTTCCGACAGCATTTTTTCAAACAAAGGGAATGTTTGCAACATCAATTCGGCCGTGGATTTATCTTTTTTCCCCGAATTAAACGGCCGCGGCAAACGGGAAAAGTAAAGCGCCATTAAACGCGTATCATTTAAAACATTTTTATCAACGCCCGGCACTTCTTCATTCAAAATATCGATGGATTGTTGATAAAACCGTTCTGTCAAAACAGCCAAGTTTTCATCAACATCGGCATTGGGCGTTTTAAGCGCATTGCGTGTCAAAATTAAATATTCCAATAAATATCCGGCACTTTTTAAATTTCCGTTTTCATCGACTAATTTAAAACGAGACATACCGTCGGACAAATCATTTTGTTTTCGGCGCAACATGTTTAACGTAAATAAATAACAAGCCGTTGAAACACGTTCGGACCGTTTTAAATATTCATCTGCCACATCTGCGGAAACGGGTTTTTGCAATCGAGATAAAATATCTCTTATATCCATACCCATCACTTCCAAAGCAAGGACATCATTTTTGTCTATGTCGCCCTCTTTTTGCAATTGTTTTACTTGCTCTTCAATATGCCTCGTTTCAATTTCAAGAACTTCTTTATATTCGTCCCCGGACAAAAAACCGCACAAATAAAGCCGTTCCGGCAACGGCACTATCGCAAGCGCAACGATTTTTGCTTCATTCAATCGGCAATTGGCAGGCCTGTCGGAATACAAATGTTCGAAAGCTTCTTCAAAACAGTGTTCTTTTTGTGCGTAAAATTTTTCAATTCGTTGCATCATCGCAATTTCTTGCCCGATACATCCATCCTGTCCGTTATTATTCCCCTGCCCGTCACGGCTGTTTTTATCGGCAGAATCATTTTGTCCGGCACGGTTGTTTTGAAAATCTTCCGAATTATTGTCTTGAACTTTTTTATTCATGGGATACTCCGTTTATATCTTTAGAATATAAAGGATATCACTATTAAAACTTTTTGTCAATTTTTATTTTTAAAGTAAAATTTTTTATGTCACTTTTGTCGAATAAACTAATGCGGTCCGACAAAAAATGCATAAAAAACAATACGTAAAAAATATGCGGGCACTGCAATAAAAAAAGCAATACCCGCATTGGGATTAAACCTAAAAAAAAGTAAAGCTTATTTTTCCAAAATGGCAACGCCCGGCAAAGTTTTGCCTTCCATCCATTCCAAGAAAGCGCCACCCGCCGCAGACACATAAGTCAAATCGGGTTCAACGCCCGCTTTTTTCAAAGCGGAAACGGTATCGCCGCCGCCGGCAACGGATACCAATTTGCCTTCCTTTGTCAGTTGGGCAACCGCTTCGGCAATTTCATTTGTGGATTTGTCAAACGGTTTGATTTCAAATGCGCCGACGGGACCGTTCCAAATCAATGTTTTGCATTTTTTAATGACATCAATGAATTCTTGTGCCGATTTCGGTCCGATATCCATCAATACTTTGCCTGCAGGCACTTTGTCTGCGTCGGATACATGAGCTTCCTGACCTTCGCCGAATTTATCCGCCCACGTCAAATCAACGGGCAAAACAATGGTGCAGTTGCCCGCATTTTCCATAATGGATTTGGCGGTGTTAATCATATCGGGTTCAACCAACGACCCTTCGCCCATTTGAATGCCTTTGGCCGCCAAGAACGTATGCGCCATCCCGCCGCCGATGCACAAGAAATCCACTTTTTTCACCAAATTGGCCAACAATTCCAATTTTGTGGATACCTTTGACCCGCCGACCAAAGCGACCGCGGGGCGTTGAGGATTGCCCAAAGCTTTATCCAACGCTTCCAATTCTTCTTGCATCAAACGCCCGGCACCGCGCGGCAACAAGTGCGCCATCCCTTCGGTCGACGCATGGGCGCGGTGAGCCGTTGAAAACGCATCGTCGATGTAAATATCGATGCCGCTTGCCAAAGCTTCGCAAAAAGCTTTGTCATTTTCTTCTTCGCCCTTATAAAAGCGCAAATTTTCCAGCAACAACACATCGCCGTTTTTCATATTTTTAATCATTTCATCGCGTTTCTGACCGATGCAATCGTCACAAAATTGAACAGGCAAACCGCTTGCCTTTTCAAGCGCCGGCACCAAAAATTTCAATGAAAATTCGGGGTTGGCTTGTCCTTTGGGACGCCCGAAATGCGATGCAACCACAACGCGGCCGCCCTTAGAGGCGATTTCCTTGAGCGTCGGCACAAAACGGTCAATACGTGTCATATCGGTAATCTTACCGTCTTTGGCGGGCACGTTTAAATCGGCGCGCACAAAAACGGTTTTACCGTTAAAATCAAAATCATTAAGCGTTTTAAAATTCATGTTGTTCTCCTTGTTAATGATACATTAAAAAAATCTTCGTTTAATTTACACTTATTTTGACCTAAAACTCAAGATTAATTTTAGTTTTTTAGCTGCTTTTCGTTTAAAACAAAGGACACGGACAAAAAGAACAATACCTGTTCCAAATCAAAAGAACACCCGAATCGGTCAGCGCAAAAGGAGTGTTAAGAATCCATATCCGCTTATCTGTCAGCTTACAAACGACTTTTTGTACCTGTCATATTTTCGGAAAGCAAATCTCTAACAGACACGCCCAATGCCGTTGCGATGTTTTGCAACAATAAAATCGAAGGATTTCTTTTACCGTTTTCAATAGAGGACAAATATGAACAATCAATACCCACCATAACCGCCAAATCTATTTGACGCAAATGCGCGTTTTTCCTTAAATCACAAATGTTCTGTCCGATTGTTTTTAAAATCATACCATTAATCATATAGGTACAATTAAAATAAAATATTGACTATAATCAATATTTATGACATAACGTATATATGTCTTATAAAAAATGGAAAATCATGAAAATCAAATTTCTTTTTATTTTATTAATATTCTTATTAAACACGGCTTGCACGCATGCAGGACCTTTTGTTACAAATATTTCCTTGGGGAAAAATGAAGTTGTAATCGAAAAATGCCAAGTCCGATATAATGCGTTTTTCATGTCCATATCCACAGAAAATTGTACCAATCAAACATTGACCTTATGGTAGGGGAAAGTCCCAATCCATAGTCGGGACTTTTTTTATGTCAACAGTTCAATAAAATTACTTAAGAGACAGCCGTTTTGGCAATAAAAAATACTTAACATTTTAAACGCTGCAGAATCGAACAAATCCCATCCGTGGTGTACAATAAGAGTACATAAGGGTGGGATTTGTGACGATAATGTACGTTTAAAACGAATTTTTAAATTTTACCGTCTTTTGCAGCCATAAATTCAACCATGCGAACCAAAGCGTTCGAATAGCCCCATTCATTATCGTACCAAGATACGATTTTGAAGAAACGTTTTTCGCCCGGCAAGTTGTTTTGCAAAGTAGCCTTTGAATCATAAATGGAAGCATGCGAATCGTGGATGAAATCGGAAGAAACCAATTCTTCATCCGTATAACCCAAAGTGCCTTTCAAATATGTTTCGGATGCTTTTTTCATAGCGGCATCAATTTCTTCAATGCTGGTATCGCGAGCGGCATTAAATGTCAAATCAACGGCGGAAACATCGGCAACCGCAACACGGAAAGACATACCGGTCAATTTGCCTTTAACGGCAGGAATAACAACGCCGACGGCTTTGGCAGCACCTGTTGTGGACGGGATTGTGTTAACAGCCGCCGCACGGCCGCCACGCCAATCTTTTTTGGACGGACCGTCAACCGTTTTTTGAGTCGCCGTATAGGCGTGAACAGTCGTCATCAATCCTTTTTCAACACCGATGCCTTCTTTTTGCAACACGTGAACCAACGGAGCCAAGCAGTTTGTCGTGCAAGAAGCGTTGGAAACGATAACATCTTTGGACGGGTCAAATTCTTCATTATTGACACCGTAAACCATCATTTTCATATCGCCTTTGGCAGGGGCGGAAATCACGACGCGTTTGGCACCGGCTTCAATGTGACCACGGGCTTTTTCGGCATCCGTGAACAAACCGGTCGATTCAATAACATAATCGACATTCAATTCTTTCCAAGGCAAATCTTTCAAATCTTTTTGAGCTTGAACGCAACGGATTTCATTGCCGTTAACGATTAAGATATCGTCATCTTGTTTGGAAGCATCGGATTTTTTCGTTGCGAATTCGGCGTTCATTCTGCCATGGACAGAATCGTACTTTAATTGATAAGCGAAATATTTCGCATCCGTGGACATATCGACGACAGCGACGACGTCAATTTCTTTGCCGAGCAATCCGCGTTCCGTGATTGCTTGGAAAACCAAACGGCCGATACGGCCAAATCCGTTAATAGCAACTCTTAATGCCATTTTAAACTCCTCTTTTTTTAATGTGATGCCGACATATTGCCGGCTGTTTACGAACACAGGTAATATAAACCTGTTTTATATCAAAAATCAAGCATGAATTGTGATTATTTTACGAAAATACACTCTTTACAAAATCTCTTTACAACAATCGCGGCAAAGCACGAAACAAATGCCATGCCATAATCAACATGACAAAAGAAATAAAAACCAATACGGCTTTAAATACGGCAATCTTGTTATCGGACATACTTTAAAATTCCTCCGTTCCACGCGCGGCAACCCGTAAAAAATTTGCCCCCTAAAAAAACGGCAACCGCCGTTCGGCACTTTTGCCGTCAAATTCATATTGCGAAAGGCGAAATTTGAAAACAGTTTTTCCCTTACTTCGGGGAAACCAACATTGCCATTTGGCGTCCGTCCATTTTCGGTGCTTGTTCAACCTTAGCCAACTCTTCCAAATCACTTTGTGCGCGGCGCAAAACTTCCATACCTAAATCGACATAGCTCATTTCACGGCCGCGGAAACGCAAAGTAAATTTGACTTTGTTGCCCTCTTGCAAAAAGCGTTTGGCATTGCGCATTTTGACTTCATAATCATTGTCGCCGATATTGGGCGTAAATTTGATTTCTTTGGTTTCGATTGTTTTTTGCTTTTTTTTGGCTTCGGCCTTGCGTTTTTGCAATTCGTATTTGTATTTGCCGAAATCCAATATCTTGGCAACCGGCACGTTGCCGCTTGAAATCTCAATTAAATCCAATCCTTCCGCCTTGGCTCTAACAACAGCTTCTTTGGTTGACATAATTCCTAAATTTGTGCCGTCAGACAAAATCAATCTGACTTGAGGCGCCGTAATTTGCTCATTCACGCGCGGACCGTCTTTGTTCACGGGCATTTGGTTTGAGCTTGACAGATTCGGTTTAATGATTTCCTCCATGAAATAATTGATAATGCTGTTAATTTACACACTTTTTAACTGACAATCAAGTATTTTTTTGTTATAATGAGTGTATGAGATACATTTTTACGCTTATTTTGGCTTTTTTTTATATCTTGTCAGCCCATGCGGCCGACGTGCCGTTTTACCAAACGCCCAAATTCGCCGAATTCGCCGAAAATTTCGTTACCTATATGGAACAAGTCCGGAAAAAAAACCTGCAAGCGCTTCAAAACGAAAAAACCGGCTCGCTGTTTGAAGAGCCAGCCCGTTATAATGTGTTCAGTCCGTTCTTCCTGGCCCGAACGGATACCAGCCCTTTAAGCGGCACGCGCGGGTACGGCGATTTTGCCGAACTGCCGTTCGGGAAAGCGCGTTTGGTTTCTTGTTATTCGGGCATCGCGGGGAACCGCGCCGTATTTGTTGCCGTTCAAATTTTAAGCCGCCCCGAATGGTACTTTTATAAACCCGACGTAACCGTTACGTCGAAAACGGCGCAAAAACCGATTGTTTCGGCACCGCTGAACATCGGCCGAAATGACGGCGAAAAACGGGATTTTTATTATAACGAAATGTTTTTCCCGATTATTTTGGAACTGGACGAAACGTCACGGCCTTACAATTTGACGGCCGACATCGAAATCAAAGCGTGCAAAAAGGAAGGCTGCGAAACATTTCAAACGCCGTTATCGTTGCCGTTGACAAACAACGAACGTTTCCCGACGGGCATATGCCCGCTGATGATGCAAGTGTTACAACAAACGCCGATGCCGCCAATCGACGGAACAACTCTGCAGGCCGTACAAAATGAAAAAGGGCACATCCAACTTTTTTTTGAATTTGCCGATTCGCCGAAAGTTTTAAATATTCAAACGGATAATGATTGGACGTTTAAAGTGCTTTCCAAAAATATCAAAGGCCGTTCGGCGTCGGTTATTATCGAACCGTCGCAAATCGTCCGGCCGGGCGATATGATTTTGCTTAAAGCCGTAACGACGCAACATTCTTATGATTTGCCGGTACGTTTAAAAGCGGGCGCATTTATCCCGTTGGCATTCCCGTTTGCATGGGGGACAGCCTTTTTGGGGGGCATTTTCTTATTTTTCTTCACACCGTTTTTCGCCTTGTTTTTCACCTATGCGCCACGTTCAAAAAAAGCCGTCCGCCAAACGGGCAAAGAAACAACTCTAAGCATTTTGGCCTTTACGTTCTTGTTCGCTTTGTCTTACCAAGCCGGATTAATCAAACCCGTTTCGCCGACCCAAAGTTACCCGTTATTGGCAAGTGCCTGCGCTTTGTTGCTCGGGTGGTTGTTGATACGCCCGAAAATGGGATTGCTCGGGGCATTTTTATGTCTGTTGTTATTGCCAAAACCCTATTTGGACAACGCTTTTGATACGATGCCGGCGGACAGCTTATACCCGTTTTTTGTGCCGTTGTTTTGGGGCATAACCGTCAGCTTGCCGTTTTACCTGATGTACAAAAAACCCGAATTGATGTTTCAGGTTTTTAAAGTTTTTAAAAGCGGCGCGCGCGAAATTAACAAGGCCGTACGCCTGCCCGTTTTATTGTTGCTCGGGTGGCTGGTTATCGGGGGTATCGGCAATGCCTATATAAATAATTCGATTCCCCTTTATACGCCCGAACGGTTGCAAGCCGCCTTAAAGGAAAACAAAATCGTCTTTGTTTCGGTTGAAAATCCCGTTTGCCTGCAATGCGCATGGAATAAAGGGGTTGCCTTAAAAACGGGATTCGCGCGGCCGCTTTACAAAGCGGGCCGTATCGTTTTGTTGCGCGTGGACGCACAGTCGCCCGAAGCCGCCGAATTTATGGCCAAAAATGACAAAAGGACTTTCCCGCTGAACGTCTTATACGGCCCCGGCAACAAAAGCGGATTGTTGTTGCCGGATTATTTGGCCTATACCGAATTAAGAAAATATTTGCCCGCCGTTTTGGAAATTCAATAAACGGCACCTTTTCATATCTTGATTGTCAAATTAAACAAGAAACAAATTTCTTAAAAAAAACGCTTTTAAAATTTTGCCGTTTCGGCTAAAAAACATCTTTACAAATCGATTTAATTTTTTTATACTTTATTTTGTCGACAAAGTCGACAGAGTCTCAAAAACTCTTTTAAGAAACAAATTACCCGGAAAGGGGGCGGATGGCGCAGAATATGGGTTTTCCCGAATAATGCGCGCTGTCGTTTCTTACAGTTTTTTGAGCTCCGCCCGCCCGATTCCGACTTTGGCGGTTTTTATTCGAGACGACTTATAAGCAAAGTCAACCGACAAAAATACGACCCATTTAAGGAAACTTAAACAGAGGGTTGCTTTTATTCCGCTATTGGTCAATATGTCTAAACAAGGAGAAAACAATGATTAAGCAAAGTACATCCAGCCGAAAAGCGGTCAAAGATTTTCAAAAGCAATTGGCGCTTCAGCTTTATTTATGCCGTATTGAAAAAAATATACGGTTAAAACAGGTGGCCAAAGCAACGGGTTGGAGTCTCGATATGCTTGAAAGCATTGAGTTGGGCCAACTGCCCGTCCGGCGCATCTGGCGCGTTTTAAGGTTATTAAAGCTGTACGGCAAAAAATTGCGCATAGAAGTGTGTGACACGACGGATAACCCTTAAATGCGGCACGATTTTAAACGGTAACAATCAATATTCAACTTCCGTAAAATATAAACCGCTCGGGGAAGCGGTCGGGCCGCCTTTCGTCCTGTCGCAAGCATCAAAGGCCGTTTTAAAATCCGCCGCCGTCCATTTGCCGGCGCCGACCAGCATCAAAGAGCCCGCAAAATTGCGCACTTGGTGATGTAAAAACGATTTGGCTTTCACCTTTATATATACCATATCGCCGTCGCGCCACACGCGAATTTCATCCAATGTTTTAACGGGCGATTTGGCTTGGCATTGTGAAGCACGAAAAGTCGAAAAATCGTGTTTGCCGACCAACATTTGAGCAACCGCATCCATTTCTTTTTCATCCAACGGCGCCGGGAAATGGCAGACTTTATTTTTATTTAAAACCGGCGGATAAACGGTATTTTGGATTTTATAAAGATAGGTACGCCGTTTTGCCCCGAAACGCGCATGAAAATTTTCCGATACCGTTTCACACGATTTGACACACACCAAATGCGGTTGAACCAAAGCGTTGATTGACCCCATTAAAACAAACGGGCGTGCGGCGCAATCCAAATCAAAATGCGCGACTTGGCCATAAGCATGAACGCCGGTATCGGTACGACCCGCCCCTTGAACGGTAACCGTTTCACGCGTGCAAATTTTAATTGCTTCTTCCAATACCTGCTGGACGGATACGCCGTTATTTTGCCGTTGCCAACCGACAAAATCCGTGCCGTCATATTCAACGGTTATTTTATAACGCAACATTATCCCCTTTTTTAATCGTGAACCCTTTTTGAAAATCATCGGCGTTCATCGGTTTTTTGCCTTCCCGTTGCAACCGTTCCAACACGATCGCACCTTGACCGCAAGCAATAATTAACGGACATTCCTTAATCACGATACCTTCGATTTCAACATATTTTTCGGGACAAAGAGAAGCTTTCAACACTTTAATGCGTTCGTCTTTATACATAAAACAGCTGCCGGGAAACGGATAAAAAGCGCGGATTTTGCGTTCAATTTGTTTGGCCGATTCCGACCAATTGATGAACCCTTCTTTTTTTTCGATTTTATGGGCATATGTCACGCCGTCGTCGGGCTGTTTTTGTGGGACAATCGTATCCAACCTGTCCAATGTCTTAATAATCAAATCCGCCCCCAACGCTGCCAATGCGTCATGCAACGTTTCCGTTGTCGTATCCGGCGTAATCGGTACTTCGCCCACCATCAACATATCGCCGGTATCCAACCCCGCATCCATTTGCATAATCGTCACGCCGGTTTTTTTATCGCCCGCTTCGATTGCCCGATGAATGGGCGCCGCACCGCGCCACCGCGGCAATAACGACGCGTGCACGTTGATACACCCGTATTTGGGTGCTTGTAAAACGGCTTTCGGCAAAATCAAACCATAGGCGGCAACTACGGCCGCGTCGGCTTTCAAAGCGGCGAATTCAACCTGTTCGTCCAACCCGCGCAAACTTGCCGGATAACGGACGGGTATCCCCAATTCTTCGGCCTTTGTTTGAACGGCGCTCGGACGCAACCGATACCCCTTGCCGGCGGGACGGGGCGGCTGAGTATAAACGCAAACGACCTCATGATGTTTTGCCAAAGCTTCCAACACCGGCACGGCAAAATCGGGCGTCCCCATAAAAACCACACGCATTATTCATCCCCCTCAAGCATTTCTTCGGCAATACGTTTGCGCCGTTTTTCAAGGCGTTTAATCAACATGTTCCGTTTAAGTTTCGATAAATGGTCAATGAACAAAATGCCGTCCAAATGGTCCAATTCGTGTTGAAAAGCTATAGCCAACAAACCGCCCGAACGGCGTGTTTTTTTATCGCCGTTTTCATCCAAGTATTCAACTTCGACTTCTTCATGGCGGACCACATCGGCATATTGGCGCGGAATCGACAAACACCCTTCGTTATGGCAAATTTTATTTTCGGACCGCCAAATGATTTTTGGGTTGACCATTTTAATCGGATCTTTTGACCCTTCTTCTTCTCCGCCGCAATCAATCACGACGACGCGCAACAGCTGCCCGACCTGATTGCCGGCCAATCCGACACCGTTTGAAGCATACATTGTATGCAACATATCATCCAACAATTTTTTAATCTGAGGCGTTACTTCTTTAACCTCAGCCGCTTTTTGCGTCAAAATCGGATGGGGAATTTCCAAGATTTCTAACTTCGTCATTTTTTTTACTTCCTTTTTAACAGCTCTCATTATATACTAATCTGAACATTTTGCAAAGGAGATTTTATGATACGTTTGTTTGTGGGGTTGGATTTGCCCGAAGAAATCAAAGAACAGATTTATTCTTTGCGCGGCGGTTTGGAACACGCGTTGTGGCGCGACCCCGAACGCATGCATTTGAATTTGCGTTTTATCGGGAATGTGGAGAAAGACCAAGCCGATGAAATTTTGCGCGAGCTTAAATATATCCGCTTTCCAGCCTTTCATCTGACATGCAAAGGGCTCGGCTATTTTGACGTGGCGGGCGTGCCCCATCATTTGTGGGTCGGAGTTGACAACGGTAAAATTTTGGAAGAATTGCACGATAAAATCGACAATGCACTGAAAAAAGCGGGCGTCGCGCCGCAAGAAAGATTCAAATTTCACCCGCATGTAACGATTGCCAAATTGCAAGGCACGACAATGGATGAATTGTTTAAATATATTTCGGCCAACAATTTGTTTAAAACGAAATCTTTTTTTGTTGAAAACTTTACATTGTTCGCGTCCATCGCACGGGAAAACGGCGAAGGGAAATATTATAGGTGTCAAGAAATTTATCCGTTGAACCTGGTGTAAAAATATGATTAAAGCCGCCGAATACCTTTGTTTAATCATCGAAACGAACGCGTCAAACGTTCGTTTTTTATTGTCCCAAATCCTTTAATTGCGCCGACAATTCGGCCATATCGACCGGCAACGGCACGTCAAAGGACATTTTTTGACCGGTGCGCGGATGAATAAAACCCAAATATCCGGCATGCAACGCTTGGCGCGGGAAAAAGCGTGCAAAATCGGGTGCATTTTTCGGGATAACGCCATACGTGCCGTCCCCGATCAACGAATGCCCGACGGATGCCATGTGCACGCGGATTTGATGCGTGCGCCCCGTTTCTAAAATACAAGCGATATGGCTTGCCATGCCGCCGCCGAACACGGCCTTGCGTTCAAAATGGGTTACGGCCTCTTTGCCGCCGTTTTTGACAATAGCCATTTTTTGGCGATTCGTCGGCGACCGCCCGATGTTGCCGACAATCGTGCCCGTCGCATCTTTGACGCTTCCCCATACGAAAGCCTGATAAATCCGTTCAATGGAATGCACGGCAAATTGTTCGGATAATTTCGTATGCGTAAAATCGTTTTTGGCCACCGCCAAAATGCCGCTGGTATCTTTGTCAATCCGATGCACGATGCCGGGACGTATAACGCCGCCGATACCCGATAACGACCCTTTGCAATGAAAAAGCAATGCGTTTACCAACGTGCCGCGCCAATTTCCCGCCCCGGGGTGCACGACCATGCCTGCGGGCTTATTGACAACCAACAAATCGTCATCTTCATACAAAATATCCAACGGGATATCTTCGGGCAACGGTTCGGCTTCAACGGGCCGAGCGGGCGTCAACGTGAATTGTTCGCCGACTTTGACTTTATAATCGGCATCGGTCAAAACCTCGTTCGTGCCGCTTAAAGCAACGGCTTCGTTTTCAATTAAGCGTATCAGACGGTTGCGCGAATAATCCTTAAAATTGTCCGCCAAAAACTTGTCCAAACGCACGCCGGCCCATTCGTTTGTCACTTTTTGCGTGACAAGCGGTTTTGTTTGAGTATAATCTAAATCATCTAAATACGAATCATTTCGGGATTCAAAAGTCATAACCACCTCATAACCTTTAAAAAAGGAAGGATTGCCACATGAATACGCTAACAGCAATTAAAGCTTGCATGATTATCATGGGAATATTAATTATCGCTGCGTTCGGTCTCATCATCAACAAAATAGCACAAAAGAACGAAATTGGCAATGTCAAAAGCGCGGGTGCCGTCATGCAAATCGAAATCCCGATTGAACAAGACACGTTAAGCTTAAGCCCATGCGGCAATCATGCTTGCGTTTTGGCAAGCGGCAATGCGCGCGAAAGCCGCCTGTTCGTCATTAATCCCGAAAACGGGCAGATTGTGCAAACCGTTAAATTTATAAAGAAAGATTAAAAAAGGCGCGCCGTGATTAAAAACGTTTTGTCATCATCATTATCCCTGACACCCCGCGCCGCGCCGCGGGCACACGGCGGCAATATGATTTGCGTGGCCGCCGGACGGGCAAACATCGGCAAATCTTGGATAGCGGCGACATTGGCCGGATTATTGGCGCAACAAAACAAAAAAACATTGCTGTTCGACGGCGATTTGGGCTTGACAAACCTTGACCGCCAATTGGGCATTTTGCCGCATCCCCGATTGGATGAAGTGCTGATGAACCACGCACCGCTTAATACCATCATCATCAAACGCAAATTTGACATCATTACCGGACGGTCGGGCCGTTTGTCTTTGCCCGGCATGGCACCCGGCGCGTTGGAATTAATCAAGGACGATTTGTTATTGTTGGGTACCCATTACGATGCGGTCATAACCGATTTGGGGTCAAACATTTCAAAAAGCGTCCGTTTTTTTACCGGCAATATCGGCACGCTGTTATTAATCGTATCACGCGACCAAGCCTCTTTGGCGAATACCGCCGTGTTTATCAAGAAATTGGCGGATACCGATACATCCGCAGACATCCGTTTGATTATTAACAATGTTTCTTCAAAAGACGAAGGCGAACAAATTTATCAAACGGCGTTGGAAGCAATACAAAAAACCACTTTGTCGGAACCGCCGCTTGCAGGTACCGTCTTAACCGATGCACACATTGGTGAAGCCATCGCGGCCAAAAAGCCTTTGTGGCAAGCCTTTCCCGACACAAGTGCCGTACGGGACTTGCAAACGATTTTGGATAATTTGGGATAAAGCCGCCGCGCTTTGCCGATAATTGCATTTAAATAAACGGGCAACATCGCAGCCAACGTTTTGCCCCATTCTTTTCATATCGGATCCATTCAAGGTGAACCGATACCGTTTTCAAAGACTTTTATCTTGACTTTTAAGGCTTTTAACGCTATTTGTGTATGAATAATATTAAATACAAAAGGATATGAACATGCTTAAAGCTTTATTTGGCTCGGCCAACGACAGATATATTAAAAAATTAAGAAAAACAGTTGCTAAAATCAATGACTTGGAACCCGCGTTCGAAGCGTTGGATGACGCCGAATTGCAAAACAAAACCAATGAATTTAAAGTGCGATATCAAGAAGGCGAATCTTTGGATTCCCTATTGCCCGAAGCATTCGCAACGGTGCGTGAAGCGTCCAAGCGCGTTTTGGGCATGCGCCCGTTCGACGTGCAATTAATCGGCGGCATGGTTTTAAATAACGCCCAAATCGCCGAAATGAAAACGGGCGAAGGCAAAACATTGGTTGCCACTTTGCCCGTATATTTAAACGCTTTGACGGGCAAAGGCGTCCATGTCGTCACCGTCAACGATTATTTAGCCAAACGCGATTCCGATTGGATGGGTAAATTGTACCGTTGGTTGGGCTTAACCGTCGGATGTGTCGTACACGGGCTTTCGACCGAAGAACGCCGCGCGGCATACAACGCCGATATTACCTATGCGACCAACAACGAACTCGGGTTTGATTATCTGCGCGACAATATGCGTTTTTCATTGCAAGAAATGGTTCAACGCCCGTTTTATTATGCGATTGTCGATGAAGTCGATTCGATTTTGATTGACGAAGCGCGTACGCCGCTTATCATTTCGGGGCAAGCCGAAGATTCGTCGGAAAAATATATTGCCGTCGATAAAATCATGCTGTCCATCCGCCCCGAACATTATGAAAAAGATGAAAAACACAAAAACGTCAGCTTGACCGAAGCGGGTACCGAATTTGTCGAAAACATGTTGCGCGATAACGGGCTTATCGAAGGGTCTTTGTACGATTTACAAAATATTTCCTATGTTCATCATGTCGACCAAGCGTTAAAGGCTCATACGCTGTTTACAAAAGACGTGGATTACATTGTCAAAGACGGCAAAGTGATGATTATTGACGAATTCACGGGTCGCCAAATGGAAGGGCGCCGTTATTCGGACGGGTTGCATCAAGCTATCGAAGCCAAAGAACATGTCCAAATCCAAGCCGAAAACCAAACGCTTGCATCCATCACGTTCCAAAATTATTTCCGCATGTATCCGAAATTGGCGGGGATGACCGGTACGGCGATGACCGAAGCGGGCGAATTTGACAGCATTTATAAATTGGAAGTTGTTGAAATTCCGACGAACCGTCCGCTCGCACGCAAAGACGAAAACGATGTGATTTACCGTACGGCCGCGGAAAAATACGACGCGATTATCGAAGAAATCAAATCGGCTCATACGCGCAAGCAACCGATTTTGGTCGGGACAACTTCAATTGAAAAATCCGAAATTTTGGCTGATTTGTTAAAGGCCCGCACAAAAATCCCGTTTACCGTTTTGAACGCGCGCCATCATGAAAAAGAAGCACACATTGTTGCCGAAGCGGGCGTGCCGGGTGCCGTAACGATTGCAACAAATATGGCGGGGCGCGGTACCGATATTCAATTGGGCGGCAACTTTGACATGCGTTTTGCACAAGAAAAAGAACGTAATCCGAATATCGACGATAAAATTTTGGAAAAGCAAGTCCGCGACGAAATCGAACGCAACCGCCAAATCGTTTTGGACGCGGGCGGTTTATACATTTTGGGTTCCGAACGGCATGAAAGCCGCCGCATTGATAATCAATTGCGTGGCCGTGCCGGGCGTCAGGGCGATCCGGGATTATCGAAGTTTTATGTATCGTTGGAAGACGATTTGATGCGTATTTTCGGTTCGGAAAGAATCGGCGCGATTCTGAAAAATCTCGGCATGCCCAAAGGTCAAGCGATTGTCCACCCGTGGATCAGCAGCGCGATTGCCAAAGCGCAACAAAAGGTTGAAGCGTATCATTTTGACGTGCGTAAGAATTTGTTGAAATACGACGACGTAATGAACGATCAACGCAAAGTCATTTACGAACAACGCAAAGAGTTGATGAGCGCCGATTCCGTCACAGATATGATTAAAGACATGCGCGACGATTGCATCGTCAATTTGGTATATTCTTACGCGCCGGCAAAAACACCGTCCGATGATTGGGATGTCGGCAACCTAATCGTCGAATCGGAAAAACTGCTCGGGATTAACGCACCGTTAACATCATGGGCGGCCGAACCCGGCATAACAAGCGAAGATATCATAGAGCGCCTGAGCAAAACGGCCGATGAAGCCATTGAACAAAAAATGGCCCTCATCCCGGCCGAAACGCGCCGCGACCTCGAAAAAGGCATGCTTATCCAAACGATTGACCAAAATTGGAAAGAACATTTGCAAATGCTTGATTTCATGCGCATGTCCATCGGTTTGCGCGCTTACGGGCAAAAAAATCCGCTCAACGAATATAAACGCGAATCGTTCATATCGTTTGAAAATATGTTAAACCGCGTGCGCGAACGCATCACCTCATTGTTATGCAATGCGCGTTTTGAAGTGCGCCGCCCCGAACCCGTCGAAATGAAGGCGGAACATAAATCCGTTTTGGAACCGTCCGCGAATGAAGAAACGACGGAAAACGACAAACAAAGACCGACCGTTTCGGATAAAACACCGCGCAATGCGCCTTGCCCGTGCGGTTCGGGAAAAAAATACAAACATTGTTGCGGTAAAATTTCTTAAAAATTTTAAACGGACAATTTGAAATTTCACCTTAAATGCCGCCCGTTCGGACGGCATTTTTCATTCTTGCGCCGATTGCCGAATCTTTTTAAACCATTCCTTTTTCTTTTCAATCTTTGCACATCCGAACAAAGGTAAAACGGTTTATATACCCTTAACCGTATTTAAATTATGGATAAGAACAAAACCGTCAATTGCCGAACAAATTTCCCAAAATGCCGGGTGCGATAGAACTGAGCGCATTAAATGTTGTAACAGGTTTAAACAAAGTCCCTTTAACTTCATATCGCACGCCCATTAAACCGCCGCCGGCGCTGCCCTTAAACAAGCCCCCGATAAGCGGTATTTTTCCCGGCAATGAATTAATCGCATAGGCGGGAATAACCGATCCCGACAAATCGACTTCAGGTACGCTGACTTTTCCTTTAAACGTCACGCCGATGGTCGTCCCGTTGGCATATCCTTCGCCGATATTCAATACATTGCGCGGTGAAAATTCAAACGGCACATAAGCCCGTTCAAAGTTTAAATCTTTGCCGCGAATGCCGTCCACAATTCCCAAAACGGTAAAAGCTTGAATCAAAAAGCCCGGATCGCGCAAGCTGAACGAACGCACGTTGACATCGCCTTTAAAAACACCTTGTCCGTTTTGTGTGGCCGACAACCTGAGCTGGCCGCCGAAAAATCGGCTTGACAAGCCCAAACGACCTAACAAATCACCCAAATTATTCGTTTCGCCCCGAAGCTGACCCGTTTGCGGAATATAAGTAATGATAAAATCGTCCGATGCGCGCAACAACGCATCCAAGCTGCGCCAATACGCCCCGCTTCGGAAACCTTTGATTTGAACGCGCCTGAACGGTTTTTTATCGACCAACGTCGCTTCTTCCAAATCAATATCGACGGTTATGTTTGAAGGCGGCTGATAAGAGGCGCGATAAATTTGCGGCTTGCTTTCGGCAGATATTTCCTGCTTTTCTTCGGTCTTAAAAATCGGCATGTCAAACAGCTGCGTCAAATTCCAAGCTTTGCCTTTCAACACCACTTCTTTATCCGTGCCGGTGCTGACATAACGCCCATTGAAAGACGTGCCGGGAGCTTCGACTTTATCCAATACCAAAGCAATCCCGTTTGTCGTATCCAAATTGCCTTTAAGAGTAATCGATGATTCGGGTGCTTTGAAATCGAACGCAAATTCGGACGGCAATTTTTTGGCATCAAATGTTGCCGAAATGTTCAAATCCGCATTTTGACCCGTGTCTTTTGTCGCAGATATCGGATACAGTTTGACTTGCGCCTGTGTTAAATTGATATCCGCTTTAACGTTCGACATCCCTTTAAAATCATTTTTAACATTCACGGTAAAAGGCAACGTACCCGTTAAATAATCGCCAATCGACGGCACCCATTGAACCAAATCGGCCTGCGTCACCGTCCCTCCGATAAAATAATGAGACTTGGTATTATTTTCTTTGGTTTGTTTGAAATACTCATCCCATGACAATTTTAACGGCAACCCTTGCATCTGGGCATTCCCTTGCAATTTCAAACAAGTATTGTCAACCGTCAAATCAAACGTGCCGTTTTGGACGGACACATCGGGAATCGGTGTCGGGAAAACGCCGTTTTGAATACGCGCCGTCACGTCTGCCATCACTTGATGGGCATTTAAATTTTCAATCAACGGAAAAGACAAAGTCGCATTGATATCGCCCGTTCCGCCCGTTTTATCGGGCGCAATTCCGAATTCTTTGGCAAATTCAAGCGGTTTGGAATCAATCAATGCCATCACATCCGCAACCGGCCCCACAGCCGATAAAATAACTTTGGCATGCGCAACATCGTCTTTCAATTCGGTTAAATATAAATCCGCCTTTTTCAACACAATGCCGTCCAAAGAACCTTTATCGGCGAAAATTTCAACTTTGTCGGGATATAAATATACCGTTGCCGCAACATCATGCACACTCGGCATTTGTCCGATATAACGTACCGTAACACCCGATGCTTTGATATCGCCGAATAAATCGTCCAAATCGCCGCCGGTAAAATACAACGTGAAATCGGCCGTGGAAATGTTGCCGTCGGACAGATTGGCCTTAACCCATGCATGCGCATCGGGGCCCAAAGCGGACGGCCATAGATTCGGCACTTCTTCAATCGGTGCATTTTTGACAGTGGATTTTAAAACGGTTTTGATATGAGATAAATCCTGTGTATCCAAAAAAGCACCCAATCCCGTGATGTCGACAGCCAAACTTGCCGTTGTTTTATCCCCCGTCGTAAAAGAAGATTTATCAATTTTAAGCGTTTCCAACCCCGGCGCAAAAGCCCCTTGTATCAGCATGGTTTTAACGGTATACAAGTTTGTCAGCGGTGTCGGCAAATTAACGGTGCCGGGTTTTTCGTTTTGGATTTTAAAGGATAATTCGCGCACGGCTTTACGAATATCGTTTTTGCCTTTAGACAAATTCAAATGGCCCAACACGACCCCTTTTAATTGCAATTCAACTTCTTCAAGAACGGGGATATATTTTCCGAGCCGTGGCAAATACAATGAATCAAAATTCATTTCAAACGAAATATCTTGCGTTTGTTGATTTAGCAAAGCATTCAACACCAAATGTGTATTTTTTTTATCATCGGCACCGACAAGGGCATCGGCTTTCAAAATGTATTCTTCGGCGTTTGCCCTTTCCAACAGCAAGTTCAAAGACGGCATGCTGTATTGGCGGTGATGTTGCTTATTATCCAAAACAACTTGAGCATTTTCCAATTCCAATCTTTTAAACGCCATCAAATAATGCACGATGCCGTTCGCGTCGGCAATTAAAAAAGGCGACGCGTCTTGTTTGGGTTCTTGTTGTTGCGGCATTTCATCGGCAGACGGCGGCGCGGGCGGGACTTCGGCATTATCTTTTTTCCCGAATACATGCCCTGCGGGCTTTTTGCCTTGCAAATAAAATCTGCCATCTTCATCAATCGTCATTTGCAACAACGGGTCGACAATCGTCAACGTATCGGGCATGTAATTCAACGTCAACACACGCCACAGCCCGTAAGACATTTCAACTTTCGGCAAATCGGTAATGACAGCACCGTCGGGTTTAAGCACCGATAAATCTTTAATTTGCAAATGAAACAAACCGTTTTCTTCGGCACGCGCCGCCAATTCGACTGATTGGACATTGACAATGATATCGACATCTTTGGGCACGAACCGTTCAATCAGTTTCGGTGCCAAAAAATCCACGTTCAACGGTTCGACGCTGAGCCGCCAAAATGCCAGACTGACGAAAATAATCAGGACAGCGAACAAAACTTCTATCGTCCTGAGCGTCAAACGCAACGTATGTTTGGAAATTTTAAATACCCATTTACCCATTTTTTAAAGGCCCCCCATGAACGATACTATAGTTAAAATTCCCCAACAAATCAAGCCGGATATAACGGGGGAAGCCGTCCAAGAAACAGCTATGTTGCCCAACATCGAATATTTCAACCCATAGCCGCCTTTGGCCAAAGATACGCCCACAATGGCGCCTATCGTTGCGCTGGAAATCGGAATCGGCACCATTGGGAAAGACGGCAACCCGTACTGCCCCAAAAAAAGCCTAAGCCCGTTAAATGAAAACAAAAACAACGTTAACGCCCCCGAAAAAACGACGATAAGCGCTTCCATCGGGGATAACGGAAACAAACCCGACCCCATTGTTTTGATAACTTTCGTATCGGCAACCAAAAATCCCGCGCCGATGGAAATACACACCAATACCGTAATCAACAATTCGGACAAAGATGATGCCGACAAATAAGGCGCCGAAATACCGGCTACATTATTGGCACCCAATGCATATGCCGAAAAAGCCCCCATGACAACCAATCCCGCCCGCATGAACAAATCTTTATACAATAGAGGCATCGGATACCGTTTTAACCCGACGCGCATGATTTTAAACACCGCAAACGCAACCAACGCCGCCAAAAACGGGCTGTAAATCCAAGCCAACACGATTTTTTGCAACTGATACGCACTGCCGGGCGCATTATAAAAAATACTCCACGCCACAACAGATCCGACACTTGCTTGAGCAATTGATACGGGAATGCCGCGATACGTCATGCCCCATAAAACCAAACCGGCCGATATGCTGATGATAAAAGCGTCCGCCATTGAATGGACACGCGCCAATTCCAACATGCCCGACGTTGTTCCCGAACCGCCGAAAATTGCCCCCAGCACGACAAAAACAATCGCGATGAATTTCGCCGTTTCGGGTTTAACCATACGTGTAAAAATCGCCGCGCCGAACAAATTGCTGAGATTGTTGCGTCCGAGCGACCACCCTAAAAACAAACCGCCGATAAGGTATAGGTTAATCAACATTATTCTTCCTTACAACGAATGTTTGGCCGACATAATCGTTACATTATCGGCAACGTCTTCGGCAATATCCGAAATGCGTTCAATGCTTTTAATGTAATCGTTTAATTGCATTTGAAAAGCCAACGACCATTTTTTTGTATTGAAAACTTGTGTTTTTAATGCCAAAGCTTGACCGTCAACCTGATGTTCCAAAGATGAAGCTTGGCGGGCAAATTCTTCCAGCGACTTCCCCGAAAAAAAACACCTGACTGCCACAATCAATGCATTGACGCATTCCAAAGTCGATTTAACCATATCCAACAACAAATCATGTAATTCTTTGGGCAATTTGATTTTTTGCGCCGTCATGAGAATCAAAATTTCTTCGTACCGGTCAATAACTTTGTCACACCCTTCCAACAATTTGTTAATATCCGACCGCACATCGGGCAAAATCATTTGGATATACAGCTGTTTTTCGACATCGCGACGCAATGCATCATTCTTGTTTTCGAAAATGCTGACTTGTCGGACAATGTCAGTAAATTCAACATTCGCGCCTTTGGCAAAATACCGTTCAATGCCCGCCGAAAACAAAAAGCCGGCATGAATAATGTTCGTCAAAAATTCGGCGATTTTAAGTTCAACTTCCCGCGTGCGCTTAAATAATACAAAGCCTTGTTCATCTGCCATTTAAAACTCCTTACCCGTTGAAATGTTCCGGCCTTTACATATCGCCTTTTTTGTTTAAACCCGCCAATGACGCTTTCATAAAACCGTCTAAATCGCCGTCCAAAACGCCCGACGTATCCGACGTTTCATAACCCGTCCGCAAATCTTTGACCATCTGATACGGTTGCAACACATATGAACGGATTTGATTGCCCCACCCGTTGTCACCTTTGCTTAAATCCACTGCGCCTTGGGCTTCTTCGCGCTTTTTCAACTCCAGTTCATACAAGCGCGCCCGCAACATGTTCCAAGCCTCTTCTTTATTTTGATGTTGGGAACGGCCTGTTTGGCTTTGAGCCACAATGCCGGTCGGAATATGCGTGATACGGACGGCACTTTCGGTCCTGTTCACATGCTGCCCGCCCGCACCGCTGGCCCGATAAACGTCAATGCGCACGTCCGCAGGGTTGATGTCAATATGAATCGTATCATCCACGACGGGATATACCCAAACGGATGAAAAACTCGTATGGCGTCTGGCGTTTGAATCAAACGGTGAAATGCGCACCAACCGATGGACACCCGATTCGTGTTTCAACCACCCGTAAGCATTATGGCCCGAAAACTTTAACGTGGACGATTTAATGCCCGCTTCTTCGCCGATACCTTCTTCAAGCAATGCGACCTTAAACCCCCGTTTTTCGCCCCAACGCATATACATCCGTCGCAACATGCTTGCCCAATCTTGCGATTCGGTGCCCCCCGCCCCCGAATGGATTTCCAAAAACGCATCATTTTTATCCGCTTCGCCCGATAACAAACTTTCCGTTTCCGCTTGTGCCACCACGCCGTCCAAATCCATAAACGCCTTTTCCGCATCACGCAACAATGCTTCGTCGTTTTCGGCTTCGGCCAACTCAATCAATTCGCATGCGTCTTTTACTTGCGTTTCCAATGCGGACACATCGGATAAATTCGCCGCCAAAATATTACGTTCGCTCATCAGCTTTTGCGCCCGTGCGGGATCATCCCACAAATCGGCATCCGCCGTCAAAGCGTTCAATTCGTCCAACCGTTCGACGGCTTCTTCCCAATTCAACCGTTCTTTAAGCAATTTGACGGCTTTTAAATATCTTTCTTTTTGCGCCGCAATTTCCGCCCGCATGTCTTACTCCTGTTTTTACTTGAAAGCATCCGACCACACGCCGAATGCCCGCCCGTTTATCGCAAACGCTTACCGTGCATCATCCGATATGTTTTGAATTTCGGCATATTCGGCCGTTTCAATCGGAAAAACCGCCCACAGCAAAATACTGGCTATCGCAAGTACCAAAACCACAATCGTTAAATATTTAATCATTTTTCCCCCTTTTTTCTTGGTTGTTAAAATTTAAATTTTCCTCTCAAACACTTTCGCCGCCCGAACGGACATGCCCACACCCGTTTGCTTTTTGCCCGCCGGCCTTTTAAACCGAAGCAAAAAAAGCAAGGGCACAAAACCGTCAATATAAACCGCCGATATCGGGCGAAGACGCTTCCTCGTCTTTAATCGTAATATCGCGCCCGCTGATGGCGGCCGGCTCTTCAAAATTCGTTCCGGCGCGGAACGCTTCTTGAATCACGACTTTATCGCCGGGTTTTGCGGGTTTCCCCGTCAAAGCGTTGACACGCACCAACTGAACCCCTTCGGGCACACGGAACGGAATATCGGGAACGTCTTTTAAAGCCTCTTTCATAAAATCCCTGAAAATCGGCCCGGCAACAACACCGCCCGTATCATTCGGCCCCAATGTGCGCGGCGTATCAAATCCGACCCAAACGCCGACCACCAAGTCGGGCGAAAAGCCGATAAACCAAGCATCAATGCTGTCATTCGTCGTCCCCGATTTGGCACCGAGTGTCCGTTTCAACGGCCGCGCCGCCGAACCGGTTCCGCGCGCGATAACACCCGTCAAAATATTGACCATTTGATAAGCGCTGACGGGATCTTGGATTTGTTCGCGTTCATCGGGAATTTCGGGCAACACTTCGGCCGATGATGCCGGCCCCGAACAATTCGGGCAAAACCGCGTATCATGTTTGTAAATCGTTTTGCCGTCGCGATCTTGGATACGGTCAATTAAATTCGGCGTAATTTTTTTGCCGCCGTTGACCAACATCGCATAAGCCGCCGTCAAATTCATCGGCGTCGTTTCACCTGCCCCCAAAGCGGTTGCCAAAACCGGTTCCAATTTATCGGAAATACCGAATTTTTTACCATATTCGATTACTTTTCGAATTCCGATAGCCTGTGCCAAACGAATGGTCATCAGGTTACGCGATTTTTCAAGCCCGACCCTGAGTGTTGTCGGCCCGTAAAAAACTTTGCTGTAATTTTTCGGCTTCCATTTCGTGCCGTCGGGTTGTTCCATCACAAGCGGCGCATCCAAAATCAAACTGGACGGCGTGTACCCCGAATCCAAGGCAGCCAAATACACAAACGGTTTAAATGAAGACCCCGGCTGACGCTTGGCCTGTATCGCACGGTTGAATTGGTTCTTTTCAAACGCAAAACCGCCCGCCATCGCCAACACGCGCCCCGTATGGGGGTTTAACGCGACCAAAGCCCCTTCCGCCTCGGGCATTTGTTGCAATAAATACGCATTTGTTTTTTGTTTTTTTTGAGCAGGTTTCTTTTCAACATATATGACATCGCCCGGATGCAAATTGCGCGTTAGGGATGCTTCATCCCGCGAAATGCGCCCGTTTCCCAACGCCGTTTTGGCCCATGCCATGTCTTTTTTCGAAATGGTTCCGACCGTCCCATCACGCAATTCAATATCGGCTTTGGCTTCGGATGTTTTGGTCACAATCGCCATTTGCCACCCGTCGGGCAAATAGGACGGGGCAACCAATTCGGCAAATTTTTCGCGCCATCCGTCGGTCATTTCAATTTTCATCGGAGCGCCGCGCCACCCATGGCGTTTATCATACGCAATCAATCCGTTTTGCAAAGCCGCCGTTGCCGCGTTTTGCAGTTTCGGGTCAAGCGATGTCCGAATGGACAAACCGCCGTTATACATGGCTTCATCCCCGTATTTATTCGCAACAAATCGACGCACCTCTTCGGCATAATATCCCGCGTTTTTTAATATTTCCGTTTCCCGAGATACCATCACAAGCGGTTCGGCTTGCGCGGCTTTCATTTGCTCTTCGGTAATCGCACCGTCAACCCACATGCGCCATAACACCCAGTTGCGCCGTTCCACCGCCTGATCATGGCGTTTTATCGGATGATAATTGTTCGGAGCTTTGGGTAACGCCCCCAAAAACGCCATTTCGCCGAGAGTTAATTCATCCATCGATTTATCAAAATAATTCAAGGCCGCCGATGCCACGCCGTAAGCGCCTACGCCCAAATAAATTTCATTCAGATACAATTCCAAAATGTGGTCTTTCGTAAAAGCCTGCTCCATTTTGCGAGCGATTAACGCTTCTTTGATTTTGCGGCTGATTGACCTTTCTGATGTCAATAAAAAGTTTTTTGCGACTTGTTGCGTAATCGTTGAAGCGCCGATGGCACGCCTGCCGGTACCGATGTTTTTAATGTTCGTAATCATTGCGCGCGTCAAACCGACCGGGTCGATGCCCCCATGGCTGTAAAAAGTTTTGTCTTCGGCGGAAATAAAAGCCTGCCTGAGCAACGGCGGTATCGTTTCAACCGGCACGAACATGCGTTTTTCATTCGCATATTCCGCCATAAACGCCCCGTCGGCGGCATACAAACGACTGGTTACTTGCGGTTTATAAACGGCCAACTGTTGATAATCGGGCAATCCGACGGAATAATTGAGCACAACGACAAACGCGATTGCAAAAACAATTAAGCAACCGAAAAAAAACAAACTGACGAGTACGGACAACAGACGCATTTTACCCTTTTTCCCCTAAATTTTTCATAACATGTTCCGCAAAAAAAGAATTTACCTTTTTTTACCGCAAAAAACAAGCCCTTGCACGCAATTTTTACAAATAATTTGACAACTTTCCCGCACCGTGCTAAAACCAAAAAAACAAAACAAACAATTTTAATTTTTTCGGGTTGCTTAAAATACGATGCGAACGGTTATTCAACGCGTAAAATCGGCTTCGGTCGCGGTTAAAAACGAAACAGTCGGGCAAATTGCGGGCGGCTTGTGCGTTTTGGCGGGCATTGAACCGTCCGATACCTTGGCCGATTTAAAATGGATGATGCAAAAAATCGTTCATCTGCGCATTTTTGAAGACGAAAACGGCAAAATGAACAAATCGCTTTCGGATACGGGCGGCGCGGTATTGTTGGTATCGCAATTCACGCTGTTGGCCGATTGCGTCAAAGGGCGGCGACCGTCGTTCACGCAAGCGGGCAATCCCGAAATCGCGGCCGGATTATTCGATACGTTTGTTATGTTGTTTCGGCAACAAAACATTGAAACGCAAACGGGCGTTTTCGGTGCCGATATGATGGTTCATATCGACAACGACGGCCCGGCAACATTTATTTTGCAAAGCCCGCCGAAAGACAAAAAGGACCCCATCAAATGAATCATCAAAATATTAAAAAATCAAAAACCCAAAAACAAACCGATATGGACAGCTTTGAAAAACAAGCGCGAGAAAACCTGAAACATTTGACCGGTGCGCGGATGAAACGCTTTTTGGACCAGGCCCAAAATCTGCGCCGCAATTTAAAACTGCGCAAACGCCAACAAGAAGAACGGCAACTTTTAAACAAGGATAAACGTTAATGTACGCATTCAAAATTAAAGGGCAAAAAACTTTAAACGGTTCAATTGAAGTCAAAGGTGCCAAAAACGCCGTTCTGCCATTGATGGCGGCGGCTTTATTGACCGATAAACAAGTGTGTTTGGAAAATATTTTCTACTTGGCCGACGTGCGCGTCCTGTCAAATTTGTTGGCATCGCTTGGCATGAAAATCACACAATATCAAGATGCCGTTTGTTTGCAGGCGGACAACATCAACAATTTGACGGCTTCATACGATTATGTATCGAAAATGCGCGCTTCGTTTTGGGTGTTGGGTCCGCTTTTGGGACGGTTCGGCCGCGCCAGCGTTTCATTGCCCGGTGGGTGTGCCATCGGCGCGCGTCCGGTGGATTTGTATTTAATGGCGCTTGAAAAAATGGGGGCTGCGATTTCCATAGAAAACGGATACGTCAATGCCGTCGGCAAATTAAAAGGCGCCGAAATCACGTTTCCGAAAAAATCGGTCGGCGCAACGCATAATACGATAATGGCCGCCGTTTTGGCGGAAGGGGTCACAACGATTTTTAATCCCGCTTTGGAACCCGAAGTAATGGATTTAATCGACGCTTTGAAAAAAATGGGCGCGAAAATCGACGGTGCCGGTACAAACAAACTGACCGTCACCGGCGTTCAAAAATTGCACGGCATAACACACCGAGTTATCACCGACCGTATCGAAACGGCCAGTTTTTCCATAGCCGCCGCCGTAACGAAAGGGCATATTTTCATTAAGGGCGGGCGTTTGGATTTGATACGGCCCGTTGCGGATGCTTTGCAAATGAGCGATATTAAACTTGTTCAAAACAAAGAAGGTGTAGACGTTGACGCCCGCAACGCGACATTGCGCGCCACATCGATTACAACGGCGGAATACCCGGGCTTTCCGACGGATGCCCAAGCACCCTATACGGCTTTATTGGCTTTGGCAAAAGGCGATTCATTGGTTAACGAAGCCATCTTCGAAAACCGTTTCATGCATGTGCCCGAACTTGACCGCATGGGAGCACAAATCGTTGTATTGCCAAACAATGCGATTTACATTAAAGGCGTTGAAAAACTGTCGGGTGCTACCGTCATGTCATCCGATTTGCGCGGCGGTATGGCGCTGGTCATTGCGGCTTTGGCCGCCGAAGGCGAAACAATCGTCAAACGTATTTACCATATTGACCGCGGCTATTACAAATTGGAAGAACGCTTAAAAAATTTGGGCGCGGATATTGAACGTATTCGGGAAGATTAAAAACGGAAAAATAAAAAATTTCCGATTAAATTTTCCGCCCCGAACGGCGCAACGGGCATTTCTGAATACAAAAAAGGTCATAAATCCATACCCTAATGTACGGTGGCAACAAATAATATTTGCTACCGCAAAAAAGGCACCGCCCCAGACACTGCCCAAAATTGCCCGCCGTAAAAACGCCTGATAAAAATGCGCGAAATAATACGGTTAAAATTTATCGTTCCGCCAATGTTACTTTTTTGCCTTTGGGGTCAAAATAAAACGCGATTTTTCCTTGCTTTAACGCTTCGGCCTTTTTCCCGAACACATCATACCGCCAACCGCTTAAAACTTTTGCATCTTTGACACCTAAGATAAAATCGGCAATATCATCACTTGTCGCGATGACTTTACAAGCAACGCCCAATTCATCGGCAACGACGGACAACAAAAATTTCAACAATTCGGACAAATTGCGTTGCCCGTTTGTTAACGGCGGCCGTTTTGAACCGGGCACATACACTCCCGATTTATCGGCCATCGCTTGATTGATAACATCCAAAATTTCCGCCGCATAGGGACCTTTTTCAAAACCGTTCGGCAAACCGCGCAACCGTTCCAATTCTTGTTTATTTTCCGGATGCGCTACCGCCAATTCCAATAAAACTTCATCTTTTAAAATGTGGCGACGCGGCTTATTTTTAAATTTAGCTTTTTTTTCGCGCCATTCGACAACTTTAGCAAACACATGCAATTGTTGCGGTTTGCTAAACGGCGTTTTGTATTTTTGCCAAACCGTGCTTTCGTCCACGTCATAAGTGCGCGGGTTTGTCAAAACGGCCGTTTCTTCCTTAAGCCATTCCATGCGCCCCGACTGTTTCAATTGTTGCCTTAGCGCTTCAAACACATGAACCAAATGCGTTACATCGCATAAAGCATATTGAATTTGCCGTTCGCTCAAAGGGCGCTTTGACCAATCGGTGAATCGCATGCTTTTATCCAACGAAACGCCCGTCAAATCCTGCACCAATTGTTGATAGCTGACACTTTCGTTAAAACCGCAAACCATTGCGCCGATTTGCGTATCAAAAATCGGGTCGGGCACCTTGCCGGTCAAATGGTAAAAAATTTCCACATCTTGGCGCGCCGCATGAAAAACCTTTAACACGTTTTTATTTTGCAACAAATCGAACAAAGGCGTCAAATCCAAATCGGCCGCCAACGGGTCAATGCAATAAGCTTCATCTTTTGAAGCAATTTGAATTAAGCATAAAACGGGGTAATACGTTTTTTCGCGGATGAATTCCGTATCCAGAGTTACAAATTCGCATTTTTGAAAACGTTTACAGACATCGGCGAGTTTTTTTGTATTTTCAATCATCATATTTGTATCAGTCATGCGCATTATTATACGCTATTTTTGCTTGCCGTGCAACAATATTATGCATATACTTACCATATGAAACAACTTTTAACAAAACCCGTACGGCAACTTTTCGACGCTTTAAACGGCAATGCCCGTTTGGTGGGCGGAGCCGTGCGCGATGCCTTAATGAATGTCCCACCCGGTGATATTGATTTCGCAACGCCTTATGAGCCTGCGCAAATCATCACGCTGCTTAAAGAAAAAGGCATCCGCACAATTCCGACAGGCCTGAAACACGGCACCGTTTCGGCCTTTATAAACAATACCTTATACGAAATCACGACATTGCGCCGCGACGAAAAAACCGACGGCCGCCATGCAACCGTTGCCTTTACCGATTCGTACGCGGAAGATTCGCGCCGCCGCGATTTTACAATCAACGCACTGTATTCGGATCAAAACGGGCGGGTATACGATTATAACGACGGATTGGCGGATATTGAAAACAGATACGTCCGTTTTATCGGGAACGCCGACGAACGCATTAAAGAAGATTATCTGCGCATTTTGCGTTATTTTCGTTTTTGGGGAAAAATGGGGCATGGCGCCGTTGACAAAGTGGCTTGCCGAGCATGCAAATGTCTGGCGGAAGGATTGAAACACATATCCAAGGAACGCAAACGTGATGAATTATTTAAAATTTTAATGCAACAAGGTGCCCCGCTTACCTTGCGCTTTATGGAACAAACGGACGTGCTGGCATACCTGGTGCCTGAGGCGGACATTCAAGGGTTTGAAAAATTTTCGGCCGTCAATCCGCAAGCCCCCCTTTTGCAACGGCTCAGCATTTTAACGAGAGCATGCATGCCGGATTTGGCCTTGTCAAACGTGCAAAAAAACACATTGAAATTATATGCCGATACGCCCGATATGACAATAACGGAAAAAGCCCTAAAAATGTTGTTATTCGACCGCGGCATCGACGCTTTTCATTTTTATATCAACCGAGCTTTAAGTTTCGGGCAAATCACACCGCAACGGGCAAAAGAATTGGCCGCTTTGACACCGCCTGTTTTCCCCGTTACGGGAGCGGATTTGTTGGCTGCGGGCTTTAAAGCGGGCCCGCAAATGAAGGAAGTTTTCAATTTAGCAAAATCGATTTGGGCCGATTTGGATTTTACGAATAATAAAACACTTGTCTTAAAAGCACTTATGGCGTATAATAAAGGCTAAATCAAAAGGAGTCGCAAAATGTTTTCTTCACTTTTTAACGATAAAACCTATTTTCAAGGCGAACAAACGCCCGATGCAATCGAAACGGGCGAATCGGGGCGCAGCTTAATCGAAATGCTCGGCACAATTGCCATTATTACCATGTTGACGGTCGGCGGCATGACGGGAGCCGGTTATGCGATGCAGGCATGGCGCGCCAACACAGCGGCCGATGATATTGAACAAGCCGTTTTGGGTGTGCAAGATTTATATTCTTGGCAAAAAGATTACAACGGTTTATCGATGTCAAAGATTTGCCAAAACGATGTCCTTTCGCGCGATTGCGTCAACGATAAGTGGAAAAATCCATTTGGTGGTGACATGTATGTGGAACCGGTTAACGGTGGTGAAAATTTCACAATTACATTAACCGAAGTTCCCGCTGCATCTTGCCGCAATTTGCTAAGCCGTTCTTGGGAACATGTCGGCACAGTATCAGTTGAGCGCGGCAGTTGTCCGGAAGGGCGCAAAGGCAAACGGACTTTATACTTTACGTCGTATTAACCGGAATTTTTTCAGGCTGAAAAAAACGGTTTGTATCCGTTAAATTTTTGCTATGCCAAACAAGATAAATACGCATAAAAAAAACCGGGGCAAAACCCCGGCCTTATTTTTTTACGATCTCCCTTTTTTATTTGTCCTTTAACAAATCTTTGGCATAGGCAATATTATCCGCTTTAAATACCGACAGGTTAAACAACGCATATAATTGGCTTTTTTGATACAGCGGCAAAGTACCCGTATCCAACAACATATACAAATCGGGATCCATAATGAACATTTTTAATTTATATTCGTTTCCGTCCGGATCGTTTTTATCCAAAAATTCATTGACCAAATCGGTATAAATCCATTCGCCCGAAATCGCCGATGACACATCCAATTTGCCGGTGCGTTCATATTCGTCGGTTTTTAAAGCGGCCAAATCCATAATTTCTTTCGGGAAAATAATCGGCGAATATCCCGCTATGTTGCTGGTCGGATTTTTGGGTTTTTCAACCAATCTGCCGTCAACGATAATGGAATTGTTGCTGACATCGTCTTTCACAACGCCCGTCAAAGAAATTTGCTTTTCATTTTTGGCAAAATCTTCGACCATACGGCTTAAAAAAGACCTGTCGCCCGTTTTTTTGGCAACGATAATATCGTCGGGGAAAATTAACACGCCGTGACGATCGGGCGAAACGCGATGCGCCAACCCCAATACATGAGCGGTACCGAGCGGCTGCGATTGCACGACATATTTCAAATCAATGTCACCCGGCAAAAACGTGGATTTAAGCGCATCGGCAATTTGCACGCGCCCGGCCTTGCGCAATTTTTCTTCAATTTTCGTATCGGGTGTCAAAGCTTCTTTAAAATCTTGAATTACTTCTTCGGAAGAACACACCAACGTAATGTGCTTGGCGCCCAAATTGACAATGTCTTTTAAAACGACGTCAATCAAACGCACATCACCGAACGGCATCAACGATTTATGTGCCACCGCCTTGGAATGCGGAAAGTTTCTTGTGCTTTTGCCGCCGCAGGCAACAATGAATTCTATATTGTCATACATATTTATGTCTCCTATAAAAATTAAACGCGACAAATTCATGATACTTTATTGCGCGAAAATGTCAATGGCTCTTTGAAAAAAGACGAGCGTCCGACGCAACAAAAAATATTTTTAAAATAAACAACGAAATCAATCCGTTAATGAAATCACACTGTATTGGCGTCCGGGATTGGCTTTATCGCGGCGATAACTGTTGTAAGCCGCATTTTCATATGTATCCGCATCAATAAAGCAAATGCTTTCAATCCCGCAACGGCGCAAACGGTGCATTAAATAGGCCGTAAAATCAAAATGTTCTTTGCCGTTCAAAATTTTGAAAAATATATGCTCGGTCACGGGAAACAAAGCCTTCATATCCGCGCCGACTTCAAAATTTTTTGTATGTAAGCAAGGTCCGATCGCCGCTTTGATATGTTCGACCCGCGCCCCCAAACGCAACATTGCCATAACAGTGTTTTCAATAACACCTTGGAAAGCGCCCTTCCAACCGGCATGCGCCGCCCCGATAACGCCGTTTCTGTCATCGGCCAACAAAACGGGCGCACAATCGGCCGTCTTGATTACCAATTCAATCTTGCTTTTGTTCGTTACCCACGCATCGGCTTTGGGCATATCAAAACGGGGGGCTTCAACATTCAATACGTCGGCACCGTGCACTTGCGTCAACAACATCGGACGCACAACGCTTTTCGATTCGGCAGCATTGTAAAAGCCGTGACGGATACCTTTCAAATTTTTTAAATTATCTGCCTGTTCCATACCTGCCGCTCTTTCACCGTTCGGTCTTTTTAACCTTCATTTTTTTTGGCGCGACGCGAGCGGCCTTTTTTTGTTCAGGTGCCCCGCATTCATTTTTACGCGCGGGTTACCCGATACGATACACCGCTCATCCGTTGCGATGCGCATTTCATCCATTTTACGTGCCGCCCATTCGCGTTCCAACACTTTTTTTAAACGTTTTTCCCGCAACGCCATACGCATACGTTCATATTTCATCGTCACATAATAACTGCCGATACCGAACACGACAGCCCACGGGATGCATCCGACGGCCATTGATATGCCCCAATCTTTCAACAACAATTTGAAAAACAACGCCCATTTTTGGTAAAAATCGTAATCGGTCAAAAATGTCATTTCAATAATATGTTTTAAATTTTGATAACCGCGAATATGCGCCCCGTTGCCGCGCATAATTTGACCCGTTACATAAAAGCCGTAATAAACCGGCACCATTGTAAATACATTCGTTACCCATGTATAAGCCAACGCCAACGGCAACGAAAAATGCCATTTGAACACTTTGCGCAAAAAAGCCCACGTCATGAACACCAGCCACATTTGAATGCCGACCAACGGTGTCATTGCCCAAGCCATACCGACAGCAACGCCGCGAGCTTTATATTCGGGCGGATGCGGCGAACGGATAAGAGGGATAACCAAGCGGTACTTTATCAAACGCCCCAATTTTTGAAATAAAGAAAACGAACGTCCGGATTGTGTCATTTCGGTTCCCGCATCCGTTTAACGACCGCTTTGGGCGATACTTTCATTATCAACCACACGCCGAACAAAACCATCGGCACACATAACAATTGCCCCATTGACAAACCTTGCAAGACAAACCCCAAATGTTCATCGGGTTCTCGGAAAAATTCCAACAAGAATCGCACGATACCGTACAAAACGAAAAATAATCCGCTCATAAAACCTTGGCGTTCGCGGTATTTGGGCATAAGCCACCAAACAGCGTTTAAAATAACAAATAACAATAACCCTTCCCCGAAAGCTTCGTATAATTGGCTCGGATGGCGCGGCTCTTCACCCCCGCCCGGGAAAATCATTACCCACGGCACCGCATGCGACACGCGTCCGTACAACTCGCCGTTAACGAAATTTGCCAACCGTCCCAAAAATAAACCGATTGGTGCGACACATACCAAAATATCGCCCATGGCCAAAGGCGAAATTTCCTTTTTCTTGGCAAATAAAAGCGTTGCGACCAACACGCCGATAAGGCCGCCGTGAAAAGACATGCCGCCTTGCCAAATAGCGGGGATTTGCGCCGGAAATTCCAAAAAATACCCCAAGTTATAAAACAGCACATACCCGAGCCGTCCGCCGATGATAATGCCGGCGGTCGCCCATATCAAAAAATCGTCGATTTTCAAAACGGTAAAAACGCTTTTGGACACGCGCGACATTTGGCGTGCCAACAACCACGCCCCCAACAACCCGAAAATATAGGCCAACGAATACCACCTGATGACCACCCATCCCATTTGAAAAGCCACCGGGTCCAAATCGGGGAACATTATTCCTTGATACATCTTTTGTTTCCTTTTTTAATTTAAAAAGAAGTGTAAAAGAAAACTTGAAACTTGTCAAGGCATGTCATTTTATCCGTGGGCAAATCAAGGTCAAAATTAAATTTTAAAACTTGAGTGCTGCGCCAAATTACTTTAAAACACAAAAATCTCCTTCCATAGTGCGATTTGGACAAACATTGCAATATTTCGAATCCCCGTTGACAAAAACACGACTTTTGTCATCACATGCATAGCATTTGCCATTCATTCCGAACAACACCTTATCCAGCGGGCACGGCGCAACGCAATATCGCCCGTTTAATATACGATTGGGGCATACCTTACAATTTTCTTCAATATTATCAACATTAATAACACCGGTATCGACACATGCATAACATTTACCATCTTTATCCATCAAGGGTTTGTCGGGTGGACACGACAAAACACAATAGTTGGCATTTAAAACACGATTGGGGCATGCCATGCAATTTTCCTTAATACCTGCAACATAAACACCATTTTCTTCATCACATGCATGACAATTACCATCATAATCCATCAAGGGTTTATCCGTCGGACACCGTAAAACACAATAGAGGGCATTTAAAACACGATTGGGGCATGCCATGCAATTTTCCTTAATACCTAAAACATAAACACCATTTTCTTCATCACATGCATAACACTCCCCGTCTCGATCCATCAAAGGTTTATCCGACGGGCATTCAATAATGCAAAAGGAATTTTTTAATTTCCGATTCGGACAAAGCTGTTGACATTCGGGTACCATAAGCGGACGTTTGTCATCACATGCATGACACTTTCCATAATTATCCATCAAAGGTTTGTCAGGCAAGCACTTTAGAACACAAAAACCTCCTACCATAGTACGATTTGGACAAATGGCGGAACAAGAACTTACATCGCCATAAATTTTTACTCCATCGGAATCATCACAAAGATCGGCTCTCATAACGTCTACTTGTGCAAACCAAGACAAAGATTCCGCTTTGACATCAAAAATTGCCATCTGGAAAATAAATATAATCAAAAAACATAAAAATTTCATTTTTTAGCCTCTCCTTTTGCGCTTTAGACGTGCCGCACCTCGGTCACGCCGTTTAAATGTTCGATTTTTTCCATTGCGGTCGGATCAATCATATACCGTCCGGGGATGGAAATATCAACCGTGTAATCGCCCGTTTTCGCAACAAAAAACACACGGCTTTGCCCCGACTGTCGGAACGTCAAAATACTTTTAAGTTCATCGACGCATTCGGGTTTTTCCAATGTAACGATAACGGTTGACGCCGTCTTGCTCATCACATCGTTTAAATAAGATACATCATTTAAGGAAATGCGCAACCGATCGTCATCGGCGCGTTTATCCACCGTAATATTTAATAAGAGCGGCAGGCCGGAATTCAATTTTTCTTGGTGTGCGGCTAACGCATCGGCAAAACATAAAACTTCAAACGCGCCACCTTTGTCAGTCGCATAAATAATACCGAACTTATTGCCTTTTTGACTGTAACGCACTTTAACGTTGGACACAATCGCCGCGACTTGAACGCGCGACGTACCGTTGACACTGACGATATTTTCCAAATCGGAAGAATTGTTGACACGCAACCGTTCAAACACCGAACTGAACGCATCCAACGGGTGTGCGGACAAATAAAATCCTATAGCTTCGGATTCCATTTCCAATTTTTCCAAATGCGACCATTCCGGAATATCGTCGATTTTAAACGGTGTTGCTTCGACAGATCCGCCGAACAGCCCCATTTGAGAACTGTTGCGCGCCGATGTTTCGCCGTTTGCATAGGCAATCATTTTTTCCACATTTCCGAACACTTTCGCGCGATTTTTTTCTATACATTCAAATGCGCCCGCTTTGGCCAAATTTTCCAAATATCGTTTATTGAGCGCCGACGCATCCATGCGTTTAAAGAAATCTTGCAACGATTTAAACGGCCCGTTCTTTTCACGTTCACTCACCAAAATTTGCATGCCGCCTTCGCCGACGTTTTTCACCGCAGACAACGCATAACGCACTTTGCCGTCTTCCACTTCAAAATCCACACCGGATTTATTAATATCGGGCGGCAATACGCCGATTTTCATTTGCGTCAAATCGTTTTTAAAGAACGCCAATTTATCGGTATTGATTTTATCCATCGTCATTGTCGCGGCCATGAATTCTACCGGAAAATGCGCCTTTAAATATGCGGTTTGATACGCAATATATGCATAGGCGGCTGCGTGAGATTTATTAAACCCGTATTCGGCGAACTTAGCCATCTTGTCAAACACGTTTTCGGCCGTCTTTTTTTCAACCCCTTTGGCAATGGCGCCGTTGATGAAAATGTCGCGTTGCCGTGCCATTTCTTCCTTGATTTTTTTACCCATCGCGCGGCGCAATAAATCCGCGCCCCCCAATGTGTACCCCGCCATAATTTGAGAAATTTGCATCACTTGTTCTTGGTAAATCATAATGCCGTAGGTTTCCTTTAAAACCCCTTCCAACATCGGGTGCAAATAATCGGGTTGTTCCAACCCTTTTTTACGAGCAATATAACTTGGAATACTATCCATCGGTCCCGGACGATACAATGATACCAAAGCGATAATGTCTTCTATTTTATCGGGTTGCATGTCTTTAAGCACTTGGCGCATGCCCGCACTTTCCAATTGGAACACGCCCGACGTGTTCGCATCGCATAACAGTTTAAAAGTCAATTCGTCATCAAGAGGCAAATTATGCACATCAAGATCAATGCCGCGCTTTTTAATATGTTCGACCGTTTTGGCAATCGTCGTTAACGTTTTAAGCCCCAAAAAGTCAAACTTAATCAAGCTGGCATCTTCAACGAATTTCATATTGTATTGCGTCACGGGCATATCGGATGACGGATCTTTATAAATCGGCACGATTTGATCGAGCGGTTTATTCCCGATAACAACGCCCGCCGCGTGAGTCGACGAGTTGCGGTACAGCCCCTCTAACTTTATGGCAATTTCCAAAAGCGTGCGAATGCTTTCTTCCGAACGCGCTTGGTTTTCAAATTCGGGTTCTTGTTCCATCGCTTCCTTTAACGTTATGCCGATCGTATTTGGGACTAATTTTGACAAACGGTCGACAACCGGATAAGGAATCTGCAACACGCGACCGACATCGCGAATAACGGCTTTGGCTTGCAACTTGCCGAACGTAATGATTTGCGCCACGTGGTCAAACCCATATTTATTTTGCACGTATTCAATCGTGCGACCGCGGTTTTCCTGACAAAAATCGACGTCAAAATCCGGCATCGATACGCGTTCCGGATTCAAAAAACGTTCAAACAGCAAATTAAATCTGAGCGGGTCAATATCCGTCACGCGAATCGCCCATGCGACCACCGATCCGGCGCCCGACCCGCGCCCCGGGCCGACCGGCACGCCATGTTCTTTCGACCAGTTGATAAAATCGGCAACGATTAAAAAGTACCCGGGGAAACCCATTTGTTTGATAATGCCAAGTTCATAATTCAAACGGTCAAAATACGTCTTTTTTTCTTCTTCAGAACGCCCTTGCAAACGTTTGGCCAACCCAACATTTGCATTTTTTTCCAAAAGTTCGTCTTCGCTTAATCCGCCACAATCGAAATTTGGAAACGCCGGTTTTTTATGCGCGGTCATAAATGCGCACCGTTTGGCAATCAAAACGGTATTGTTAATCGCTTCGGGCAAATCGGCAAACAATTCTTTCATCTCGGCCGGCGTTTTTAAATAATGTTCCGGCGTTAATTTGCGCCGCTCTTCCACCGTCACATACGTTTTTTCGGCAATACAAATAAGCGCGTCATGCGCTTCATACATATCTGGCGTTAAAAAATATGCTTCATTCGTCGCAACCAACGGCACGTTCATTTTATAAGCCATATCCAAAAACGCGGGTTCGGTGTTTTGTTCGATTTCCAACCCGTGGCGTTGTATTTCCATATAAATACGGTTCGGGAAAGCAATTTTTAATTGTTCCAATAATTCTTCGGCAAAATCGGTTTTCCCCACCGATACGGGACGCCCCAAAATTCCTTCGGCCCCGCCCGTTAACAATATCAATCCTTCGGTTTTCAAACACAATTCGTCAAAAGTCAAATGCGGCGTTTGTTGTTTGTCCGCCCCCATATAATACGGCGTGAACATAGACAACAGATTTTGATACCCTGTTTCATTTTGCACCAACACCACAACTTTATCGTAAGTGGGTTCTTTTAATTGGTACGCATTTTTGTCCTTTTGCGGCGATTTAATCAATAATTGACATCCGATAATGGGTTGGACGCCTTCGCCTTTGCACGCCTTTGTCAAAGCCATTGCCCCGAAAATATTGCCCGAATCGGTCATTGCCACGGCGGGAATTTGTTGTTCGGCGCACACATGAGCCAATTTTTCAACTTTAATGGCGCCTTCCAACAATGAAAAGGCCGTATGAACGCGCAAATGAATAAATTCGGGGGTAATCATTTTTTTTCAAGCTCTCTTTTTACTTTAAATCTTTCATCAATCCAACTATCGTTTTACATTCAACCGATGCGAACAATCGGCACGCTTTATTTCAATTCGACGATTTGCCCGTCGCGCACCGTCACGCGCCTGTCCATTTTTGCCGCCAATTCGGGGTTGTGCGTTGCGATAATGGCCGACAAACCCGTTTCGCGCACCAACGTCAAAAACAATTTAAAAACCTCATCGGCCGTATGTGGATCCAAATTGCCCGTCGGTTCGTCCGCCAACAACAGCCGCGGGTCATTGGCCAAAGAACGTGCAATCGCCACGCGCTGCTGTTCGCCGCCCGATAATTGCCCGCTGCGATGCGTCAAACGATGGGCAAGCCCCACTTTTCCCAGCAAATCGGACGCCTTTGCCGCCGCAACCTTGTGTTCGGTAGCGGCTAACATTTGCGGAATCATCACATTTTCCAAGGCGGTAAAATCGGGCAACAACAAATGCGATTGATACACAAAACCCATATAATTTTGGCGCAACTTTGTGCGTTCACGATCTGTTGCTTTGGACGCTTTTTGCCCGTCAATAATAATGTCACCGCTGCTGGGCGTATCCAACAACCCCGCAATTTGCAACAACGTGGATTTACCCGACCCCGACGGTCCGACCAAAGCGACAATTTCGCCCGCACGAACGGTCAAATCCACCCCCTTCAAAACATCGACGCGCGTCTCATTTTTCCCAAACCAACGCTTAATGTTTTTAAGTTCCAATACGGGTTGTGTTTTCATTTTTTCCATATGCATTCCTATTCGTACCTTAATGCTTCGACGGGGTCTGTTTTAGACGCCTTCCAAGACGGATAAATCGTCGCAAGCAACGATAACCCTAAAGACATTGCAACAATGACGGATACTTGGGATAAATCGACTTTGGCGGGCAAATGGGACAGAAAATAAATTTGCGCCGAAAACAATTCATGACCGGACAAACTTTCCAAAAAACGTTTAATGGCGTCGATGTTATAACTGAACACCAACCCGAGCAACAATCCCAAAAACGTGCCGATAAAACCGACCGTGATGCCGGACATTAAAAACACGCGCAAAACACCGCCGCGAGACATACCCATCGTACGCAAAATGGCAATGTCTTTGTTTTTGTCTTGCACCAACATAATCAGCCCCGAAATCATATTAAAGGCCGCAACGATGATAATTAACGTTAAAATCAAAAACATGACCGACCGTTCGACTTCAATCGCATTGAAAAAAGCGGCGTTCGAATGGCGCCAATCATAAACTTGAGCCCCCGGGCCCATATTGTCGAAAACTTGATCCATAACGGATTCGACCCTGTCCATGGATGCAACAAAAATTTCCAAATGCGATACGTTCCCGTTTGTCATAAAAAATTTTTGCGCTTCATCCAACGGCATAAAAATAAAATTGCTGTCATATTCAAACATCGACGTGTCAAACGTGCCGATAACGGTGTAAGCTTTCATTTTCGGAATCGTTCCGAACGCTGTGATATTGCCTTTAGGAGACACAAGAGTCACCGAATCGCCCGGACGCACTGCCATTTTTTGAGCCAAACGATAGCCCAAAATCACGCCGTTTCCTTGGAATTCTTCCAAAGGAAACCCTTTATATTTATCCTTTAAAATCGCGCGTTTACCAAAATCGGCACCCGTCATGCCGCGCACCATCACGCCGGTTGAAAATTCTTCGGAACTGGCCATGACCTGACCGTCAACGACCGGAATAACCGCCGTCACGCCGTCAACGGATGCAACCACTTTCACACGATTTTCATAATCATCCAACGTTGCTCCCCACGCCGGATACACGCCCATATGGCCGTTTAATCCCAATATACGTCCCATCAATTCGGCGCGAAAACCGTTCATCACGCTCATTACGATAATCAACGTCGCAACGCCCAGCATAATACCCAAGATTGAAAACACGGCAATGACCGATACAAATCCCGTGCGTTTGCGCGATTTCAAATATCGAAACGCCAACATTTTTTCCGTTTTAAAACACATAGTACACCTTTATAAATCACTTTTGATTTATCCTACTTTGTTTTTATTTTATTTGCAAGGATTTAAACCGAACAAAACGGCAGACAAGCCGTTTATTTTGATTGCCCGGCACCGCCGAAAAACTCAAAATTTCCCGAACGCATATTAAGGTATACCAAAAGGCCGCTTTACTTCACGGCAAATTCAGTTTGAAATATTTTTTCACAGAGCGGGTTTTATTTCATCAACGTGTATTGTCTTTTAAACGGCGCGCTTGTTTTTGACGACGAACGGCAATTCCGATATCAATCAAACTGCCCGAAATATATGCCAAATACAATGCGGAAAAGCTCAAAATACCGATGCGCGTTGTTTTTTCGAACGCCGAATCCGTTTGCGTATGATACACTTTAACGACACCTGCCGCACTTTGAACGGCTCCGTATGCGCACCCGAACGCGCACAAAGTCAACAACAACGCCCGAATGCCTTCTTTAACGGTTTGTTTGTTTTTCGTTTTCATAAGCGACCACCCTTTTAAAAATTTAATTTTTACATAGCTTTTCGCATTTATGAAATATAATTTAGCACACAAAATTTATTTTGTCAATTTTTTCTTAAAGCGTATCGAAAAATTAAAAAATCATTCGGCCAATTCCAAAAATCGCGCCAAGACTTTTTTGACGCCGTCTTCGTCAAAATGCACTTCCAAACGGTCACCTTCTTCCCGCAAAACAGTGCCGTATCCGAACGATTCGTGATACACGCGCTTACCCAACCGTTTGGATTTTTGAACGGGCGGCTTATAATTATTTAATTTATATTCGGCGCTCCACCCGACCATGCGTTCCAATTCGGCCGTTGATTTTTTGCGTATCCATGAATACGATTGCGGCGATTCGTACCCGTATCCGATATTGCGCCCCATGCCGCGTTCGGAATGGTCTTCAATATGTTCTTCGGGCAATTCGTCGACAAAACGGCTGGGCAACGCATTTTGCCATTGCCCGTATACACGGCGATTGGATGCAAACGAAATAAAGGCTTTTTTCTTGGCGCGCGTCAACCCGACATAAGCCAACCGCCGCTCTTCTTCCAAACCGGCATCGCCGTCTTCATCCATCGCTTTTTGATGCGGAAACATGCCTTCTTCCCACCCCGGCAAAAATACAACATCAAATTCCAACCCTTTGGACGCATGCAATGTCATAATGACCAACTGGTCGCCTGTAGCTTTTTCATCGGCATCGGTCACCAATGCGGCATATTCGATAAATTCGGTAATGCTTGGGAATTCGCCCAACACATTATAGAGTTCCTTGATGTTTTCAAGACGCCCTTCGGCATCAATGCCCTTATCCATGCGCCACATGTTCATATAGCCCGATTCTTCCAACACCGCCTGAGCCAATTTGGCGGGATCGGCCGTTTTGGACAACTCGCGCCATTCAAGCACCGCTTTTGCAAACGCATCCAACGTTTTGCGCACAGACGGGCGCAGTTCGGCCCAAGCAATCGCGTCAAACATAGACACTTTGTGTTCTTTTGACGCCGCCAACAAAGCGTTTAACGCCTGTTCGCCAATCCCGCGACGCGGTTTGTTGACAATGCGCATAAACGCCAAATCGTCCGATGTGTTCAGCACAAGGCGCAAATACGCGACCGCATCGCGGATTTCTTCGCGCTCGTAAAATTTAAACCCGCCGATGATTTTATATGCAATGCCATAGCGGATAAGGACTTCTTCAAATTCGCGGGTTTGCGCCGATGCCCTGACCAAAATAGCCATTGCAGACAACGGCGTGCCGCGGCGTTGTTCCGTTTCGATTTGTTCGATGATTTTTTCGGCTTCCTGCCCACCGTTCCAATACCCCGATACCATGACTTTATCGGCATTTGTTTCGCGCCCGTCGGCAACCTTTAATGTTTTGCCGAGCCGTCCGGCATTATGGGAAATCAACGCGCTTGCCGCCCCCAAAATATGTTCGGTCGACCGATAGTTGCGTTCCAGGCGAATCGTCAGCGCGTCTTCAAACGTCTTGTCGAACCCCAAAATATTTTCCACTTCCGCCCCGCGCCAAGAATAAATCGATTGGTCATCATCGCCGACGCAACAAATATTGCCGTGGCGTTTGGACAACAAGCGCAACAACATATATTGCGCAACATTGGTGTCTTGATATTCATCCACCAAAATATAGCGGAATTGGTTTTGATATTTTTCCAAAACGTTCGGGTTGTTTTTAAACAGCTCAAGCGGCAACAACAATAAATCGCCGAAATCCACGGCGTTCAGTTCCATCAGGCGTTGCCGGTAAATTTTGTAAAAATCAAGCGCCCTGCCGTTGCAAAAACCGGACATATTGGCCGCCGTTATGTCTTTGGGCGCCAAACCGCGGTCTTTCCACCGCCCGATAATGTCCAACATCGTTTTGGGCGTGTATTTTTTAATGTCAATCCCGAAATCCACCATGATTTGTTTAAGCAAACGTTCTTGGTCATCCGTGCCCAACACGATAAAGTTCGGCTTTAATCCGACCAATTCGGGGTATTTGCCCAAAATGCGCACGCCGATGCTGTGAAACGTACCCAACCATACGCTGTACGCTGCCGACCCGACCATTTTTTCCAAACGCTCTTTCATTTCCCGTGCGGCTTTGTTGGTAAACGTCACGGCCAACACCTCCCACGGGCGCGCAAGCCCCATGTGCAAGATGTACGCGATGCGGGTGGTCAACACCCTTGTTTTGCCCGTGCCCGCCCCCGATAAGACCAATACGGGCCCTTCGGTGGATTCGACCGCTTGGCGCTGTTCGGGGTTAAGCTCTTTCATATACGGCGGTTCACGCCGTTCGGGACGAAACACATCCCCACCGGATACGCCTAACCCACCGACCGCATCAACCGCACCGGCGGCCGATTTGCCCGCCTGCGTTTCGCTATCTCTTAACGGCGGTTGCACATTGTTTTCATCCAAATCAAAAATATCATCCATAAGGGGTTAACTATCCTTTGTTTTAAATCTTATTTTAAATCCGGCACACGGCTTTTTCGAACAACCGATTCGCCTGATAAATAATATGCCGGTGGCAATAAAAAATACCCACTTCCCGCTTGCCCTTTAGTGTACACGTTTTTAAAGTAATTGCAACAAATTTCATAACGGCTTTAAGACGATGAAAATAATCCGAACCCGCCCGTTTTACTCCGCTTTTTCCAAAATAAGGCGACTGCCCTTTCGTACCGAAGATAAGGAACTTCTTTTTGCTTAAAAAAAAAGCGGATGCCTTTTTTACAAGCACCCGCCGCCCGTTCAACCTTCGACGGGCAAATCTTTGACTTCGATATACACTTGCTTTTTATAAATTTTAAACAGCTCTAAAATTTTCCATAAACGTTTCCGAGACCCCCACCCGGTTTCCAACAATTTCAATTCATCGACCGTACACCCTGTTCGCCGGGCAACCTGAGACAATGAAAGTTTTCTTTCACAGCGGCATAAAAATAACTGATGCCCCAATTCTCTATGAAAAGCTCTGGCTGCTTCATGATTTTCTGCTGTTTGTTTCATTTTGTCTACTCCGTTATTGTCATTATGCCTAAAATAAATTTAAAAAATTTTAAACACAATCTCGGTTAATCCAAATTGTTTGCCGTTTTTTTTAAACGATAACAATAATTAAAAACCACCTTTCAAACGAAAGGTGGGCGGAGCTACAAAACTGCTACAGTCGCAGTGTATCTTATTTTCCCTTTCGGGTAATATCGGAAATTCCCACAGCTGCCGCCGGGGCCCTTTTCCACACATACGGTTCAAACGATGCAACGCCCGTTTTTACCGATTATCGTGTCGATACCATCCGCCCAAAAGAGCGAAGACTGTATAGAGCTTTGTAGACTCTGCCGACGCCTTTGACGACATGAACGACCATAACACGGCAAACGGGCCTTGTCAAGATATTTTTAGACGAATTGGCAAAAATTACCGAATCAAATTTTAAATATTCCGTTTCAAAACCATGCATAAAAAACGGCACTCGGACGGGAAAAATTTTCCAACTCCGAATGCCGCGAAAAAAACAGAATAACTTATTCTTTGATTTCTTTTTTGTCTTCGGCAATACGTGCTTTTTTGCCGAACAATGCACGGATGTAGTACAATTTCGAACGGCGCACTTTACCGCGACGCACGACTTCGATGCTTGCAACATTCGGAGAATAAATCGGGAAAATTCTTTCAACGCCTTCACCGAATGAAATTTTGCGGATTGTAACCGTCGAATTCAAACCGTCGTTTGAACGGGCGATACAAACACCTTCATAAGCTTGCAAACGTTCGCGGCCTTTGTCTTCAATGATTTTGCACATGACTTTAACCGTGTCGCCGGCTTTAAAATCGGGAATTTTTTTGCCCAATTTTTCGATTTGTTCGTTTTCGAGTTGTTTAATTAAGTTAGTCATCTCTTGTCCTTTCTTAAAAGTTACTTTTTGTTTTTGTTAGCCTGATAAGCTGCCCACATATCGGGCCGGCGGTTTTTGGTATAATTTTCGGCTTGTTCTTTGCGCCATTCGTCAATCTTTTTGTGATTGCCGCTTAACAACACTTCGGGCACTTCGCGCCCTTCCCAAACGGCGGGCTTTGTGAAATGGGGATATTCCAAAAGGCCGTTTTGAAAGCTTTCTTCAATCATCGATGCGCGATTACCCATCACATCGGGGATTAAACGAACGGCGGCATCCAACATTGTCAAAAGGGCCGGTTCCCCACCGCTTAAAACAAAATCACCGATGGAAATTTCCGCTATGTTCCACTTGTCCAAAACACGTTGGTCGACGCCTTCAAACCGTCCGCAGATAAAAGTGATTTCATCCATTTTTGAAAACCGGACGGCCGTCGATTGGTTAAACACTTCCCCGCGCGGCGACAGATAATAAATCGGTTCGTCCTTATGCACGGATGCAATGGCTTTATCCAATACTTCGGCTTTCATAACCATTCCCGCGCCGCCGCCGAAAGGCGTATCATCCACGGATTTGTAATTGTCGGAAGCAAAATCGCGGATATTGACAAGATTTAATTCAAATTTGCCTTCCGCCAATGCTTTGCCGGCCAACGAATGCCCCAAAAATCCGGGGAACATTTCGGGAAAAAGCGTTAACACATTAATCTTCATCGGTATCTCCGTTAATATCGCCGGGTTCAACGAAATCTATTGTTTTGGCGGACACGTCCACTTTCGGGAAATTTTCGTCCGTAAAAGCAAAAGACATCACTTTGCCGTTTGTTTTTTCAATTTCCAAAATATCGCCCGCCCCATAGTTTTCCACCGACTTAACTTTCCCATACAAAACGCCGTTTGATACGACATCCATTCCGATTAAGTCATGATAATAAAATTCGTCGTCATCGCTTGCCGGCAACACGCCCTTGGGAACATATAAAGTCGTCCCTTTCAACGTTTCGGCGGTATTTCGGTCGGTAACCCCTTTTAAAAAAGCGATAATGACATCCCCATGGATGCGACTTTCGAAAATTTCAAATACCTTTTCGCCCGTTTTATCCGTCATCGGTCCAAAAGACGCCATTAACGTCGGTTCGTTCAAATACGGCTTAATCTTCACCGCACCTCTGATACCGTGAACATTGACGATTTGGCCGACCGGGATAAGTGTGGACATCTTATTTTTCCTTATTCGGCAGGTGTTTCTTCGGCCGGAGCTTCGGCAGCGGCCTTAGCGGCTTCTTCAGCTTGGCGTTTGGCTTCTTCGGCGGCCGCTTTCTTTTCGGCTTCTTCCTTCATGCGTTCCTGAGCTTTGGCTTTCGGAGCGGATTTTTTGGGTTGTTCTTTGATTTTCGGAGCTTCGGCCAAACCGCGCAAAGCAAACAATTTTTGAACACGTTCCGTTAATTCGGCACCGTTGCCCATCCATTTTTTAGCCAATTCTTCCTTAATAACCAAAGCATCGGCTTTGTCTTTGGGTAACAACGGATTGTAATAACCCAACGTTTCGATGAAACGACCGTCGCGGCGTGCGCGGCTTTCGGCAACGACAATTTGATAAACCGGGCGTTTTTTCGAACCGCCTCTTGATAAACGAATTTTAACTGACATATAACTTCCTTTCCAACGATTTTCAGTTTTACTTTATCATCCAAAGCCGACAAGCCTTTTCAAAGATTGTTTGACCGCATCCGTTAAATACAAACCGTCAATACAACAATGTCCCCGAAGGGCGAACCATCGCTCGGCGGGGTATCTCCTCAGAGACTGAAGACTTATTTCAGCTTTTTGAAAGATGCCTTTTTATACTTGTTTTTTTAAAACGTGTCAAGCAAAAATTCAAAAAAAACAAAACGGTTTTTAAAATCTTGCGATTTCACTTTACAATTTCGTTTCATATTGTATACTAGCCCCCATGACACGTTTAATAAAAATATGGAATTTTCATGAATAACAATTTTTTCAGCCGTTTTATCCCCCAAACAAACGAATACTTTTTGTTATTGGCTCAAATGGCCGATGCCATGTGCGTTACGGCGGATTTGACTTTGGCTTGTATACAAGCTTCTTCCCAAGAAGACATTGCCCGTTTGACGGCGCAAATCCGCGAACAAAAACATTTAGGGTTAAAAATTCAAGGCAAAATCACACGCGAATTACACAACAGCTTTATCACACCGTTTGACCGCGAAGATATTAACAATTTAACGTTGAACATGCGCAGCGTGATTAACCATATCAGCAGTTGTGCCAAACGCATTATGCGTTACAGCCCGAAATATATGCCCGATGCGGCAAAATCCATGGCAGAGATGTTAAAAGAATCGACTTGCCTTGTTAAAACCATTATGGAAAAAATGCCCGATTTGAAAAAAAAGCCGCAAAATTTGACACATTTATGCAAACAAATCGAAAGTTTGGAAGGCAAATCCGACGAAGTGTACGAAAATTACCTGATTGAATTGTTCAAAAACGAAAAAGATGCGATTGAAATCATCAAGCTCAAAGATATTTTGTATGAATTGGAACATGCGATGGATGCGACCGAAGCGGTCGGCAAAATCATCAGCACGATTGTGATTAAATACGCATAATTTTTTTAAGGACTTTATTTTATGACAGCCCTGCTGATTATTGTCGTTCTAGCGCTTCTTTTTGATTTCGTCAACGGATTTCACGACGCGCCCAATTCAATCGCAACCGTTGTGGCAACTAAGGTTTTAACACCGCTGCAAGCCATTATTTGGGCGGCGGCATTTAACTTTGTCGCTTATTTTATCGCCAAATTCGTCATCGGCGAATTCGGCATTGCCGATACGGTATCCAAAATCGTCGAAACATCCATGATTGCCCACCCGTCGCGCGTGATTATCGCGGGGCTTATCGCCGCGATTTTTTGGAACTTATTGACTTGGAAATTAGGGATTCCGTCCTCATCATCACACACGCTTATCGGCGGATTGGCAGGCGCAGCCTATATGTCGTCAGGGTTAAAATCCATCCACATGGGCGTTATCGGAATTATCGCATTGTTTATTTTTGTTGCCCCCCTTATCGGGTTTGTTGCAGGCAACATTATCACGATTATCATGATGCATGTTGTCAAAAATATGCGCCCCATCAAAGCGGATATATACTTTAAACGGTTGCAACTGCTCTCGTCGGCTTTGCTCAGCATCGGGCACGGCCTGAACGATTCGCAAAAAGTTATGGGAATTATCGCCGCCGCTTTGATTGCCGCAACGGCTCTCAACCCCGATATTCATCCGTTTTTGCGTATGTCCGATATGGCCGATATGCATGATTGGATACCGCTGGCGTGTTTCTTTGCCATATCGGCGGGCACGTTGTGCGGCGGTTGGAAAATTATGAAAACAATGGGCAATAAAATCACCAAAATCCACCCGTTTGAAGGGTTTTCCGTTCAAACTGCCGGCGCGATTACCTTATTTATCACCGAAGTATTACATGTACCCGTCAGCACAACGCACGTTATCTCGGGCAGCATTATGGGCGTGGGTTCGGTCAAACGCCTGTCGGCCGTCCGATGGGGCATTACCCGCAACTTAATGACCGCGTGGGTTTTGACGATTCCCGTCAGCGCTCTTATCGGCGCGCTTGCCTTTTGGATTTTAAATGCGTTCGAAAATTTGTTTTAAACTACATTTAATTTAAAAAACCGTTGTACATAATACAAAAAGGGATTCCTGATGCGTTTACATTTTTATACCATAATATTATCCATAGTGTTTTATTCAGCAAGTGTTTTTGGAACCCCTAACACACTTAAAAATTCTGATATTTTTATGAGTAAAACGGATTCTTCGGCTCATATGAATGCTCCGCTTTATTCAAACACTCCGAACCAAACCGCTCTACCGGTTCAAAAATTTATTGATGCCGTTAAAACAAACGACGCTCAAAAAATTGCCGATTTTGTTTCTTTTCCCATCAAACTTGACCATCCTTTGCCAACCATCCATGACAAACACGAATTTATCGAAAATTATGATTTATTGTTTGATGCAAACTCTAAACGAATGATAACCCAAAGCCATGCAAATGATTGGACTCAAATGGACGATAAGGGGATTATGTTTTTATCCGGCCTTATTTGGCTTAACAATGACGGCAAACTGATAGCCCTTAATTTAAAAACGCCGCAGCAAAAACAACTTGCAACCGATATTAAAAAGGCGGATTTACAAACACTGCATCCCACGTTAAAAGAGTTTAAAAGAAACCTTTATAAATTTAAAACATCACAGGGACTCGGCAGGATTGACGAATTAAACACAAACAGCCAAACATCCCACAAATTCAGATTTTCATTTTGGAATCTAGGCCATGATTTTGCCGGGCCTCCCGATATTGTCTTAAACGGCTCTAAAACCTTTGACGGCAACGGTGGCAACCATTATTACGAATTTAAAAACGATGAAGATACCTATTCGTTTTATGTAACGCTTGTGGATTCTGATTTGGCGCCACTTTATGAATTGCGGGTATATAAGGGGAATATATCGTGGGAAAACGATAATCTGAAAGCATCTTATATCCTGACCCTTTTAAATCAATGAAGTTTGGATAATGAACGACCGCCAAAAATCAAGAAAAATCATAACACTATCCCTATTTTTTCGGCAACTGTTTCATCAACTCGTTGATATCACCGTCTCCAAAATTCGGCAAGCCGTCGGCATTTAAACCGCCACCGTTTTGCAAAGCGCTTAAATCGGGCATCGCCCCCATATCAGGCATACCACCCACTGAACCGAAACCGCCCATGCCGCCGAAACTGCCGGGCATGGAACCGCCACCCATCATGCTTTTTATGCCGCCCATCATTTTCATCATCCCGAGCGGCCCCATTTTTTTGAATTGCTTCATCACTTTAGCCATTTGTTCATACTGTTTTAACAAGCGGTTGACTTCCATCGGCGACGTGCCCGATCCTGCCGCAATACGCGCTTTGCGTGCCGCTTTTAACACATCGGGATATTTGCGTTCATACGGCGTCATCGATAAAATAATCGCTTCTTGATGTTTAATCATTTTATTGTCAATACCGGCCGCATCGATTTTGTCTTTCATTTTGGAAATGCCCGGAATCATTTTCATGATGCCCTTAATATCGCCCATTTTATTGATTTGGCGAATCTGAGACAACAAATCATTCAAATCGAATTTGCCTTCCATCATGCGCATCGCGGTTTTTTGGGCTTCTTCCTGATTGATTTTTTCCATAGCGGTTTCAACCAACCCAAGCACGTCGCCCATGCCCAAAATGCGATCGGCAATGCGTTTGGCATCAAAAACTTCCAACGCATCCGTTTTTTCGCCGACACCCAAAAATTTAATCGGCTGCCCCGTTATTTGGCGCATCGATAAAGCCGCCCCACCGCGCGAATCCCCGTCGATTCGCGTTAAAACGGTACCGGTAATCCCGATTTTATCGGAAAATTCTTTCGCAACATTGACGGCATCTTGCCCCATCATCGCATCAACCACCAACAATGTTTCGGTCGGATTGGACAAGTCGCGAACACGCCCGACTTCGCGCATCATGTCTTCGTCAATATGCAAACGCCCCGCCGTATCCAAAATCAAAACGTCATAAGCAGACAACTTTGCCTCTTGCAATGCGCGGCGCGTGATGTCTTCGGGTTTTTGCCCCTTGATAATCGGTAACACGTCCAAAGAGTTTTTCTCAGCCAACTCGGCCAATTGTTCTTGTGCGGCGGGGCGATAAACGTCCAAACTTGCCATTAACACTTTTTTGCCGCTTTTTTTCAAACGCACGGCCAATTTGGCGGTTGAGGTTGTTTTACCCGACCCTTGCAACCCGACCATTAAAATAACGCTTTGCCCGTGCGGCAATATTTTCAATTCTTCGGCACTGCCCAATAAATTTACCAATTCATCGGATACGATTTTAACGACCATTTGCCCCGGGGAAACGGATTTGATAATTTGTTCCCCGACCGCCTTTTCGCGCACGTTGGCAATAAATTCTTTTACAACAGGCAAAGATACATCCGCTTCCAACAATGCGATTTTAATTTCACGCATCGTTTCATCAACGGCCGCTTCGGTCAAAATACCGCGTTTGGTCAGCTTGTCAAATATGCCGGTCAATCTGTCGGCCAATCCTTGGAACATTTTAAAACCCCTTATGTTAAATTAAAAATATGCGTCTTATTTTAGAGTACAAACGCCCGAAAGTCAAGGAATTTGCCCTTCGGCTTTTACAAACGCGGTACGAACAACGCGCAGGGGAATATCCTTAACGCATGCGTTCGACCGTCGGCATAAAAGTTTTTTTCCCATGTTTGATTAATTCGGGATCCTTTTTGACCGTTTCCAACATTTCACGTAATTTAAGACCGCTCATCGGCGCATAAGGCGTTATATTTTTCAAACACCGCCCCAAATCCAATCCCAACAAGAAACCTTGCGTAATCAGTTGTTCTTTCGTACGTTTGTCGGCGGGACGGATCGGCGGTACTTTTTTATGGACAATTTCAGTTATCAAATGCGAAAATTGACCCAATTCATCCATTATCCCGGACGGCTTTTCATCATCCAGCAAAACGGGCACATTGCTTTCCAACCAACCCGACGCCAAACAAGTGCCCACAACGGCGGCATGGTCAAAAGCGCCGACCAAACTTTTCATGTTATGCAACGTTTCAAGCGTTGTCGTTTCTTCAAGCTTTACGATTTGTTCTTCCCATTCGATGCCGTGTTTCGCCGAAAATTGCGCACGCGGCATTTTGGAAACGATTTCATGCAAAATGTACGAAGCCAAAGTAATGTTGTCGGGTTGTTCAAACACAAGGATGCCTTTCTTTTTTTAAGGGGTTGAAATTATCGGGTTAAAATAGCAGATTTTTTTTGAATATCAAGCAAAAAATTCTCCGTGCTCCCGACACCTTGTTTTAAGCCTTTTTTACGTTAATTTTCAACCGTTTCATACGCTTTTTGCCCCCCTTGCGAAAACGAATCCGAAAGCATAACGGAATATGTGCATTTTTTTCTTGTACTTTTGATAAAAATAGGGGATAATGACCCCATTATCAACATGAGAACAAAAGAGGAACAAATATGGAAAAAGACAAAGCATTGCAGGCGGCTTTAAGCCAAATCGAACGCGCTTTCGGCAAAGGTTCGATTATGCGTCTCGGACAACAAGACAACGCCGTCGAAATCCCGTCCATTTCAACCGGCTCTTTGGGACTGGATTTGGCATTGGGAATCGGCGGATTACCGAAGGGGCGAATCGTTGAAATTTACGGCCCCGAAAGTTCGGGCAAAACCACTTTGGCATTGCATGTTGTCGCCGAATCTCAAAAAAAAGGCGGCATTTGCGCCTATGTGGATGCCGAACATGCTCTTGATCCGTCCTATGCGACAAAATTGGGCGTCAACATCAACGATTTGTTGATTTCGCAACCCGATACGGGCGAACAAGCTTTGGAAATCGCCGATACATTGGTGCGTTCGGGCACGATTGACGTTTTGGTTATCGATTCGGTTGCCGCTTTGGTACCGAAAGCCGAAATCGAAGGCGAAATGGGCGATTCCCATATGGGATTGCAAGCACGTTTGATGAGCCAGGCTTTACGCAAATTAACGGCTTCCGTTGCACGGGCGGGCACATTGGTTATTTTCATTAACCAAATCCGCATGAAAATCGGCGTCATGTTCGGCAACCCCGAAACGACGACGGGCGGCAACGCTTTGAAATTTTATGCGTCCGTACGGTTGGATATTCGCCGCGTCGGGGCGGTGAAAGATCGCGAAGATGTGGTGGGCAGCCAAACACGCGTCAAAGTCGTCAAAAACAAAGTGTCCCCGCCGTTTAAAACGGTTGATTTTGACATCATTTACGGCGAAGGCATTTCCAAAATAGGCGAATTGCTTGACTTGGGCGTCAAAGCGGGCATTGTCGAAAAAGCGGGCGCTTGGTTTTCATGCAAAGGCGAACGCATCGGCCAAGGCCGCGAAAATGCGAAAGCTTATTTAAAAGCCCACCCGAAAATAGCCGAAGAAATCGAACGCGAAATTCGCGCCGACGGCAAAGAAATTTCCCAAGCTTTGATGACGGGGTTACAAAACGATGCCGAAACGGACGCCCTTGCCGCCGCCGAATAAGCATTGCCGGAAAGTAAAATTTGTCCGGCCTTTCAAACCAAAGGCCGGGCTTTTAAAATGAAAAGACTCCCCTTTTTAAAAAGTGTCAAAACAAAAAAATAAATGATTTGGAATTTAAAATGCCTAAAAATATTACAAACGAAATCCGTTCAACTTTTATCAATTATTTTAAAAAACAAGACCACGTGATTGTGCCGGCCAGCTCGCTGGTACCACGCAACGACCCGAGCTTGATGTTCACAAATTCGGGCATGGTGCAATTTAAAAACTATTTTACGGGCGCCGAAACACCGCCGTTCCCACGTGCCGCCACCGTGCAAAAATCCGTTCGTGCCGGGGGCAAACACAACGATTTGGACAATGTCGGTTATACACGCCGCCACCACACGTTTTTTGAAATGCTCGGCAACTTTTCGTTCGGCGATTATTTTAAAGAAAAAGCCATTTTTTACGCTTGGGAATTGCTGACCAAAGAAATCGGGTTGGACAAATCCAAATTGTGCGTCACGGTATACCACACCGATGACGAAGCAAGAGAGTTATGGAAAAAAATCGCGGGGCTGAAAGATGAAGACATCATCCCGATTGCCACAAAAGACAACTTTTGGCAAATGGGCGATACGGGCCCGTGCGGGCCGTGCAGCGAAATTTTTTACGATCACGGCGAACAATATTGGGGCGGACGTCCCGGCACACCGGAAGAAGACGGAGACCGTTTCATCGAAGTATGGAATTTGGTATTTGACCAATACGAAGATTTGCCCGACGGGCGCCGCGTCGAAACGCCGAAAAAATCCATTGATACGGGGTCGGGTTTGGAAAGGTTGAGCGCTATTTTGCACGGCACGAACGATAACTACGGCATTGAAATTTTCACGCAACTGATTGAACAATCCGCCGCAATTGCCGGCGTTGAACCGTACGGCGAACATAAAACGTCGTTGCGTGTGATTGCCGACCACTTGCGTTCAACATCGTTCTTATTGGCCGACGGCGTCTTACCATCCAACGAAGGGCGCGGATATGTATTGCGCCGCATTATGCGCCGCGCGATGCGCCATGCCCACCTGATCGGTTGTACGGAACCGTTGATGCATAAATTGGTGCCGGCATTGATTTCAACCATGGGCGACGCATACCCCGAACTTATTTCCCAACAAAAAGTGATTGAAGAATCTTTACGTTTGGAAGAAACAAAATTCAAACAAACGCTTGAAAACGGGTTAAAATTATTGGACGGCGAATCGGCCAAATTGAAAGAAGGCGATGCACTGCCCGGCGATGTGGCGTTCAAATTATATGACACATACGGATTCCCGTTGGATTTAACGCAAGATGCTTTAAAATCACAAGGCAAAACAGTTGACACCGACGGATTTGACAAAGCAATGGCGAAACAAAAACTTGAGGCTCGCAAATCTTGGATCGGCACAAATGATACGGCAACGGCCAAATTATGGTTTGACATTTACGAAAAAGCGGGTGCAACCGAATTTTTGGGATATACCGAAAATACGGCCGAAGCCAATATCGTTGCATTGGTAAAAGACAATAAACCCGCCGATTATGCTTTGCAAGGCGAAGAAGTTTACATTGTCGCAAACCAAACACCGTTTTACGGCGAAATGGGCGGGCAAGTCGGCGATACCGGCACGGTTAAAACACAAAATGCCACCATTAAGGTTACAAATACCGTTCGAACGGCAAACAACAATTTAATCGTCCATATCGGTACGGTCGAATCGGGTACCGTCAAAACGGGCGATTCGGGCTTGTTTATGATTGACACCGACCGCCGTTTCAATATCCGCGTCCACCATTCGGCAACCCACTTGTTGCAAGCGGCTTTGCAAAATATCTTGGGCAATTCCGTTCATCAAAAAGGGTCGTTGGTTACGCCGAATTTCTTCCGTTTCGATTTTACGCTCAATCGCGCAATGAATGAAGAAGAAATTACAAAAGTTGAACGTTTGGTCAATGAAATGATTTTAACGAATTCGCCGATTACAACGGACATTATGACTCCCGACGAAGCAATCAAATTGGGGGCTATGGCATTGTTTGATGAAAAATACGGCGAAACGGTGCGTGTATTATCCATGTGCCAAGGCGATAAAGTTTTATCTCGCGAACTATGCGGCGGCACACATGCTTCGGCAACGGGTGATATCGGATTGTTCCACATCGTATCCGAAGGGGCCGTCGCATCGGGCGTACGGCGTATCGAAGCCGTCGTCGGGTTGGCGGCTTTAAAGAAAATGCGCGACCAAGTCCATATCATTCAACACATTATGAATGTAACGAAATCCACGTCGCTTAAGGATTTAAACGCAAAAGTCGAAGGAGCGTTGGAAACCAAGAAAAAATTGGAAAAAGAAATTTCCGATTTGCGCCGCCAATTGGCTTTGGCGGGCGGAACGGGTGCGAAGGCCGAAGATGATTACAAAATCATCAACGGCGTCAAAGTCATGGGCAAAATTTTGCACGACGTGCCGGCAAAAGAACTCAAACCTATGGTCGACGAATGGAAAAAGAAAATCGGTTCGGGCGTTGTCGGCGCTGTTGCCACATATGAAGGCAAAGTATCCATTGTCGTCGGCGTAACAAATGATTTGACAAGCAAATATAACGCCGTCGATATGGTTAAAGCGGCCGCGATTATTTTGGAAGGACAAGGCGGCGGCGGGCGTCCCGATATGGCGCAAGCCGGCGGCACGAATCCGAACAAAGTTGCCGAAGCCGTTGCGTTTTTACGCACGATGATTTAAAGGTACGCCTTTGACCTTTCGTTTAAGCCCCTTTTTTAAGGGGCTTATTTTTTGCCGAAATTTTATGCATCCATGCGCAACCCCCGTTTTTTGCCCGTAAAATAAAAACAATAAAACGGCTTGTTTAAAGTATCCGACTGTATCAACCCCGGCACAAAAGCTATAAAATTCAACAGGCTTACCGTTTTAAATAATTTTGTCAAAAATTATTTGATATTTTTCGGATTTTGATGTATAATGTTTTTTCGAAAGAGGGGTTTGAAATGGATATATCAAAAGTTTTTGAAAAAATGTCCTTGGACGAAATGAAAAAATTTTTTCAATCAAACAGGGCTTCATTATCAGAAGAACAACGCAAATCGGTGTTGCATATGATTCAGGAACGATCCGCAATTGAACGGCGTAAAAAGGATGAAGAAAAACAAAAAAACACGCCACCAAGAACCGTTACGGAAACTAAACCCGAACCCGCTTTACGGGAAACAACAACCAAAAATCCGCCTCAGGACATACGGAATTTATATAAAAAAATAGATACTTTGCAAAAAGAATATAAAAAGAAATTGCTTTCCGCTTTGTTGCCTGCCCAATTTTGGGATTGGATGATTGATGAAAGCACTTATTCATCCATTGCTTTGGAACAAGCGAAAGAAACTACCGAAGAACAAGAAAAGTTTATAAAAATTTGCAAATTGCAAGATAAAAATTACAGGGAAGCGTTCTTAAATATTTTAACAAATTCCCTAACGGAACCTCATTTGACGCACGATATCATTATCGGAACCGCTTCCACATTGATGAAGGGCATTGAACCGGAGCATAAAAACAATTACAGAACCGTCAGCGTTCAAATGCATGATTTAGGCATCGCGGTTCAAAACCCCGCCTCTATCCCCAGAAAAATAGGGCGCATCTTAATGGAAATTGAAGAAGGCGACAAAACCCCCATTCAAAAAGCGTTGGATATTCACTATAACATTATTTTCGTGCAACCCTTTATTGACACGAATAAACGCACGGCACGCTTGCTGGCAAATTTTTATTTGATAAAGAATGATTATCCGCCGATTCTTATTCCCCCGGAACGACAAAAAGAATATTTGGATTCTATGGTGGAATTGAACAAAAACGGCAATACCGAAAAATATGAACGTTTTATGTTGAAAAATTTGGAAAAAACTTTGACATCTTCAATTGAAAGATTGAAACAAATGCCCGTTAAAAACATGCAACGAATTACAAAAAATCAAAACACTCGTTAGACGTTTTATCGGGAATTGTTTTTCATTTGAATTTTCATCATCATAATTAAACCCCGCCGAAACGGCGGGGTTATTATGGCGGATGGGAGAGATTGTAAAATGGCTGACGCACATTTTATCCCTTACGGGACCGTCCTTTCGGACGTCGCTCATGCACTAACGTGCATTCGCCGAACCTCCGACTGCGGGTAACGAATCCCCTCCCTTCCCGTCATAATTAAACCCCGCCGAAACGGCGGGGTTATTATGGCGGATGGGAGAGGATTCGAACCTCCGTTAGAGTTATCCCCTAAACACACTTTCCAGGCGTGCGCATTCAACCACTCTGCCACCCATCCTGCTTGAAAGGACTTATACACTTTTTTATTTAAAATTGCAAGCGTTATTTTCTGCGATTGTTATTTTGCGTCATTGCAAAAATACTGAACGTTAAATCCGAAGCACAGCACGATTGTTCCCGATTAAAAATAGCGGCCAAACAAAAAAGTTTGCGAATATAACCGACAAGTTCTTTTTTGGCTTTGCGGGGCAATTTGAATTCATTTTCACGTTTTTGCATTTGCTGCGTTTGAACCGGCGCAACAACCTGCACACTTTTAACCCGCTTTGTATCAGCCAAATGCGCCGCGACCATTTCTTTTTTTACGCGCTCTTTTTTAGCTTCTTTACGCTGCCCATTCCCTTGATAGCCGATTACGTCCATAACTTCTTTCATGACACGTGGCGGCAATGACATACTCTTATTGCCATTCACGGCATAAAACAAATACGTCTTTTTCAATTCCAAAAGCTTGCCCAAAGCCGGGAAACTTTCCGTTTCTTTCCCGCGTTCATAATTGTCAATGCGTTGTTTCAACGCGCGTATGCCTTCCATATATTCGACGGCTTCTTGAACCGTCATTTGAACGATTAAATCGCCCTTTTGCATATCTTTGATTTTGCCGATTAATTCTTTACCCTGAGCGACCGCCGGCGTATCCGTTTTTTTCTTTTCCTTACGAATGCTGCGTTTAGGTACCGTTTCCCCTTCGATTTGGCGACGCGCCCAATCTTTTGCACCCCTTGTATTGCGTGTATGGTTTTCCGAAGCGGCCTTGTTAATTTCGCTTGCCGCATCATTTCTTGCTTTTTCTTCGGCACGCCGAGCCGATTCGGCCGCAGCCGTTGCAATATGCGTTTCTTTTTCAAACGCCAAAGTGTCGCGTTCTTTTTTATCGCGCTCTTGATGCATACGTAAATGCACGTTTTGCGGGTCATGATCATTAAACCATTCGGCGCACGCTCTTAAAATACGTCGTGCCCGTTCGGGTTCATATTTTTTTTGATTATAAACCTTGTCGCGCAAACGGCTTTCAATCTCCTGACGGTTATCCAACCATCTGACATAACCCATCGGCGTAAAGACTTTACCTTTGACCGGCAAATTTTCCCGAATGATTTCATCTTCAAGCGGATATTGATTCAAAACTTCGCGATCGCCTCTTCCCACAGCCGTTTTGCCGGCATAGAAAGCTTTAAATTCCATGGAACAGCCGATTAAATATAAATTTTTTCCGACTTCGGGCAATCCTTCGACGGAAGCATATCCGCATTGGTTGGCATACAAATGCCCGTCAATGCGATAAGGCAACTTTGCAAAATCTGTTAAATCTCTGTTTGAAGAAACGTTCACATCGCCCGTAACGTGCAAAAAAGACAAATCCGGCATTTCATGTTGGACATCTTTAGCTTTTTTATCCGTCAAATTACGCGAAAATAAATCCAAATTATCATCCCAAACATGCCCGTGTTCGACAAGCAAATTGCCGCGTTCATCATAAAAGTCCCACAAATTGACTTCAGAACCGTGATACGTAACAATGAGTTGTTTTTTGTGGGGCATGGCATAATTCCTTTCGGGCTAAAAGGGAACAACAATCTCTGGGGAAAAACATACCATAGAAAGGGGGAAAAAGTCAAACATTTATTTTGTCAATTTTTATTTTTTTAGCGTTTTTTTCGATAATTGAATTTACAATTTCATCCATCGGCCTTTATCGGCATTTAAATTTAAATTTTCGTATACTTCCGCACGGCATATACGGATATTTTTAAATCAAACGCCCCGAACGACAGTTATTTACGGCCGAAAAGCAAACAAACATTTTATTTGTCGGATAAGGACTTTATTGTTTTAAAAACACTTTCAAACGATTCGGGCGTCAACCGTTTCGTACTGGTGTTATATTTGGAACAATGATAGCTTGAAACAAGCTTTTTGCCGTCCGGCAATGTATAAACGGCACCATGGACAAAGGGAAAATCTTTCTTTTTTAATCCGTAAGCACGCAAAACCTGCTCGTGAGCAATACCGCCCAATGCCAAAATCCATTTGACGGACGGCATTCGGCGCAATTCGTTTCGGAACAAAGGCAAACAATTTCGTATTTCGACACCCGTCGGTTTATTTTCCGGCGGCACGCATTTAACGGCATTTGTAATGCGACATTTCGAAAGCACAATCGTATCATCTTTTTTGGCCGCAAACGTACCGGAACCGAACCCGTATTTAACCAACATCGGGTATAACAATTCGCCCGCTACATCACCGGTAAACGGGCGCCCTGTCCGATTCGTACCTCGGCCCGGAGCCAATCCGACAACCAATAAATCGGGCCTATCGTCTCCGAACGGCGGAACGGGCGCATTGAAATGGTCGGGATTTTTTAATTTATTTTGGTTTATATAAGCGCACAAACGCGGACATTTTTCACAAGTAATTTCCATTATAGATTTATTTATCGGGATTATCATATTTTGCGTACCGAATAACCGTTGCAAAATTATTTCGGCAAGTTGGCTTCAACCGTTTCAAAAAAAACGGGAATTGAAATCGGCTTGGAAATATAAGCGTTGGCACCCGACGCCATAATTTTTTCTTCATCGCTTTTCATGGCAAAAGCCGAGATGGCAATAATGGGCGTATCGGCAATTTCTGGTGTCCGGCGAATTTGTTCAATAACTGCCAAACCGGAAATTTTAGGCATTTGAATATCCATCAAAACCAAATCCGGTTTTATGGTTTTTGCCAAATCCAAAGCGGCGGTCCCTTCCAAACATTCCGTAATATGATGCCCCTTTGTTTGCAACAAATCCGAAAACAACCGCATGTTCATTTCGTTATCATCTACGATTAAAATTTCTGCCATTGTATATTCTCCACGTTTCTTCAATGTTTTTCAATTTTTGGGGTACAAATCTTCCACAACTTCGCGCGGTGCATTTTGTCCGACGCCGTTTGAAATTTCAACGGCCAGCGGCGGCGCATAGCGGAATCGTTCAATCCATTTGTCCACCTGTTTGAACAAGATTTGGTTGATATCGCCTTGATTTTGTTTTTCTTGCATCAATTTTTCGGCGAACATTTGTTTTAAAACCAAACAGTTGGAATTAGCACCAAAAACAAAAAACAATTCGGGAGACAACAACGGTTTGGTTGTAATTGATACCTTATCGGCAATTTTAAAACGCCTTATTTCCGCTTCAATCGCATACAAGCTGCTGATCATATAATCAGCTTGCCCTTTTAACAACATGGTATACGCTTTGCGCGCCCCCGAAACCTGTTCTATTTGTACGTCTCCGGGCAACCCTTGATATATCAACGAATACAAACCTTCTTCCTGACGGATAACACCTTTAAGCCCTTTTAAATCTTCGTATGAATTGACAGGGCGTTCATTACCTTTTAAAAATACCGCAACCACGGGATTGGAAAAATACCCCGGGAACAAAACGCTGGTACCGACACCTAAAACGCGTTTGTCGTAATAAGCGCCGAGCAATACATCGATTCGTCCCGTTTTCAAAGCATTAACGGCTTCATAATAAGATTTGAATCCGACGCCTTCGACTTTTAAATTCATCTCATCTGCCATCTTTAAAAACAACCGGTATCCGAACCCGTCATTTACATAGCGATCCTGTTGCAACCTATTGCCCGAAATAATATCCATCCAACCGAACGGCGGATTGGTTACGAATCCCGCCACTCTGATCGGTTTTTTATCGCCGCATTCATAAACGGTTTTATGGTCATATTTTTTTTGTTTAACAACTTCTTCTTCCGCATATCGGACGGTTGGCTGTTTCATTTGAGCCATCGCCGAAATCGACAAAGCCGATAAAAATCCCGCTAATATTAAAAATACGATTGCTTTTACCTTCATTTTTTCCTCTTTTATTTTTCCAATACACGTTCGGACGGGAACAACATGTAAAAAGATGTCCCTTTGCCTTCTTCGCTTTCCAACCAAACACGGCCTCGGTGCATTTCTACCAGCTTTTTAATCAACACCAATCCCAATCCGCTGCCGGCATGTTCGCGCGTCATGACATTTTCAACTTGTGTAAACGGTTGGAACAAACCATCAATTTTATCGGCCGGGATGCCGATACCGTCATCTTTTACCAATATAATCATTTCATGCGCCGGCGTCAAACTCACTTCGATGTCAATGTGTCCGTTTTCACGCGTAAATTTAATCGCGTTCGACAATACATTTAACAAAGCTTGTTTCAACGCACGCGTATCGGCATTCAATTTCCATACAACATCTTTCGGCCTGACGTTGATAAAACGTTTATCGCCGCCCGGATATCTGGAAATAATCGACACGATATCGTCAATAAGGGGAATCACTTCGACGATTTCTTCCTTTAAATTGTATTTGCCCACTTCTGCCTTGGATAAATCCAAAATGTCATTAATCAAAGACAACAAATGTTTGCCGCTGGACGAAATATAACCGATATATTCCTTGTATTGTTTATTTTCAATCGGCCCGAAAGTTTCGCTTTCCATTGCTTCGGAAAAGCCCAAAATGGCATTCAGCGGTGTGCGCAATTCATGGCTGACATTCGCCAAAAATTCTGTTTTGGATTTATTGGCTTTTTCGGCCGAATCCCGCGCCATTACCAAATCACCGACCATGGCCGTAACTTCGGCGGCTTGCTTTTGCAACATCTTTTTATTGCCTTCCAATTCGCGAATTTTGTTGTGCAACCTGTCTTCATATTGGCGAATCGCTTCGCGGGCGCGGCGGCGCATGCGGATATTGGCCAAATTTTTGCAAATTTCGGTATTCAATTGCAAAATACGAAAAACCAAACTGTCCGAAAAAGTGCCGACTTCATAACCGTATAAGCTGACGACTCCTTCAATTTTATTGTCTATGATAATCGGAAAAGCAAATGTCGCTTTGACGGACAACTTACCCTTTCTTTTAAAAAATTTTTGATAATACGGCCTGTTTTCAATATCATTGTAAATGCAAGCTTTTCTTGTTTTTACGGCCTGAATGATTGCCGAATTTTGAATGTCCGGATTACTTACATCGGCGGACAACCACCGATTCGGGAAGTCGGCATCTTCGCCCGCGGCAAAGACAAATTCGATTTGTTTATCTTTCACCCTTAAATAAAAAGCCGTTTTAATGCCGTAAATGCCGATGATTTCGTTCAACAGTTGGCTGAGAACTTTTTCATCGGTCAAATTACTTTCTTCGGCCGCATGCAAAATGGACATCGCTCTAAAAACCGTTTGATAATAAGTTTCCAATTCAATATTTTTAATGGCCGATGAAGAATCCAAAACAAACCAAACAACGCCTTTGTCGGGCATTCGCGGCATCAAACAATGGGCCGACAGCTGAACATAAACTTTTTCGCCTTTGGCCGTTCCCAAAAAACCTTCCGCCTTATAAACGCTAATTTTTTTCAAATCCTGTTGCGCTTTTTTTTCATACTTTAACATTTCGGCATCGGAAATAAAAATATCTTCGAATCGGCACGGGGAAGTCCGCCGTTTATTTTTTTTAAAAAAACGTTTAATCCAATCGTTGCAATCCAAAACTTGAGATTTTTCGGTTACGAATATGCCCATCGGGGCCATATCCGACAAAGCGCGCATTTTTTCAATCTTATCATTTAAAATTTGCTTTGACATATTCAGCTCGTACGTGCGTTCGGCCAACAAAAATTCAATATCCTTCCTGCGGTACAACGCCGCGATACGCACTAACGACATCAAAACAATCGCCGATAAAATCGAAATCGCATAAATAAACATACTGTACGTATACGATTCGGCAAAAAAAGCCAACAACGTTTTATTGCTTTGGGCCAAATGATAAGTTCCGACATAGGCTATAAACAACGATATGGCATATAAAACGGTCAAAATCGCTATGGCCCAAAACCAACGGCGATTCTTTAAAATGAACTTTTTAAGCCTTGTCCAAGACATAACAAATATCTCCTTAAAGTATGATATATTTCAAGAATAATTCAAAAATGTATAAAATGAAATGAAAAAAAGTTTTTTTATTGATTTTTTTGTTTAAATGGGTATACTGTCGATAAAACTGCAAAAAATATTTTATTGTCGCGGTCAATAATGTGGAGAGATGGCTTAAGCCGGCCCGTTGCGTCTGACTTAAGTCGCTCTAAGCGGAACGAGAGGCAATGCCCCGAGGACAAATCAGATGTTTGATGTAATCAAACCATATCTGATTGAGAGATTTTTATGATAGGGGTGCAATGCACTCGCGGTCAATAATGTGGAGAGATGGCAGAGCTGGTCGAATGCGTCTGACTCGAAATCAGATATACTCGTAAGGGTATCGGGGGTTCGAATCCCTCTCTCTCCGCCATTTTAAGCTTTTGATTTTCAAAGGCTTTTTTCTTTATTTTCCGAAATATATTTTTGTTTTATTTCCACTGATTCCAAACAATTTCTTTCATTTTCTTCTAATTAATAAAAAGCCCAACACCGCACCGATCAGCAACATACACACAATCGCCATATTGCGTGCGATGATGCGTTCTTCCAATACGCGCTTTTCCGTTTGACAGGATAACCCTATACTTTCTATTTGTCCACCAATACTTGATATTTGACGGTTGACAGCTTCCAAGTTGGCCATAAACAATTCCGTCTTGCATGCCGCGGGTGTTTGAAGTTCGATTTTCTTGACGGTTTCTTGTATCGATACGATTTCTTGTTGTGCATTTTCCACGATTGATTGGCTCGGCGTTTTGGTCGTGCAACCAATCAACGCAAAAGCACACAACAAAGTCGCCGCAATCATTTTCTTCATCACACATCCCTCATAAACAACGCCACCTCTTCGGCGCGGCGTTTGACCAAGCCCGTTAAACCGTTCTTTAAACCGTAATCCCATTGCCGCATCACTTCGGCCCAATCTTTATTACAAATGGCACGGTACAGTTTTGATGATAAAAATCCTTTCGCGTTCCAATTATAAATTAAACTGGACAATGCTTCCTTTTGCCACATCGTCATGTTAAACGGTATCTTGCCAAAAACCGGATACACATTTTTTATCAGGTAATCGTTCAAATACGCTTCCGCTTGCGTTTCGGTTATTGTATCCCCTTTTTCCACAGGCCTCCCGTCCGGATGCGCCGTATTTCCGTAGCCGATCGTCCAAACGCCCGCGGGACATTTGTACGCTTGCAAGCGCAACCCTTCGTATTTCTTGATTAATCCACTCATACTTATTCCTTTCAACAATATATATTAAAAAAAAGACGCCCAAAAGGCGCCGTTGAGATTGCGTGTTGATGATTATTAAAAACTTTTGCGGCATTCATTTTTCCGCCGTTTTTTTTTGCATTTCATCAAAACATTTTTTTCAGGCAAAAAAATTTTTTAAGAGACCTAAAATCCGAAAAAAGCCCCCCTTAACCGTCATTGCGGTTATAAAAAAAGCTCAGATATAATCCGAGCTTTAATTGTAGATATGTTATCATAATTTTGTTAAAATGTCAAGAAAAATCGCATCGAATCAATAAATAAACCCGCCATATGCATCAAAAAACACTCTTTCGAACAAAATCCGCGCACTTTCACATATGCAACATTTTGCGCCAATTTAAGCTTGCTTTTGCCGACTGAGCAATCCGTGCCGTTCATTTGACGGCATCCGTTTAACGATGCCTGTTTAACGGCATTGGTTCGGCAACACGACTATGGCGTTCCCAAAAAGGAATTTACCGACCGCATGCCGATTGACATTTTATACGAACGGTATCGCCTGACACCCGATTTGATTGCCACGGATGTATCGACGGCGTCAAATAAATAAAAAGCATCCGCATGCAATACGCATCTCGTTGACAAAGGATACCCCTTTATTCTTTGGGACACGCCCTTTATCTAAAAGGCTTACTTTTATGGGCATCGATTACAAGCATCGTTACATACTTTCGAATACTTGTGAACGGGTTCGCATTTGCATACTTATTTAACAAAGGGGGAAGAAAATATGCAAAAAAATACTTTGATACACACTTTGGCAAACGGCAACCGAATGCCGCCCATCGGATTCGGCACATGACAACTTGAAAACGGCCCCGTTGCGACAAAAGCCGTTTTGGACGCGTTGCAAACCGGATATAAAATGATTGATACGGCTTGGGCATACCGTAACGAACCCAGCGTTGCCGAAGCAATAGAAGTTAGCCAGCTGCCACGCGAAGAATTATTCATCACAACGAAATTGGACACAACAATGCGCGGGTATGAAAAGGCCAAAAACGCCATTGACGAAAGCCTTAAAAATTTAAAAACCGACTATATTGATTTATATTTGGTACATTGGCCCGCTTCCGCCCAAATGTTTGACGATTGGCAAGACATCAACAACGAAACATGGCGTGCGCTTGAAGAAGCTTATGCGTCGGGCAAGGTCAAAGCCATCGGCGTATCAAATTTCCGCCCGCACCATTTAATCCCGATGATGGCAACGGCCGACGTGATGCCGATGGTCAACCAAATCGAATTCCACCCGGGCTATATGCAAAACGACATTACGTCTTTTTGCCACGAAAACGGTATATTGATTGAAGCATGGAGCCCGTTGGGTTCGGGGCGGTTAATTGAAAATGGCATGCTCAAAAACATTGCCGCCAAATACTATAAATCCGTTGCCCAAGTGTGCTTAAGATGGTGTATCCAACATGGCGCAATACCGTTGCCCAAATCAACGGATATTGTTTATATGAAAGAAAATTTGAATGTGTTTGATTTTGAAATTGCCGAATCCGACATGATACAAATCGACGGCATGCCGATGACGGTTTTTTCGGGCATGGATCCCGATAAAGTCAATTGGTAAAACCATCCTTAAAAAAACGCCCGACAAACATTTTTCGACGGGCGTTTATTGTTGAAGAAAACTTATTGGTTCATCGATTCGAAAAATTCATCGTTGTTTGTGGTCAATTTTATTTTTTCCATTAAAAATTCCATCGAATCGGTTACGCCCATCGGTATCAACACACGGCGCAACATCCACATTTTCGGCAATTTGTTTTTATCAACCAACAATTCTTCCTTGCGCGTGCCGGATTTCGTCACGTCAATCGCCGGGAAAATACGTTTGTCCGATACTTTGCGGTCCAAAATGATTTCGCTGTTACCGGTGCCCTTAAATTCTTCGAAAATAACTTCGTCCATGCGCGATCCCGTGTCAATCAAAGCCGTACCGAAAATGGTGAGCGACCCGCCTTCTTCAATATTGCGCGCCGCGCCGAAAAAGCGTTTCGGCTTTTGCAAAGCGTTCGCATCCACGCCGCCGGTCAACACCTTGCCCGACGACGGGATAACGGTGTTATAGGCGCGTGCCAAACGCGTAATCGAATCGAGCAAGATAATCACGTCCTTTTTATGTTCGACCAACCGCTTGGCCTTTTCAATGACCATTTCGGCAACCTGCACATGGCGGGCGGCGGGTTCGTCAAACGTTGAAGAAATCACTTCGCCTTTAATCGACCGAATCATATCGGTTACTTCTTCGGGGCGTTCGTCAATCAACAACATAATCAAATGCGCGTCGGGATAATTCGCTTCAATCGCATGCGCAATGTTTTTCAACATAACCGTTTTGCCGGTACGCGGCGGCGCAACAATTAAAGACCGTTGTCCTTTACCTTGCGGACAAATCAAATCGATAATGCGCGGTGTTAAATCTTTCATCGCTTCGGGCGTTCCTTCACCATGTTCCATTTTAATCGCTTCATCGGGATATAAAGGCGTCAAATCGTCAAAGTTGATACGGTGGCGCAAATCATCCGGGGAAGCAAAATTCACCCGTTCAACCGTTGCCAAAGAAAAATATTTTTCATTGTTTTTCGGCGACGCCAATTCGCCTTCGACCGTATCGCCTGTGCGTAATCCCAAACGTTTGATTTGTGCGGGAGCAACATAAATATCGTCAGGCCCCGCCAAATAATTGGCCTCGGCCGACCGCAAAAAGCCGAATCCGTCCTGCATCACTTCCAAAACGCCCGACCCGTACAAAGCCGTACCCGTTTCGGTCAATTGTTTCAAAATGGCGTAAATTAAATCCTGTGTGCGCAAGGAAGCAGCATTTTCGATATTTAATTCTTCGGCATATGCCAACAATTCACTCGGCGTTTTTTTCTTTAAATCAGCTAATTGCATTTTTGAATCCTTATAAATATGTTTGGAAAATTTTTAAAAGTGTGGCCGGAACGACCGATGTCGTCAACATAGATTTTTTTTGGCCTTTTGTCAAGAGGCTATTTTAAGCATACAAATTTGTACAATATAAAAATCAACAGGTTACAAACCCTAAATCGGCAAAAATGTTTTTTTTCAAGCAAACGGAATATATCTTATCTTTAAACATTTCATTCCGCGCGCGACAGTTGTTTTAACATGGCGGGGCGGTATATACGCGCCGTTTTTTGATATATTGCCATATCTTTACGGGCGTTTTGTTCGGCCCGTTGCAAATTAAGATTTTGCAATTTGTTTAAAGCTGTCGACAACGGAGCAAAAATTTTTGCCCGATTGTTAAAAATGGAATTGCAAACGGCCGCGCCGAATAAATCCAACGCTATTTCGGATGCCGTGTGCCCGTCGGCGGTTTTTTCATCTTCCGTATCGGACAAATAATTTTTAAAAGCGTGTTCAATCCTGTCTTTTCGTTCAATTTGTTCCGTGCACAATTCATCCACGGTCAAAACGCTTTCGTTCGGCGTAAGCTTATAATATTTACACCCGCCGTTTTTTTGCGATTGTTTTCCCAAAAATTGATTGAATGTCGTCGAAACAAAACCGTTTAACGCTATTTTGTCGGCACGGGAAATAAAATTGATTGTTGTAAATTTTGATGTGCCGAATTGAACCATGCTGCCGGCGTTTAGCAAAAAAATCTGCTGTTGGATTCGGGTGCATTCGGTTTTATCATAACCCAATTCAATCATTTTTTCATTTAACAAATCTCCGAACAACGCCGCGGCACACGCTCCGTGCGAATGAGCGATGATATTCACGTTTCGCATATTTTTTTGTGCCGTTTCAACGGGCAATTTTTCAAAATCGCCGTTCGGCGTTTTTTGCGCGATTAAAGGTTTAAAATAATATTCATAAAATTCGCGTAGATAAGTCGGATATTGCAAGCGTTCATCGTCAAAATCAAAAGCATCCGATTTATTTTTGTCCGATACGGATAACTTTCCTTGATGGCGACGGCGCAAATATAATTTTTCGGCATTCGCTTCTTCAACGGTCAAACCTTGATAGCAAACACCGATAAAATCGGCCTTATCGCGAGTAATTTTCAACGGTTCCGCCAAACGTTCCAAAAAACGAGCGCCGCAACATGCCAAATCATGATGGGAAGTCAACTGACCGCCGAAATAAAAAACCGTCGGCTTTTTAAGCGAAAAATTTTCATCCAAAACGGTATAGGTTTCCGCTCTTTCATCCAATCCTTGATCAATTATGCTTAATCCGATATGCGTATCAGCCATTGCAACTCCATAAAAAAGTAAATTGAAATTTTGTTAATTATAACAGTTTCTTAAAAATTTGTCAATATTTTTGTTCAAAAAGTTTTTTATCTTAAAAACAAAAGAAAATTCATATAAAAAACAAGGGCGTTTAAAAACGCCCTTGAATTCAAAACTTAAGAATTTAAAATTCCGTTTGTTATTTTTTTACTCTTTTCCCTTTATTTCCTTTTTTGTTTTGTTTTCTTTTTTCCAAAAGAAATCTGCTGTCTTTTGGAACAATACATACAATGACGGAATAAAGAAAATACCGATAAACGAAGCCATTGCCATCCCGCCGAAAATTGACGATCCGATAGCACGGCGGGATAAAGCCCCCGCTCCGATGGCCGTCACCAACGGCAAGAAGCCCAACAATGATGACATTGCGGTCATCATAATGGCGCGGAAACGCATATGCGCACCGTTATATGCAGCTTCTTCGACCGAAATACCGGTTGCGTGTTGGTCTTTGGCGAATTCCACCATCAAAATAGCGTTTTTCGCCGCCAGCCCGATTAACACGATAATCCCCGCTTGAGCATACAAGTCATCGGAAATGCCCCGCACGAATAAGAATAAAATCGCACCGAACAAACCGACCAAAATCGATACCATGACGGGCATCGGGATAATCCAGCTTTCATAAAGCGCCACCAAGAACAAATACGCAAACAGGAAAGCCATCGCAAAAATAGCCAATGTTTGATTGCCGGCGTCTTTTTCCTGCAACGTTGTACCGGTCCATTGATATTGATAACCGGCCGGCAGGTTTTTGGATATTTCTTCCATAGCCTTGATTGCCGCGCCCGTTCCCAATCCGTTTGCGGGTGCACCGGAAATTTTAATGGAACGATAGTTGTTGTATCGTTGAATAGTTTGAGCACCGATAGTGCGGTTTACCGTTACCAATGAACGCAACGGCACCATTTCGCCCTTATTGTTGCGGATATTGATTTTAAAAATATCGTCCAACGTATGCCGTTCCATTACATCGCCTTGCACGTTAACCTGCCAAGTACGGCCGTACATATTGAAATCGTTGACGTACGTACCGCCCAACATCGTTTGCATGGTCGAAAAAATATCGGCGACGGAAACGCCCAAAGCATATGCCTTTTGGCGGTCGACATCCAAACGCACACGCGGCGAATCGGTTGTAAAGAACGTCATCACGCGTTGCAAATTCGGATTTTGGTTTGCTTTGGCAATCAAATCATTTGCAACCACCATGATTTGTTCCGGTGTTTCCCCCGTTGTACTTTGCAAAACATATTCGAAATCCGACGTCATACTGATACCCATGATAGCCGGCATATTAAACGGGAAAACGCGCGCTTCTTTGATATCGGACATCATCATATAAACTTTTCCGACCAAAGAATCAACGTCTTGCCCTTTGCCTTCGCGATCTTCATACGGCGTTAATTTAACAGCCATAAACCCGCTGTTCGGGGAAACGTTACCGCCCATGATACTGTATCCGATAATGGACATAACGTCTTCGACTTCGGGCAATGTTTTTAAACGCTGTACAACCGTTTGCATCACTTCGTCCGTTCTGTTCCAACTGGATCCCGACGGCAATTGGACTTCCATCAAAAACGCCCCTTGGTCTTCGGCAGGCAAAAACCCGGTCGGCGTTTCTTTGAACAACACGTATGTCCCCAAAGCGAATCCCAGCATAACAACAACAACCCATCTGTAATGCTTAATCAAACGGCCGACGGTACCTGAATAAAAATTGCGGCACCATTCAACGCCATCCATAAATTTTTGCACCAATTTAAACGGTTTTTGGTTTGAACGCATAATCAATGTCGCAACCGCCGGTGACAATGACAATGAGTTAATCGCAGAAACCACCACGGCAGCGGAAATGGCGATGGCGAATTGGCGGTACAACAAACCCGAAATGCCGGGCGTAAATGCCACAGGCACAAACACGGCCAATAACACCGCCGTAATGGCGATAATCGGTGCCGTAATACGGTCCATGGATTTTTTAACCGCTTCGGCAGGTTCCAAATCCGGGTTTTCACTCATAACCGTTTCGACATCTTCAACCACCACAATGGCGTCATCCACCACGACGCCGATGGCCAACACCAATGCCAACAATGAAATCGTATTGATTGACACGCCGAATAAGCTCATCCCGATAAACGCACCGATAAGAGATACCGGAATCGCCAAAGTCGGAATCAAAGTTGCGCGGGTTGTGCCCAAAAACAAATAAGTTATCAACACAATCAACATAAACGCTTCAAAAATCGTTTGGAAAATTTCATGTAAAGAATTGCGCACGAATTGAGCGTTATCAAACATTGTGCTGAAGTACATGCCTTCCGGCATTTTTGCTTGCAATTCTTTGACTTTGGCTTCCACGCGCGTGGCAACGTCAACGGCGTTTGACCCCGGCGCTTGGAAAATAGCCATACCGATGGCGGGCAATTCATTGTGACGGGCACGCATTTCTTCGGATTTTGAACCGAGTTCGACACGGGCAACATCTTTCAGCAACAAAAACGACCCGTCCGTATTGGCACGGATAACGATTTTACCGAATTCTTCCGGCGTCGTCAAACGCCCTTGCGTCGTCAAAGAAAATTGAAATTGTTGATCTTGAGTCGACGGCATGGAACCGATACGCCCAACGGAAGCTTGCAGGTTTTGAGAGCTGATCGCGTTCAAAACATCATCCGTCGTCAATTTTAAACTTTTCAACTTGTCATTGTTCAACCAAATGCGCATCGAATAATCCAAAGACGAGAAAATAAACGCATCGCCGACGCCTTTGGTACGGGCAATTTCGTCTTTAACGTTAATCAACGCATAGTTTGTCAAAAACGTATCGTCATATTTGCCGTCAACGGATGAAATCGTATAAATTTGCAACATCGACGTCATTTTCGAACGCACGTCAATACCCAACTTTACAACTTCTTCGGGCAATTTGCTTTCCACGGATTTCAAACGGTTTTGAACGTTCACGGTCGCAATATCGGGATTCGTTCCGATATTAAACGTTACCGTCAAACTGTATGACCCGTCATCACCGCTGGTAGAGCTCATGTACAACATGTCTTCCACGCCGTTGATGGCCGATTCGATTTGTTGAGCAACGGCACTTTCAACCACGTCCGAACTGGCCCCCGGATACGTTGCTTGGACCGAAACGGACGGCGGCGCAATATCCGGATATTGTTCAACGGCCATTCCCGTATAAGCCAACAATCCGGCCAATACAATAACGACGGACACAACGGTCGCCAATCTGGGGCGTTTGATAAATACGTCAGCAATCATGACAATATGCCTCCCTTAATTTACTTTTTCAACAGTCGGTTTGTTGTCTTTAACACCCTCTTGCACGGCCGGAGCTTTTTGTACCGGCTGCGGCGTAACCGTAACATTCGGAGCAATTTTTTGGAATCCTTCGACAACGATTTTTTCGCCCGGGTTTAACCCTTCGCGCACAACCATTTCGAAATCGGGCAATTCCGTCCCTGTTTTAATTGCGCGTTTTTCAATGACATTTTCCGCATTGACAACATATACGAACGCCCCCAGCATATCACGTTGGACAGCCTTCATCGGAATCACGATATCCGAAAAGGAAGCGGGGCTTGTCAATACGACGCGGCCATATTGCCCCGAAATCAATTTACCTTCCGGATTGGGGAAAGAAGCCTTTAATTTCAAGGTATTCATCGCTTCGTCAAGTGCGTTGTCAATAAAGCTGAAACGCCCTTCATACGGGTATTCGCGCCCGTCAGAGGTATAAAATTTAACAATCGCATTGCCCGATTTTTGATCGCGGAATTGATATTGCAACGATAACATTTGGTTTTCGCTGACCGAAAAAACGGCATCAATCGGATCGATTTTGACAATTTCGGCCAATACGCCCGAATCGGGTTCGATAAGTTCGCCGACCGAAAAGGCGGATTCGCCGATTTTGCCGGACATCGGCGCTTTGATTTCGGTGTATTCCAAATCTTGTTTTGCCAAATCAAGGCGTGCCTTCATTTGGGAAACGGCCGCAACCGCGGACATATGGGCGGCTTTGGTTTCATCCAAACGCGCTTCGGACACATCCTTGGTTTTAAACAATTTTTGCGTACGGTCATATTGCGCCTTGGCGTTGGTTGCCTGAGCCTGAGCTTGTTCATAATTGGCTTCGGCTTCGCGGACGGACGCTTCGAAATTGACTTTTTCAATTACGAACAGCGGTTGGCCTTCTTTGACCATATCGCCTTCGTTAAACAAACGTTCCTGCAAAAAGCCGGTAACGCGAGCCCGCAACCCCACCTTGTCCATCGATTCGATTTTGGCAACAAAGCTGACTTCGGGATGGACGTTTTGGCGTGTCACTTCAATAACGGACACGGCCGGTGCGTTCGCTTGCATTGCACCGCGTCTGGCGGAAGATTGATACATTCCGTATCCCCAATAAGCCGCACCCGCTGCAACGGCTGCGATAACAAGGCCTTTAACCCATGTTTTCATTTTTGAAGATTGTTGTTCTTTTTCGTTCGACATAGTACTCTCCTTCAATTTTTATTTTTATATGCAGATGTAGCATTTTTTTTTGAATTTTACCAGCTTTTATTTTAAAAGTTTCGCTTTTTTTACGGCACAATATATGCTATCATGCTTTCAAGTTATAAAAAATTAAGGATGCCACATGGTAAAAAGCAAGCAAATTTCACTTCAACGCGCGTCGTCGCTGGTTCGGCGGGAAGAAGAAAACACACCTTTCAAAGATAAAAAACCCAGCAAATTGGCGACGGATTTCATTACCCGCAACGGAAAAGGCGATACGCGCGTATTTGTCGCCGGCGGGTCGCGCAGCGGCAACGACCCCGTTTATGAACAAGAAGCGTTTAAATTGGGCGAAATCATCGGCAAAATGAATTACCGCCTTGATTTCGGGCTGTCATCGCGCGGCATTATGGGTGCCGTTGCCAAAGGGATGCTCAAAGCTTGGAGCGAATCGGGCAAACGCAGCAAATCCCCGATTTACGGCATTACAACCAAAGAATATCTGGCTCTTTATCAAAGCGATGAAGTGTTGGACGAAGTATCCAAAATTATCGTTGCAAACACGTTGGAAGAACGCAAACAACAACTGTTGTGCGCCGATTTGGTGATTTTCGCGCCGGGCGGTGTCGGCACATTGGATGAATTGGTCTATGATGCGGTTGCAATGCAAGACGGATTTTTGGGTTTCAAACCGTTTGTTTTGTTTAATGTCAACGGATTTTTCCACCATCTGCTGGAATATTTAAAAGAAATCAATGTAAAGGGCTTTTCCGATCCGTTGCCGTTTTTGGTTGTCGATAATTCCATTGAAGCGGGCATTGCTTTTAAGGTTTTAGAACACACATTCGGCGGGCAAACGTACCCGAAAAAACAAGCGTTGGAATTCATGAATAAAATCATTCATGAATTACCTTATATTTTGGTTACTCATCAAAAACATCCCAAAAAGCCGATTGAAAAAATCTTAAAAGAAAAAGAAGAAATCGAACAAAGCAAATCCAAATCAAAAAAAAGACAGCTTGCTTCGGATATTGAAAATGCTTATTTGAACAAAGAAATCGAACGCATGTACGAACGGTTGGCCAAATCCGGCATAGATACGGCAACGGTCAGCCATAAATTAACCGCGTTGAAAATGAGGCATGTAAAAGGCTGACCCTTTTGCCTGCGCACGCCGACAACCGCGGTATAACTTTTTATAAACCGCCGAAAGGCCATAAGGGTTTGAAAGGTCGCAAACATAAGGATTAAACATGGATTTTATCAACCTGCCTATTTTAATCGTGTCATTGCTGTTGGGAATCAGCATTTTAACCAGCCTGATTACCAAGCGCGTCGGCATCCCTTTAATCTTGGTCTTCTTATGTATCGGACTGTTGGCAGGCGATGCGGGATTAAGCTTGTTTCAAACGGTGCGCCATCCTCGATTGTCGTTTTTTGTCGGATCATTGGCATTGGCCATCATTTTGTTTGACAGCGGATTTCAAACGAAAACGAAAGGATACCGCCAAATTTTCCTGCCGTCTTTTTTATTGGCAACCGTCGGCGTTATTTTAACGGCCGTGTTTTTGGCGCCCGTGGCAAAAGAAGTGATGCTGATCGGATGGCTGCCCGCGTTGTTGTTGACGTCGATTATCAGTTCGACCGATTCGGCGTCGGTATTTTTCCTGTTACGGTCGCAAGGTATTTCGTTGCGTGAAAAGGTCAAATCGACGTTGGAAGTCGAATCGGGCGCAAACGACCCGATGGCTATTTTTCTGACCATGGCATGCATCACGCTGGTTACGCAGCAAATGAACCTTGAAACCGTCAAATACGGTACGTTATTTCCGATTTTTGCGAAACAGTTGCTTATCGGCTTATCGGGCGGATTCTTCTTGGGACGGCTGTTAACGGTGTCGGTCAATAAAGTCAAATTGGAATCCGCACTGTATCCGATTTTTGTCGTATCAGTTGCAATGGCGGGATTTGCCGTTATCAATATGTTGCAAGGCAGCGGCTTTTTGGCCGTTTACATCGCCGGGTTGATTTTGGGCAATTCAAAAATTCAAGGGCACACTCAAATTTCTAAATTTCAACAAACATTAACATGGCTGTCACAAATCGTAATGTTTATCACACTGGGGCTGTATGTGTCCGCCGATACGCTGCGCGATGCCGCATTGCCCGGCTTTTTAATCGGCACGGCACTGATTTTCTTCGCACGCCCGCTTGCCGTATGGGCAGTGTTAATATTCTTCCCGATGTATACCACACGCGAAAAAATCTTTATTTCTTTCGTGGGATTGCGCGGCGCAACATCCATTTTGCTGGCATTGGCACCGATTGTTTACGGATTAAGTTTCGGACGCGATTTTTTAGATGTCATTTTCGTAATGGTTTTATTTTCGCTTGCTTTTCAAGGATTTTTAATTCCCGTTGTCGCCAAATGGTGCGGCCTTGAAGTCCCCGTTTTATGTTGCCCGCCCGAAAAAACACAAATCGATTTGCCGGGATTGACGGACAGTTCGTTAATCGCCTATGAATTGCACACCGACACTCCCGCCGTCAAAGGGGAAACAATCCCCAAATGGGCACGCCCGAATTTGATTATCCGAGGCGGTGTTTCTTACACGCCGACCAGCATCCGCCAATTCAAAGCCGGCGACCGCGTGTATGTGTTTTCGTCCTCCGAAACGCGCGAACCGCTGCTTGATTACCTGTACGGCGGCGGCGATATGAAAGGCGCCGACGAAATTTTGGGCGATTTTCCGATTGCACCGACGACAACGTTCGGCGAACTTGAAAAAATGTACGGCACCCCTTTTGATGCGCGTTTGAAAGAAATGACCATCGCCGAATTGTTAAAACAAGAATTCAACGATTTTGAAGTTGGTGACCGTTTATCTATGGGCCCGATTGAATTGGTCGTGCGCAAAGTGGAAAATTGCGAACCGGTCAGCATCGGATTGGATATCGAACCCGATCGCCAACGGTCATTTTACGCCCATACGAAAGCCATGAAGATGATTAACAGCAACCTCGATGAAATGAATAAAAAAGTTGACAAAGAAAAATGATTTGTTATAATTTAAAATATAAGCATTGATTTTTTTATCAAGGAGGTTTTTTTATGGCAGAAATCAAAAAACGCACCGATGCAAAATATCCGCTCGGCGGCAGGTCAAAACCGGCTCCCGCCAAACGGGCAAAACCTCAAAAAACGGGGCATAAATTACGCAATACGCTGTTGGCTTTAACAGGGGCCGGCGTTTTGGGATTCGGGGTACACGCTTTGTTGTCCGATACAAACGATACACCCGTACCGGCGCCGCAAACGCCCACCGCTCACGCAACCGTTAAAAAGGCAGCGGTAAAAAAAGGATTCCCCGCCTTCAATCCAAATCCGATGCAAATGGACAGTGAAATTTTAAAAGCTTACTCCGATTTGCGCGGCCATGCCATCGACCCGCGGATGGAAACCGAAAAATTCGGCGATCATCCGTTGTTTTTGGGCATTCGCGAAGACATGTACAATCGGATGAAAGCCAATTTGCAAAGCGGAAAATTTAAAACGGTTAACGATGCGTTGCAAAGCGCTTTGAACAATCAATTCAGTACATTCAAAGCGGCCATGACCAACCGCCAATTGGGCGAAAACAATATGATTGTCGCATTGCCGGTCAAAGAAACGATGGTAGCATTTAATATGGAAGACGTTGCGAACCAAATTATGACATTTAAAATGGCCGAGCAACACAAACAATGGGTTCATTCAAAAAAATTGACGCCTCAAATGACGGATAACACGTTGGTCTTTATCGGGCGCGCCGAAAGTGCATTGGCCATTGCCGCCGCGAATCATTTAAGCGGGTATACGGTAGACCAAGCCGCCAAAATCGTGGATTTATTCGGTTCGCGCATTTTGGATGTCGATTTGCTTGCCAATGCGCAAAATGCCCAATATCAAGAAACGGCGGCCGAATCCGGTATAATCGGCAAAGCCGTCGATTATGTGTTTACACCCGGTTTGGACGCGCATGACCGGTATGTTAAAACGCTTGAATTGGCAAAATCTCAAATTGAACGCGGACGGGCGCCTTTTGACGCTTTGGTTTTTGCTACAAACGCTTATAAAACAAAATCCAACAGCGCGGCACAAGGCAACCGTACCGATTCGTTTGTTTACCGTTTTGCCGCCGCCTGCGACGTGATGGCCGGCAAAGAAGGCAAAGAGCTGACAAAAGCGTTGGACAAGGCGATTAAAAACCCCAATATTATTAAGCGCACGCAAAATAATGAACCGTTCCCGTGGGGCTTTACATTTGGGGCGCTGGGGGTTGTTGCGGGCGTCGGCACTTTAATGTGGGGTTATAAAAAGGTTAAAGAGTATAACGATTCTCAAATTACCGGCGAATCCAAACATGCGAATCCGATAGTGGCAAAATGGTATAATAACAACAACGGGCTTTAAAAGAGCGCATAAAAACGGTTAAACAAAAAGGGGGACGGTTGCGGCTGTCCCCCTTTAAAATTTTTCAAAACGTCAAATTTCAAAAATAACCGTTGCAACGGCCGCTTCGTCATCGCTGAGCGACACAAACGTTCGCACGGCGACACCACCTGCCAATTTATGCAACGTATCCGCCGTTTGGCCCGTCACCGTTAAAACGGGCGCACCAGCAGCATTGTTTAAAATTTCAATTTCCCGCCACATTGCCAAATGCCCGATACCGCTGCCCAATGCTTTCGATATCGCCTCTTTGGCCGCATAGCGTTTGGCATAATAAGCCGTTTGTTTTGAGGGCGCCAATTTTTCGGCCGCCGCCCGTTCGGCCGGCGTAAAAATACGGTTTAAAAACTTGTCGCCATAACGTTTAACGGTCAAATCGATACGCCTGATTTGAACAATGTCCGTCCCCATACCGATAATCATAACGCCTCCGATTTTTGAATATATAATGAATAAATTTTAAAAACGGATACAATGCCGTAAAAAAAAGCACCATACATTAAATTTGTTTGTTCACCGACACAAAATGCCGCCCGTAAACATTTTTTAAAAAAAGAAATTAAACAATACGTCAAACCCATCCCCCGTAAATGATTTTTCAAAGAGAAAATGGCGGCCTTTGGGAATATGCCGTGTACTTTGATTACTAACCTTTGAAGTACCTGTAAAATTGTTTTAGAAGCGGAGATAGCGTTATTTGGGAAGGTGGCATGTAGATAACCTACTTGCCTGCCTTCCCAAATAGTGCCGGATACCTTATAAAACAATTTTACACCCCTCGGACGCGCGAAGCGGACGATACAGCCTTATATGCACGGATTGCCTGCAACAAAACATCCAAATGTTCGGCATTTTTAACTTCAATATCCAAAAATATTTCGTTCCAACCGCCACTTTTGCTTAAAGTGGAAAAATTGGTAACGGCCGCGTTATGTTTGGAAATAATCCCCAATAATTCGGGCATGACGGAAGGTTTGTCTTCCAAAGAGATTTTAACGCGGACGGGCATGGATTTGTCTTTGACGATGTTTTCATTCCAAGACACATCCAACCAACGTTCGGGTTCATCGGCAAATTTTTGCAAAACGGGGCAATCTTGAGTATGAATGGCAACGCCTTTGCCGGTATTGACAATCCCGACGATTTTATCGCCCGGCACAGGGTGACAACATTTGGCAAAACTGAGCGCTATCCCCGGAATCAATCCCAAAACGGGCATGGATTTGTCGGACACGGACGGTGATTTCTTCTTAAAAAACGAAATCGTCCGTTTGATTTTCAATTTTTGTTCCGGATGAATTAAATGAAAAACTTCGGTAAACGGCACAATGCCTTCACCGATGGCAGCCAATAAATCTTCGGGAGTTGTTTGTTTGTAATGTTCCAAAGCGGGTTTTAAATCCGTGTCCGTATATGATATGCCGTATTCTTTGCATGTATTGTTAAACATCGTACGGGCAGATTCGATAAAATGCGCACGCCTTTGTGTTCTCAAAAAACGGCGAATACTGGATTTAGCTTTCGGCGTAACGACAATGCGTTCCCATTCGACGGACGGCGTTTGGTTTTTGGCCGTCAAAATTTCCACTTGGTCGCCGTTTTGCAACACGGTACGCAACGGTTTGATTTTGCCGTTTATTTTGACACCAACCGTCGTGTCACCGACACGCGAATGCACTTCATAGGCAAAATCTATTGCCGTTGCGCCTTTCGGCAACGTAATCAAATCCCCTTTGGGCGTGAAACAAAACACTTGGTCTTGGTACATCGCCATTTTGGTATGTTCCAAAAATTCGCCGGGATTAGACGAATGATTCATCAATTCCAACAATTCGCGCAACCAGCGGTATTGCTTACCTTCGCGATGGACGCCCTGTTTATATTCCCAATGCGCGGCCAAACCGTATTCGGCAACCTGATGCATTTCATGAGTGCGGATTTGGACTTCAATGCGTTGATTGAGCGGACCGATAACACCCGTATGCAATGAACGGTACCCGTTGGGTTTGGGCGTCGAAATAAAATCACGGTAACGCCCGGGAATCATCGGATATTTGGTATTGACAACCCCCAATGTTTTATAACAATCTTCAACCGAATCGACAATCACGCGAAATGCCATAATATCGCACACTTGTTCAAACGCGATATTTTGCCGTTGCATTTTGCGCCAAATCGAATACGGACGCTTTTCGCGGCCGGTAATTTCGCCGTTAATGCCATGTTCGTCCAAATCTTTTTGCAGCTGCTCCATAATTTGGGCGACTTGGTCTTTGCCCTGCTCTTTCAAAAAATTTAATCGCGTGTCAATGGATTCGTAAGCTTCCGGATGCAATGTTTGAAACGCATAATTTTCCAATTCGTCTTTGAGTTGTTGCATACCGATACGTTCGGCGAGCGGCACGTAAATTTCCATTGTTTCCACCGCTACTTTGCGCCGCTTGGCAGGATCTTTGCGATAATGCAACGTGCGCATGTTGTGTAAACGGTCGGCCAATTTTATCAGCAACACGCGGATATCTTCGCTCATCGCCAAAACGAATTTTTGGAAACTTTCGGCTTGGCGCATTGCTTCGGACGACACTTGCAATTTGTCCAGCTTCGTGACGCCTTCGACCAATTTAGCCACATCATCGCCGAACAATGCTGCCAAATCGGCATATGAAGCTGCCGTATCTTCCACCGTGTCATGTAACAAAGCGGCGATAATCGTCGTTGCATCCATTTTATATTGTGTCAGGATAGCCGCCACTTCGACCGGATGGATAAAAAAAGCTTCACCCGATTCGCGTTTTTGCGAACCGTGGACTTTTAAAGCAAACAAATAAGCCCGATTGATGGCATCTTCATCTGCATTGGGATCATAAGATTTTACGCGTTCGACAAGTTCATATTGCCTCAAAAACGCCTCCTTGCGGGCTTATTCGCCCAAATCGTCTACCACTTGGAAAGCTTCGGATTCGACAAATTCGCTGTCGGCATATAAACCGCCGCCCATAATTTCGGCTTCGACTTCTTTGATTTCTTCGGCATCGACGGCGGATTCTTGAGCTCCGACATATTTTTGCATGCCGATGATGATGCCGTCCTTGACGTCATCCAAATTAACGGTGCCTTCTTCAATTTCGCGCAAAGCGACAACAGTGTTTTTATCATTATCGCGCGACAAAGTCGGCGTTACACCTGCCCCCAAAGCCTTAGCCCGCCCGGCGGCGAGCAAAACCAAATCAAAACGGTTTGGCACTTTTTCAATACAATCTTCAACGGTTACGCGAGCCATTTGACTACCCTTTCTTAAATATCTGTTACGAATGAATGGATAAACTATATATTAATTCAAAATAAAAATCAAGTTTTCTTGCAGTTTTTTTAATTTTTGCATATAATCGGAAAAAAAGGGAATTTAATCGGGTATTTTTATCCTTTCGCCCGGCAACGGATTTTAAGGAAACGACAGGCTTTCGCCGTCCCCCGATTCCAAAGGAAAAAACGCTTTAAACACTTGTTATGAAAAGGGATGAGATATGACAAAACATTTGATTACTTCGGCTTTACCATACGTTAACGGCTTGCCCCACCTGGGGCATTTGGTCGGATGCCTGCTGCCGTCTGACGTATATGCCCGATTTTTGCGCCAAAAGGGCGAGCAGGTTTTGCTTGTCTGCGGCACTGATGACCATGGCACTTCGTCGGAAGTCGGCGCGATTAAAGAGAGTATTAACGTGCGCGATTATTGCAAAAAATATCATGACCGCCAAGCAGCATTATATGAAGGGTTTAATTTGTCGTTTGATTATTTCGGACAAACAAGCTCCGAACAAAACAAAGAAATCGTTTATCGCATTTTCCACGATTTGGAAAAAAACGGCTTGATTGAAGAACGCACAACGAATCAAGTTTATTCGATTGACGAAGACCGTTATTTGCCCGACAGCTATGTCATCGGCACGTGTCCGCATTGCGGGTATGACAAAGCCAAAGGCGACCAATGCGAAAATTGCACGAAATTATTGGACCCGACCGATTTAATCAACCCGCGTTCAAGCATTTCGGGCAGCACAAACATCGAAATCCGCCCGACCAAGCATTTGTTTTTGCAATTGCCCAAAATGCAAGAAGAGCTTGAAAATTGGATTGAAACCAAACGCGGCATTTGGCCCGATATTGCCTATACGACGGCGAAAAAATGGCTCAAGGAAGGCTTAAAAGAACGCGGTATCACGCGCGATTTAAAATGGGGTTTTGCCGTGCCGCGGAATGGTTTTGAAAACAAAGTCTTCTATGTGTGGTTTGATGCGCCTATCGGGTATATCGGCATTACGAAACAATGGGCGGACATGGACAAAGATAACCGCAATTGGGAAGATTGGTGGTTAAATGCGCCCGACGTGCGCCATACCGAATTTATGGGCAAAGACAACATTCCGTTCCACTCAATTACATTCCCGGCCACTTTGCGCGGGTCGCGCGAAGCTTGGACGGAAGTTTCATTTTTAAAAGGCTTTAACTACTTGAATTTTGCCGGCGGCAAATTTTCCAAATCGGCACAGCGCGGCATCTTTTTGGATGCGGCATTGGAAGAATTCCCCGCCGATTATTGGCGTTACTGGTTAATGGCCAATGCGCCCGAATCGGACGATTCATCCTTTTCGTTTGAATTGTTTGCATCCGTCATTAACAAAGATTTGAATGACGTTTTGGGCAATTTCATCAACCGCGTTTTGAAAATGACACTCAACAATTTCGGCGAACAAGTCCCGCCGATAGGCGATTTGACCGAAGATGAAACGGCACTGTATGAAACGGTGGACGAATTGGTCGCTTCGTACACGTCATACTTGGACGGATTGGAATTTCGAAAAGCGATGGGGGCTTTGCGCGAATTGTTCGTTGCGGGCAACAATTACATTGCCAAAACGGAACCTTGGAAAGCGGCCAAAACCGACAAAGCGCGTGCCGGCACGATTTTAAATACGGCGCTTAACTTGATTTATTTGTATGCCAATTTATCGGCACCGATTATGCCGCAAACGGCCGAAAAAATGTTGGCGGTTTTGAATAAGCCGGCCGATTTTGTTTGGCCGGAAGGGAAAACCGACGGCTTTTTGAAAACATTGAAAGACGGCGATAAAATCAACCCGTCCGATCCGCTGTTTTCCAAAATTGCGCCCGAACGGTTGGAAGAATTGCGTATAAAATACAAAGAAACGGAATAAATAATGAAAAGAAGATATTTAAACGTTACCTTTACAAATTTATTATTCAATTTGATATGGTGGGTTACCAGCAAATTCAGCTTAAAATTTTCGAAGCGTTTGATGTCTTTCGGCATTCGCGACGGCGCATTTCCGATTAAAAACATATATGACCCGGTTTTAAAAGTGAATGTTTTGGGTTTAACGTTCAAAAACCCTATCGGCGTGGCGGCGGGAATTGACAAAAAAGGCACTTTAATCGACGGTTTGATTCAAATCGGATTCGGGTTCGGCGAATTCGGTTCATACACTTTGGAAAAAGAAATGCCCAATTCTAAGGCATATTACCTGATGCGCGACAAAGCCATTTTGATGCAACCGTTGGGGTATCGCAATCCCGGCATTTCAAAGATGATTCCCGTTTTGACAGCCCGGCGGCATTTACCGCACATTATCGGCATCAACATTGCCACGTCCACGCCGTTCGAATCGGAAAATGTCAAACAAGGGCATTTGATGACCTATGAAAAAGAATTCACGATGATGGCGCAAAAGGTTGCGCCCTATTGCGATTACATCGTGTTGAATTTTTCGCATCCCGATACCGAATTGAGCACCATCATTTCGGATAAATCGACTCTTTTGCCGATTATCAAAGAAGTTAAAAAAGCCGTACAATTGGCGGCTCCGATTCAAACGCCCAAAGTATTGGTTAAATTGCCGTTGGATATCACACCGATGGAAGTGGGATTGGTCTGCAACACATTGACAGAGGGCGAAATCGACGGCGTCATCGTTGCCGGCGGGCAATCTTTATCCAAACATTCCAGAAAATTGTTGCAAGACAAAAAATACTACCACATCGGCGTTTTGTCGGGGAAACCCGTTTTTGACATGTCGACCGAACTTATCCGGCGCATTTACCAAAACACAATGGGCAAATTGCCGATTATTGCTTGCGGCGGCGTTTTTACCGGAGAAGATGCCCTTGAAAAAATCACGGCGGGCGCGTCATTGGTACAAATACACACGTCTTTGATTTTCGAAGGCCCCAATATCGTCAATCGCATTAATAAAGAATTGGGTCTCTTGTTGCGCGAAAAAGGATACAAATCCGTCATGGATGCTATCGGCGCCGATTTTAACTAAAACTTTTTTCGTCCCGACGGCAATATACGCGGGTTTAACGGGCAAACGCACCCGATCGGCATCCGCCACCAAATGTGCAAAAGGTATTTTTCTTTGAACGGTGCCCTGATTGCGGGCGTACATCAAAACCTGAAATAAATAAACGGGTTATATGAAGCATTTACCAATGACATTAAGCAAAATACGAACATCCCGAGCAAGTAAACGTTGATAACAACAACCGCCGTTGTTTGCCGCGCATTTAACAACACATTTTTGAACAAACCGGTCGAACAAAGGGCGGCCATAACAAAAACGAATCCTGCCCAATATGTGACGTAATAAGTTAACGTATAGGTCGGATGCTCTTGATATAACCCGAACATCATTCGAATATATTGCCCTGCATATGTCAAATCGGGCGCACGGAAAATCACCCACCCGACAACCACGACGCCCAATAAATAAATATGGCCGAGCGCGCGCGAAAAAACCGTCATTTGCCGCCCGAACAAACCGGTTGCTTTTTCCAAGATGATAAACGCACCGTGATACATCCCCCAAACGATAAAATTCCAAGCGGCGCCGTGCCACAATCCCGTTAAAAAGAACACGATTGCCAAATTGCGCAACGTTTTAACTTTGCCGCCGCGATTGCCACCCAACGGAATATAAACATATTGTTTAAACCACGTGGACAACGACATATGCCACCGACGCCAAAATTCAGTGATTGATTGGGAAATGTACGGATAATTAAAGTTTTCCAAAAATTTAAAGCCGAACATATGCCCCAACCCGATGGCCATATCCGAATAGCCCGAAAAATCGTAATACAGCTGCATGGCATAAAACGCCGCGCCGACCCAAGCAATTTGCGGGGACAATTCGCTCACCCGCAAAGCAAAGATTTCATCGACGACTTCGCCCAACGTATTGGCAATGATAATTTTTTTACCGAGCCCGATGATAAAACGCTTTACCCCCTTTATAAATGAATCAAAACAAACGCTGCGCCTGTCCAGTTGTTCGCACACGTCATGGTATTTGACAATCGGCCCCGCGACCAGTTGGGGAAACAAAGAAATAAACAACGCAACTTTAAACGGATTTTTTTGCGGTGCTACGTCGCCCCGATAGACATCCACAAGATAAGAAACGGCTTGGAACGTATAAAATGAAATCCCGATCGGCATGATGATTTCGACAAACGGTATGTCTATTCCGCTTATCTGCGGCATATTTTGCAAAATAAAGCCCATGTATTTAAAATACGCCAACATGCCCAATATGCCCGAAACCGCGAATATCAATACATAAAGCCGCGCATTCGCGTTTTTTGATGCGCCCATAACACACGCGCCCGCATAGGCCATGAATATGACAAGCAACATCACGACGACATATGCCGGTTCGCCCCAAGCGTAAAACAGCAAACTGGCCGCCAATAACAACACATTGCGCAACCGGGCCGGCACAATGTAATGCACGATTGAAACAATCGGCAAAAAGAAAAGCAAAAATGTCAACGAACTGAACAACATCTTTGTCACCAAATTTTCAATAATTCAATCATTTTTAAATCCGAAATGCCCAACAACAAAATATCGGGTTTAAAGTTTTCAACATCGGATACGCGGCTGTCAAAACGGATACCCCCTTCGCCTTGGTTAATGCGCACTTTGCGAACCTTTTTAAATGTTGCCGACAAAAACGGCATTATATAATCACTATACGAATCGCCGATGATATAGATTTTTAACGCTTGGCCGTTCGGATTAAAGCTTGTTTCAAACGGCGGTTTCGAATCGGTTTTGATTTGCGCTTGATTTTTAAACGTATATTTTTTGTACAGCGGTTCATGCACATCAATATAAGACGGTTTGCCCAACATGTTATACAAGTTGCCTTTATATGTGCGCCGATAACCGCCCGTTTCGACACAGCTGATAACTTCGGCCGTTTTGGTGACACGAATATCCCGTTCGCCGAGCGGTTTTAAGAGCGGGAAATCTTGCCCCAACCGCCGCATAATAAGCCGATAAGCCAAATACGCGCCCGCGGGCGTCCAATGGCTTTCGGTTTTATAGTGCAACAAATCTTGATGCCGATGTTTTAAAAAGGCATCTTCCAACGAAATAATATTGATTGAACCCTTTAAATATTCTTCCACTTCGGTTACCAAAGTCGGTTCGTCGGGCAACGTGATAAACGGCGGGTAATATTCTTTGTAAATTGTTTGTTTGTCAGGTGGGAAATAAACATACAATTTTATGTCGCGTGCCGCTGCCCAATCACTCAAGCGTTTCAAATCCGCTTTGATTTTTTCCAAATGTCTAACGCTGAAACCCACCTTCCTTTGATAATATGAAAGCATTTCAAAATTATGCGAATTGCCGACAAAATTGCCGAACAACCACCCGTCTTTGCCGATAAAAACCTGTTTATTGCCACGGCGGTCAAATGCGGATAAAACGGCAAAATACCCATCAATCATTTTATCACGTGCCGACAAATGGTCGGATATATATTTTTCCACGCCTGCGGAAAAACTTTTGTTAATGCCGTTTTCATTAAAAATTGTCGGGAAAGGTTCGGATTTCCTGTTTTCCCGTTCATTTTGCTTGGATAAATCTATTGTAAAGGCCAAAAACACGATAATACAAACCAAGTATATGCCAAAAACAATATCGGCAATCATACGGTTCGAAAATGGCGGGGAGCATCTCATACCCCCCCCCCCGTGAGGTTTGTCGATAAAGAATACTCTGTGCTCTCGATTAGGGGTTAACATAAATTACTTACCATCAAAGGATTTGCAAAAATGTAGTATCTTAAGCCTCTTCTTTCGGCGGCTTTACGTTCCATGCCGTACATACCCATTTGCCGTTTTGTTCTTCAAACACACATAAACACCCCGTGCCGACTTTGATTTCATGATCCTTGGCAAACGCGGCAAAATCCCCCGTTATATAAGGCGCAAAACGGATAATGCCGTTGGAAGATACGACCAAAGTCGTTTTGTTTGACCCCTTTAAAGAATCGGCAAAATCCACCCACGTTCCGATAATACCCGGTACATCGACCTGCCATCCGTTCGGCACCGTCGCATCGGCGTTCCAAGCGTCAATCGCCGCTTGTCCGATACGGGCGATAACGACATCTTCGGTTTTATTTTCATCGGGGCCGTAATCAATTTCGCGGAATCCTTCATACGGTTTGACATTTTCCAATCCCGCCGCCGCGGCCGTTTGCATTGTGCGTTTCAGCGGCGCGGCATACACGTCATCGGGCCATAAATTGTTATCGCGCAAATATTTGCCCAAACGTTGCCCTTGTTCCAAACCGCTTTGCACCAACGGCAAATCCGTTCTGGCACCGACGCGGGTCGGCGTTTCGCCTTTGTTAAACGTGTTGCCGTGACGGGCAATGATAAAACGAGTCGTCATATTATTCCTCCGTTTTTTATATTAAAATTCACCGTATTGATTGATTAAGCGTTCGGCTTTGTCGCGGTCTTCGGGACTGTCAACGCCGTTCATCGCGGGGCGGCCTTTATAATCGACTTCGACGATTTTAATCGGAATACGGTTTTCCAAGAATCTCAGCTGTTCCAACCCTTCGATTTTTTCAATCCGCCCTTGCGGCAATTTCACAAAACGGTGCAACGTATCGGTACGGTATCCGTACAAACCGATATGGCGGAAATTCGGCGACATCGGCAACGCTTCGCGCCATTTGGGTTCTTTTTGAATCGCGGGAATGATATTTTTGGAAAACCACAACGCAAAATGGTCATCGTCAAACGTAACGGTCGTGCCCGAAAACGGCGTCGTTTTTTTGGATTCGCGCAAATTGTCAAGCGCTTCCCATGTCAAATGCACGGCGGGCGTGACAACTTGCGTTTGTTCGGGATTTTGCAAATAAGCGTCAATCATTTGGCGCACGAACCAAGGCGGGCATAACGGATTGTCGCCTTGCAAATTTACGACGAAATCGGGCATGTGCGGCAACTGCGCCAACGCTTCACACACGCGGTCGGAACCGGTCGGGCAATTCGGATCGGTCATCACGACGGGAACATTATGTTCAGCGCAAAAATCGTAAATTTCTTGGTGGTCGGTTGCCACGACGGCCGTGCAATCTTGCAACCCTTCCATTGCTTTTTTCGCAATATCGTACACGCGCAAAACCATTTCTTTGCCGGCGATTTTAATCAACGGTTTTTTCGGCAAACGGGTAGATGCATACCGCGCGGGGATAACAATAGCTATAGACATAATCTTCTCCTTTCATGATGTGGATACCTTGTATAGGGCAGTGTAATACACTTTTATGGGCTTGGCAAGATAAAAAACGGCTGCGTTTTACGGCCGTTTTGAAATTCGCGCAAATGTTTTACGGCATTGTCGCAAAGGGTTCAAATTTTTGTTTACTTTTTGCCTGTTGTGTGATACAATAAAATACGTTATTAATTCAGAAAAGATTTAAATCAAAAAAATAATGTCAAATATTCAAACGATTTTACCTCAAATTTCGTCACTTGTCGATTACGATTATCAAACGATTTCAAATTCTCAAACGGAAGCTTTAATCAATTCTTTTTTGCCCGAACCGCCGAAATTTTCGTCGTTGGAAGCACCGTTGTTCATTCATGTTTCGGGCATTCCGGGGTCGGGGAAAACAACTTATATCGACCACAACCCGCGCAAAAATACCGTCCGCATCCAATTTGATGCGATTATGAAACAATTGCCCGAATATGAAAAAACCGCTCGGGAAGAAGGTCTTGCCAAAGCGTTCGAAAAATTCGAAATGCCCGCCCGTGTCATCGGATATGAATTGTTGGAACGCGCCTTACGGCGCCGTTGTAATATCGTGTTTGAACATTCGTTAAACCTCGCGCATTTGGATTTGTACAAGTATTTGAACAATAACGGATACGAAACGAATTTGGTATTTATGGATTGTTCACCCGAAGAAGCGTTGCAACGGGTTAAAGAACGCGAAGCGCGCATCGGCCGCCATACGCCCGAAGATTTTATTTTCGGCCGTTACAAAACGGCGCAACAATTGTTACCGACCTTTAAAGACATTGCCAAATCGTTCACGATTTTATCGCATCCGGACGCTCCCGCCGGCCATTTGAACAGATAAAAAATAAAATTGACACCAAAAAAGGCGCTTAATTTTTTTTAAGCGTCTTTTTATTTATCGGATTATTTATCGGATTGCCGTTTTAAATTTTATTCATCCGGCGGCTTTTGTCATATAATTCAAACGCATCCAAAATAACTTGTTTGGCTTCATCGGGGCCCAAAAAGCTTTCGATTTTGACTTCCTTTTTTTCCAAAACTTTATAATCTTCGAAAAATTGGCGCAACATTCTGAGCGTATGGGGCGGCAATTGATCAATATGCGTATAATGGCAATATTCGGGATCGTCATAATGCACGGCAATGATTTTATCATCCGCTTCACCGCCATCAATCATTTTCATTACACCAATCGGTTTGGCGCGCATGATGCACATCGGCGTCACGGCCACTTGACCGAGCACCAAAATATCCAGCGGGTCGCCGTCTTCGCAATAGCTGCGGGGGATAAACCCGTAATTGGCGGGATAATGAACCGCGCTGTATAAAATGCGGTCAGTTTTTAAAAGGCCGCTTTCTTTGTCCAATTCATATTTAATTTGCGACCCCTTCGGAATTTCGATAATGGCCGGGACCAATTCGGGAGATTCGCTGTAAAGCTTTACTTCATGCCAAGCGTGCATAAAAAAATCCTTTCTTTAAAATTGAAATAATGGTAACATTACTCCAGTATTTATAATTTGTCAATTATGAAAGGAACAGTATATGATTTATACACTGATTATTTTGGCAGTAATTGCCGTTTTCGTTATTTCGACATACAACGCCTTGGTTATGGCCAAACAACGCGTCAAAGAATCTTGGTCAACGGTGGAAACGCAACTGAAACGCCGATACGATTTAATCCCGAACTTGGTTGAAACGGTCAAAGGGTATGCCAAACATGAAAGCAAAACATTGGAAGCCGTCGTGGCCGCCCGTACCGAAGCAATGAATGCACACGGTGCTACGGATAAAAAAGCCGAATCCGAAAATATGTTGACAAGCGCATTGAAATCCGTTTTTGCCTTATCGGAAAATTATCCGGATTTAAAAGCCAGCGCAAACTTTTTGGAATTGCAACAAGAATTGTCCGATACCGAAACGAAAATCCAAGCGGCACGGCAATTTTACAACACGACCGTGTTGGCACTGAATACAAAAATTCAAATGTTCCCGAGCAATATCATCGCCGGCATGTTCCGCTTCACGCCCGAAAAATTTTTCGAATTGGACGAATCCGAACGCGCCGCGGCCAATCAAGCACCAAAGGTATCTTTTTAAATTTTAATAATCGGAACAGGATTTTGCCGTGAAACCCATCAAAACGACCTATGATCATATCCATTCGAACAATATCAAAACGCTGTTGCTGATTTTGGCATTCCCGGCGACATTGGCTTTCATTTTATACGGCATTTTGTTTTTAGCCGTCATGGATGATCCCGAAAACGTGCGCATGGCAAACAATTTGTTCATCGGCATCGGCACGCCCGTTATTATAATCGGCTTTGCGTGGACAGCCGTATCCTATTGGTTCGGCGATAAAATGATGCTGGGATTTGCGGGCGCACATTCAATTCCGAATGACGGGGAACATAAAAAAGTTTACCGCGCCGTGGAAAACATTGCTTTGGCGGCCGGTTTGCCGATGCCGAAAGTCTATATCATGGATGATGATTCGTTAAACGCTTTTGCAACGGGCCATTCTCCGCAAACGGCATCGGTGGCTTTGACACGCGGCATTATCGACAAATTGGAACCGTTGGAATTGGAAGGCGTCATCGCCCATGAAATGGCACATATCGGCAATCGGGATATCCGTTTAAACTTAATCATTATCACGGGTTTGGGTGTCGGTACAATGCTGGCCGAAATTTTGTTTCGCACAGCTTCTCATACGCGCGGCAACGAAAACGAAAGCGGCAAAAATGAAGGCAGCGCGAAAGCGGCGTTGTTTTTAATCGGTTTGGGCTTATTGATTTTTACGTTTATCGTCGCACCGATTATCCGCTTAGCCATTTCCCGTACGCGGGAATATTCGGCCGATGCGACCGCAGCGCTGATTACCCGTAATCCCGAAGCATTGGCAAGCGCACTTGAAAAAATCAGCACGGATGCACATGTCGAATCTATCGATAAATCGCCCAATATGGCTCAAGCCTTTATTTTTGACCCGATGGATGCAAAAAACGCTTTTTTGAATTTGGGCAGTACCCATCCGCCCGTGGAACAACGTATTAAACGCTTACGACAAATGGCGGGAAAAACGTTTTTATAATTTAATTTAAACAAGGGGGCTTTATGCGATTGTTTTTTGTACTTGCGGTGTGTTTGGCATCCGTAAATGTTATGGCGAAAACTTACACGGATCAAGAAATTGTTTTAAAAGAACGGATTATTTACGATAAAACCGGTGCAAAAATTACCGGCGATGTTATCAAAAACTATCCGAACGGTAAAAAGTTCGCACATTTCAAAGTCGTGGACGGACAAGCGACGGAATCGGAAATGTACTATCCGAACGGAACGTTGAAAAATAAGCAAACACAAGAAGCACGTATCGAATACTGGCCGAACGGCAACAAACGTCGCGAAAGAATCGGAAATCTTGCCGACGGCAACGAGATACGCAAATTTTACACGGGCGGCGGGACATTGCTGATTGAAGCCCCGTTTAAAAACAATTTGCTTGACGGTACGGTTAAAATTTATGCCGATAGCGGCCGCTTGGAAGAAGAACGCCCTTATGCCGTTGCCGTCAAAAATAACGGCAAAGGCGATAAAAGCGAACAACAAAATAAAAAACTCAGCATATTGCACGGTATCGGAAAATTATATGACGCAGACGGAAAAATCATTGCGACAACCGATTATGACAAAGGAGCCGTCAAAAAAATCACACACTTTGACATCAACGGCAAAGAATTACCGACAATTGTCGACAACGAACTTAAAGCCATTAATAAAAACACATGCGTCAGGGGCGAAAAACCTTTCAGCGGGGCTTTAATCGTCAACACCGTGGAACCGCGCGTGCAATTTTATGAAGTGCCTTGCCGCGACGGAATTGTAAACGGGACGGTTCGGGCGTATTCGGGTTCTTACGGCGCATACGGGCGCGTGCAAGACAACATCCCGTACAAAAACGGCAAAAGGGACGGAATCGCGCATGTGTATGCTTATTCTGATTTGGTGTTGAGCGCGGAAGTGCCGTATAAAAATGACAACGTGGACGGCATCGTGCGCGAATACTTTGAAACGGGGGAATTATTGTATGAAACGCCGTATAAAGCGGGACAAATCGACGGCGTGCGCAAAGTGTACGGGTCGGCTTATGCAAATTCGACGGGCGATGTTTTGCGCGGCGAATTTCCATACACCAAAGGGCAATTAAACGGCATTGCAACCCTTTATAACACTTTGGGCGACGTTCAAAAAAAGATAACCTATTTATTTGGCAAAGAAGTTTTTACCAAAGACTACGGCAATGATAAAACCGATGCAAAACCGACAGGGAAAAAACAAAAGTAACAACGCCGACAAAACAAAGTAACCGTTATCGGCGAACAAAGCCGCATAAATGTAAATAGGAGTGATAAATTTTACAAAACGGCATAAAAGATTGTACCGTTTTTATGACAAAAATCTTGCAAGTTTGAAAAAAGCCGTTATACTGCTTAACGCAAGTAAAACACATCTGAAAATTAAGGAGAAAACTATGGCCCAAAAAGCACCCGAAAAAGCACAACCCGACATAACGGCGGAAGAAATGCAAATGGTTGACGACATTGTCGCCAAAGTCAAAAAAGCGCAAGAACAATATGCGCATTTTACGCAAGAACAAGTCGATGCCATTTTTAAAAACGCCGCTAAGGCAGCGGCAGCGGCCCGCATTCCTTTGGCGAAAATGGCCGTGGAAGAAACGGGCATGGGCATTGTGGAAGACAAAGTCATCAAAAACCACTTTGCCGCGGAATACATTTACAACACTTATAAAAACGCCAAAACATGCGGCGTGTTAAATGATGACAGGTCTTTCGGCTTTAAACAAGTCGCCGAACCGTTGGGCCTTATCGCCGGTATCGTTCCGACAACGAACCCGACATCAACGGCCATATTCAAATCTTTGTTGGCGTTGAAAACGCGAAACGGCATTGTGTTCGCTCCACACCCGCGCGCCAAAAAATCTACGAACTATGCCGCCAAAATCGTTTTGGACGCCGCCGTTGAAGCAGGTGCGCCCGCCGGCATTATCGGATGGATTGACAATCCGACACCGGCCATTACGGGATATTTGATGAAACATAAAAATATTTCGCTTGTGTTGGCTACGGGCGGCCCCGGCATGGTCAAAGCGGCCTATTCTTCCGGGAATCCCGCCATCGGCGTCGGTGCGGGCAATACGCCGGTTGTCATTGACGCAACGGCAGATGTCAAAATGGCGGTCAGCTCGGTAATTATGAGCAAAACTTTCGACAACGGCGTTATTTGCGCATCCGAACAATCGGTTATCGTCGAAGAACCTTTATATGAACAAGTCAAACAAGAATTCATCACGCGCGGGTGTGTGTTTTTGAATGAAGAAGACAAAAACAAATTGAAAAAATTCTTGTTCAAAGACGGCAAACTCAACAGCGAAGTTGTCGGGCAATCCGCTTATAAAATTGCAAAAATTGCGGGCATCACGGTTCCCGAAAGCGCCAAAATTTTAATTGTCGAAACATCGTCGGTTGACATTTCAAATCCGTATGCGCACGAAAAATTATCGCCGATTTTGGCTTTTTACAAGGCGGCAACATTTGAAGAAGCCGTCGATAAAGCGCAAACGTTGATTGAACTCGGTGGGGCGGGACATACGTCCGTTTTGTACACGCATGTGTCCAACCAAGAACATATGAATCATTTTTCAAAAATTATGACGACGGGGCGCACATTGATTAACATGCCGTCTTCGCAAGGTGCTATCGGCGACGTATTTAATTTCAGATTGGCACCGTCTTTAACACTCGGATGCGGGTCTTGGGGCGGCAATTCCGTCAGTGAAAATATAGGAGTCAAACATCTCATGAATACAAAATCTGTGGCGGAACGCCGTGAAAACATGTTGTGGTTCAAAGTGCCGTCGAAAATTTATTTCAAACCCGGTGCCACGCGATTGGCTTTGGCGGAATTGACGGGCAAAAAACGTGCCTTTATCGTTACGGATAAAGCAATGGTTCAATTCGGATACGCTAAAAAAGTGGCGGATATTTTGGAAGAACGCGGCATGTCCGTTGAAATTTTCTGTGATGTCAAACCGGATCCCGATTTGTCCAATGTCAACCAAGCACTTGAAATCGTACGCCGTTATGAACCGGATGTGTTTGTGTCTTTGGGCGGCGGTTCGGCAATGGACGCAGCCAAAATCATTTGGTTGATGTATGAAAATCCGTGCTTGGCATTTGAAGATGTCGCGCTTCGGTTTATGGACATTCGCAAACGTATCGTTACCTTCCCCGAAATGGGCAAAAAAGCCGTTATGGTTGCTATTCCGACAACGTCCGGCACAGGTTCCGAAGTAACGCCGTTTACCGTTATCACGGACGATAAAACGGGACACAAATACCCGATTGCCGATTATGAGTTGACCCCCGACATGGCTATCATTGATCCCGATTTCGTTATGACCATGCCCAAAAGCTTGACCGCTTTTTCGGGCTTGGACGTTTTGACACACGCGATTGAAGCTTACACTTCCGTATATGCAACCAACTATGCGGACGGGTTGGCTTTGGAAGCCGTCCGTTTGGTCTTTAAGTATTTGAAACGGTCATATGACAAAGGAGCCGAAGACCCGATGGCACGCGAAAAAATGCATTATGCCGCCACAATCGCGGGTATGGCTTTTGCTAACGCATTTTTGGGTCTTTGCCATTCAATGGCACACAAATTGGGCGGGGCTTTCCATGTACCGCACGGGTTGGCCAATGCCTTATTGTTATCGTATGTCATTGCGTTCAATGCGACAGACAATCCGACGAAACAAGGTTTAATGCCGCAGTACCGCTATCCGTTTGTGAAAGGGCGTTACGCTAAAATCGCCGATTTCATGCGCATGGATAACGGATTGAACGAAAATCAAAAAGATGAAAAAGTCCGTCGTTTGATTGAAGCCATTGAACAATTAAAGACCGATTTGAACATCCCGAAATCCATTCAGGAAGCAGGCGTTCCGGAAGCCGAATTTTTGGCGGGCTTGGACAAATTGTCCGAAGATGCGTTTGACGACCAATGCACGGGCGGCAATGCACGGTATCCGTTAATTCCCCAAATCAAGGAATTGTACCTGCGCGCTTATTACGGCAAACCGATTTTTGACGATGAAGCAAAATAAAACGGTTTAACCCGTTGCCAATTAACCCCTTGGGATTATTGTCCCGAGGGGTTTTACAAACAAAAAAACCTCTTAAAAAAGAGGTTTTTGTTGCAACATAATCATAAAATTTCAACGTGAATTTTTATTCGCGCGTACGTGTCGAACCGAAACGGTTCCAAGCAAAATTTCCGAAACCGAGCCTTTCCTCGTTTATTATGCACCGTTTGGCAAGCCTTGCGCATTTATCGGCAATAACCGGACGACGGGTTTTATCCAAAAATACAGCATCAACGGTTCCGATAAAAAAATCTTTCTTACCGTTGGACAATTTCGTAATCGTTCCGTCCTTAAACAAATCCTGTACCGCCGTCAAACGAGCGGCAGACGGATTATCGACATATCGGATAACGGGATTGATATGAGTGCGCCCCAACACACACGGATAATTTTTCAACGTTTCCAACGGATTGTTGTCTATATACAAATCCTTGGAAACAATAACGTGATTTAAAGCTTCGGGCAATTCTTTCAAATCCATTGAATCCATCACCAAATTGCCGTCTATAAAAAACGTTTTATCATCGGGCAAATCAAACAAATCATATTTTTTACCCGCCGTGTCAACCAAAAAAGAACCGTTTTGAACAACAACCGTCATACGGTCAAAATTTTGAACAAAATTACCTTCACATGCCGATTTTGTTGACCTTTTTGCAAGCATCAATTTTTCGTTAAGCATCTATAAATCCTTTCTTTTTAGGAAGATAAGGATATTATAGGTCACATTTGTTTATTTGTCAACATTTTTTAAAAATATTTTTTTATTTTAGTTTTCGAATTTCTGCCAGCGTCGTTTCATGCAACAATTTACTGCCATGTCCGCGGTCGGGCACAATCACCAATTTTGATTTAGGCAACGCTTTATGCAAATCATATGCATTTTTGACGGGGCAACTCATATCCAAACGATTATGCACGATTAATGTCGGAATCGTTGCAATTTTCTTTGCATTTTTAAGGATTTCATCCGGCTTAATAAAATAATCATGCGAATCATAATGAAAAAATATTTGCACATATTTAATGCGATTTTCGTCAAACGGCGGCTTTAACAAAATGGCATCGGCCCGTCCCATAATGCTTTCATACCCACCGTATAACCCCATCGCGCGGTTAATGTCTTTTTTCCCGCCTTGCAACAAACGATTGTAATGGGCGGACAACGGTTCATTGCCGACATCGGCGCGGATTTTTTCCATTATGTCGGGGTAAAATAAATTGCCGCTGACATTTTCCATCCATTCGCGGTCCGTTGTCCCCGCCAAAAACACGGAATTTAATATAAGCCGCCGCACCCGTTCAGGGTATTTTTCGGCAAACAACAACGCCAATGTTGCGCCCCAAGAACCGCCTCGGACAATGACTTTGCCCGCAATGTTTAAATGCTTTAAAAGCCGTTCGGCATCTGCCAATAAATCGGATGTCGTGTTTTTATAAAAGCGGTTTTGATACGGCGATTTGCCACACCCGCGTTGGTCATGCAAAATCACACGATATTTTTTGGGGTCAAATACGCTTGCATGTTTTGCCCCCGAACATCCGCCCGGGCCGCCGTGAAAACACAACACGGGAATGCCGTTTCGATTGCCGTATTCGGCGTAATAAATTTCATGGCCGTCTTTTTGGGGTAAAAAACCTTCGTTGAACGGTTTTAATTCCCTGTGAAAAAAATTAAAAAACATGGCTTACCTTTCTTGATATTTTTTAACCCGTTTTTGCATAAATATGTATGCACTTGCATCAATTTTATTGAATTATGCCGCGTTTATGATATACTGAACATAATGATTATACCGTATCCGATATCGGAAAACAAGGATATTTTTGACCGAGGAAAAATGGCTAAATCGAAAAAAGACGCGCCTATGCCGACAATGAAAGAATTGACCGACTATTTAAACGCTCAAACGGGCAAAGTCGGTAAACGCGAATTGGCGCGCGCTTTTGGGATTAAAGGCGATAACCGCATTGAACTTAAACGCATGGTCAAAGATTTAAAAAGCCAAGGCCTTATCGAAACCGAACGGCACGGACGGCGCATCGGGGCCAAAGGCGTATTGCCTGAACGGGTGGTCGTTGAAATTACGGGCACCGATTCAATGGGGGATTTAATCGCCAGACCGCTTGAATGGGTCAACGATTCGCCCGCGCCTCAAATTATTATCACAAAGGATAAATTATCCCCGCCCGCGGGCATCGGCGATGTGGTAACGGCACATATAAAAAACGTCGGCAATCGTGTATATCACGGCGAAGCGACACGGCGCGTGGCCGTGGGCGAAAACCATATGGTCGGCGTGTATGAAAACGGATTCGTCCAATCGGTTGACAAACGGTTAAAACAAGCTTTTGAACTGGCAGGCGCACCCGAAAAATTGCATAACCGCGATATTGTCATCGTCGATATTCCGCCGGTGCGCAACCGCCGCCCGACCGCCAAATTCGTACGCAAAATCGGTTCGGCTGACAGCCCGTTTTCGGCAACGTTAATTTCCATTTACACGCATAATTTGCCCGTTGCTTTTACTCAAAGTTCGGAAAAGCAAGCCGCCAAAGCCGTCGTACCCGCCGCAGATAAAACCCGTTTGGATTTGCGCTCTGTTCCTTTTGTAACGATTGACGGCGCCGATGCGCGCGATTTTGACGACGCCGTTTTTGCGAAGCCCGATACCGATACGGCCAACAACGGCGGATGGCACATCATGGTGGCGATTGCCGATGTTGCTTGGTACGTACGGTCGGGTGACGCTTTGGATGCAGATGCGCGGTTGCGCGGCAATTCGGTTTATTTTCCGGACCGTGTATTGCCGATGCTGCCCGAAGCGTTATCAAACAACATGTGTTCGTTGCAACCCGGCAAACCTCGCGCGGCTATGGTGTGTGAAGCTTGGATAGACAAAGACGGATACAAAATCCGCCATGAATTTCATCGTGCGTTGATTCAATCGGCACGGCGGTTGACTTATGAGGAAGTTCAAAATGCTTTGAATAAAAAAACGCCGATAGCGGGATTGGAAAACGAAATTGCCCATTTAAACGGCGCGTTTCAAGCGTTGTTAAAGGCGCGTCGTCGGCGCGGCGTATTGGAAATCGACGTTCCCGAACGACAAGTGGTTTTAAATGATGCGGGGCAAGTCATCGATATTCGGCGCCGCGAAATAACGCCCGCCAACAAATTAATCGAAGAAATGATGATATTGGCAAACGTTTCGGCCGCTCAAACATTGGAAGAACGGGGCATGGCGGCCATGTATCGCGTCCACGACCGCCCGAGTGCCGAAAAAATCGAAACGTTGAACAATTATCTAAATTCCATCGGGTATAAAACGCGGTTAAAAGAAACGGCCGCTCCGTCCGATTTTAACGCCGTTTTGCAAAAAGCCGACGGGACGGGCAAAGATTTTGCCGTCAACGAATTTGTACTGCGGTCGCAATCCCAAGCCCGCTATGATCCCGACAACATCGGGCATTTCGGGTTGGCGCTTGACAAATACGCGCATTTTACGTCGCCGATACGTCGCTATGCCGATATTATGGTTCACCGCGCGTTGATTAAAGCGTTAAAATTGGGCGACGGCGGTTTAACGGCGCAAGAGGAAGCCGAATTCGAAGAAATCGCGCGCCATATTTCGTATACCGAACGCCAAGCGGCATCGGCCGAACAAGATTGTGTCGACAGGTATGTTGCTTCATATTTGACGGATAAAATCGGCGCCAAATTCACCGCGCGCATTTCGTCGGCAACATCGTTCGGATTGTTCGTACGGTTAGACGATTACGGCGCGGACGGGTTGATTCCGATGAGCGCTTTGCCGGGCGATTATTATGATTATGATGATGAAGCTCAGCAATTGGTCGGGCGCAATTCGGGGCAAACTTTTGCCGTCGGCGATACGTTGGCGGTCATGTTAAAAGAAGCCGTCCCGATAACGGGCGGATTGGTCTTTTCGATTTTGGGCAGCGGGAAAAAATTCATCGGCAAACGAAAAACGACGGCCCGAAAAAACGTATGTAAACATCAAAAAAAGCATTCAAAACGACACAAAGCAAAAAAACTTAAAGCATTGAAAGTATAAGGAAAATTATGGCATCAAAAAAATCTAAAAAGAAAAAAGTAAGCTTAAAAAACAATCCCTATGTCAAAATAGCTGCGGCGGGGTTATTATGTGTGGCATTTATTATTGCCGTATCATTTTATATTTGCAACAAAATGATGGGCGACAGTTTTTATTACATTTTATACAAACGTTATGACAAATCCGCCGCCTATGAAGATACGACCCACGATTTGATTTTACATTCGCGCAAACATAAACCGTTTACGGGCGTTATCGTATTGAACGGCGAAAAAATGCATTCCGATGCCGATCAAACACAAGAACACGAAAAGGATACCGACGAATTAAAAACCAAAAAAGAAATTTTTATCAAAAACGGACAAATCCGCGGCGAAAAAGTTTATGACGCCAAAACGGACAGATTGTGTACGGAAGCTTTCTTTGAAGCCGACGGACAATTTAAATATCGCCGATCATACGGGAATAATTGTTCTTATTTGGAAACGGAAGAAATTTATAAAAAAGATAAAAACGTTGTTTTGTTTTACAATACCAAAGGACAAAAAACAATTAAGGCTTATATTGAAAACGACCGTTTCACATACGTGATTTTGCTATAAAAGATTCGGACAAACAATCCCTTTGACCGAAGAACAATTGGAACGATTGAACCGTTGGGATACGACCGTTACGTGCCGCGAATAAAGCGGATACGTCAAAAATCCTATTTTTTTTGCCACCCTTTTGCGGCAAGGTTGATTGTATCGTCATAACGGATTCGGTCCCCGTTTGGACAAGGGGTGCATTTGCGCCCCAACACGGTGGGTTTATGCCCCGTTCGGACGGGTTTGGCAAACCAAGGTTTCCCGTCCAAATAAAAACGTGCCAAATCGGCGGTAATCCGCGCTTCCATATACTTGCTTAAACATAAAATTTCAAATGTCGGCGTTTGTTTAAAACGGGAACGGATTTTTTTGAAAATATGTTCATGTTCGGGCAAAAGGGGGGCACTACCCGTCAAAATATCTTCAAAAGCCCGACGGCTGACAGGATTTAACCACCCGCCGCCGAATAATACGAAACGACATGGCATTTGTATATCGTCGGGAACAAATTTTAATGTATACGCCGCCGTATAAGCCGCAAAAAATTCAACCGTTGCCAAATGGTTTTCAAAATTATCGGCGCTTAAAAAAGCGAGCGGCATATGGTACCAACTCGGGTCGGAAGATTTCGGAGGCATCAAATCCAAAAAATTTTCCCCGTCCGCCGTTACGGCCGATTTTTCAAACAACGCTTTGACCCCGTTCATATCTACGCGCCCGCATTGTCCGTATTTTCCGTCAAAATCGTATGAATCGGATGTGTTTTTACAGACGATTTTATCGGCAAATTCATTAAAAGGCCCCGCATCCCATCCAAAAACCGTTTCATCGGAAACGACGGCTATATTAGACGTATTACCCGCATTGAAAAAAACGGCTTCGGACATACCTAATCCGTCGGCGATATTTTTATTGTGTGTCGGAGCCAACGGTGCACCTTCGCCGCCGTTCATAATATCCTTTGACCGAAAATCATAAATGACGGGAATCCCTGTTAAATCCGCCAACATTTGCCCCGATCCGATTTGAAGCGTATAAACATTTTTATCGTCCCCCGCAACGGACGGCGGATAATGGTCCAAAGTTTGCCCATGGAATCCGATAGCCGTTATATCAAAGCGATTAATATTGTTTTGTTCAATTAATTCATTGACGGTTTTTGCAACCAATTTAATATACGCATCGTGCGTTTTTTGAAACAACGGCAAATTTTTAAAATCCGCCGCCGTCATTTTTTTTAGATTCCTATCGGACAAAATCATTTGGCGCAAAGCCGCAAAATCATCGTGCAACCGTTTCGGGTAAGGCAACGAATGTTCAGCCAAATCCGTCATTTTCCCATCGACAAACGACGTTAAAACAACGTCAACCGCATCCATGGAATTACCCGTCATAACGCCGATAATTTGATAATCCATTTATGTGCCTTTCAAACTTTTTATATTTTCAAAGAAAAAACCACCGAAAAAATCAGCGGTTTTTCCTGTTTAAAACGCTTTTATACGTTAATCGGCGTGTGTTCCCACGGAAAAGCCAACCAAGTGTCGGGATCTTTTTGCGTTGCGGGAAAATCCAATTTGCAATCGGGGTTCTTTGAATAAATAACCGCAATTTTTGAATTCGGATATTTTTCTTTGATATATTGATGCGTATGGCCGCTGTCAACCAAATCGTCCACGAATAACGTATCGGGAGAATCTTCCACATCGGGACATACATATTCGATAATATTTTCCAATTTTTCGGTATCGTCATAGGATGATAACCCGATTGTGTGGATTTCGCGAATATCCAAAAACTGAGACAACACGCTGGCCGGCACCAATCCGCCGCGCGTAACGGCAACGATGCGTTTGGGCGCTCCCGCCTTATAAATGATGTTGGCCAATCTTCTGCAATCCAACACGAATTGATCGAACGCGATATGCTCGATGACTGATGACATTTTATTCTCCTTTTTATTCTGTTGATGAAAAGGGGGCATTTTTTTAATTCGGCCCCCTTATTTTATTAGCCGTTAATTTTTTGAACGCTGAACGTAATCGCCCCATCGCCCAATTCTTCCGTTCGCGTGAAAGTGCCGTCGGACAAATCGGACATTTCATTCATCTGAGGCGCCAACACTTGTTGCGTAATATAGCCTTTGTGTTCATTCAACGCTTCAACAATCAATGCCGTCGTCGCCGTATAATTCAACGCAATCCTGTCGGAAACGTCAAAACCGGCTTCTTTGCGGGCTTGCCCGATCATCCGCACGAAATCGCGGGCGATGCCTTCGCGTTCCAATTCGGGATACACGGCCGTATCCAATTGGACAACCGCCGTGTTGTCGGGCAACGCTTGACCTTGCAAACCTTCCTTTAACACCAATCGCAATTCGAATTCGTCGGCGGTCAGCGTTTGACCGGCAATCGATAACGTACCGTCGGGATTCAAAGACCAATCGTTTGTTTTGGAAGCGCCCATAATCGCGCCCATGAATTTGCCCAAACGTTTACCGATTAACGGCGTTTTCAAATACAAAAACGTATCGGCAACCGATGCGACATCTTCGGCCAATTTAACCTCTTTGACATTGACTTCATCTTTAATCAAATCGGCAAACATTTCCAAAGAAGCCGCCTTTTTGCCCGCCACCGTTACGGAAGACAACGGCAAACGGTTGCGGAGTTTATGTTCTTCGCGAATCGCTTTGGCGGTTGAAGAAATCGCGCGCACCAAATCCATCGACGCAATCAAATCGTCATCATCCGGCAAAGCCGCGACGTTCGGATAATCGCACAAATGGACGGATTCTTCACCCGTTAACGAACGATACACATATTCCGTTAACATCGGCATAATCGGCGCCATTGCTTTGGATAAAGTGACCAACACGGTATACAACGTGTTAAACGCCGCCATATCCGTTCCGTCCCAGAACCGAACACGTGAACGGCGGATATACCAGTTGTTTAAAATATCCAAAAAGTCGGCCGCATCGGCACATGCTTTGCCGATATCATACGTTTCATATGACACGCGCATGTTTTGCACCAACGTTTTAAGCTTAGCCAAAATATAACGGTCCAATACATCGTTTGACGACGTGATTTCTTTTGCCTTAATCCCTTCGGCATTGGCATACAGGCAGAAGAAATAAAACGCGTTCCACAACGGCAACATCGCTTTGCGCGACGCTTTGGCGATTTCTTTACCCTCTTTGTCAACGCCCAAATTGCCACCTTTCAACACCGGAGACGATACCAAAAACCAACGTAATGCGTCGGCACCGATTGTATCCAACACTTCATACGGATCGGGATAATTTTTTAACCGTTTAGACAATTTCAAACCGTTTTCGGCCATTAATAAGCCGGTGCACAAACAATTTTTGTACGCGGGCTTATGATGCAATGCCGTTGCCAAAACGTGCAATGTGTAAAACCATCCGCGCGTTTGGTCCATCGCCTCGACAATGAAATCGGCGGGGAAATGCGACGGGAACCATTCTTTGTTTTCAAACGGATAATGGATTTGCCCTTCGGGCATCGACCCCGATTCAAACCAACAATCAAATACGTCGGTCACGCGGCGCATCATCGTTTGCCCGCTGGGGTCATCGGGATTCGGATACACGACATCGTCAATAAACGGACGGTGCAAATCGGGCACGTCAAAGCCCGTCTTTTCCTTAATTTCCGCAACGGATCCGAACACGTCAATGCGCGGGAAATTCGGATTGTCCGATTTCCACACGGGAATCGGCGTACCCCAAAAACGGTTACGGGAAATCGACCAATCGCGCGCACCTTCCAACCACTTGCCGAAACGACCGTGTTTAATGTGTTCGGGCACCCAATTAATCTGTTCATTCAATGCGACCATTTCATCACGGAAATCCGTAACTTTGACAAACCACCCGCTCATCGCTTTATAAATTAACGGTTGATCGGTACGCCAACAATGCGGGTACGCGTGTGTGATTTGGTTTTTCTTGACCAATTTGCCTTCGGCCTTTAAACGGTCCATAATCACATCGTTGGTTTGAAATACCTGCATTCCTTCATAATCGGGCACTTCGGCCGTGAAACAACCCGCATCGTCCACAGGACACACTACCGGGAAATCAGGGCGCAAAGCGCGGCAAACATCAAAGTCGTCTTGCCCGAATCCAGGGGCAATATGCACGATACCGGTACCGTCTTCGGTCGATACGAAATCACCCGACAAGACCTTAAAGCACCCTTCGGATTTTAAATGTTTAAAGTAATCAAACAACGGTTCATACGACAAGCCCACCAAATCGGTCCCCTTAATCGTATCGATTTGCGTTGCGTTTTTGAGTTGTTGTTTATATTGCCCGAGCAACGCGGTTGCCAAGATATATTTTTGCCCGTCTTCTTCCATCACGGCATAATCAATATCTTTGCCCACCGCAATCATCAAATTGGACGGCAATGTCCAAGGTGTCGTTGTCCATACCAACAAATGCATACCGTTTTCCAATTTGAACATAACGGTTACGGCCATGTCGGTTTTATCTTTGTACCCTTGATTGACTTCAAAATTGGACACCGGCGTTTGCGCGGCCCACGAATACGGCTGTACGCGGAAATCTTCGTACACCAACCCTTTTTCATACAGCTGTTTAAAGTTGTTGATGACCGATTCCATAAACGGCAAATCCATTGTTTTGTAATCATGGTCAAAATCTACCCAACGCCCGATGCGCTTGATGGTATCCACCCAAATATTGGCGTATTTAAGGGCGTCTTTACGACAAAAGGCGTTAAATTTTTCGATGCCGTATTCTTCAATGGCTTTGCGCCCCGATACGCCCAATTCCTTTTCGGCGGACATTTCGGCAGGCAATCCGTGGCAATCCCACCCCAAACGGCGTTCGACGCGTTTGCCGTTCATCGTTTGAAAACGTGCGACAACGTCTTTGACATAAGATACCATAATATGCCCATAGTGCGGCAACCCGTTGGCAAACGGAGGGCCGTCATAAAACACAAATTCATCGGCGCCGCGGCGATTTTCAACGGATTTTTCAAACGTCTTATTTTCGTCCCAAATTCGAATAATGCTTTCTTCCAATCGCGGAAAAGAAAGTTTCGATTCAAGTTCGGGGTAATAGGTTGTTTTAGACATTTTAAATCCTTATAAATAAACTGGTTTAATCAATAAAATTTTCCGTATTTTCAATCTTTGCTACGGAAAGTATCAGTTTAACAAAAAAAATAAGACGAATCAAGTAAGAAATGAACATATCGGCAAATCGACAAACGCAAATGCTTGCCGTATCCGCACTTCATTTTTACCCGAAAAAAACACGGCGGGTTAAATATCCCTTTGTTTATTCAAGTGTTTGTAAATTTCCAAAACAGATGCCGCCATCGGCTGTTTATCAATGCTCACACGTTCTTTTACAGGGGCCTTTAACGGTACGCCGCGATGTTTCAGATAAGTTTCGGAAATAATATCAACATGTTCCGGAAAATAATCCCAATATCGCATTTCATAAACGGGGCGATTGATATTTGCCACACCGAAATCAAAAACGCCGGCGATTGTATTATCTTCGTTTCGGGCAATATTCCACAAATTCAAATCATTATGGCACAATACTTCATCATAATCGTGATAAACGGCGCGCAAAACGGCCGTTTCGATTTTGCGACGGAAAGAAATGTCTTCATGTTTAATCGACGGCAAAACTTCATGCACGGCCCGTTGAATCCGAGCCGGCACGGATTCCGGAAACAAATGCGCGATATTCATAACCGGCACCGAATGCAGCTGAGCCATAAAAAGACCGATTTGTTCCATTAATTTATCCAATTCGCGTTGTTGTTTTTTGCCACAGCTCCAATACATTTCCATGTCTTGACGGTCCAAAACCCGTCCGTTTATTTTTTTATACCAAACGGCGAAAGTATTGCGATTCGGTTCCGCTTCAAATTCCGCGCCGTTCATATCGGGCAATTCGAACGTAATGGATTTTTCACTGCGCAACACGGCGGACAAAGCAACCAAACGCTTTAAATCGGCACGCGTGTTTTTTGCATTTTCAAACTTCACGATATATTTATTTTCCACCGTATAGGTCAAATCGAACATGCCGCATGTTTTTTGATAGCGGAATTTCATCGGGATTTCATCGCCGAACACAGCTTTTATTTGCTTTTCTTCATCGGATAAACTTTGGAAATACGATTTCGGATACTTATCAAAAACGGACACTTGCTATTCCCTTTCACGTTCGCGCAAAACCTGTATGACACGAGATTTCAAATTTTGATGGCTTTCATAAATGACTTTGACATTATCCGCATTGTACGTTCCCAATCGGCGACCGCTCAACGATTCGTAAGTTTTTGTCAAAACGCGCAAATCTTCTTTGTTATTCAAATAAGGGAAAATATCATTTTGCGGCAAATCGATTTCGGCGCATCCGAAATCAAACACGCCCGTTATATGGTCCAATTCTTGGGACAAGCAAAAATTCTTCGGCCTTAAATCCCGATGGCAAAAACAAAATTCCATGCCGGGATAGACATGACGCATCACATCTTGAATCATCAAATCACGGTTTCTTTTGTTTTTGTCATAAAAATCGGGGCGCAACTCAGCAATACAGCGGCGGATTTTTTGATAAGGTGAATTCGGAAAAAATTCATCGACTTTTTCTGTCGGCACTCGGTGTAAATCATGAAATATTATAGCCAAATCTTTCATAATTTGCGTACGGTTTTGCGACGGCAAATCGTTTAAATCGTCAAAATCGTTTAAAACGATGCCGTTTAATTTTTGATACCGCGCCGCATGGATAAAATCCGTTTCGCCGTTGCCGTAATCCACGGTAAAAGCTTTTGCTTCATAATCGGGCAGCCGCACCGCCGTCATATAAGGGCGCACGGTTTGAATCAAATCGCGTTGATCATCGAATTTATAATAATCATCTTCGTTTAATCCCAACTTAACAATCCATTCGTCATTGACAAGAAAAGTCGTATCTTGGCCGGCACTGACATTTTTATAACGCACATGCCGAATGCCTTTGTCTTGCAACACGGTGCGCAAAATCCGTTCCGTGCGGACGGGATTATCCAAATCATAAATCGTCACCATATTTTCACCCTTTCTTAAAATATATCGGATGGCTTATCCCCATTTTCCCCGACAAGTTTTGCTTCGCCGACAATGACGCTCTTTACCTTGTACGGCCCATTTGCTGCACCCGTTTATACAATCCGTAAAAGTTTATTGAATTAAGAACCGTGCCGTTTTTCGGCGGCAATGCGGAAACATTGCATTCATCACCCGTTACTTCGGTATACCCGCGGTTAAATTCTTTTATTTCTTTTTCATTATAGGTCAACGGCATCCATTCCATTTGCCGCGGCCCCCACACGGCATTGCCGAAATCAATCACGCCGCGCAACCACCCCGTTTTCAAATCCACGCAAATATTGCCGGGATGTAAATCATTATGGCAAATGACACGCTTGACATCCGTAACGCCGAAAAATTCCTTTAAAAACATTTCTTCAAACAACTTCTTATCCACTTTATTTTCGCGAGGCAGCAAATAATCAAAAAGCCCTTTGAAAAAATCGGTTTCCGTCGGCAACGAAATATCCCGTGCAATTTCTTCGGGCAGTGTATGCAAAGCAGCCGCGAATTTTCCCAAATGATGCACGATACGCAAACGCACATTTGTATCGATTTTGTTAAATTCCGCCACGTTGAGCGTATCCCCTTCAACCTTTTGATAAGTCACAAACGACAGCGTTGCCGTTTTCGACGGTTCGGCTTCAAGCAATCCGGCAGGCAACGTAACACAAGAAAAACAAGTTTCGGGCACTTTAATGACGGCGGCTTTTTTCAAAGCTTCCAACAATTTAACCTCTTCTTTTAATCCCCGTTCGGTAAATTCGTTCAACGGGAATTTGATAAACAACCAACCGTTGATTAAATATGTATAACCTTGTTTGCCGAAACTTTCTTGAATGTCGCAAACATTCACGTGCGGCAATGCGGTGCGGATAATATCCCCCATCAATTTTTTATTTTGAATTTCTTTGTAAGTCAAAAACATGAAACCCCGCATAAACTGACAATTTTTGCTTAAATTCTTTGTTTTTCTTCTTGAATTAACACCGGCATTTCACGCCAACGCGAAAACGGCGACAAATATTTGCACACACGTCGACATTGAACCGATTCGAAATCCGCCATCGTCCGACTGCGATTTTGATACCCCGCTTTAAAGGCCGCCAATTCTTCATTATAAACACCGGCGATTGTCATAAATTCCAATTCTTTCGGCCCCTTAACGGCACTGCCGAAATCAAACACGCCCGTTAAGCGTTGAAAATTTTCGTCAAAGCATACATTACCCATATGCAAATCCATATGGCACAAAACATCGGAGCCGCAACCGTCAAAAATGCGATTGTAAATGCCATCCGACAATCGGGCGCGTTTCGAAAGCGGCACATCTTGCGTTTCTTGTTTGAACTCTTCAAACAAAACGCCGTGCAAATAATTGCGCGCCGTACCGATTTTCAAAGTTTCGATTTCGTCCGGCGTCACAGAATGCAAATCGGCGACAAAAGAACCTAACGCGTAAACAGCTTTTTCGCGCACGGATAATTCTTCATCGTAAAAATCGGGCATGCTCGAAAAAACGACCCCCTTTAACAACGGATAACAGCCGATAACCGCTTTGCCCGCCGCCATACCGATATCATCGGCAGACATTTCGGCGGAATCCGTTCCGAACGTCGGCACAAAATCATACAATTTTAAATCGGGCGTTCGAACCGGCGTTTTATGTTTTAATAAGGCCGACAAAGCCGCCAACGCCTTTAATTGTTCCGTTTGGGCATCCGTCAAAGGAACCTTCACAACGGTTTTTTTATTCATCAAGTATGTCAACCCTTGGGTTCCCGTCATTTTTTTTAAAACGGGCGTTTTAACCAATCCGAAAATTTGCCGCAACCGCCGCGCCGTTTGAATTTTCGGATTTTTTAAAAGAGTTGAATTTTCCATAACCGCCCCTTTGCTTGTTTTTTTATCAAGCATATCACACTTTAAAATTTCTGTCAATATTTTTTATCGGCACTTCATCCATGCATATAAATCGCAAGTTGTTTTGACTAAATATTCTTGCGGCGTGCCATGGGATTCCGACAATATGCTGCGGCGTGCAACATGTTTATACCCTGCGTCAAAAGCGGTTAAATCTTCTTTTGTATAATCGGTGTTTGTCATTTCAAACGCGCGCGGCCCGACAACCGCACACCCGAAATCAATCACCCCCGTGATACGGTCAGCATCGGCGTTTAAGCAAATATTGCGCGGCATTGCATCATAATGGCACAGCACATTATCATCGTTACCGAACATTTTTTTGCAAACACCGTTTAACAAGCGTTTTTTAAAGGAATCTTTTTCATATTCCAAATCTTCCACAATGCCTGCCATATCTTCCATTAAACAGCTTTTATAATCCTTAAACGGCACATGAGCATATTTTCGATAATCAAACCCGTGCAAATGGGCGATAAATTCCCCCAGTTGTTCCATTAATCCATAACGATTTTTTAATTCGGCAAAAGTCGATTTATGATGAAATACTCCCGACATCATCGGATAAACGACGCCGTAAATTTGTGTTTCTTTGCCATTTCTGACATGAACGGTGGGAACGGATAAAACAACACTTTGTACCTGAGGCACCCGAACGGGCGTTTTATGTTGCAAATACGGGCGTAAAACAGTCAATAAAGCCACCATGTTTTGAAGCGGTTTTATTTCGTGCGGCCGCAAAGCAAATTTAACAATATGTGATTTGTTGACGGCAAATGTCAATCCCTGCCCACCCGATTGGCGTTGCAAATCGGGCGTATTTTTCAATCCCACCGCCGATTTTACCAATTCCGCCAAGCAAGCCCGATAATCTTTTAATTGCATCAAATGCATATGCACCCCTAAAACAAACGTTCAAACAATCCATCTTTTTTTGTATTTTAACATCCGCACATTTATTTGTCAATATTTTTTACATATATGAAAAAATTTCAAAAAATCTTAAAGAAAACACGTCGTCTTTTAAATCTTGCAAAAAAGGAAACGGCAAAAAGCGTTTTTGCGAACTCTTTTAACGTTCCTTCATTTTTTTAAAAATGCGGTGTGCCGTGTCGCAAGCGATCTGACAGGACGATAAAACGCCGGCTGCGCCATGATGCATTTGCGGGGCAACGTACCGACCGACGGCTTCGGCATATTTTTCTTTGAAAGAATCCGAATACTCTTTTGAAAACAATCTTAATCCCCGCGCATTTCCCAAAGGGCGAACGGCAATGTCATCCATATCAAACATGCCGACGGTTTTGCCCGTTTGAACATCGAAAACGCCGTTGCCCAAATGTTGGTCGTCATATGTCGCGACAAGACCGCATTGCCACCCTGTTTCATCAAACACGGTACGTTTTAATCGCGCCCGAAATGTTTCATCATATCGGCGCAATTCGGGCAAAGAATCATCAATTCGCGCGCTTAAATTATCCATAAACGTACTGTCAATTAATCCGTACAACCGCCCCAACGGTACCGTATGCATTTGCGCGGCAAAAGCGGCTTGACCGGTTAAAATGCCGTCTTGTACGGACGGGGGCAATTTTGAAAATTGCTTTTCATTCAATGTGTCTCCTTGTATTTTCGGGTACACTTGAGCCACAACGCGCCCGTCAAAAACCGGTATGTCCGCCACTGATTCGTCGGCCGAAAATTCTTTAATTTCGATTTGCGGCAGTTTAAATTTGATATATTCCCCCAAAATCGCCATCAGTTGCGCTTTTTTTCGAAAAATGTCCAAAGGTTCTCCGACACTCGGAAATCTGACGACATATTGATGATTGACTTCATAGGTTTGATGGTTAAGGCCGCCCAACCGTTCGACGTAATGCACCGCCCCCGCTTTGCCGTCCGACAAACGCGCCATTATGTTTTTTAAATTCGGTTTCATTTGTCCGACCATCAAACGCTCCGATTGTTTTACCGTTTCCATTATACGGCAAAACGGCGTTTAAGTACAGTTTTTTTATTGCCCGTCATTTTTTCAGGGCCGATACCGCCGCCGAAAAAACCGATTCGATAATCATCATCTTGTCCGATACGCGCATTTTAAAGGCAATGCCGTTTTTTTCGGCATAATTTGCCAACCATGCCGCGCCGACCGATTGAGCCGTCGGTTCGGGACGTTTCCCATCCAAAAACAATCGGCTTGTTTCATCCAAATGAATTTGCCCCGACGCCGTAATTGTTTGATTCGATATACTTATTTCGCCGCCGCGAATTAACGCGTGCGCACACACGAACACGGCGCCCAAATAAAAAAGGCTATCGATTTTGCCCTTCAACGTTATCGGCGCCGTCAACGTTTTCAGGTAATTTGCCGCCACTGCCGTTGTAACAGGTGCCGTCGGCAAACCGAACAACAAGCGGAAAAATTTCAACCGCGCGATTAAAAAAGCTGTCGATTCTTTCAACAAATTCGCCGCTTCCGGTGCAAAGGTCGGATCCATTTGCATCAATTCCGCCGTATTGTGCAACGCGCCCGATATGCCCGCCAAATCATGCGACACGCGGGTCATGATACATTCGGATAAATCCATTTATGCCTCCTTCGTCAACAGTTTTGCCAGGGACGAACCCAACAGTTCGGGGGACAAAATAACGTGCGCGCCGACTTTGGCAAGGGCTTCTTGCTTTTCGGCGACGCTTTTGGCCGGCAATTTGTTTTGCGACCCCAACAGCGGCGTTTTTTTCGATTTGCCGTATGCTTTGCCACCGATATAGGCCGCCAACGGTTTTTTGCGTTTTTGTTTTTGGTACCAAGCCGCCAATTCAAATTCCGATAACCCCGCATAATCGCCGATGATTAAAATGGCTTTCGTGCGTGCATCGGACAACAACACTTTGACGGCCGGGATAAAATCCGTTCCGGTTATCGGTGCAGTTCCAAGTGCGATACACGCCGACACGCCGAACCCTTGTTGTGACAACTGGCGGGCCGCTTCATAGGCCATCGAACTTGACCGCGTAACGATGCCGACCGTCCCTTTTTCAAACAAATGCGCCGGCATGGCACCCGCCAAACATTTATCGACCGTCAAAATGCCGGGCGAACTCGGCCCCAACAGTTGCACCGCATATTTATCGGCCAATTCTTTCATTTGCAACGCATCATGCAACGGGACATGTTCGGTCGTACAAATGACAAGCGGAATCCTTTCCTTAACGGCTTCTTTCACATCGGACAAAGCGCGCGCAGGCGTTGAAAATATAACGCTGATTTGCGGTTTTGTTTTGCGCACGGCTTCTTTGACCGTTTGAAAAACGGGAACGTTTAAATAAGTTTTCAACCCCTTTTCACGTGCCACGCCCGCCACAATGTTCGTGCCGTATACCAAGGCCATTTCGGTATGGACCGTACCGAGCGAACTGGTAATCCCTTGATATAAAACGGGCGTGCTTTGGTTCGGTAATTTTTGCATCAGACAATCTCCCCTACCCGCGCAACAATTCTTTCGACGGCTTTGCCCATATCCGAAACGGTTTCAAACGGCAACTTTGATTCTTGCAACAACCGCGTACCCACTGCCGCGTTCGTGCCGTCCATCCGCACAACAAGGGGCAACCCGACCGATATTTCGTGCGATGCGGCAATCAACCCTTGCGCAATGACATCACATCTGGTAATCCCGCCGAAAATATTGACCAGCACGCCTTCAATATCGGGTTCGGACAATACCATCCGAAAGGCAAGCGCGACAACTTCTTTGGTCGGTTCCGTTCCGACATCTAACAAACAAGACACGCTGCCGCCCTTATCGCCGACCAAATCGATTGTTGCATATCCCAATCCGGACCCGTTAACGATACAGGCGATATTGCCGCCCAATTTCTTGTATTTAAAATTGTGTTGGCGCGCAACGGATTCGCGTTCGGTACCCGCATCAATTTCGCGCAATTGAGCGATTTCGGGAAATTCGAACAAAGCGTCGGGGTCAAAAACAATGCGCCCGTCCAACGCAACCAAATCCCCCTTTTTATCCAATGCCAACGGCGTGATTTCAACGGCAGTTGCTTTATAAGATTTGAAAATGTCAAACATATGGTTGACAATGTGAATCAGCTGAAACGCCGCTTTGGGTTTTAATTTCATACGGTTTCCGAGACGATGCAGCTGAAAAACGCTGACGCCTTTCGGATTCAGTTCATACGATTTTTGTTGGCCGTTTTCTTTAACCAACACCAACAAAACCTTTTGAGTATCCGTATCCGCCCGAATGGATAAATCAAAACTTTCTTCAATGTCAATGACTTCTTCAATATAGATTTTTTTGACTTCATGCCCTTTGCGATGCGTCGTCGGCGTAATCAGCGTATGGCCCAACATTTGCTTGGCCGTATCGCGCACTTCATCCGTCGATTCGGCAAATCGCAATCCCGTGCCTTTGCCGGCATCGTCTTCGACAAAAAAGCCGCGACACCTTGACCCATCATGAATTTGAGCCTTAACCGCCCATAATTCGCTGCCGATTTGCTCCGCAATGCGAACGGCTTCGTCGGGCGTATAGGCGACCCCGCCCTTTAAAACGGGCAACCCGTGTTTGGCAAACAATTTTTTAACCTGGTATTCGTGAATTTCCATGACTTTCCCCGCCTTTAAAGGGCATTGTGGCATAAAATGCCCGACAATTCAAGGAAATTTTCGAAACCGCCGAACACATAAAGTCATCCTTCGGCAAAAAGCGGCAAACTATCCGCTTGATTTCGGAAATGAATTTCATTATACTTTTTGTTATGAAACAAAAAAACGTGTTGGTATCACCCAGTATTTTAAGCGCCGACTTTGCCAATTTGGGCAGAGATGTTCGGGCTTTGCAACGTGCCGGGGCCGATATGATCCACATAGACGTGATGGACGGGCATTTTGTGCCGAACCTGACGTTCGGACCGCCGATTGTGCAAGCGATACGCCCTTATACCGATTTGCCGTTCGATGTGCATTTGATGATGGCATATCCGTCCGATTTTATTGATCGATTCGCGGCGGCGGGTGCGGATATCATTACCGTCCATTCGGAATGTTGCGATGATACGCCGTCCTTGATTGCGCAAATCAAAAAACATCATAAAAAAGTCGGGCTGTCCATTAAACCGCGCACGAAGGCCGGCGATTTAATCCCGTATTTGCCCGATATTGACCAAGTGCTTGTCATGTCGGTCGAACCGGGTTTCGGCGGACAAGCTTTTGAAAAACAGGCGATAAAAAAAATCGCCGAATTAAAAGAACTTATCGGCCGAAAAAAAGTAAAAATCGAAGTCGACGGCGGTATTACGGATGTTACGGCGCCCGCTTGCGTATTGGCCGGGGCGGACATTTTGGTGGCAGGCAGTTATATTTTCAAAGCCCGCTCAAAAGCAGATGCGATTAAAAAATTAAAGGGTGAATAAATTTCACATACAAACGGGAAAAATTATTATGACCAAAATTATGATTGTCGAAGATGAAGCGGGTTTGGTAACATTGCTCAAATACAATTTGGAAAAGCAAGGCTATGAAACAATCGTAGCGATGGATGGCAAAGACGTGATGCCGACGGCCATGGCCGAAAAACCCGATTTAATCTTGCTCGATTGGATGTTACCGAATGTCCAAGGCATTGATTTATGTCGTGATATTCGTAAATCTTATGAATTGCGCAACACGCCGATTATCATGTTGACGGCGCGCGGCGACGAAGCCGATAAAGTGCGCGGATTATCCTATGGCGCCGACGATTATATGACCAAGCCGTATTCTATCCCCGAATTGATGGCGCGGATTGTCGCTTTGTTACGCCGCGTGGCACCGCAAGAAAAACACGACAACCTGATATTTGAAGATTTAACGATGGATTTTGCCAAACGCCGCGTGATGCGGGGAGACAAAGCCGTCCATTTGGGACCGACGGAATTCAGGTTATTACAATATCTGATGGAAAAACCGGGGGTCGTATTATCTCGCGAAGAATTGTTGAAATTGGTTTGGGGCGGTTCGATTCATGTCGAATTGCGCACGGTTGACGTACATATCCGCCGTTTGCGCCGCGCGTTGAACGAAAGCGGGGGAAAAGACATTGTCCGCACTGTCCGTTCGGCAGGGTATGCATTGGATTCCGCCTTAGGTGACAATGGCGAAGAAGAATAACACGCGCATCGGGTGATTTTTGTATAAATTGCGACAAAGCCCGTTCTTTTCTTTGACAAATATCCCAATTTCACGTATAATAAAATATAGACAAAATATCACACTGTTTTTTACACGGGGTTCGGATGAAAAAGCGGGATCGTATTTGCGAACGGCAAACTTTGAAATTGAAAATTGACGAAAGCGGCAATGCCGTTTGGTCTTTTTCGGCAGTGAAAGAATCCGTTCCGTGCAAAAAAGTGCTCATCAAATTCCCGAATCACAATAAACGCATAATGAACAGGCGGCGGTTTTCTCATAAAAAGAAAACAAATTCGCAAGCAAAAAATCTGATTTCAAAATCCGATTTACCGTGGAATATCAAAAAGGCCGTTACTCGGGTGTTAAACAGGAATCGAAATTCAAACGGATACCACATTCAAAATCACAATATTGTCCAATATTTTGCCGAATGCGGATTAATGGACGGGCATTTTAACGCAAAGACCGTTGAATTGTCCAAAACCTTCGGGTTTAAACCTCGTAATTTTGATTTGCATCATCAAATGCCGATTTGCTGGGGCGGCAAAAACAATGCCGCAAACATGACATTGATTCAACGTGCTTTACATGTGCGCTTGCATAAATTGACAACGGATTTGTTGCAAAAAAAATTTGCACACGGAACAGACAGGTATAACGTCGCCGAACATTATATCATGTTGCCCGAATTGCCTGCCGTTTTGACCAGGAAAAACATTGCGGATTATTTTTACGGATTTGACGATTTGGCCGTAACGCGAGGGAAAAACATTTCGAATCGGACCGTCGGGGACAATATCGGAAAAGACAAACAAATCCCGAAACCGCCGAAACAGGTATTGACAAATTCGAAAACAAACGGGCAAACCGGCGGGGAAAAAACATCTTTAAAAAACATTTTATCCGAAAGGCAACAACAAATCATTCCCGCACCCCAAAAAGCGGCACGGGGCCAAACGTTTTCGGATAAACCAAAACCCGTTGTCATTAAACGGGAACGGCGGACGGGTTCCAAAGGGCCTTGGGAATTTATCGGCGAAAGAAACGCACGATGACGGCATTTTACAAAAAAGGGCAATCGTTTTGAAAAAAAGATATGATGAAAAAGGCAATGTTATTTATTATTATGAATCCATCCCCAGCCGCATTATGTGTGAACAAATCGAATTTAAACGGTTAAGCCCCGAGACGGCGCGCGCCAAACATGACGAATACATTGCCAAATTTGTTATGGACGGCGCGGATGTGCCGCTTCATGAACGCTTTGACCGACACCGCGGCTTTAAACGCCCGCGGCATAAATATGTTCAATGGTTGGCTTATCAAGGCAAATTGAACGGCTTGTTTTCAAAAGAAATTATTGAAGAGGCTAAAAAAGGTTTTGTGCCGAAAGATTACAATGTGCACCACCGCGTGCCGCTTTTTTTCGGCGGCGAAAATGATATGTCGAATTTTGTTTTAATCGAACAATCGGTGCATCGGATGATTCACACGTATATGTTGGATGTATTTCAAAGCCGCTTGCCCGAAGTGCCCGACAGCGCTGAGGTGCCCGACGGGCAAAAACGGTTTGTGATTTTGCCGAAATTGCCCCGCGTGATGACGCCGAACGACGTACCGAAATACTTGCGGTTATTTGCCGAACACCCCAAAAAGAAATTGCCGGAATCGTTTTTCATCCATCCGCCCGCCGATGAACAAACAAGAGCGGACAAACCCGCTCCGACCGAGGTTCTGCCTCTTCAAAAGGGGCGGTTTATGCATGCCGTACGGAATTTTTGGCATGACTTAAAAGGGATTCACGTGCGGTAAAGCAAAACATTAGCGTTGCTGTTTTTTATGTTACACCGGGTTGCCGATAAAAAACGTCAAAATCCTTTGACATTTGAAAAAAAAGCGGGTATGTTCAAATTCTGCCCTGTCGTATGGGGAGGTCTGAATTCCTTTTGTCGGCACTTTTTTCAAGTGCGCGCATTTTGGAACGGTGAATATGTCCGGCATGTCGTTTGTGCCGATGTTTATCGGGAAAAAAGGCGTTTATTGTCCGAAAGGTATTCGGGCAAACATTAAAACAAAAGGATGAAAAATGATTGAAATTGAATTACCCGACGGCGCAAAGCTGTCATTTGAAGCCGGCATTAACGGCTTGGACATTGCAAAAAAAATTTCCGAAGGTCTGGCAAAACACGCATTGGCAATTACTTTTAACGGCCAAACGCAAGATTTAACAATGCCGATTACAACGTCGGGAACCGTTTCAATCATCACAAGCAAAAATCCCCAAGGTTTGGAAATTTTGCGCCATACGGCCGCCCATATATTGGCACATGCGGTCGAATCGTTGTACCCTAACGCAAAAGCGACCATCGGCCCCGTCATTGAAAACGGCTTTTATTATGATTTTGCCGGCATTATTTTGCGCGAAGACGATTTGCCGAAAATCGAAGCGAAAATGGCGCAAATCGTTGCCGCCGATTACCCGATTGTGCGCGAGATGATGAGCCGCGAAGACGCAACGGCATTTTTTGAAAAACGCGGCGAACCGTACAAAGTCGAAATTATCCGCGATATGCCCGAAGAGGTCAAAGAAGTGTCGATTTATACGCAAGGCGATTATGTCGAATTGTGCCGTGGGCCACATTTGCCCCGCACGGGAATACTCGGCAAAGCGTTTAAACTGACGAAAGTGGCGGCCGCCTATTGGCGCGGCGATTCGACCAAAGAATCGTTACAACGCGTGTACGGCACGGCTTTCTTTAACGAAAAAGACATGAAGGCGTATTTCACGATGTTGGAAGAAGCCGAAAAACGCGACCATCGCCGTTTGGGCAAAGAAATGGATTTGTTCCATTTTGAAGAATATGCCCCGGGCGACGTATTTTGGCATCCGCGCGGGTGGACTTTTTTCCAAACGTTAATTGATTATATGCGCAAACGCCAAAAAGCGGTCGGCTATGTCGAAATCAATACGCCGCAATTAATGAACCGCGTGTTGTGGGAAACATCGGGGCATTGGGATTGGTACAAAGAAAACATGTTCACAACCACGATTGAAGACCGCGCGTTTGCCCTGAAACCCATGAACTGTCCGGGCGGCGTGTTGGTGTTCAAACACGGATTGACCAGCTATCGCGATTTACCGCAATATATTGCCGAATTCGGACGCGTGCACCGTTATGAAGCGTCGGGCGCCATCCACGGGTTGTTGCGCGTGCGCGCCTTTACCCAAGACGATGCACACATTTTTTGTACGCCCGAACAATTGCACGACGAATTGCAAAAGGTGGTCAAATTAATGGTGTCCATTTACAAGGATTTCGGGTTAACCGATATGACGGTTAAATTATCGACTCGCCCCGATGAACGAATCGGTACGGACGAAATTTGGGACTTCCTCGAAAAAGAATTGGCCGATGCGATTACCGACTTGGGTTATTCGTATGATTTGAACCCGGGCGATGGGGCTTTTTACGGACCGAAATTGGATTTTAAATTCCGCGATGCGATTGGGCGCGAATGGCAGCTCGGCACATTGCAAGCCGATTTGAACTTGCCCGAACGCTTTGACGTGAACTATATCGGGGAAGATGGTCAAAAACACCGCCCGATTATGTTGCACCGCGCTTTGTTCGGGTCACTCGAACGATTTGCGGGCCTATTAATTGAAAACACGGCGGGCAAATTCCCGTTCTGGTTGGCGCCCGTCCAAGTTATGGTTGCGCCCGTCACAAACGACCAAGACGATTATGCAAGGCAAGTCAAAGCCCGTTTGGACAAAGCCGGTATTCGCGCGGAAATGGATTTACGCAATGAAAAAATCAGTTATAAAGTGCGTGAACATTCGTTGAAAAAAATCCCGGTCATTTTGGTGGTCGGGAAAAACGAAGCGGCCGACGGTACCGTAACGATTCGTCGTTTGGGCGTTGACAAGCAAGAAGTTAAACCCTTGGACGAAGTCGTCAAACAATTCAAAGAGGATTCAAAATATCCGTCTGTTGAATATGACGATTAACGCGTAAGAAAAAAGACGCCGGATGTGGCGTCTTTTTTTCGGCATCGGGTAAAGCCGGCAACGAATTAAAGTCGGCGTCGGCTTTTTTCTCAAGCGCCCCCATTTGACGAAACCGTTGCTGTTTTGGGACAGCCGACGTCAAACAATGCCCGACAACCGCTGTGTTTTTGTATTTTGTCTGAATACTTTTTTTTACAAAATCGAACTTGAACATGCCGCCCGCAAATAATATACGGTAACCGCCCCAAGGAGAATTTTACGAAAAAACTCTTGACTTGCCGCTTGCAAACGGCTATCCTTTTAACATGATGAAACAAATGAAAACAGCTTTGCACTTGCGATTGCAAGGGAACCTGAAGGGATTCTGAAGGGGAGTTGTTGTATATTTTGACGAATCATCAATTATAAAACAAACGTCCCTTTCGGGGCGTTTTTTTTACATCATCGACCCAAAAACAAATATAACCGAACGGAGAAAACAAATGACAAACCGAATCCTTATTTTTGATACCACATTACGCGACGGAGAACAATGCCCGGGCGCCGCGATGACATTACAAGAAAAAACGGATATCGGCGTGTTGCTTGACAAAATGGGGGTAGACGTGATTGAAGCGGGTTTTGCCGCTTCGTCGCAAAAAGACGCCGATTCGATTGCCACTATCTGTCAGGCAACGCACAAAGCCGTTATTTGTTCGTTGGCGCGGTGTGTTAAATCCGATATTGACGCGGCGGCGGCAGCCTTGGAAACGGCGCGGGCGCAAAATCGCGGACGCATTCATGTTTTTTGCGCGACCAGCGATATTCACATGAAACATAAATTGGGCAAAACGAAAACGGAAGTTTTAAAAATCATTAAAAATCATGTTTCTTATGCAAAAACATTTACGCCCGATGTGGAATTTTCGGCCGAAGACGCCACCCGTTCGGATTTGCCGTTTTTAATCAAGGCGATTAAAGTGGCCATACGTGCCGGCGCGACGACGATTAACCTGCCCGATACGACGGGATATGCCGAACCCGCCGAATACAAAGAATTTATTGAAAAAGTCATACAAGGTGTCGGTGCCCCGCAATCGGTCGTATATGCCGCACATTGCCATAACGATTTGGGATTGGCAACCGCCAATTCGCTCAGCGCCGTCAAAGCGGGCGCGCGGCAAATCGAATGCACGATAAACGGGCTCGGCGAACGGGCGGGCAATGCGGCATTGGAAGAAATCGTCATGAATTTGAAAACAAGGGCGGATACCTATCGTGCTTACACACAAATCAACACACCGATGATTGCCGAAATTTCCGACCGTGTCGCCGCCGCGTCGGATTTTGTTGTCCAAAAGAACAAAGCCATTGTCGGCGAAAACGCATTCGCGCATGCTTCGGGCGTCCACCAAGACGGCATGGCCAAAAACCGGGCAACCTATGAAATTATGAATCCGGCCGACGTCGGCAAAACCAGCACGCTTGCCATTACGTGCCATTCGGGGCGGCGCGCAATGGAAGAAGAGTTAAAAAAACAGGGCATTAACCCCGCCGAAATCGATATGAACAAGTTGGCGGCCGCCGTCAAAGGCGCCAAAGAAAAAATCATATCGGGAAACTTATTGGCCGGTTTTGCGCGGCGTTGCGCCTTTTCGCAAAAATTCGCCGAAATGCATCCTTTTTCAAATGAAAAAGTTTAAATTTAACGGCACTGCCCGGTTTGATTTTGCCCGAGCTCAAGCCCGAAAAAGAAAAAACATAAGCGTTGAAATCAACAGCAATAAATATGTACTTCAACCACTCATTAATAAAAAATATGAATAAAAAATCATATCGCGTTTCTCATTTTTCGGAGAAAATTTAATACGAGAAAACCCCTGCCTCCTCCAGCAGGGGTTTCCCGTTCGGCTATGAAGTTTTCCGAACCTGAGTGTTTGAACGGTATAGGTCGTTCAAACAAAACGTTTTTTTCTTAATTTAGCACCGATTTATTCGGCATTCAAACAAAAAACGCAATAAAAGCATTTCTATTATTAAACAAATATTCAAATTTTTCAACCCTTATTCAAAAGTAATTTTAACTTTTTTACCATAAAACAAGGCCATTTGTATTAAATGTTCCAAACGCATCAATTTTCCCCGCCCATTCAACGCCCAATCTATCGGGTGTGCGGCCATAAAAGTTGTAACGCAGTCGGCCGCTTCTTCCAATGACCAATTTTTTTCGGCCCTTAAAATAAACAGTTCTTCCCCCAGATTTTTACAAAATTCTTTGACTGCTTGAACATACCGAATGTCAAAATCGTCTTTTTCCCTTGCCATAACCGACTCCTCCTTTGTTTTTATGGCTAAATTCGTCATCGCAAAATAAATATATAGCCATATTGTCTATATGTCAAGACAATTTTAGCCATATTGACTATTTATTTTTTAGACAATTTGTATAAAATAGGGAGCAAGGAGAAAAATATGAAACCGCAAGAAACAAATCGAATCAGAGAAATCAGGCTTTCCAAAGGCATGACACTGCAGGAAGTAGCCGACAAAACAGGCATTACAACGGATCCTGCCCAAATTCAAAAACTTGAAAGAGGCTTGCGTTCGCTGACGCCCAAATGGATGAAAGTCATTGCCAAAGCGTTGGATGTCAATGCTTATGAATTATTGCCGCAGGATTGGCAGCCCGAAGTCGGCTTAATAAGCATGAATATCGTAAGAATCCCGGTTATCGCCGCCATTCGGGAAGGTGTTTGGCAACACGGGTTAAAAGTATTGCCCAAAGGAGCCGGTTTGATGTTTGCGCACGATTCGGCCGAAGCCGAACATTCCGATATTTTCACGAATCGTCCGGCACACTTTAACGAAAATCAAATTTTTGCCGTCGAAGTCCAAGATGCCGGTACCCAAACAGTTTATCCGCGCGGAACGGTTTTGGTTTGTGCCAAGAAAAACGAATACGGCCCGATTGAAAACGGCAAATATGTCGTATGCGCCAAAACGAATGTTCAAATGCAAGCAACCCAATTATTCATTCGGCGCTATGTCAAAAACGACGGGCAAGATTTATTATTCAACGATGTGCCGGGCATGCCCGACGTTGATACGCCCAAAAAAGGCGAATTGGAAATTTTGGGTATTATCATCAAAAGCATTCGCGACGAATAAAACACCGTAAACCGAAATTGACAATATTTTTGTTAAAAAATATAAAGTCATGGATTGTTTTTTAGAGCACTTGTCCAAAAACGACATGATTTTTATCTGATAAAGTTTGTAAATTCAATTTGTTCCGCTGCCGGCGGCAAAATGCCCGTTTGGGCGGCGGCTTCCTTGCATTTTAAGTGATACGCCATATTTTTGGCCAATATGCGCATGTTTTGCATGCCTTCTTTATCTTGCAAAACTTCTTCGGGCGTCGAACCGTGGATCATATTCCAATAACGTCCTGAAATAACGGGCATTTCAGAGATTTGAAAATATTTGTTAAGTTGATCTGTAGCAAAAGTTGTTCCGGCACGGCGGGCACTGACAACAGCCGACCCGGGCTTGTGACGAAAAATCAAACGCCCCGCCATAAATGCGGAAAAGAAAGCCCTATCCAAAAACGGTACGACAACACCGCTGGCCGAACCGTAATGCACCGGCGAACCGATAATATACCCGTCAAAGGCCGCGGCTTTATCCACAAATTCATTAACCTTGTCATTTATGACGCATTTGCCGAGCTTGGCACAAGCCCTGCAAGCCATGCACGGGCGTATCGCTTGCGTCCCGATATCATAAATTTCCGAACCGATACCGTCTTTTTTCAATTGTTCGGCAATTTCTTTCAATGCTGTGTAAGTGCAACCGTTTTTATGCGGCGACCCGTTAATCAATAAAACTTTCATAAATTTTCTCCTTTTAATTTTATTTCGGTATTATTCAGTTTAACCTTTCATTTTTAATTTTACAAACCTTATCTTATCAAACATTATTAAAAGCTGTTCAAAAAAGCGTCCCGCCATTTTAAATTTAATATTTTTCCAAGCATATCACGGTATAACGTATTAAGTATTTGCAATTATTTTGCCATGGCATTATCTTTAAATTCGGCAAGAGAAATTTTTAAGTTCAAAAAATAAAAGGGGGTGCCCGTGATAAAAATAAGCATAACACATTTTTTAAGGTTGGCCGTTGCCGCCTTAATCGGATTTTGTATTTTTTCAACCACAGCAACAGGAGCAAACAAAATGACCACTCAAACAAACGCCGCTTGGGATAAAATTTTTCCGAAAAGCGATAAAGTAACCGTTCAAAAAGTGCATTTCAAAAACCGTTACGGCATAGAATTAACGGGCGATTTATACACGCCGAAAACCAAAACGGATGCAAAAATGCCCGCCATTGCCGTCAGCGGGCCGTTCGGCGCCGTTAAAGAACAATCATCGGGCCTGTATGCGCAAAATATGGCCGAACGGGGTTTTGTCACGTTGGCCTTTGACCCGTCTTATACGGGGGAAAGCGGCGGGCAACCCCGGCATGTCGCTTCGCCCGACATCAATACGGAAGATTTCAGCGCCGCCGTTGATTTTTTAAGCAACCGACCAAATATCGACGCCGATAAAATCGGCATCATCGGCATTTGCGGTTTCGGCGGGTTTGCATTAAATGCCGCGGCAATCGACCCACGGATTAAAGCGACCGTCACATCGACCATGTATGACATGAGCCGTGTCAAAGCAAACGGATATTTTGACACGATGGATGAACAACAACGCGACGCTTTAAGAAAAGAATTAAACGCCCAACGCACACAAGATTTTAAAAACAATTCGTATGCGCCCGCGGACGGGTTGCCCGATAAATTAACGGGTCAAGAACCGCAATTCGTACAAGATTATTTCGGATTTTACAAAACGCCGCGCGGCTTTCATGAACGGTCAATCAATTCCAACGGCCATTGGACAAAAACGACGGCTTTATCGTTCATGAATATGCCGATTCTTGCCTACAGCCCCGAAATTAAAAATGCCGTTTTAATGATACACGGGGAAAATGCACACAGCCGTTATTTCAGCGAAGACGCTTATAAAAAATTAAAAGGCGACAACAAAGAGCTGATGATTATCAAAGGGGCCAATCATGTGGATTTATATGACCAAACCGATAAAATCCCGTTTGACAAAATCGAAAGCTTTTTCAAAAACTATTTGAAATAAAATAATAAGGGCGGCGGGCATTTTAAATTTTTTATCATAAAAAAACCGCCGCCTTGAAATCGGACCTTTAAATTTGAACAACGTTTAAAACCGTTGTCCTTTTGAATAACGGCAAAATTGCATCCGAGCCTTCAATTTTCCGACAAGAAAAAATCGGGTTCTTTACAAACGCGTTAATATTTGATATAACGTGCTCATAAAATAATATACCCGCCGTTTAACGGCACTTTTTAACAAACGAAAGAAACCCCATGACAAACATACCATATATCGCATTTTTGTTTGACTATTTAAAAGAATCGCCCGTTTTATCGGGTTGCGTTGCCTTTTTGTTAATTATGTGCGTGGCGTCAATTGCCAACTTTATCGTCAAAAAAATCTTATTAAGGATTTTGGCACGCCTGCTTAAATTCACAAGTTTCAAGGACGACCCCGACGTTTTGCGGATGGTTGCGCGATTGGCCAATATTATCCCCGCCATTATCGTAATCGAAGCAATTCCGTTAGTGCCGCATATGCCGGCGGCTTTGGCCGGTATTATTAAAAACGTGTCCGGCGCCTTTATCGTCGTTTCTTTTGCATTGGCCGTCAACGCATTGATTGACGTGTGCAACACGCTTTACATGCGCCGTCAAGGCACGGCCGGCAAATCCATCAAAGGGTATTTGCAAGTCGTCAAAATCGCCGTTTCTTCCATCGCGGCTATTTTGGCTTTGGCGGCCTTGATTGATAAATCGCCGCTGATTTTATTATCCGGTTTGGGAGCAATGGCCGCCGTGACAATGTTGGTATTTCAAGACACCATTTTATCGTTGGTTGCCAGCGTTCAAATTTCATCCGGCAATATCGTCAAACTCGGCGATTGGATTGAAATGCCCCAGCTGAACGCCGACGGCGACGTGATTGACATTGCATTGCATACAGTGAAAGTGCAAAATTGGGATAAAACCATTACCACGATTCCGACACGCAAATTGGTCAACGAACCGTTTAAAAATTGGCGCGGCATGACCGAATCGGGCGGACGGCGGATTAAACGCGCTATCAGCTTGGACCAAAACAGCATTCATTTTTTAACACCCGCCGAAGAAGAACACTTGCGCAAATTCGTTTTATTAAAAGAATATTTGGCGCAAAAGGATAAAGAATTGACCGAATGGAACCGCCAAATGCCCGATGCCGACCCGGTAAACGCCCGCCGTTTGACGAATATCGGCACATTTCGCGCCTATGTGGAACAATACCTTAAAAACAATGCAAAAATCCACAAAGGCATGACCTTAATCGTGCGTCAGCTCAACCCCGGCCCGACCGGTTTGCCGATTGAAATTTATTGTTTCACGAACACGACGGTTTGGGCGGCGTACGAATCGATACAATCGGATATTTTCGACCATTTATATGCCGTATTGCCCGAATTCGGCCTGTATGCTTTCCAAGAACCCGCCGGCCGCGATTTTTGCCGCTTGGCCGGAGGTGCAACGCCCGAACAATCCGCCCGATGATTGAAACGGCTGTTTTTATTTTCTTAGGCTTTGCGGCTCAGCTGATAGACGGCGCATTGGGTATGGCTTACGGTGTTTTTTTAACAACGACATTGTCGTTTTGGGGCGTCCCAGTTTCCCATGCCAGCGCTGCCGTCCATTTTTCGGAAATGTTTACGACTTTTGCATCGGGCATTTCACATTTCAAAATGAAAAATGTTGATTGGGGATTGCTGAAAAAATTAGCACCTGCCGGCGTGGCGGGCGGCATCGTCGGCGCAGCATTTTTATCCGCGGCAAAGACCGAATCCGTTAAACCGTTCGTATGCTTGTATTTAATGATTTTGGGTATTTGGATTGTCCGAAAATCGTTTGCCCGCATAAAAACCAAAAAAAATGTCCGCCATATCGCACCCTTGGGATTTGTCGGCGGTTTTTTGGACGCAATGGGCGGAGGCGGTTGGGGCCCTATCGTGACGGGAACACTGATCGCCCGCGGCAATAATCCGCGCCAAACAATCGGAACGGCCAACCTGTCCGAATTTTTCGTAACTGCGGCACAATCCGCAATCTTTTTTGTTTCAATCGGCTTGGGCTATTGGAAAATCGTTGGCGGGCTGGTCATCGGCGGCTGTTTGGCTGCGCCGTTGGCCGCTTTTGTCTGTGCCAAAATCAACCCCAAAATCTTAATGTTCTTTGTCGGCATTTTGATCATCGTTACCAATGCGGCCGCCATCGGACGGTTGGCATTTTAACCGTTACGCGTCAAACCGTTTCATCAAGTTTAAAAACGCGCGCACATCGTTCATCCGCAAAAAGCGGAACAAGCGGCCGTTTAAAAATGACAACCATCTGTATTTTTTAAAAAACCGTTTTATTTCGCCGTACATATCAACCGCGGTCATTTGTTCGTACAAACGGCATAACCGCTTAATATCGGTATGGAATCGGCACCGTTCCAAAGACAACAAAAACACCAACATATCGCGCACTTTAAAAGCTTCGACATGTTCGGGCAAAATTTTTTCTTCAAAATCAATCAATGAAACAACACCGTTTTTAATAACGAAATTTTTAATTTGCGCCCCGCCGTGCACAAAATTTTTCATATGCAATTTTGCCATTTCGCAACATAACCGAGCCAAAACCGAATCGGTTTGTTCGGGGTGCTTTTTCAAATAATCTTTGACACATTCGCCCCCGTCGCCCATAATAAAATAATCCGGGCAAACATAAATGACTTCCGGCACGCGAATGCCGTTTTGTTTTAAACGGCGCATTTTATCCACTTGGAAACGGATATCATCTTCGCCTTTGCCCAAAACCGTCGGAATTAAAATCGGATCCTTGAAGATTTTATACAGGACACTTTGCATTTTATGCCCGATACGGCGTTTTGATTTTTCGCTTTTTTTAACATAAACCGGTTTATTGTCCAACAAGCATTTAAAAACACGCCCTTGCCCGTCAAATATGCCCGATTGCCCTTGTTCATCAAAATAATGTTCATTAAACGGAATTTGGATTGATTGCATTACAACACCTTTAACATATCATTTTTACAACTTTAAGTTTAAACATTTTTTATTTTCAAAAAATCAAAACATCGTTTAATATGTTTAAATATCAAAAAGATAAAATGTTTTCTGACAGATATGGGCATTTTTGTTTTACTTGTCAAGTAAAACCTGAGGTTGTAATATTTTTTTAAAGATTCAAAAAATCGGCGGCATGAACGAACACGCCGCAAACCATGCGATAAACGCGCGTTTGGCAAAAGCAAACAATGAAATTAAGTTTTTATTTTATATAATTGACACTGACTTTGCCACCGCCCGTTTCAAAACGGTTAGTGTCGGCATAACCGACCAAAACGCCGCATAACCCTGTCAATCCTTTCGCAATGCCCAACCGTTCGCTTAACTTTGCATCGCCTTTAAGGGCCAAAGTCGGCGAAATGACATAGCATGAACCAAGCCCCAAATCGGTTGCCGCCGTAATGATATTCATCGCGGCGCACGAAGCCGTCGCCATACCGAACGGGCCGGCTTCCGACGATATCAAAATCAAACACGGCGCACCGTAAAACGGTTCATAACCCGGCAACGCGGCCCGTTTTTGCAAAAATTCGTTTCCGTCGCTCTTCATTATTTTAAGAGCCAAATCATTCATGTATCGCAACATCTCTCGATTTTCGATAATGGTTAAATTCAACGGCGCGGCCTTGGGCGCCCTTTTGCCCGCTTCAACCAACGCATCCGATTTTTGCTTTTCGATTTGCCGCGGCAAATAGTTGCGTATGCTTTTTCTTGATTTAATTGCGTCAAGCGTATCCATTTTCCCCTCCTTTATTATCGGCATGGTTAAAATATAAAAACAATTTTTCGCAAATGCAAATTTTAACCGCCGCTCACCGTTATCCGACGGCAAATTTTCAGCGCGGCGTATTCTTTTGTATGTATTTACTTTTGTCGGTTCGGCCCATATATAAAGCTTAACGGCACCCTTGACGGTGGCGCCGGGAACGTATTCATAAAAAGAGGGGGGGACTTTAACATGTTTTCATGGGCTATTGCATTTTTGGTTATCGCATTGATTGCGGCAGCGCTCGGGTTCGGCGGATTGGCCGGCACGGCGGCATGGGCAGCGAAAATCGTTTTTATCGTTGGCCTTATCTTGGCGATTTTAAGCTTTATTTTCGGGCGCAAAAACGCTTCTTAATAACGACGCAACCGATGTATTGCCAAAGCCCTTTACCATGAAGGGCTTTTTTTATACGGCACCTTATTTTTACAAAAATAAAACGGTACGGCTTTCGGCGGCAAACGTGCGCAAAACATAACCGCTTTTTTCGGAAACCTTGCCAAAACATCCTTTCACAATGCCGAAAACCGTTATTCTTGAACAATCCTGTCCGGCAACGTTTTATCCATAACCGCTTCAAATTCATTTTGGCGGTCTTTGCGATCAAGCAGGTAATCATAAAATTGGGATTCAAATTTTCGGGCGTCAACGGCCGTTACGGACGGGTGCGTACAAAATTCGACGGCCGTATATTTTTTCGGCACTTTGATGCGTTTCACATTCTTGCCGAACAAGCGCGTCGTATAAATGACACTGTAAAAATACGTATCGCTTTTCGTGCGGTTCCAATAATAAAATGTTTTTAAAATGCCGTATTTAACCAATCCGCCGTCAAAAAGGCATTTCAAGTTTTTCGCGTCTGTCAATGTGTAAAAAACATTTTCGTTCAACACGCGCAAGCGCGGTATTCGATAGGCGGCTTGCAATTTTTTCGCCACTCGGAACACGGCAGGAATCATATGCACATGGCGGTGCGAATCCAAATGCGACGGTGTGATACCGGCGGCCAATGCTTTGTCGATTTGGGCACGCATTTCAATTTCCGATTGGCGCTGAAGTTCTTTTTTCTTAAAAAACGATAAAATCATCAAACTAACAAATCCGTGCTTTAAATTGCCGTCTTTATCCACCAACAACGGAATGTCTTTCGGTGCGGCAACGGGGCGTTGATTTTGTTGGTTTGTCAAATTCAAATGTACGCCGACGCGTAAACCCGAATTTTGTTTGTAAAGGGCAACGGCTTCATCCGTATAGGCGACGTTCATCATCATGCCGGCTGAATTTAACGCGCCTTGTCGATAAGCAGCAATGATGGCTCGATTCACGCCGGGGCTGATGCCGAAATCGTCGGCATTAATTATTTTTTTAAGCATGTTTACCTCCTTTACGAAAAATTTTTTTTAAGCCTTGCCGATGGCTTTTTTTCGATTTTTACCGGAGCCGACACGGCTAAAACCGCCATTGTTTTATTTTGCTGCCCGTCCATAAATTCGGCCAAATACAGCGGGCGTTTTTTTGTTTCGATATGGATTTTGGCAATATAAGCCCCCATAATCGCCAAAATAAACAACGTAACCGACCCCATGAACACAATCGTCGCCATAATGGTTGCATAACCCGGGGTCGGATTTTTCAAAACATAATGTTCGATAATGACGTACAATCCCAAACCGATGGCAAAAATACCCGATATAACCGCCAACCATAACGATAAATAAAGCGGTTTGACCGAAAATTGCAAAATGCTGTTCACAGCCAATTTCAAACTTTTATAATAATTGTATTTGGATTGCCCCGATAAGCGTTGGGGCGCAATAAAATCAATCGTGGCCATTTTATCCAGCGACACAATCCAGCCGAGTGTTCCGCGAAACAACGTATCGCGTTCGTTAAATTTTTTCAAAAAATCGATATATTTGCGATCTATCAACCGAAAATCGGGCGTGCTTTGGGGGATATGGGTATCGGACAGCAAATTTAAAATTTTATAAAAATATTTCGAACAAAATTTATAAAATTTCGACGTTTGTAAATTATCCCGGCGGCGCGTTAAGACAATATCGTTGCCCTTTAACCATAAATCGACCATTTGTTTGATGTATTTGGGCGGATGTTGCAAATCGGCATCCATGAAAACCACTGCGCCGCCCGACGCATAATCCATGCCCGCCGTCATCGCCGTTTCATGGCCGAAGTTGCGCACCAAGTGAACAATTTTGACGGTATCGTCTTTTTGTTGCAGTTCGTGGCAATAATACAACGTTTTATCTTTTGACCCGTCATCGACAAAAATAATTTCATATGTGCGTATCGGCAACGTTTTTAAAACCGCTTTTAATTGCCGGTACAATTCTTTAATGTTGCCTTCTTCGTTATAAGCCGAAACAACAATACTTAAACTTTTATCGGTTTTCATGATTTGCCCCCTTTTTCAAATCATCGGATGAACATTTTCCCGACACGGCTGATTTCGGCGGCAAAATGCCGTAGTGAATCAATACCGTTTTTTCTTTGCCGAATTTGCTTTTGATTTTATATGATACGACCGTCGGATCGGGCACGCCGGCAATACGGCTTTGAAAAGCCGCGTATTCGTCCGAGTTATCCGCCATGACGATTGCGCCGCATGTTTGCAAATCGTTTATGTCAATCCACGGCGCGGCCGACGGATTCATTTGAATCAACACGCGCGGTTTTTCGGGCAGATAAACATGCAATAACGATGCGAACCAAATATCGCCGCTCGTATATTTCAGCGGCGTTTGATATTTTTCCCGCCACAGCGTTTTCATCCGAACGGCAAAATCGCGACCGGGGAAGTTTGCCCGATTACTGGTATGACACAACGTTGTGCCGATGCAAGATACCGCCATTAAAATCATCATCATATAAGCCAATAAAACGCCCCTTTTTTGAAATCGCAATATATCTTTAAAATCCGATGCATAAAATAAAATCATCGGAACCAAGGACACAAAGGCAAAGCCCCACATGCTTTTAAGTTTTACACCCGCCGCCGCGGATAATAAAATCCAAATTAAAAGGGGGACTATTCCCATAAAAGTCAAAAACGGCGGCATTTTTTTAAATCCGCGCCAAGAAACCTTACCCCCGATAAAATATAAAATACAAAAGCCGACCCATGTCAAAGCCGTTGCCGACATTTGGGCCGCGGCAAATTTGACGGGCCAAAAAAAGTGGCTGACAAAAAACAAATGCGATTCATTCGCACCGGCACGAGATGTCAAATAAACAAACGGATAAAAATCATTTTGCATCAACCAAAAAAGGTGTGGCAAACAAGCCAACAAACAAACAGTGCCGGCGATATACATGCCCGGCTTTTTAAATTGCGCGCGTCCTTGTTTTGTTGAAATCAAATAAAGCCCCATCGCGATTAAAAAGATGCCGTTTGTGTATTTGGTCATCAACGCCGCGGCCATTAAAATACCCGTTAAAATCCACATTTGCAAACGGTCGGAATTTAAAGTTCGATAAAAATAATACATCATCGGCGGCACAACGGCCAACGATAACACATTGGCATTAAATTCAACCGAACAAATACCGTAATAAATCGTGCCTTCCAAAAACAACACGCTTAACAGTGCTTTGTCGGCGGATAAAAACAAACGCCCGATTTTATAAATATAGATAAATCCGATAAGCACGCATAATTGGCTTAAAACATAAACCGCCAAATCGGGATTTTGGAAAATCATATGCGATATTTGTGCCAACCAACCGCTTAAAAACGGATGCTTGTTCGTCCCGAATGCCCATTCACCTCCCCATACGACGGCTTCGGCGGAATCCATCGGAATATTGGGACGGATCATCGGCACCAAAACCCATACGATAAAATGAACCGCCAAAAAAACAGCCAATACGGCAGCGGTTTGCAACTTGATTTTATGCGGTGTTTTCATATATTCTTTCCTTTCCCCCTATCGGAAAAAATCATCTGATTGCATAAACGTTTAAACAAAATTCAATCTGTCGAAAAACAGCATTTTTGTATTCCCGTTATCGCAAAATATCATATTACTTTCGTATATAATTATTGAGTCGAAAAATTTCAACCGCCGTTTTTATTTAACTTTTAAAAATCAAATCAAAAAAACGGTGCTTTTGAAAGAACACGTAAACGTGCCGATAAAAAACACCGTTTTTAAAAAATTCAATAAAAAAATTTAACGAACGTTCATTAATTATTTTTCACAGGGCGTTTTTCCCCATGCGGAGGAAAATCGCAACGCCCTAATTTTTTAATAAAAACTTCACGTTCCTCAGGCGGCATCGCGCGAACTTTTTCAGCCATTGAACAAACGAAATCACGGTACATATCGCCTTGTATCCGGCTGATTTTATCAATCTGCGCTTCAAAAGCGTGCGAGTCAAATTCGGGAGCGCGCAACATTTCAAGCGCCGCGTTGCGTTCTTTATGCAAAATTCGACGCGCACCGTCATGATCTTTCATGAACGATTGCACCATCATATGCCCCAGGTGCGGACGTTTAAAATGGCTCGATTGTCCAACCATAACGCCGCCCAAAAACATATTTAACAATAATGAAACGACCAATAAAATTTTTAATTTGTTATTCATGTATCCTCCTTTAAAAAACACAGAAAATTTAAAAATCAAAATAAATTTCGTCGACAAACTGCGTCATATCCGCGGCAGCGGAAGAAGAAGAAAATCCGACACCGACCAATATGCCCAATATAAAAACCGCCGGCATAATATACGCCGGGTTGGGCAAAGAAAATTCGGCAAACGTTTTTTTCAACGTTTCAAACAATCCCGCTACTTTTTGAACGGGGCTTTTCTTTTGGCGCACGCACAAAGAAACCGCAATAATGCGTTCTTCCAAATCCGCGCTTGCCTGTTCAAATTTTCGATTGAGCATGTGCCAAATCCTCCATATTTTTTTTAATGTTTTCCTTTGCCCGCATAATCAACGATTTAACCGCCGACGGCGTTGTTTTCATGATTTGCGCGACCTCTTCGTACGGCAATTCCTGATAAAATCCCAAATTAATTGCCGTTTGTTGGCTCATCGGCAACCGTCGGATGCTTTTTTCCAATAAGGTATAAGCTTGCTTTTCCAATATTTTTACCGGTGCCGATTTGCCGTCGTCTTGCACATCCAAATCGACAATATCGGCATAACAATATTTATTTTTGCGTTTGTAATCAATGCACAAATGGACAACAACCGACGTAAACCACGTTTTAAATTGAATACCCTTTGACGGATCGAATTTAAAAGGCGATTCCCATAATTTTAAAAAAGCCTGCTGCGTTATATCTTCCGCCGCGGCTCTTTCGGCCAGATAACGATAAGCCACCGCATAAAAATATTTCGCGTACTTTTTGACCAACGCGGCAAAAGCGCCATGGTCACCGCGCGCAATTTTTTCCATCAATGTATTATCGTTCGAATCAAACAAGGCGTTTTTCCTTTCAACCTTCGCCGCAATGGTACCATGACAGCAAAAATTATGCAATTGAAATAACCTTTAATGCGCCAAAGCCGCCAATAACGCCACCGTTCCGACGACGCCTGCCGACACGACGGCAACCTTTAAAGCGGTATCATCGGATTTATGGTGAATTTTCCCGTGTTCATGATGTACGAATTTCGATTCTCGACGACAATCGAAACACTGCGGTTTATGCATATCGTTTTGATAATTATTCACAATAATCGTTTGATTCGGCTGATGGGGCATATTCCGCGGCCCATGGTCAAAACTTTTAGCTTGAACCCCGCTTGAAATCAATAAAACCCCCATTAAAATATATAACATTTTACGCATTTCTTTTTTCCCTTTGTTAAAATTAACGTTCGCCCGTTCAAAAGGCAATTCATTATGAAATACGTTCGGCGGAACAAAAAAGTTCGGTAAAAATAAAATTATTTTATAAATAATTGATTTTATTCATCTTTTCCTTGAATATGCGTTAACATGTCACGAATCATATTCTTGATGTGATTATCGGCGGCTTCATAAAAAATCTGTTTGTTTTCGCGTGCCGATATAACCAAGCGGCAAGCCTTTAACAAGCGTAAATTATGACTGACCAACGATTGGGAAATGCCGCATTGTTCAGCAATTTCGGAAACACAGATGCGTTCGCCCATCACGGCAATTAAAATTTTCAAGCGCGTTTTGTCGCCCAAAATTTTAAACGTATCGGCAAGCCGTTCGATTTGTTCATTGTTCGCCGTCATGCTCGTGTGCCCCTTTTGCCAAAACACAAGCCGTTTCATCCACGCCGACCGTCGTATGCACAATGCCGAATTCTTCCGTCAAAACCCGCTTGACGGCTTTGACCGTTGAAAGGATATGCCTTTCATTTTTAACCGAAATGTTCAACGTTGCCATAATTTTGCCCGAAGTCAATGCCCAAATATGAATATGGCAAACGGATTTAACACCGCGTACACGAGATACACGTTCTTTGATTTCGGATATATCAATGCCGCCGGGCACACCTTCCATCAAAATATCAAACGCGTTTTTAAACAGCCGCCAAACATTTTTCAAAATCAACAGGCATACGAAAATCGACAAAATCGAATCAATCGGCGACCACCCCGTAAAATAAATGATAACCGCCGCGCCGATAGCCGCCACGGACCCGAGCATATCCCCCATAACATGCAACACGGCACCTTTGATATTCAAATGGTCTTTTTCGCCTTTGTTTAAAATATAAAAGACCAACGCATTAACCGACAGCCCCAAAACGGCCACGATAAACATCGAACCGGCCATAATTTCCACGGGACGCGCAATACGCATGACAGCTTCGTAAGCGACCCACAACGTCAAGCCGAACAAAAACAGAGAATTAAACAAGGCGGCCAAAACTTCCAACCGCAAATACCCGAACGTTTTTTGCGCATTCATCGGTTTTTTGCCGAAATAAAAACCCGCCCACGCCAATGCCAAAGCGCTCGCATCAATCAACATATGGCCGGCATCCGCCATTAACGCCAACGACCCCGACAAATAACCACCGACAAATTCGACCAACATAAACGCAAACGTCAACAAAAATCCGGCCATGACGACTTTTTCATTCGTGCCGGCCGGAATATGGCCGTGACGGTGTGTCCCGCCGCTTTCTAAACCATGAACGTGTCCGTGCTCGCCCGAATGTTCGTCCGTTTCTTGCAAAACCCGTTTTATTTGCTCGTTTTTTGAATGAAAACCGTGATAACCGTCCCCATGCACATGATAATGCGCCTTATGCTCGACAAAATTCGTTTCAAATGAAGATGCATGTTTTTCTTCAAAATTTTCGCGCAATTTTTTAACCACTTTGGCGGCCGATTTGGGCACCATATAAGCCCCGCCCCTTTTTTGAACCATACGCCCGATTGCTTTGCGCCGCCTGCCGTAAGCCATATTAACCCCCCTTTCCGTTTATTTTGATTATGGGATGATTATATATGAATATATGTTCATATGTCAATATGTAAGATGCTTTTTATTGGAAACGGCTCTTTTGAAATTTTTTTGAAACGCGCCCGATATCCGCGACACTGCGCCGTTAAAAAATGTTATTGCCAAAAAAAATCTACCGTGATATACTGTTTGCGATTTAAAAAAGTGAGGTATAAAATAACCTGACGACGAAATTTATCTGTGGATTTTTTTGCGGATATTTATTTTCGGTAAATAAAACAGAAGGGAACAACAATGGAAAATACTCAATCCAAAGCATGGGAAGGCTTTAAAACCAACAAATGGCAAGACGAAATCAACGTGCGCGATTTTATCCAGCACAACTACACGCCCTATGAAGGCGATGATTCGTTTTTGGCCGGCGCAACGCCCCGCACGAAAAAATTGTGGGATGAAGTGGCGGAATTGATGAAAAAAGAACGCGAAGCCGGCGGTGTATTGGATGCCGACAGCGTCGTTGTTTCTTCCATCACGTCTCACGGCCCCGGCTATATTAACAAAGACGAAGAAATCATTGTCGGTTTGCAAACGGATAAACCGCTTAAACGTGCTTTGATGCCGTACGGCGGCTATCGCATGGTCGAAGGGTCTTGCAAAGCTTATGATTTGCCGTTGGATTCGAAAATTACCGAAATTTTTACAACTTACAGAAAAACGCACAACGATGGCGTATTTGACGCTTACACGCCGGCGATTCGCGCTTGCCGCAAAAGCGGTATCATCACCGGTTTGCCCGATGCCTACGGCCGCGGCCGCATCATCGGTGACTATCGCCGTATCGCTTTGTACGGGATTGACCGCTTAATTGAAGACAAACAAGCGCAAAAAGCCATGTCCGACAATTGCGACATGACGGCTGACATCATTCGCGAACGCGAAGAATTGGCCGAACAAATCCGCGCTTTGGAAGATATGAAAACAATGGCGGCGTCATACGGATGCGACATTGCAAAACCCGCCGAAAATGCCAAAGAAGCCATCCAAGCGACTTATTTCGGCTATCTGTCCGCGATTAAAGACCAAAACGGTGCCGCGATGTCTATCGGCCGTATTTCTTCGTTCTTGGACATTTACATTCAACGCGACATTGAAAACGGCGTGATTACCGAAGAACAAGCCCAAGAAATGATGGATGATTTGGTCATCAAATTGCGTATGGTCCGTTTCTTACGTACTCCCGAATACAACGACTTGTTTTCGGGCGACCCGGTTTGGGTAACCGAATCCATCGGCGGCATGGGTATTGACGGGCGCACGTTGGTTACGAAAAACTCGTTCCGCATTTTGCATACATTGTACAATTTGGGCCCTGCTCCCGAACCGAACCTGACGGTTTTATGGTCGACTCGCTTGCCCGAAAACTTTAAAAAATTCTGTGCAAAAGTATCCATTGATACGTCATCCATCCAATATGAAAACGATGATTTGATGCGCGGTTTCTTCGGCGACGATTACGGCATTGCATGTTGTGTTTCCCCGATGCGAATCGGCAAACAAATGCAATTCTTCGGCGCTCGCGCCAACTTGGCCAAAACACTTTTGTACGCCATCAACGGCGGTAAGGACGAAAAATCCGGTGCTCAAGTCGGCCCCGAATTTGCGCCGATTACATCCGAATATTTGGATTTTGACGAATTGTCACGCAAATTTGACGCGATGATGAATTGGTTGGCCGAAACATATGTCAATGCATTGAACATCATCCACTATATGCATGATAAATATTCGTATGAAAAATCGATGATGGCGTTGCATGACAAAGACATCATTCGCACGCTCGGCTGCGGCATCGCCGGTTTTTCAATCGCCGTCGATTCATTGTCCGCCGCAAAATATGCGAAAGTCAAAATCATCCGCGACGAACGCGGCATTGCAACAAATTTTGAAATTGAAGGCGATTTCCCGAAATACGGCAACAACGACGAACGTGTCGATTCGATTGCCCGCAAATTGGTCAAACAATTCATGGATAAAATCCGTCAATTCCCGACCTATCGGAACGCCATTCCGACACAATCGATTTTGACGATTACGTCAAATGTCGTCTATGGCAAAAAAACAGGTGCAACCCCCGACGGGCGTCAAGCCGGTGTGCCGTTTGCCCCGGGTGCCAACCCGTTGCACGGACGCGATACAAACGGGGCTTTGGCTTCGCTTTGTTCGGTTGCCAAATTGCCGTTCCAACACGCCCAAGACGGTATTTCAAACACGTTCTCAATCATCCCGAATTCGCTCGGCAAAACCAAAGACATTCAAGTGGGCAACTTGGTCAGTATGTTGGACGGTTATGTGACGAATGAAGGACAACATTTGAACGTCAACGTTTTGAACCGTGAAACATTGCAAGACGCAATGGAACATCCGGAACAATATCCGCAATTGACAATCCGTGTATCGGGTTACGCCGTGAACTTTATCAAGCTCACACGCGAACAACAAATGGATGTTATTTCCAGAACGTTCCACGAAAAATTGTAATTAAAAAACGTGAACAAAAAATCCCGACTTATTTTCCGTAAGTCGGGATTGCTTTTTTTATAAAACAACGTTATTGTGTAAATATTCATGTGCCTTTGATATAAGGCGGTTATTTTTTCGGAGCATTTTATGGAAACGTTAGACCAAATCACCGGCAAAATTCATTCCTTTGAAAGCGGCGGCACCGTTGACGGGCCGGGCATACGCTATGTGGTTTTTATGCAGGGGTGTCCGCTCAGATGCCAATATTGCCATAATCCCGACACATGGTTGGCAAAAGACGGCAAAACGGTCGGTGCCGCGGAAGTGGTGCAAGAAATTTTAAAGTACGAAGATTTCATGAAATTTTCGAGCGGCGGTGTTACTTTTTCGGGTGGCGAACCGTTGTTGCAAAAGCAATTTTTAATCAAGATTTTCGAATTTTTAAAACGCCGCAAAATTCATACGGCCATTGACACGTCGGGCCATACCGATATAGACGCCGACACCGAAAAATTGTTATCCATGACTGACATTGTTTTGTTGGACGTTAAACATTTGGTATCCGAACAACATAAAAATTTGACGGGAAAAACAAACGAAAAAACTTTAGCGTTTTTGGAATATTTAAAGGGGCAAAACATTCGTACATGGGTGCGTTGGGTTGTTTTGCCGGGGTTTAACGACACACCCGCTTATGCCGAAAATTTCGCCGATTTCATCAAACGATATCCGAACGTCGAATTGGTTGAGTTGTTACCTTACCACGAAACGGGCAAATATAAATGGCAAGCTTTGGGATTGCCGTATAAATTGGAAGGGACGCCCGAACCCGCCAAAGCGCAAATCAAAAAATTGGCCGATATTTTGGAAAATAAAGGCGTTAAAACATTATATGCGCAATAAACGTTTCTCGGTCATAAAAGGGATTTAATATAAAAAGCGTCTCTGTAATCAAGAGACGCTTTTATTCTCTTAACGGCTCTTTTAACAATTTATTTTTTCGGATTTTGTCGATAAATATATCCGTAAATTAGTCCGTGTGCAAAACCACTCCGTCCCAATCGGCGCATCGTTAAAAATCCGAAAAGCGTCAAGAACGCTGTAACATATGATTTTGAAAACGTTGAAGCATTGGATATTCGCTTGAAAGAAGGCCTCTTTTACACACCTGTTCCGTATGGAATTTCAATGCCTTGTGTTGATATACGATACGCTTGGCTCGGCAAAGCTCTCGGGTATTTTGCGCCATTATTTTGCTTCTTTCTTCGGCTTCGGCCGGCGTGAAGCTTTTCCCGTTTTTCAATGCTTCTTCCAAAATCCCTGCGGTTTCCCATCGTTCATAGGATATGGCCATTTCCCGTGCCTTTATTCCATGCAAATTTTTTACATTCATATCAACACCGAGATCCAATATTTTTTCCACAACATTGTTATACCCTTTTTCCGCAGCCGCCATCAAAGGCGTCATGCCGAGTTTATCTTGGGTATTCACTTCCGCGCCGTTTTGCAACAACACCATGGCAATATCGGGATGATTTCTGTCCAAAGCTCGCATAAGTACCGTATTTCCGTAGCGATTTTGCAAATTGGGATCCGCTCCGGCTTCAAGCAATAATTCGACAACTTGCAAATGGCCGTCTTCGGCAGCTTGTATCAACGCCGTTTTTTCAAATCCGTCTTCTTTCATATCAATATCGACACCGGCTTTCAACAAATATTCAACGCTTGTAACGTCTCCCAACTCTGCCGCAAACGTCAGCGGCGTATTCACGGCAATACGATTGCTGCGAAAATCCAAATCAAGTTCTCCGGCATTCAATATTGATTCCACAATCTTGTGAACCGGCAATCGCCGCCATCAATATTTCTCCGTTTATGCGACGCATGGTATCTTTATCAAGAGAGGTCAGTTTTTGATATGATTTTATTATATCCGACAACGATTCGTCTGTAGCGGCATGCGTCAATGCGTTTATATTGCCGTATACATCAAAATTGCATTCAGGCAATAAACATACGGCTGTCGCGATATTCTTCTCTTGCACAGCATATCCAAGGGCCGTTCTGCCGTCTTCATCCGTAAGATTGCAATCGGCGCCCAAATCTATCAATTTTTCAAGGCTATACAGATTGTTCATTGCCGCATACATTACCGTCGTCACTCCGCATACGTTTCTGGCATTCAAATCCGCCCCCGCTTCCAACAAAAGATCTATCATATCGGTGTCTCCGCGAATTATTGCGGACACTATCGGAGTATATTCTCCGTAATAATGACGATGATTGACATCGGCACCTGCCTCTATCAAATATTTGGCTGCATTGTAAAGGCCTTCATCCACTGCCCAAAAAAGCGGCGGATGGTTATTTGCATCCGATTTATTCAAAGGAAGGCCGTTTTCAAGAGCGCTTTGTATCTGACGTATGATATAATTTTCATCTTTACTTCTCCAAGAAATACTGTGCCAACTGCGAATATCCGGCTCTGTGTTAAAAAACCATCCCATTGTTTTCTCCTTTTACCTGATTAATACAAAAGGAACCCGCCGGCGTAGTCGGCGGTTCTTCATTAACGCCTATAAGGCTGAT